>CAJMQU010000019.1 GCA_905215555.1 uncultured bacterium
CTAACATGTTCGGTAAGAACTATTTGAACCGCGTAGTAATTCTGGAATAAGATATAGGGTCAAAAGAGTTTTAAACTCTTAATTGAGAGAGGGCAGTTAATCAATATTAGCTGCCCTCTTCATTTTATAAGCATATATCAGCGGGAACAATTATTCCTTTCCGCATGGATTGGAATTAGTTGAGAGGGGACAAACCGACAAGAAAGCGAAGCATAAATTGGTTCATAATCAATCCCCAGTTATGAACAGGTTGTGTCCATTTCTTCTCAATCTCCATCAGAGAAAGGCCCAAATAAAAAACACCTGCGGCTGCGAAACCTTCACTTGTACAAGGGAGGGGTTACCCCTCCTACAAATGTTAGCTTTCGCAGCCGCAAGTGTTTTTTTACTCTTATCAGGTCAATACACAGTTATGATCTAACTATGTTGGAGAGAGCAAATCAATATACCAATTTCACATTATCAATCCAAAGCGAATTACCTGGAGAGCCGATATATGCTCCTCCATGACTGGAAGTGAATTGCAATAATAAATGAGTAGGTACGTCATCTTCCGTTCCCCACGCTACCTCCTTCACAGGAACACTCTCACCTTTGCTATTTATGGCATAACGTTCCTCTACCTGAAGACGCATCATGTGCGGTTTATAAGCAGGATCACCGGTTATGTCGCCGTACATAATTGAATAAGTGGCATTATTACGCCAATCGGGAGTAGTATTATAATAGCGCACTACCATAGTTCCTACACGCTTGGCAAATATGTTACCATCCTTATCCTCCCAACGTTTCTGCAGGAAAAGGTTTACCTCCGGAAAGTCTTTACCATCCACATCGGTAATACGGCTGAAACCGGTAGCACGTATGCGCTTCTCCCTGTCAGACATCTTCACCTTATAATCAAACTGGACAGCAATGGGCTTCTTGGTAAAAGGAATACCGGAATTCAGCATTTTCTGCGGATTCTTAGTCCCTTTGATCGGTTCATGTACTTCCCCCAAAAACATTGATCCGGCGGCAAGCACCGTGATATCAACAATTCCCAAAACTTTCACACTCTCCATACGGGTATCCATACGGGCACAATAACCATCTCCGCGCTTTTCCGGAAACACAGAAGTGTTGGTTTTAGTAATGCCGGCCACACGTGCCATCACATTGGAACTTGCCCACGGCGAACCGCCCATATTCTTATAAGCTTTATTCTCACGAATCGTTGCAGTCGGCCCGATGGCATACACATTCTTCATTGCGCCACCGATAATGCTCGACTCTTTAATCTGTCGGTCTACCCACTGGTCCATATCGCCAAACGGAATCATCTCCACAGTATGCTGTTGTTGCTGCTGTGCAGATGCCATCCCGCAACATAAAAAAGCGGATAACAAACCATACATACAAATTTTCTTCTGCATCATCTCATTAGCTTTTTTTCAATTAAAGTTCATATTTCCACTGTTCCAACGCAAAGTTCCAGTTATCCTGAACCAATTGCACAGTGCGGTCATCATATTTATATTTATTCTTCTTATATCCCTTCTTTCCACCTACATACTTTTCGATAGCAGCACGAGCTTCGGCAAAGCCGGGGATTGACAAATCCCGGTAAATCTGCTCAGTCATCCCCATAGCATCCGCCTCAAAATCTTCAAATTTAACTTCTATCAGATTACCGGCAGGAATGAATGACTTGTCCGCCTCATACTTATGATATAGTTTGGCATAAATGGACAGAATATTGCTCTCCAGTTCTTCATTACTGATGTCCTGCAACTTCAACGGTTGAATCGTATTCGTAAAGAAACTGCGGGTACTCTCAAATACCGTATAAGGATTACGCATCAGATAAATAAATTTAGCATTGGGGAACATCTTTACCAGTTCCTTTACGCGTCCCGTATGCGGAGGATTCTTACTCAGGAACTGCGTTCCACGAGTATTCCACAATGAAATCTTAATCAGTTTGAGAAACACTTCTTCGAACACTTTCAGTTCTTCCTCCGTGATATCATCAAACAACAGATATTTATCTGCATATTCCTGCTGATATTTAGGAAGAAACCAAAAATTATAATAAGTGTAAGGCATCATATTGGCAAGCGCAAACTCTTCTTCCTGTGGCAAATCTACAGCAAGTTCCATATTATCCGTAGGGCGCTTATCAGGCATCAGCCAACTCATATTTTTCTTGAAGAAAGGTTGTCCCCACATCATCAAATGTGGAAAAACCGTCTGATAAGTAGTATTATAGCCGAAGTGCTTGTCGCATGAGAACACATTATGTACAAAAGTGGTTCCACTACGCCAATGACCAAGAATGAATACCGGGTCATGCTCTAAAGGCTGAGATGCCAATTGTTTCTCATAACGCCCGTTCTGCAAAGGAGCCAGCGTAGAGAGCAAACGGCACACAGCTTTAGTCAGACGATACTTGCCTTTGTAGGCTGCATCGATCTCCCGCCCTTGTGTTATGGCATTAAATGTCTTCCAGTCGGCACCCACCAATGTATTTATAGGAAGCTTGTTAAATTCGAGTAAACCCATAGTTGTTAAGTTGAGAATTGAGAATTGAAAGTTGAGGAATAGGCATGCGGACTAAAACTCGTATATAATTCTCAAATATCATTTATTTAATTTTTAATCCTTAATTCTTAATTACAACAGTAATTCCCTGACGTTCCAAGTCCTTCACAGCCTTCTCTATAGCCTCATAATGCTCAGGCGCAATACCCAGTTTCGGCAAATCCAGAACGGGGAAGTCTGCAGAGAGATGCATATCCTTATCCTCTACCCTATCGATAATCATACCAACGGCACTGGTGTTATTGGTTATCGGGTCAATCAGTATGAAGGCACCTGTGGCCTTATTCTGTTGATAAGGATCAAAGAACATCTCCTTGGCAGTAGTAAGCACCACCCTGGCTATCTGATTCAGCTGCATCGGCAGAGTGTCAGAAGTCAGCTGACCATTTTCAATTGAAAGTTGTTCCATCGTATTGACATCTACCTTATATTTGATGCTATCAATGCGTGAGCGGCTCAAATTAGTAGTCTGTTTGATGAAGAAAGACTTACTGAGATCCATCGGTTCTTCATCCATCCATACCAACATAGCCTCGAAATTACGGTCTACAACAGGCAGATTACCGGGATGTACCAACATCTCCCCTCTGGACACATCTATTTCATCTTCCAACGTCAAAGTCACTGACTGAGGCGGGAAAGCATATTCCAATTCTCCATCGTAAGTAACAATGCTCTTGATATGCGATTTCTTGCCTGAAGGCAACGCCATGACTTCATCTCCCTTACGAACGACTCCCGATGCCACTTTACCGCAGAAACCACGGAAATCGAGATTAGGACGCAATACATATTGTACCGGGAAACGGAAATCAGTCAGGTTATGGTCATTATCAATATGTACCGTCTCCAGAAAATCGAGCAAAGAGATACCATCATACCAGGGAGTACGCTCAGATAGTTCCACCACATTATCACCATCCAATGCTGACAGAGGAATGCAAGTTACATCCGGAATACCCAGCGGGGCAATAAACTCCTTATAGTCGTTAACTATTTCATTAAAACGCTCTTCTGAAAAATCTACCAGGTCCATCTTGTTAACGGCAAGCACCACATGCTTAATGCCTAACAAAGATACCAAAAAAGAGTGGCGCCGTGTCTGTGTGATGACACCTGTACGCGCATCTACAAGAATGATCGCCAGATTGGCTGTCGAACCTCCGGTAATCATATTGCGTGTGTACTGTTCGTGTCCCGGAGTATCGGCAATGATGAACTTACGGTTGTTGGTAGAGAAATAGCGATATGCCACATCAATCGTGATGCCTTGTTCGCGTTCGGCTTTCAGACCATCCAGCAGCAATGCGTAATCAATGTGTTCACCTGCATTTCCCATGCGTTTACTGTCACGCTCCAGTGCATCCAACTGGTCTTCATATAATTTCTTGCTGTCAAACAACAGACGTCCAATCAGCGTTGACTTTCCATCATCTACCGAACCGGCCGTCAAGAAACGAAGCAAGTCTTTCTGTTCGTCTTTATCCAGAAAAGCCTTAATATCTAATTTAGAGTTATTCTCCATCACTTTTTACTATTTAATTGTCACCTTTATTCTCCTAAACCTGAGCTTTAAACTTCTAAAGGTCAGGTTTAAGATTCCAGTTCTCAGGTTTTAATTTTTAATTCTTCAATTTTCAATTCCTAAAAGTACCCCTCACGCTTTTTCTGCTCCATGCTGGCATCCTGGTCAAAGTCGATAACGCGGGTAGTGCGCTCGCTTTTGGTAGTAGTCATCATTTCCTCTACAATCTTTTCAATGGTGTCAGCATTGCTTTCCACAGCTCCGGTCAGCGGCCAGCAGCCTAATGTACGGAAACGTACCATCTTCATTTTTATCTGGTCACGATACTTTTCGGGCAGACGGTCATCATCCGCCATAATCAGATTGCCGTCCATTTCCACGCAAGGACGTTCTTTGGCATAATACAACGGAACGATGGGAATATTCTCCAAACGAATATATTGCCAGATATCCAGTTCTGTCCAGTTGCTCAACGGAAACACGCGGATACTCTCTCCCTTGTGCACGCGGGCATTATAGATATCCCACAACTCCGGCCGCTGGTTCTTCGGGTCCCACTGATGAAACTTATCACGGAAAGAAAAGATGCGCTCTTTGGCACGCGATTTTTCTTCATCACGACGCGCACCACCAAAGGCAGCATCAAACTTATACTTATCCAAAGCACTCAGAAGGGCTTTGGTCTTCATCAGGTCTGTATGTACCTTACTTCCATGAGTGAAAGGTCCCACTCCCGCATGAAAAGCTTCCATATTGCTTTCCACAATCAGATTCCAGCCATGCTTCTTGGCATATTCATCACGGAACCGGATCATCTCTTTAAATTTCCATTTCGAGTCGATATGCATCAAGGGAAAAGGGACTTTGCCGGGATAAAAAGCCTTTTCAGCAAGACGAACCATCACTGAGGAGTCTTTGCCTATACTATAGAGCATCACCGGGTTTTCAAATTCCGCAGCCACTTCACGGATGATATGAATGGACTCAGCTTCGAGTTCCTTCAGATGGCTTAATTTATATTCTTCCATTTTTATATAATCACTTTTTAATCTGTATCTTCGATAAAACAAGGTCAAGCAACTTGTTGACTGATTCTTCCAGGCTGAGTACCGAGGTATCCAGCGTCAGTGCCGGATGGACGGGTGCCTCAAACGGAGCGGAAATACCTGTAAAGTTTTTAATCTCTCCCTTACGCGCCTTGGCATACAAGCCTTTCACGTCTCTACGCTCACATTCACTCAGAGGAGTGCTGACATATACTTCAAGAAAATCATCCTGTCCGATAATATCAGCCGCCATTTCGCGGATATCATTGTTAGGGCTGATGAATGCAGCAATAGTAATAATGCCTGTATCAAGAAAAAGTTTGGAAACTTCGGCTATACGGCGGATATTTTCTACACGGTCGGCTTCGGTAAAGCCCAGATTATTGTTGATGCCGCTACGGATATTATCGCCGTCCAGAATGCGGCACAGCAAACCGCGTTTGTGCAACTCACGCTCCAAAGCAATGGCTATTGTACTTTTGCCGGAACCGCTTAGTCCGGTAAACCATATCATCACACTATGTTGACCGAGAAGTTCTTCTTTATCTTCTCTCGACAACATCCTGTCAAAAATCGGATATATATTATTATCTGTCATAATCAAAATTAAAAGGGCCAGATTAATGGAATCAGGAATATGGAAATCAGGAATGCTATAATATTCAACGGCAAACCGATACGGACAAAGTCGGTGAACTTATAATTTCCGATACCTTGCACGATCAGGTTCGTCTGATAACCGATAGGTGTGGAAAAGCTGGCAGAGGCAGCCATGCAAATCACCACGAAGAAAGGCATGGGACTGACTCCCATCTGTGCAGAAATAGAGAGAGCCAGCGGAAAAGCCAATGCAGCAGCGGCATTATTGGTTATCAGCTCAGTAAATAAGTTTGTTATGATAAATACAGCAGCCAGAAGCACCTGAGGGCCATAATGTTCGGTCATACCGATAATGTAGCCTGCCACCACATCTGCTACACCTGAGTTAACCATCGCTTTGCTAATGGCAAAAGCGCAGGCAATCGTTATCAGAATATCCCATGATATGTATTTGGTATATTTGCGGGCAGGGAAAATTTTAGTCCAGGCCATAATAATGGTAGTTACGGAAACAAAGAAAAACATATCCAGCTTTATATTAGGAAAAGCCTCCTTCACAGCCGGCAATTCACCCACCGTAGCACCGGTAATCATCAGTATCAGCAAAACAAGAGCAAACCATCGCTTTCCCTTTCCCGGCACCGGTTCGTTGTCTTTGCCATTAGCCAGCAAAACGAATACGGAAGATTCACCCCACGTCTGGACGAAAGAATCATCTGCCATCACTACCAATGTATCACCATCACGCAACACCTCGTTATCCAGATTCTCCGTAATGCTTTGACCGCTTCGCTTGATTTCCTTTACGGCAGCCCCATAGTGACGTTGAAAATTGAAATCACCCAACTTTTTGTTGATACCGGGGAAACGGGGCCCCAGCACAGCTTCAACCCGGTGCAGAGTGCTGTCTTCTTCCTGATCATCATCCAGTTTCACGGCATCCTTACGAACATCCGGCAATAACTTGGAAGAAAACAAGAACAGATAAATAATACCTGCAACAGCAATAAAAATTCCGACCTTTCCCAACTCGAACATCGTGAATCCTTCATAACCGGCTTCCAGTATCATGCCATGTACCACTAAGTTCGTGGAAGTCCCGATAAGCGTACATATACCGCCCAGAATAGTCACATAAGAAAGAGGGATCAAAAACTTGGTAGCGGGTAACTTCACCGATTCTGCCCAACGCTTGATGATTGGGGCAAATATAACGACGACGGGAGTATTATTAAGAAATGCGGAGATAAAAGAAATTGTAGGAAGCATACGAAACTGCGCCTTGAACACTGTCGTTTTACCTTGAGGAAGCAATTTCTTGATGACCTGCCCCAAGGCTCCCGACTGGCGGATCCCCTCACTGACCAGAAACAGCATGGCTACGGTCATCATCCCTTTATTACTAAACCCTTCCAACATCTCCTTAGGCGACAGAATACCTGCGCACAAGAACAGGACTACAACGGAAAACAATACCATCCCGGGGCGCATTTTGTCCAGAACCAATGCTATAACCATGCCCAGAAGTCCTAAAAGCACGAATATTATCTCAAATGTCATATATTACACCGTATCTTGTTAGTTTTTCATTCGCTTGGGTTCAACAACGAACCACGGATTCAACAGATTCTCTTTATTGTAGCAAAGTGGCTCTTCCTTCCCTGCTTGATAGATTTCCATTCCGGCAGCCCGTGCAATGGCATGTCCCGCCGCCGTATCCCACTCCATAGTAGGCGCAAAACGGGGATATACATCTGCTTTCCCTTCGGCTACAAGACAGATTTTAATGGAGCTTCCACTGGATATGAGTTCCACCTCCGAATGCAAGCGTTTCATGTCTTCAATATAAGCCTCCGTCTCCGGCGACAGATGAGAACGGGAAGCGACGATCACGAATTTATCTCTGACAGTCATAGCCGGCAAACGAGTGGCAGATGCCATCAACTCTTCCAGTGAGGCGCTTCCGCGCGAAGTCACACCGGACAGCTTATATGCCCCAAGGCTTTCTTCCGCAAAATAAAGTTCCTGTTTCACAGGCAAATAAATGATTCCCATTACCGGCACGGAATTTTGAACCCATGCAATATTCACCGTAAACTCTCCATTCCGCTTGATAAACTCTTTAGTGCCGTCCAGTGGGTCCACAATCCACAAGGCCTCCCAGCCGGAACGTTCCGCATAGGGCAAATGTTTGCCTTCTTCACTTAAAATAGGGAAAGGAGTATTGCATAGAAACCCTGTAATAGTTTCATGCGCCTTACGGTCAGCGATTGTCAAGGGGGAATTATCCGCTTTTCTCTCAATTTCAAAGTCAGATGCCGGATCGTTATAGATGGAAAGTATGTCCGCACCGGCTTGCAGAGCTGCATCTATCGCGTTTAAAATATATCGTTGTTCCATATAATGGTATCTATACTTATATATAGTATGCAAAATTAAAAACTTTTTCATCCTCAAAAGTTTCCACCCTTTATTTTATAACTTCTTTTAAACTACCTAATACATTTATAAGTACTTTTCACAATCAGTGAAACGAAAAAGGTACTTCAACATAATATTGAAGTACCTTATCCTAAAAACAATACCTTTTTTCCGTCTAATTCCTATCTCGGATTTCAGGCATTTTTATCTGATTACTATTTACTTTTTCTCTTCTTTTGTTACCGCCGCCCATTCTGCAGCTCCTTTTTCTTTTAGTTTTGCCGTGAAAGCCTTAGCTTTCTCCATAGCAGCGCTTTCTTCTTCCGGAGAAGCATAGGCATGCTTATACCCTTTCACCTTATTCCATTCACCGCGAGTAAAGTCCGGGAAAGCAACAGAAGCACAATTGTTATCCATCGACAACTCTCCCAACTCAGCCAAACAGCACCATTCAGCCAAATCGTACACATCCATATCCAACGGAAGGCCGTTTTGCAGACAATATACCAGACGACTATCCATGATGAAGTCCATACCACCATGTCCGCCAACTTCCTTTGCCATTTCGCCATATTTCTTCAGAATAGGATGCTGATATTTAGCCACCAAAGCTTCCATATCTTTTTCAGACATGAAACTATGAGAATTCAGATTGTCCACTTTCGGTGCAACTCCCGATGCATTCATCTGCTTTGCATCCAGTGCATAACCTTCAATCGGGTATTTATTCGCAAAGCCTTTGGAACCGGTCAGTTGATATAAACGATTATAAGGTTGCGGAGTCATCACATCATGCTGTATCTCAATAACCTTTCCGTTCTCCGTACGAATCAGCGTAGTCGTATGGTCACCGTTACGGAAATTCTCGCAAGGTTGCCCTGTTCTTTCTTCCACCAATGACTTGCCCACTACCGATTTAGTATCCATGGCAACCAATGTTTTCATGCGGTCACCACGGTGTATGTCCAGCGCTTGTGCCACAGGACCAAGGCCATGAGTAGCATACACGTCTCCACGGTGTTTCATGTTATATTCCAGACGCCAGCCCAGTTTATCATTCTCGCCATTCTTCCAGTAATAATCCCAGAAAGGTTCCAGATTGTGGATGTAAGCACCCTGTGCACGAACGACTTCGCCAAATACACCTTGTTGCGCCATGTTGAGAGTATTCATCTCAAACCAATCATAGCAGCAGTTTTCAAGGATCATGCAGTGCTTACGAGTTTTCTCGCTCATATCTATCAACGCCCAGCATTCTTTCAGATCCATAGCCGAAGGCACTTCAATGGCTACATTCTTATTATTCTCCATCGCACACATTGCCACGGGGAAATGGTGAAGCCAATCGGTAGCTATATAAACCAAATCTATGTCATCACGCTTGCACAACTCTTCATATCCCTTTTCCCCTGAGTATACGGCAGCTTTAGGCATGGAAGCTTTTTGCAGATACTTCTGGCATCTATCCGCCCGTTCCTTCTCATAATCGCACAATGCTACAATCTCTACACCCGGGATATACGTGAAACGTTCCACAGCCCCCGGACCACGCATTCCTAAACCTACAAACCCCACGCGAACCGTTTCCATTTTAGGCAGAGCCAGTTCGATAACACTTGTTTGTCCGGCAGGGCGCTCAGGAGTTTCCACTACAATAGTACCCTTGTCCCAGTTCCACTTCGTCCCCTTGTCTGAAATCTGTTGTTCCGGCTGCTTTTGGATCGTACATGCAGCCAGTGCAATACATGCACTCAACAATAAAAATTTAAAATTCTTCATAATATATAATTATTAATTCCCTCTTCTAAAGGGATGTGTTTTCTCAATAGTATATAAGTTTCAATACTCATAGCGGAGTGACCGGTCAAGCTCATTCCCCGTTTTCACCGGCACCAATGTAAATCCCCACTCATAATCCTGATTAGCGGGTATCGTGTAACCGGGTTGTACTTTTGCTCCCCAACTATCATAACCGGCTACTCCCTGTTGTTTCATATCAACGCATACTTCTACAAAATCCCGGAAAACAATGTCATTGACATGGGTCATTTTTCGCATGACATTTCCGGCTTCATCCACATTATGATCTTTTATTTCCTCCGGAGAACGGTTGCGCCATTGATATGGATGTGACGATTCTTCCGAATCAAAATCTTCCACCGTATTCCTCAATGCATTGAAGCCTATGGTCTGATCTGCCTGTATCAGTAGTCCACGCCCCTCCTTATCCGTCAAAGCCACCCAACGGGTATCGGTACGATGTCCATTTTCCTGTGGACGCACATAGTCTACATACATATCATCAGCAGTTGTCTTATAACGTCCTACCATGGAACCCGCATTACGATCCACGTAATTTTCCTCCGGTCCGCGCCCAAAATATTCCACCATATTCATTTCCTGAGGCATGCGAAAACGTACACCGATACGAGGCACTTCAAGCAGATTTTTCTTTTCCTGCTTTTTACCGGGAGTATAAGTAGCAAGATGAGTATCTTCCGGAATATCAGTTTCTACCGCATTCTGATCGGTCGAGGTAAACTTCACTGCCACATTGACCACTCCATCCGGATATATTTTATAATCCACCAAATATTGATTACCGGCCGGCAAAGTATATATTGCACTCACTACTGCATTTTTTCCATCCATTCTTACAGATGCATCACTTACCTTAAAGTTACGGCTCGACACCTTCCATATCTGCAAACGTTTCGGGTTAGTGTTACCATAGTCATTATCATTAGGCGCACGCCAAAAATTAGGTTGCACGCCAAAGCCTTTATCAAAATATTCAATACCATTCACCTGATAGGAAGTAACCATTCCTGAAGCACGATTAAACTCAAAATACACTTTAGGGGAAGAAACAATCAGGTTATTTTCCTCCTCTTTTGAATTCAAAGCCGGACCAGATGTCTTATACGCTGTTTTGGCAGCATCTGCCGATAGCCTGAACTGTTCATAAGCAATTTCATATCCCGCCGGTATCAGCGGTTCAGCTTGAGTGGTAAGTACGCTAAAATGTACAAAGTATTCCACTCCGGCTTTTCCCTTCACATTTTTCACAGGGATAGAAAATTCTTTTTCCGCCTGTGGAGCTACATCTAAAGTCAGTTTTCCCTTTTTCACGATAATACCGTTAGCACGCAATTCATACTGAATGGCATATTTTTCCAGATTGGTGAAATAAAAACGGTTAACGACCTGATATTTCCCGGCAGCTGCATCAACAGCCCTGAAAGCTACATTCTGGTGTGCATATTTCACTTCTGTCATGGCGGGATGCGGTTTACGGTCAGGACCAACCAAACCATTGCAACAGAAATTACCGTCGCTCGGCATGTTTACACCGTAATCACCTCCGTATGCCCAGTACCGACGTCCATTTTCATCCGTTCTCAACAGTCCCTGATCCACCCAGTCCCAGATATATCCGCCCTGAAGATTAGGATACTTATAAATTTCTTTCCACTGGTCCCACAGATTACCATTCGAATTTCCCATGGCATGAGAGTATTCCGAAGGAACTACCGGACGATCAGATCCTGTTTCTCCAATATATCTCAGCCATTCTGCACTGGGGTATTGCGGCACATACATATCCGTATTCCACTCCCACTGCGCACGCTCATAATTCACAGGTCTATCCATCAAGTTTTTATCCTGATTTTTCACCCATAAGTATGTCTGATAGAAATTGTAACCATTACCACCTTCATTTCCCAAAGACCAGAACGTTACGGAAGGATGGTTTTTATTACGTTCGTACATGTTCATCGTACGATACATGTGCGGCTTCAGCCATTCCGGGTTATTACCTAATGTCCCTCCTCTGCGCAAATCGTAATACATTCCATGTGATTCGATATTGGCCTCATCGTATACATATAGTCCGAATTCATCACACAATTCATAAAAACGGCGATCTTGCGGATAATGACAGAGACGAACCGTATTTATATTATTACGCTTCATCAGTTCAAAATCCTTACGCATAAGTTCTTCTGTCACATAATGCCCTGTCCGTTCATCATGTTCATGGATATTGACTCCCTTTAATTTTAAAGGTTGTCCGTTAATCATAAGTACTACATACGGTTTTCCATTCTTAGCTTTCTGATCTATTTCCTTGATTTCAATCCGCCGGAAACCGACATTGAAAGGAATAACCTCAGTCACCTTATTTCCTTCTTTCAGTGTAACCAATAGTTTATATAGATCAGGAGATTCAGAAGTCCAGGTTTTTACTTCCGGTAGGTTTGCATCAAATGTGACTGTCCGGACACCTGCACCTTCTACATCGCAGTTCTCTGTAGACGTAACGACTGTCTTTCCGGAAGATTTATCTATCAACTCATAAAGCACCTGCAGTTTTTTACCCGACGGAACATTATTACGGATATCAACAGCCAATTTAAAAATGCCATTTGCATAACTATCGTCCAAGGTAGAAACCACACGAAAATCTTTCACAGCCGTTTTGGGCTGAGAATAAAGAAAGACGTCACGTTCAATACCGCTCAGACGCCAAAAATCCTGGCATTCCAGATACGAGCCGGTACTCCAGCGAAATATTTTCAGAACCAGTGTATTCTTACCGTCCCGGATATATTTGTTTATCAAGTATTCTGCCGGATTTTTAGAATCCTCATTATAACCTACTTCCTGCCCGTTCAGATATACATAGACTCCGGATTTCGCACCTGCTATATGCAGGTAAATATCACGTGACATCCAATCTTCCGGGACCGTTATTTCCCGTCGGTAAATGCCTACCGGTATATCATCGGGCAACTGCGGGGGTTGTGGATTAAGTGCCTTAAATTCATATCCGTGATTGGTATAAATAGGTATACCATATCCTTGCGTTTCCCAGTTTCCAGGAACCTGAATATCATTCCATCCCTTCATCTCAGCAACCGGCTGAACAGCATCTGCAGGTAAATTGCGATGTGAATCAGAATAATAGAATTTCCAGGTTCCATTGAGCAACTTATAATATTTGCTGTTTTCATACTTCCCACTCAATGCCGCCTGACGGGTATCATACGTCATGAAAGCCGTACGAGGGGCTTCCCTATTCACGGAGACGGTCTGAATATCCTGCCAATAAGGAAGAATATGTGTGTTCCTATCACTTGTATTTGCCACAACAGAAGCACTCATCATGCAAGCGCCCATTAAGATTGTCAGACTTCTATTCATACCATTAGATTATGTTAGACAAACAATTCACAAAATAAACTATTTATTTAATACAAAGGACTCTTACCGGCACTTTTTTTGCACGCCATTCTATTTTTATATCTCAGCAATGCTTCCAGATAATAATAATCTGCATACACCAAAGGAACATCTATCTCACTTTCATGGGGAATACTTCCTACGCTATGCATCAGAATAAAATTACAGTTCGTCCCCGCTTCCGCCAAATAAGCCGGCGAGGAGAGATTCTTCAATATATGTTCAGCCGCCTGTTCATACCTTTCCCCATCAGCCACATAATCTGCCAACTCCAAAAAAGCTGAAGCAACAATGGCTGCTGCCGAAGCATCACGCGGTACTTCCTTAAACATCTGAGGATCATAGTTCCAATCAGGAACATATCCTTCCTGACCGGCATTGAAATCCCAATATGGTACCCCGTCTTCCGGCAAATTCGGATGATTCAGCCAAAAGTCGGCCGTATGTATGGCCATGTCCAGGAAATCTTTTCTTTTTGTCTCACGATAGGCCATCGTATAGCCGTAAATAGCCCATGCCTGTCCACGCGCCCAAGCAGAATTGTCCGAAAAGCCCTGACAAGTAGCTTTATGAAGCACTTTTCCGGTCTCCTCGTCATAATTCACTACGTGATAATTACTATAATCTGCACGGAACTGATTCTTCGCAGTGGTTTCAGCATGCTTATTAGCAATATTTGCATAGACAGAATCTCCTGTTACTTTCGTTGCAAAATACAAAAGTTCCAGATTCATCATATTATCAATGATCACAGGATAGAACCACTCATCTATTCCGTTCCATGCTTTTCGATAATTCCATGACTCGATACACCCCGTTTTCTCATTAAAACGAGTGCACAGTGAACGGGCAGACTCTACCAAAATGTCTTTATAGGCTTCATTACCGGTCAAACGATATGCATTGCCAAAACTACAGTACATCAGAAAACCGATATCGTGGTGATTGGTCAGCTTCTTCAACGGTTCAAGAGCCTCGGTCCATTTTATTGCAGCCTCTTTCCAGTTTTCATTACGATTATATTCATATACATACCACAAGCATCCCGGATAGAATCCTTCGGTCCAATCATTCTTTTTCGTAGTTTTCAATTTTCCGTCTTTAGTGGTACGCGGATACTCAGTAGGTTCCGGTATCGCTTTCAACTGAGCAGAAAGTTGCTGTTCCGCTCGTTCAAAACCACGAGACACAATATTTTCCTCATTCCTTGTGCCACACGAACAAAGAACAAGTAAACACAATATCCAAAGTTTATTCATTTTCATCCTTAATCTCTTTTACCTGATTAATTAATTATTTAATGTATATAATCCATACCGGATAATTAGCAGGAAGGCCGCTCTGACCTTTCAATGTTGCAGCGGCCTTCCTCTGTCTATATTTACTAAACTGGTTACTTCCAGCCCGGATTCTGCTTCAATTTATCATTCTTGAAAAGTTCCGTGTTAGCAATCGGATAGAAGTATAACTTATCATCAACAGAACGTGTATCCAATAATTGCCTTGCATATTTTACGTCTGCTTCTCCCTTCGTTATCTTCACTCCATAAATCTCCTTCGAAGCATCCAGTTCTTTCCATCGACGGAGATCCCAGAAACGATGCCCTTCAAAAGCAAGTTCAACTCGACGTTCATTCTTCAGACGTTTCAGAAAATCTGCCGGTGATAAAGTTTCAGACAATGCGGGCATTTTTACTCCGTCTCTGCCACGCACCTGATTTACAGCCTGCAATGCAGACATACCACATTTTTCATTCGTAAATGTAATGTCATCATAAGCATTGACCATAGCCTCGGCATAGTTTAGCAAAACTTCCGCATATCTGAACAATATCCAGTTGTGATGGGCCTTTGTGGTTGGTGCACCCGCCTCAAAACTTACACTGCTGTTGACATACTTACGCAAGTAGTATCCTGTCGTCGTAGCATTAGTCAATGGCAACCCATTGCTTCCTCCTTCCCATATTTCCACTTCCTGATCTGCCGGCCACTTCATGCTGTTGTGAACAATAGTCAGATAAAAACGCGGATCTCTCTGGGCGTAAGGATTCTCACGCATAGCTTCATTATTCCAGTCAAAAGGCTCACCGTTGCTCATTTCAAAGGCACTTGCCAGATTTTCCGTCGGACAAGTAGACGTCTTCCCTCCTGTCACTCCCATAGGAAAATTAGAGGCCTCGAAACTGTTATTTTCTCCGTTAGGACGAGCCCAAATGACCTCTTGGCTTCTATTATTCTGCGCACTGAACAGATTAGCAAAATTCTTATCCAAAGTATATCCCAAAGCAGACTGGTTGCCTATAATCTCATAAGCGGCTTCTGCAGCGGCAATCCATTTACTTTTATCATTATTCGGATTGAACAAAGGACTTGCAGCGTATAATGCGGCACGAGCTTTCAACGCCAGGGCAACTCCCTTCGTCACACGTCCTGTTTCTTGTTCTTTTCCGAAGTTTGCATAACTCACCGGAAGCAGTTTGGCCATTTCCGTACATTCGGAAATGATAAAATCCAAAATCACATCGGCTGACACAGGTTCAGCATTATTCGCCTCTTCTTTAGTCACAACTTTTGTTACTAACGGGATATTCCGATAGCGCTTTACCAACTCAAAATAGAAGAATGCACGCAAAAAGCGAACCTCATATTCGTAATTCGGATATTCCTTCATCCAGTCTTCATATTCGTCTCCATACTTCCAGTCTTCGAAAGTCAGTCCTACCATATTTTCCAAATAGAAATTAGCATCGTGAATTCCTGAATAATAGTTGGAAAACTTGTCGTCAACCGTAGTATTGGCAGACCAGGTTCCATTTACAAACCTCTGTATCTTTGAAGTTCTGTAAACATGTACGGCATCATCTGTAGCTGCATCCTGCATCGCCCCGTCAATACTACAGAAATCCTGAGGTAAATAGCTATAGACATTCGTTACAAACTGCTTAACACGTGCATAACTTCCCTGGATCTGCTCTTTTGAATAATAATCCGACTCATTGCAGTCCATGAAATCACAGGCAGCAAATAAAAACAGTGACAGAAATATTATTATATATTTATTTATAGATTTCATATTGTTCTACTTTTTTAGAAAGATAAATTAAATCCAAATGCATATTGAGTCATAGTAGGATGCGATGCACCGATAGCCTCCGGATCACGGATATCAATCCCATCAATGCAGAACAAATCATGCGCGCGGGCAAAGATTTTCGCTCCACCCAGAAAACCGGTTCTTTTCAACAACTTTTCCGGAAGTTTGTAGTACATTTCCAATGTTCTCAATTTCAAGAAAGACGCATCAGATACCCACAATGAATTATTGTTGTAGTTATTATCCGATCCTGAATAAGTAAGGCGCGGAAGGATACCGGTCGGATTCGTCTCACTCCAGCGGTTCTCATAATAATAAGTAGAAATCGTGTTGTTGCCTACAATAGGACGGTAGATACTTCTTGTATCCAGCAATTTGCTGTAGTTGCCTGTACCTTGAAACAGAGCATACACACCCAAGCCTTTATATTCCGCTCCCAAATCAAACGAATAATAGATTTCGGGGCATGTAGAATTGTATCCTAACGCTACTTGGTCATAATCATCTATCCGGTTATCGCCATTCTGATCTTTAAACATCAGGTCTCCGGGACGTACATCACCCAGATATTGTTTGACCTCACGACTATCGATTTCTTCCTGCGATTGATAGATACCCACTACCTCATAGCCAAAAAGTTGGTTGAGAGAACCTCCTGTACGCTTCTGATAATCATAAGGACGATATTCTTCATTTTGTTGTATAATCTTGTTGCGTACAAATGAGAACTGCCCGCCTACGTGGTAAGTGAAATTCGAGATCTTATCATCCCAGTTCAAAGCAACCTCAACACCTTTATTATCAACGACACCATCATTGATTTTCGGTACAGACAAACCCAATATACCGGAAATAGCATTATTGCCACTGACAAGAATGTCTGTGCGATGATCATAAAAGGCATCAACAGCCAATGATAATTTATTCCATGCTTTGAAATCAACTCCGACATTCAGTTTATGAGATTTTTCGTATGTCAGTCCCTCAACTCCCAATTGAGTCAGTTTCATACCGCCCATAGAAGTAGGAGTATTCTTAAAAAAGTATGAGCCTCCGCCACCGTAAATATCCTGAAACAGGTTTACGTCGTAATCAGCACGTCCGGAAATACCATACGAAGCTCTTAATTTCAGGAAGTTCAGCCAGTCGTTCTTCAGAAAACTTTCTTCCGACAGAATCCAGCCGGCACCAATAGCCGGGAATATTCCCCAACGATCATCGGGATCGAGTATGCTGGATGCAGAACCGGACAATGACACATCCACCAAATAGCGATTATTATATGCGTAATGTGCCTGACCTATTACATCCATAAAGGCACGTCCCGTATTACGTCCTTTTGATTTTATCTTATCCATAGAGTACATGAAAGTGGCGTTCAGACCATGCTTACCCCAGCGTCTGGCAAGGTTGGCATAAGCCTCAAAGTTGAAGTGAGTGGTAACGGAACCTACACTTTTTGAATAGGAGAGTGTACCTTCATTGGCATGAGTTTTAAACTCTTTCTCCCCCGTCTCCAAATCCAAAACAGCCGATTCATAACCGAAATTCTTCGTATTGCTGTCCCAATAGGAAGCAGTGTTATCCAATGCGACTTTAATGCCACCTGTCAGCCCCGGCAGCAGAGCCGCCAAGTCCTGTTTCAAATGTATATCGGCAAACAAGGCACGAGTCTGAGAGCGCGCATATCCCTTACCCGAAATATTAGCGACCGGATTATTTCCATAAGTCGTAGTACCTCCCCAGATTCCTCTTTCCGTCTTAATGGGAAATGCCCCGGCAGGAACCTGATATATGGCCGTAAAGATATCTCCAACCCCTGTTCCCGGACGATTATGTTCAGAGAAGTTACCCAACAAATTCAATTGCACAGTCGTAGTAGGTGAGGCTGTAATATCTAAATTGGTACGAACATTCAGCTTAGAATACTTAAGTTGCGTGGAATAGCCATCATTATCTCCGGTGGGCTGCAAAATGCCACGGTTATCCAAGAAGTTCAACATTGTATAGTAGGTTACAAACTTACCGCCACCACGTGCCGAAAAGGTTATATTGTCCCCGTAGCTGGCTCCCCGCAGTGTCTCGTCCACCCAATCCACATTAGGATAAAACAAGGGATTGGTCTGATTTTTAAAAGCATCCAGCTCTGCCGCCGAATAGCGCGGCATTGAACCGTCGTTCTTCATTGCCTCATTCAACGCTGACGCATAAGTATATCCATCCACAAAATCGGGTAAACGCTTCGGAGTAGCCATATTAAACTCATAAGAGAAATTGATCTGAGGTGAGGTCAGAGTACCCCGCTTCGTTTTAACCAGGATTACACCGTTGGCACCACGGATTCCGTACAAGCTGGTAGCTACGGCATCCTTCAATACGCTGACCGACTCTATTTCTTCCGAACTCAGTTCCTTGAGAGAGCGTTCGAAACCATCGACCAGCACCAGCGGACTCTTAGAATTTAAAGTCCCTATGCCACGCACATACATGGTGGCTCCGTCTTCCCAAACCGCACCGGCATTCTGCAACACCTGTAACCCCGGCAGCATACCGAACAACTGATTCGTGGCATTAATGCTATTCTTATGCGAAAGTTTATCGCTGGCAACCGTAGAAACGGCACCGGTAACCTCTCTTGCATCATGAGTAATATTGCGGCCATAATCTATAACCACT
Source organism: uncultured bacterium (assembly GCA_905215555.1). GTDB lineage: Bacteria > Bacteroidota > Bacteroidia > Bacteroidales > Bacteroidaceae > Bacteroides. The sequence continues at coordinate 19,193 of CAJMQU010000019.1, forward strand.
TTATCCTTATGAATCGTCAATGTGTCTACTTGTGCCATCAGGTTGAATGAGCACAGTACACTTGCCAATATGATATTTATCTTTTTATTCATACTTTTGTTTATCTATGTTTTTCAGATGTATTATTCCCAACCGGGATTTTGTACCAATCCATATCCTTTATTAATTTCATTCTGCGGGAAAGCACTCAGATACCACTTCTCCGAGAATCCACCGGGATTCCACCAGGCACGGCTTTGCTCTCCTCCCAGAAGCGGGAACTCTTCACAAATATAGCTGCCGTCATTCTTATTCTTATAGATATTCAATCCATGCAGAGGAGAAGAGAAATGATCCTTCATCTTCCAGCGGATCAAGTCGAAGAAGCGTACTTCCTCATAGCCAAATTCACAAGCACGCTCACGAAGCAGCTCTTTTCTGAATTCTTCCTGGCTCAGCCCTCTCTTCAGTCCCTTCATGCCGACACGTGCACGTACTTTATCGACATAATGGTAAGCCAGGTCATTCGGACCGTTATTATACTCATTCAAGGCTTCCGCATAACTCAAGTAGATTTCCGCAATACGCAGATGAGGCCACTGGATGACATGACCGTTATACTCGCCTGCACGGTCCAGCCCCCATTTCCTGCAAGATAATCCTGTCAGCAACGACTTGGCTGTCACCTGCCCTACATTCCAGTCTCTTCCTGCCGGATAATTTTCCTTATCATCCGGTTTTTCCTTTGTAACGCCTGCCTGTCTGTTCTGGAAGACATCTCCGTCCAGTATGAATGTTTCAGATAAACGGGGATCTCTATTGACAAAAGGATTCTTCGCATGTTCCGGATTATTCCAATCAAAATTCTCTCCGTCAGCAGTCGGGAACATATCAAAATATTCCTTTGTGGGACAGATTGCTCCCCAACGGATAGCCTGGTTAGTATAGGGTTGTTGGTTGGCCTTATAGTAATTTTCTCTACGAACAGATATTAAAGTTTCGGTAGTGCCACGGTCAAAATAAGCGGCACGGAAAGCATAACGATAGTCACTGGGATTCACATCTCCTTTTTCGACCAGCTTATAGAAACCATTACTGCCAACAGCTTTAAAGAAGGCTTCGCAAGCATCCATCGCATGTTTCCAACGTTCACGGTCATAGTTTCCGAACCAAGTCATCAGCGCATCGGAGGCAGCTCCCTGGAAGTAAGGCTGATCGTTATTAAACAACGGACTGGCAACAAAGAGCAGTACTCTTGCCTTCAGCCCCATCGCACCGGCTTTGGTCAGACGGCCGTCCCAATTAGACATCTCTGCCTCTGATATATGCCAAGGGAACTCCGGACAATCGATAGCTTCGTTCAGCAGTCTCACGATAAAATCGACAGTTTGCTGTAAAGTTGCCCGGGCAGGCATCTCAGCCTCATCCGGTGAAATAACTTTATCCACGATGGGCAAACCACCATAGTGACGCAACATGTGCGCATAATATACAGCCACCATCATCTTGGCTTCCGCTTTCAGGCGTTCTTTCTCTGCCTGATCCATATCAGGCACTCTGTCTATGTTGGCTACAATCAACCAGGCATTACGGATAGCCGACCACATATGAGTTTCATTCTCATTAAAGCGAACTTTTGTAGCCATAAATGTCGCTCTCGGTGAATTTTCCGTACCGGCATTATAGTTACCGGCATAATAGACTTTATTCACCCCGGAATATCCCAGATAATCCTGATTCAAATCCGTCAGTCCTTCAATATTTCCCAACCACATCGTATTCCAATAATTACTCGACGTTTCGAGTCCCATCGGCAGATACCGATAACTGTACCACAAAACCCTGCGGGCATACTCAGCCGTAGAAAAGACCGTATCGATCGTAACGTCCGTACTGGGGGGCTTTTGCAGGAACTTATCTCCGAAAGCCAAGTCCTCGCACGCGTTGGTGGAAATCAGCAATCCCAGCAGCAACACAATAGCATGAAAATGTTTCTTTATATTTTTCATATCATTTCTTTTATTTAAGCGTTAAAATCCAACCTTTAATCCAAAGTTTATAACTTTCACCAACGGATAGGTGTCTCCGCTAGGATTACTTTCGGGGTCACTGAAACCTAATGCATCAAACGTCAACAGGTTATAACCGGAAAGAGAGATGCGCAAAGAACTCAGATGAATCTTACTCAAAAGGCTTTGAGGAAAAGAATAACCTACTTCCAAGTTTTTCAGACGAACATAAGAAGCGTCACGCAGCCATAAATCAGAATCTTTATAATTGTTCGGTTTACTGTTTGTCAACGAAATAGCCGGTGCCTTTGCAGAATTTCCCTTCTCCGGCGTCCAAGCATCATCTATCATGTACTTCAGCAGAGAGCGACTGTTAGTACTTCCAAACGGATACCGGTAAAAGTCTGCAACCAAACGGGAAGTCTTGAACGCACCCGCCCACGTCATACTGAAATCCAAACCTTTCCAGGAGAAACCCATTGACAGATTACCCGTAAGCAATGGATAAATAGGATTACCAATGGCCGAAACATCATTATTATCGATTTTATGGTCTCCGTTCAAATCCTTATACTTCACATCACCGGCCAAAGGGGTAAATCCTTCGCCATGGTCCGGTATGCCCCCTTCTTGTCCTTTCAGCGAAGCATAGTTTGCCGCTTCCTCTTCCGTAAAGAAACCGTCATATATATATCCGAACTGTTGTCCGACAGGACGCCCTGTCTTGCGCATCCATTCATAAGGCTGGGGAATTTCATCATTGAACACAATCTTGTTCTTGGCATATCCCCAATTGGTTCCGATATGATACCGGACATTCCGTATCTGATCTTCCCAACGAGCCGTCACCTCGAAACCTTTATTATCAACTTTACCCATATTTACGATAGGCAAACTTACGGCCAGATAACCGGGATTGATATTACGGGATATCAAAATGTCTTTGCGGTGTTCAATAAAGTAATCGAAAGACGTTTTCAGGCGACTGTCAAAAAAGTGCAGATCAATACCATAATTCTGTTTGGCAGCCGTTTCCCAAGTTACGTTCGGATTACCAATCCTCGACTCTTTAGCTCCGACCAATACATTGTTAACAATTGAGCCGAAACCGTATTTTTCGGTGCTGATTGTATAAGCATCGGGAAGATACAGGAACCTGGAACCGTCAGAAACAATATCATTACCGACAATACCATACGAGCCACGTAGTTTCAGATAACTGATATATGGTTTTAAAGATTTCATGAACGGCTCTTCCGAAATTATCCATCCGACAGAACCTGCGGGAAAGAGACCGAAGCGACTGCCTTCCGCAAAATTCTCGGAACCATTATATCCAATGCTGAAATCTGCCAGATAGCGAGTTTTATAGTCATAGGTGGCACGCCCTACTAAGCCGACATAGCTACGTGGAATACCCGGAAATTTGGTCGAATAGTAGTATTTCATGTTTTGATTATACATAAACAAAGCAGACACATTATGAGGTCCGAACTTTCTCTGATAATTCACGGCCGCCTCTAAATACCAGTCACGGGACTGGCCGTATTTCTCATCACTATACCCCAGCGTTTGCATCTCCTGGTTTTTCTTCAGCAGGACTTCATTTCCTTCTCCAAGAAAAGCCTCATAACGGTCAGCACGGCCTTCACGACGTTTAGTTATGCTCACACCACTATTATAGGCGCCTTTCACATGAGCTTTCAACCCCTTTGTGAGGAAGTCAAGTTTCTGATCAAGCACAAAGTCAAAGTTCACCACATTATTGTCATACGTATTGAAACCTTTTCCGTAGTAAGAATTCAATGCATCATACACCGTACCGAATTTTCCGAATGTCTGCGCATTAACGGTAACCCACTTTCCATCTACAATACCCGGTCCTGCAAAAGGAGGAGTCCAATATATGTCCCTGAACAGGCTCTTGACATTTGTGGCCGTACCGTTATTGTAGTTTGGTTCACGCTTGTCAGTCAGACGACCTCCCAGATTGATTTTCATGGAAGTGGTTTTAGTCACATCCACATCCATGTTCACACGGTAGTTGTAACGGTTGTATTTAAAACCGGTCTTGTGTCCGTGCGTATCAAATGTTTTGAAAAGTCCGTCCTGAGTGAATACACCCAGCGACGCAAAATAGCGGACACGCTTTGAACCACCTGAAATATTAAAATTATGCTGGGTCTGTACCGCTGTTTTCCTTATCAGCATATCAGTCCAATCAGTATCTGAATAAATCATCGGGTTACTATGCGTGCGGAATGCCTCCAGCATTTCCGGCGAAAATGCCAGATTTTTTTCTGACACTCCATCACGTAGCTGAGCATTATTGTAAGTGGTTGCATAATCATAACTATTAGCAAACTCCGGTATACGGGTAGGCATCTGAAGTGCCATATTGGTAGAAAAACTGATTTTAGCTTTACCTTCCTGTCCGCGTTTGGTAGTGACCAAAACAACGCCATTCGCACCGCGCACACCAAACACGGCAGTTGCCGATGCGTCTTTCAAGACCGTAATGTCTTCAATTTCGTTCGGGTCCAACTGATAGAACGAACGTTCCACTCCGTCTACAAGCATCAGAGGAGCAGACAAGCCTTCAGTCAACGAACCCACACCGCGCACATAAATCGTAGCATCGTCGGCACCGGGCTGTCCACTGGACTGCACACTGGACAATCCGGGAACCTTTCCGCTCAATGCGTTAGCAATACTTCCCACAGGAGATTTCATGATTTCATCTGATTTCACCGAAGAGAGTGCTCCTGTGACTGTTACTTTCTTAGTAGTACCATAAGCTATCACCTGCACTTCTTCTAAAGTAGTAACATTTTCGGTCAGCGTTATCTTCAATTCCGGCTCACCTTTATAGACAATCTCTCTATCCTCGTAGCCTATAAATGAAACCACAATGGTAGCCCCAACCGGAACTGTCAACGTAAATTCTCCATCCAGATTGGTTGCCATACCGTTCTGGGTTCCTTTCACAAATACAGTGGCACCGATAACCGGACCCATATCGTCCAGTACAACACCCTTCACTACTTTTGTCTTAGCTTGCTGTGTAATAGCTGTTGACCGGGAATGACTTTCATCCCCCAAAGCCCTGCCTGAGTGCACGACCAATAAAGCCAACGCGAGTAACCATACTTTGTTTCTCATAAAATAGATTTTGATTGATATTTATAAACTCTACGCTTACGATGAAAAGACCTCAATAAGCACAGCGCAAACTAAGCCTAATTCTCAGACTTATACTTTCCCTGCATATATGATACATGTGCACTAATCGTATTCCGGACAATCTGTGCCACACTTCGGACGTTTTTTGCCCCTATGCCTCTACAAAACAAACATGATAGCCTCTCCCACCCTAAGTCGTATGATCCGTTATCTTATGACGTTACTTCCGTTACCCCACAGCGTAACCTCCGTCACCCCACAGGGAAACGTCCGTTACATACCGAGGTAAAAACCGTTACATACCGAGGTAAAGACCGTTACAATAAGGGGAAACGTCCGTTACATCCTGAGATAAATGCTTTTACATCTCAAAAGAAAAACAATGTAAATGCAAGATACTGATTATTACCAACTTTACTAATTCCGCTCCGCTTCCTTTCCATTCGAAGGTTCCTTTCGATAAGCCAATGGAGACACTCCGTAAAAGTCCTTGAAGCATCGGCTGAAGTAACGGGGAGAAGCAAATCCCAGTTGATAAGATATCTCCGATATATTATATTGAGGAGCTTCCTGTAACATCCGCAACGCTTCTTCCAATTTCAGTTTTAAAGTAAACTCATTGGGAGTAAGCCCCACCACTTCTTTCAGACGGGCAAACATTTTGCTGCGCCCCATATTCAGTTCGGAAGCCAACACACTCATGTCAAAGTCCGGATTATCAAAGTTGCGTTTTATAATACTTGTTGCTTTATCCAGCAATTCCTGATCCACCACATTCAGAATTCCGGTTTCCGGAATTGCCGTCACTGCAACCTGTGCCGCTTTGCCGAGCAACTTTTTTCTACTCTTCAGCAAATTTCCACAACGGGTCAATAGCAATTTCACATTAAACGGTTTTGTGATATAATCATCCGCACCGAACACGTATCCTTCTATCGTGCAATCTTCCGAAGTCTGTGCCGTCAGCAATACCACCGGCATATACGCCAGTTCCAGACAGTTCTTTATCTTATAGCACATCTCCTTGCCGGACATCACCGGCATCATCACATCGCTGACCACAATGTCCGGATGCCACTGTTGCGCCATCTCAAAACCCACTTGCCCGTTAGTAGCCTTATACACTGTGTATGTGGGCGAAAAGATGCTCACCAGCATTTCCAACACCTCTTCATCATCTTCAACAAGCAGCACACGCGGCATTCCTTCATTTTTGTCCTCTATCATATCCAGGTCCGCCTCGCTTCTTTCCATTGTATCGTTCAGCAATGCTATTTCGTCCATAAGCATATCCTCACGGTCAGAGAAAGCCCTAACCGTCTTTTCATACTCCAATTCTTCCCGGGTGAAGTGTCCATTTCCAACAGGCAGGCATACCCTGAATGTACTTCCCTCGCCCAGCACGCTGTCTACCTTTATTTCTCCCTTATGCGCATCTACTATCCCTTTAAGCAGGGCTAGCCCTATGCCGCTGCCCACAAGTCCTTTTCCTGAATATTCATCTCCTGCCTGATAAAAACGTTCGAATATCTTTTGCCTGTCGTCCGAAGAAATTCCGCAGCCTGTATCCTCCACCGCTATCTCCACCATCCGCTGCTGCCGCCTGACGGACACCTTTATACTTTTCCCTTCCGGTGTATACTTAAATGCGTTCGACAGCAAATTAAAGACTACCTTCTGCATCTGTACCGGGTCGAACCATAAATCAATCTCCTCTCCCGTATCTTCGAATATATACTCCATATTCCTTTTACGGGCAAAATCGGCAAACAACCGATAGATGTCTTTCACAAAGGAGACTGCTTCCACACGTTCCACTTTCAGCCTCATGAATCCCTGCTCTTGTTTGCGGAAGTCCAGCAGTTCCGTTATAAGAAGACGCAGATTAATCGCATTCCTATGTATTCCATGCAAGCGTCTGTTCACGGCAGGAGCCAGTTTCTCCATTTGCAGCAGCATCTCTACCTGTCCAATTATCAAAGTCAACGGAGTGCGGAATTCATGTGAAATATTTGTAAAGAAACGCAGTTTCACTTTGTTTACCTCTTCTATCCGCTCTTTCTCATTCTTTTCTTCGGCCAACGACAAGGCCAACGCCTTGCGTGCCATCTTCACCCGCCAAAAACTGTAAACAATGCCCGCAACCACAAGAAAGTACAACAAGAATGCCCAAAATGTAGCAAACCAAGGACGATGTATCGTTATATCAAGCATTATTTCCTGCCTTTCTTCATTTTTCACCTTCGTTCCCGATTCACGCACTTTCAGCACATAATTGCCCGGAGCCAAATTTGTATAATTCACGCGCAACTGGTCTGTCAATATCCAATCTTTATCAAAGCCTTCCAATTTATAGAGGTATTCATCTTTTCCTTCCAGTTCCACATAATTGGAACTGGAAAAATCAATCATGATATTATTCTGCTCAGCAGAAAGGTCCAAATGTTTTGTAAATGACAGGGATTGTGACAGCACACCCGAACCATCATCGGGAGAAACCTTCACGTTATTGATGTAAAGATTGGAGAAATAGAATCCGGACGCACCGCCTTCATGCTCCTGATACAAATCCTTCTCTCTGAATGCAATCATTCCGTCCACTCCTCCCATATAAATCCGATCATCATCGGCCATCAGAATACCACCGCCCTCGGCCACTGCCGAAATGCCTCCCTTCAGCCCCAATTCAATAGAATATATCGAATAATTGAAAGGAGAATAAATGGAAAAACCCTCATCGCAGGTTATCAAAATATGATTCATGTGTGTTTCTGCCAGATTATAGCAAAAATCGCTCAAAAGATGACTGTTCTTTTTGGTATAATGTTTCCAGCTTCCCGTTTCATGATTATAGGAATATACACCATCCCCCAAAGTAGCAATATAAACCGTCCCATCAGCCGCTTCCATAATTCGGGTTATCCGGGCGCCGGCAGTAGTGCCTCCCTCCAACTTGATGCATTCCAGCTGATCCCAATTCTCTGTTTTCATCCTGTAAAGTTTGAAATCAGCCGCCAACCAGACGTATCCTCTCGAATCCATCTCAAATGTCAGGAAAAGGCGTTCTTTACTAAGTAACTGAAACTCATTGCGCTCCGGATGAATCCGCCAGAAACCGTTACGGGCAGTCACATACAACCAACCGTTCTTAAATAAAGAATGATAAATGATATGATTCGGCCCCTCTCCTGTCTGCCTGTAATGGTCCAGATAATGATAAAAACGGGCATGTTTTCTGTCGTAACAACTTATTCCACCGGTATATGTACCGATATATACCCGATCATGCTGTTTGTCATAACTCAGTGTTTTTATATTATTGTGCAGGACGGAATTTTTTCCGGCAGAGGTATAATAAGTAAAAGTCCCGGTCGTCCTGTCCAGCAGGTTCACCCCGCCTCCATCCGTACCAATCCACAGGTTATGATCTTTATCTTCAACCATCTGCCCTACAATAGGGAAGTTCAGGCAATGATTGTTGGCGTTATCATTAGGATAATACAAAAATACATCTTTCGACTGATTGAAATAATTGACGCCCCCATAATAAGTACCCACCCAAATAGTGCCTTGCCTATCTTTATAAAGCGAAAAAACAGACTGATGCTCCAAAGAACCCGGATGATAGTCGGGACGATAAACGCGGTATGTATCCAGATAGGGATTATAAACTTGCAACCCCTCAAAGGTACCAAACCAGATATTCTGTCGTTCGTCTTCCACAAAACCTCGTATTTGCAGACTTACGACACGTGTAGGCGAATGCTCCTCCTTCATTAACTTTCCATCCCGCCCTACCTTATACAATCCTTTCATTCGCGAAGCAATCCACAACTCTTTACGGCTACTCACAAATAATTTAAATATTTCTATATCAGGCAATACACATTTCAATTCATCCCCCGCCAATACATATAAGCCGCTTGCCGTCCCTATCCATATCTCCTCATCCATTTTTTCCATACACATGACAGTGGCAGTACCCAACTTGCGGTAAAAATGCAATGAATCCTCTTCCGGGTCATATCTGAACAAAGAGTCATGAATAGTACACCACACCTCTTCACCTAAAGTAGCCAAAGCACCGACATCCGTCGGGATGATTTTGCGAAATGCCTCCTTGCGGATATCATACTTTATCAGAGCCCCGCTATTTATCATCAGAACATTCCCCTGCGAATCACCCACAATCTCGCTGACCACTCCGTTAATAAGCTCTCTTTCCCGATGTTGACTATTAATAACGTCATAAGACTTATATCTGGAAATCTGATTACCGTCGTAGACGTTCACCCCCTCATTCGTTCCGAACCACATCCTTCCTAAAGTATCCTGATAGATAGAAAGTACGGAAGGGCTGGAAAGTCCGTCTTTCATTGTCAACTTCTTAAAATACTGCCCATGTGATTCCGCACACAATAATATCAACGCAAATAATAATATATATCTAAGTCGGTTCATAGTAATATAGCACTTAAGATTAATCCATGACGCATAGTGCTTGCAAAATTATCCAAAAGAGTTCAAATAACAATGTACACTTCACTCCTTTTTTACATCCTGTCATGTCAAATCCGTCCATTTTTGTGGCACTTATTGTCCACGCAGATTCACAATAGATAATATGATTCTGAGTTATTGAGAAAAACGAGTATCTTTGCTCTTGATTTTAATACATGGAAAATATAAAAACAATTATCTAATACTTCAACCATTTATCACCAACAACATCATGAAAAAAGAACAGATAATTATCATATATAACATAATAACATTGAAAAGAATATGAAAATCACAATTCACCTTATCATATTGTTCATCATGAGCGGTATGGTATCAACAAAGGTAAATGCATCAACAAATCCCAATCCTTCGGGCAGCAACAACGATTTTGAAGTATTGATGCAAAAAATCAGGATTGACTTTGCCAAAAACCCTTCTATTGACGAAGCCTTGAAGAAATACAATGAGGCTGACGGCTCATTTACAGACGTGGACTACGGAAGCATACAACGAACCAATTGGCCCCCCCTGGAACACATCGACCGCCTATACAATTTCGTATTCGCATATACCAATCCGAGTAACAAACATTATAAGGACCAAAATCTCTTCACCAAAATACAACAAGGGCTGGAATACTGGCACGAGCGCAATCCCTGGTGCCATAACTGGTGGTACAATCAAATAGCCGAGCCCCAACGCCTGGGAATATTACTGATACAAATGCGGACAGGAGAAAAACAACTGAACAAAGAATTGGAAAATAAAATACTGGAAAGAATTAAAACAGACGGAGGAAATCCCGCCAAATGGACAGGAGCCAACCGCACGGACATTGCCCTGCATTGGATATATCGTGCGTGTCTTTCCGAAAACGAAGCAGACTTGAAATTTGCCCTCGAAAATGTTTATAATCCGATTGTATATACTACAAAAGAAGGATTTCAGCATGACAACAGTTACTTCCAGCACGGACAGCAACTCTATATCGGTGGATACGGAGATGAAATCCTGAAAGGGATCACTCAAATAGCCATGTACACCAAAGGTACTCAATATGCAATTCCGCAAGACAAACTAGCCTTGCTAAGCAAATTTATGCGAGAAACCTATTATCCTACCATACGCGGTCAATTCATGTTGTTTGACGTGTTGGGAAGAGGCGTAAGCCGCCCTGGAGTCACGAAAAAGACACATACAGCGTTATTTGCCAAACGTATGGTTGAGTTGGACCCGGCCCATGCCGATGAATTTAAAGAAATCATAGCTCGCCTGGATGGTAAACAACCTGCCGATTACGCACTGAAAGCAAAGCATACTCACTATTTCCGCGGAGATTATACCTTGCACGTGCGCCCCACTTATACTTTTGACGTACGCATGGCATCTACCCGTACAGCCCGTTGCGAATATGGAAATGGAGAAAACCTAAAGACCTACTTCATGTCCGACGGATGTACCAACATCGTAGTCGATGGAAACGAATATGATGAAATCTTTCCCGTCTGGAACTGGACACGCATTCCCGGAACAACCGCTCCGCAAGTTGATGAGATTCCTATGGCAGCCAGTGATTGGCAGACTCCCGGAACTTCAACCTTCGCCGGAGGCGTATCCGACAGCCTATACGGAGCATCTGCCTATTCGTACACAGACTCATATGCCGGAATCAATACAAGCGCACGCAAAGCATGGTTCTTTTTCAACGATGAGGTAGTATGTCTTGGAGCAGGCATACACTCCACATCTTCGTACCCCATATTCACGACAATCAATCAATGCTTGTCTTCTACCGAAAATGCCATAGTCTGCCAAAAAGGAAAAATCTCTGCAATCAACGAAGGAACTTCCGATTACAGTTCTCCTGAGTGGATTCTGCACAACAAAGTAGGATATATACTGCCGGACGGGCAACAAGTAGTCGCAACCAACCAACTGCAAACAGGAAGTTGGTATGATATCAATCATTCCACTTCCAAAGGTATCACACAAAAAAAAGTATTTACCCTATGTCTGAATCATGGTATTACCCCCGAACGGGCAACTTATGCTTACATTGTTGTCCCCGGCATTCAATCCCCTGAAGAGATGAAGAGTTACCGGCGAAAAAATGATCTCGAAATTTTAGCCAATACGGAAGATGTACAAGTAGTAAGAAATAAAAAGGATGATATTTGGCAGATGGTGTTTTATAATGCGGGAGAATTCACCGGCAAAGGTATGACGGTAAAAACAAGCAAAGGCTGTGCTTTGATAATCAAGAACATTGATAAAAATAAAGCAGAAGTTCATATTGCCGACCCTGCACAGTCCCGGTCCGACATAACCGTAAATATTTGTACCGGAAAACGTTCGGGAACCGTAAATTGCGACTTCAGTAATAGCGATGTCTATGCCGGACGTACCCAAGCATTTGAGATTCAACTAAAGTAACAAGACCTTAAAAAAAACGACTGAGGCTTTTTCGTTGTTACCTCATAAACTGAAAAAAGGCAGTAACTTCCCAGCTACTGCCTTATTTTGAAAGAGAAAACTCTTTCTATAATTACCAAAAAGAATTCTATTTATTTGAGACGGTACAACAACCAAGCACCTTGGAAATCCTTACGGTTAGAATACTTGGACTTGAAAGCGTCACGTGCGTCGGCAGCAGAAGCTCTGTCAGCATAAGTGCTTACAATCACACGATACATAGCTGCATCCGGATTAAAAGCGATAACTGCGCTATAGCCTTCCTTATCCAGGAAATTCTTCAGACTTTCGGCATTGGCTTTCACACTGAAGCTACCACAAACCACACTGTAGTCTTTCAAACCACCAACTCCTGATACAACCTCAACTTTTTCCTGACGTACACCGGCAGTTGCAACAGGCACACTTTCCACTACCTTTGCTTCAACCGGAGCACTCACTACCGGAGATACTTCCACCGGTTCGGTAGTCTGAGGTTCAGCCAGTTCTTGTTGCTTTGCCTTTTCATATGCTTTTTTATAAGCGCTTTCACTTGATTTACAAGAAGAGAATGCCAATACAACGCACAGTCCCATTCCTAAAATTGCTAATTTTCTCATAATCATATTGTTTTTGTTAATAATTTCTATGTTTATCCTTTATAGTATACTCAATATTTACGGAATATATATCGAATTCCCGCATACTCTAAACGAAGGGATGAAGAATTCAGTTCTTCCATTGTAAACGTCCGTTCTCCATTCTCCCACCCCATATATAATGCATAGTTTTCTTCTTCTACGCTTTCGGGCAGCAAAATAATAGAAATTTTATCTCCTTTCAAAGAATAATTCCCAAAAAACGTTTGATAACTACCATTTTTCAACAAACAGATGGCCGAAAAGCTGCCTTTCTGAAAATTATAGAAAATGCTATCCTGGCGCTCCACCGAACCGTCTGCATACTGATATTGCCGCAATTGCCACTTGTTGTCCAAATCGCCGTCCGTATTGCTACAAGCAACCAGTACAAGTGCTATCAACGCAATAATCAGAAATATTTCTTTTTTTCGTATTCCCATGTAGCTTATATTCCGAATAATAGGACAAATGTACACGGAACAATCAAGCTGAACGCTACTCTTGTAGTTAAATTTAATTAAACGAATAAAATGATAAAAGCGGGAGGAGAAGAATAGTTGAGTTTAATTCATAATGGTGCAAACAGAATTGAATGAAAGTGACGTAGAAAGCATCAATCCTCCACATCCGATATAAGTAAAAAAAGAAATATATCAAAAAAAAAAGAAGTTAAGCGAACAACTATTCAAAGAAAAATGTTAGTTTTGTAGTATTAACCTCTTAAAAACAGAAAGGACAACATTATGAAAGGATTAAATGTACTTGCAGCTTTCTTGGGCGGTGCAGCAGTTGGCGCGGCCCTCGGTATTTTATTTGCTCCCGAAAAAGGAGAAGACACTCGTAATAAAATAGCAGAAATCCTCCGTAAAAAAGGCATTCGCTTGAACCGTACCGAAATGGAAAATCTGGTAGACGAAATTGCAGCTGAAATTAAAGGCGAAGTAGCCGAATAAATCAATTCTACAAAAAAACAAAGCCACTATGATGTTTGCAGACGATAAAAGCATTGACACTCTCCAACAATTATTCTTCGAGTTCAAAAAATATCTGAAACTACAACAGGAATATACCAAACTGGAGATTACGGAAAAATTATCAATCCTGCTTTCCGCCTTGATTCTACTCTTGGTGGTAGTCACTCTCGGCATGGTGGCATTGTTTTATTTGTCGTTTGCTCTGGCTTACATCTTAGACCCGCTTGTAGGCGGACTTATGGTAAGTTTCAGTATCATAGCCTGCTTTCACATTCTGCTGATTTTATTAATAATTATTTTCCGCAAACAGCTCATCATTAATCCAATGGTAAGCTTCATTGCGGGACTGTTCTTTGATAATAACAAATGATTTCATCATGAATAATACGCCCGATACAACCTCCATCACCCTTGAAAGCATTGCGCAGCGAAAACAAGAAGTGCGTAAGAAATTGCATTCGCAGAAACAGATAATGACGGATACGGCCAGAGACCTGTTCGCCCCGCTTGCTCCTGCTGCCGACAAAGGGAACGCCATCATGCGAGCTTTCAATACAGGTATGGCCGTCTTCGACGGGGCAATGCTGGGATTGAAAATGATGAAAAGGATCAGAAGAATGTTCAGTTCCAAGAAATAACAAAATCAAAAAATGGCTGCGCTTCAATGAAACGCAGCCATTTCTTTATCAAATCGTAGCATTTTACACGTACGTTTCGAGTAGTTTCACACTGCCACCTTCTTCAGGCACAATCGTAACTTCCTGTGTAGACGCAGGCAACAACACTGTCTCTCCGGCACGGAGCGTTATCTCATTCCGGCTGTCATCCGTAAGGCGGCATGCACCTTCCACACAAATAAAAATCACAAATGAATCCAGTTCCGAATAATCACATGTGATTTCTTCCGTCATGTCATAAAGGGAAGTAGTGAAATAAGGGCTAGCAACCAATTCCACCGGTTCATTCTCCAGATGTTCATAATTGGTACGGAAATCGTCCTGCACATCGGTAAAGTTGATGGCCTCGGTAGCCTGAGTCGTGTGCAACTCACGGGACTTTCCCTCCTTGTCTTTCCGATTGTAGTCGAAAATACGATAAGTGATGTCCGAAGTCTGCTGAATTTCGGCAACAAAAGCACCGGCACCGATACCATGCACACGCCCCGCAGGAACATAGAATACATCCCCCGGTTTCACATCACACGTTTGCAGCACTTCGGCAAATGTCCCGTTATAGACTCTTTCCTTATATTCCTTCGGAGTAATTTGCTCGGAAAAGCCGGAAATCAGCTTTGCCCCTTTATCCGCAGAAACCACATACCACATTTCATTCTTGCCGAAAGAGTTGTGGCGTTTTCTCGCCAGTTCGTCTCCCGGATGCACTTGGATAGATAAATCCAACCTGGCATCAATGAACTTTATTAACAAGGGAAATTTGGTGCCGAAACGAGAATAGTTCACTTCACCGACCAGTTCCTGACGGTACTTTCCCACCATTTCCGGGAGCGTAAGCCCTTTATCAGGACCATTGGCAACAACAGACTCGTTGTTTTCTACAGCCGAGATTTCCCAGCTTTCGCCTACTCCGGACAGCGTTTCATTCAATTGCTTAAAAGCAATAATTTTGTCGCCTCCCCAAAGCGTTTGCTTCAGAATAGGCTCGAATTTCAAAGGATACATTCGTAGTTTTTGTTAGAGCTTTAAATAAAAATGTTACATTTTTTTAGATTAACGCGACAAACTTACAAAAAATATCAATTCGCCTCGTAAATGTTAAACGCTAAACTTTCCTAAAATGTTCTTCACATTTCAAGATAAACCCTTGGGAGTACGGAAGAATTTCTTTTTATTTGCAAGAAATTTAAATTATACCATGGATATGATAAACACCGTGTCAACAGAAAGTAACTTGTCTGGTTTAAACAAGGAAGACTTTCAAAAAGATATAAATAACAAAAGAACTGATTTATTTATTCTGAAAAACGCTCAGGGAATGGAAGTTGCAGTAACTAACTACGGATGCGCCATCCTTTCCATTATGGTACCCGACAAAAAAGGAAAATACGCCAACGTGATTCTGGGCCACGACAGTATAGACCATGTAGTCAATAGCCCCGAGCCTTTCCTCAACACTACTATCGGACGTTACGGCAACCGCATCGCCAAAGGTAAGTTCACTCTCTATGGTGAAGAGCACAATCTGACAATCAACAACGGACCAAATTCTCTGCACGGCGGTCCCACAGGCTTTCACGCCAGAGTGTGGGATGCTGTCCAACCGGATCCGACAACCGTTGTCTTCAACTATACATCCGCTGACGGTGAGGAGGGTTTCCCCGGCAATCTGGAAGTAGAAATGACCTATCGTCTGGAGGATGAAACCAACGCACTGGTCATCGAATACCGGGCTACCACAGACAAGGCAACAGTTGTAAATCTCACCAACCACGGCTTCTTCAATCTGGCAGGAATCGCCAATCCCACCCCTACGGTTCTGAACCATATCATTACTATCAACGCTGACCATTACACTCCCATTGATGAAGTATCTATCCCGACAGGAGAAATCCTGAAGGTAGAGGGTACTCCTATGGATTTCCGCACCCCGCACGCAATCGGTGAGCGCATAGATGACAAGTTCCAGCAATTGGTGAATGGTGCCGGTTATGACCATTGCTACGTATTGAATAAGACAGAAAGCGGCGAATTAAGCCTTGCCGCTACTTATGCGGAACCGGAAAGCGGACGTACCATGGAAGTATACACAACGGAGAACGGTGTGCAGCTTTACACAGGAAACTGGCTGGGGGGCTTCACTGGCGCTCACGGAGCGACTTTCCCGGCACGAAGTGCGGTCTGCTTCGAGGCACAATGCTTCCCCGACACTCCTAACAAACCACATTTCCCGTCAGCAATATTGCTTCCGGGCGATGAATACCAACAAGTAACCATTTACAAGTTCGGTGTACAAGAATGAATATAACTAACCTAATTTTATAAACTAAATAATTTATTAAAAACCATGACACAACAAAAACAGAACGGTAATCTTGTCGCTATCATTACCATGTTCTTTATTTTTGCGATGATTTCCTTTGTTACCAATCTTGCTGCCCCGTTCGGTACAATCTGGAAAAATGAATATGCAGGCTCGAACACTTTGGGTATGATGGGAAATATGATGAACTTCCTGGCATATCTATTTATGGGAATCCCTGCCGGCAATATGCTCGTTAAGATCGGTTACAAGAAAACTGCATTGATTGCAATGGCAGTAGGCTTCCTCGGTTTGCTCACACAATACCTCTCCAGTTTGTTCGGAGCAGGAGCCGAAGTATTCGCTTTCGGTGAGTATGTTATCAAATTAAATTTCATCATTTATCTGTTGGGAGCATTCATCTGCGGTTTCTGTGTATGTATGCTTAACACAGTGGTGAACCCGATGTTGAACCTCCTTGGTGGCGGTGGCAACAAAGGTAACCAATTGATTCAAACAGGTGGAGCTCTTAACTCTTTGTCCGGTACATTGACTCCGTTATTCGTAGGTGCTTTGATTGGTACAGTAACCGACAAAACAGCTATGTCAGACGTTGCTCCTCTTCTCTTTGTCGCTATGGGTGTATTCGTAGCTGCATTTATCATTATCTCTTTCATCGCTATCCCCGAACCGCACCTCCAGAAGGGTGGAATAAAGAAAGAAAAATTCTCTCACAGCCCGTGGAGTTTCCGTCACACTGTATTGGGTGTGATTGGTATCTTCATTTATGTAGGTATCGAGATTGGTATACCGGGTACGCTGAACTTCTATCTTGCCGATTCGAGCGATAAGGGTGCCGGAATTCTGATGAACGGTGCTGCTATCGGTGGTGCCATTGCTGCTATCTACTGGTTGTTGATGCTTGTAGGACGTACTGCAAGTAGTGCAATCAGCGGTAAAGTTTCCAGCCGTACACAGTTGATTGCCGTATCTGCTACTGCTATCGTTTTCGTACTGATTGCTATCTTCACTCCGAAAGATGTAACGGTTTCAATGCCGGGTTACACTGTAGGTGAAGGCTTCATGATGGCACAAGTACCCGTCAGTGCATTATTCCTCGTACTTTGCGGTCTCTGCACTTCCGTAATGTGGGGTGGTATCTTCAACCTTGCAGTAGAAGGATTAGGAAAATATACGGCACAAGCATCCGGCATCTTCATGATGATGGTTGTCGGTGGTGGTGTATTGCCGCTGATCCAGCAAAGTATTTCTGACTCTGTAGGCTATATGGCCAGTTATTGGCTGATTATCGCTGCACTTGCATACCTGCTCTTCTACGGTCTGGTAGGTTGCAAGAACGTAAACAAAGACATCCCTGTAGATGATTAATAATAACTAACAAGAGTATAGGTAATTAATTTATTCACTTATAAATTTGAAAATATCATGGATATAGAACACGTAAGAAGCCGTTTCATCAAGCATTTTGACGGAACAACAGGAGCAGTTTACGCTTCTCCGGGACGCATCAACCTCATTGGTGAACATACAGACTATAACGGTGGTTTTGTATTCCCCGGAGCAATCGACAAAGGCATGATTGCTGAAATTAAACCGAATGGCACTGATATAGTGAAAGCTTATTCCATCGATTTGAAGGATTATGTAGAGTTCGGTTTGAAGGAAGAAGATGCTCCCCGTGCAAGCTGGGCAAGATATATCTTCGGTGTATGCCGTGAGATGATTAAGCGTGGCGTTAATGTAAAGGGCTTCAATACAGCTTTCTCCGGTGATGTTCCTTTGGGTGCAGGTATGTCTTCATCTGCCGCTCTGGAAAGTACGTATGCTTATGCATTGAACGACCTATTCGGTGACAACAAGATAGATAAGTTCGAACTGGCTAAAGTAGGACAAGCTACTGAACATAACTATTGTGGTGTAAACTGCGGTATCATGGACCAGTTTGCTTCCGTATTCGGCAAGAAAGGCAGCCTTATCCGTCTGGACTGCCGTTCACTGGAGTACCAATATTTCCCATTCGATCCGCAAGGTTATCGTCTGGTGTTGGTAGACTCTGTGGTTAAACACGAATTGGCTTCTTCAGCATACAACAAGCGTCGTCAAAGCTGTGAAGCTGCGGTTGCCGCTATCCAGAAGAAACACCCGCATGTGGAATTCCTGCGTGACTGTACGATGGAAATGTTGCAAGAGTCAAAAGCTGAGATCAGCGAAGAAGACTATATGCGTGCAGAGTATGTAATCGAAGAAATCCAACGCGTACTCGATGTTTGCGATGCTTTGGAAAAAGGCGATTACGAAATTGTAGGCCAGAAGATGTACGAAACACATCATGGTATGAGCAAACTTTACGAAGTAAGCTGCGAAGAACTCGACTTCCTGAATGACCTAGCATTTGACTGTGGTGTAACAGGCTCTCGTGTGATGGGCGGTGGATTCGGTGGTTGCACTATCAACCTGGTGAAAGATGAACTGTATGATACATTCATCCAGAATGCCAAAGACAAGTTCAAAGAGAAATTCGGCAGAAGCCCGAAAGTTTATGATGTAGTCATCAGCGATGGTGCACGCAGATTAGCTTAGAACAAACAAACCTAATGAAAAAGGGCGTCTTCCCATCAACGGGAGACGCCCTTCTCTTTTTTACCTCCTGCAATAAACTAATTAACCAATCTAATCTGACTTTAATCTATTTTGATCTATAATCCTATTGTACTCCTTCAGTTGTCATCTGAATCCGTCTGATAGTTCCGTCTTCATTATAGAACAAACGGTCAATGCACACAGAACGCCTATAGCTTCCGCCTGTGGGATTAATGCCGCCATTATGATAGATGAAGTACCAGTCACCTTTAAATTCAATGATGGCCTGATGATTGGTATTTGAATTACCGGCAATCTCATTCAATATTCCCTTATATTCCCAAGGTCCCGTAATAGTACGGCTCATCGCATAACAAATCTTTTCGGGGAATTCGGAAGCATAAGAAAGATAATACCAGTCACCTCGCTTATGTATCCAAGGAGCTTCCGTAAAACGAGGTAGTTCCACACAGACAATCGGACCATCCAGCTCAACCATATTCTTTTTTAATTTAGCATAATAACACTGGGTGTTCCCCCAGTATAAATATGCCTGTCCGTCATCGTCGATAAAGACTGTCGGATCAATATCATCCCAAAAAATCTTGGTTCGTTCCGTAGTCATATCATTGGTGATTAAAGCAGAACCACGGGCATCCGTAAAAGGTCCTAAGGGAGAATCGGAAACAGCAACACCGATAGACTTACCGGGGATGTCCTTATGCTCGACGGTGACATACCAATAGAACTTGCCGTCACGTTCGATCACCTGGCTTGCCCATGCCTCTCCTTTCGCCCATGAGAAATCCTTTGCTTTCAGAGGTACAGGATGCTCCGTCCATGTTTTCATATCAGACGAAGAAAAGACGCACCATTCATTCAAGAGATAATGTTCAGCCGGTGGCGGACACTCATCATGCCCGGCATAAATATATACCTTGCCATCATAGACCATCGCACCCGGATCAGCCGTATATTTATATTTGATAATCGGATTGCCTTCAGCTACAAAAGTGGTGTCTTTTTGTGCTGATAGCCCTTGTGAGGCTATCAGTACAAAAGAAATCAACCAAAACCTAACCTTATTAACTCTATATCTATCCATCAAATTCATCCCTTCTTAAAAATATAAACTGCAAATGTTTTCGGCTCCAACTCTACATTCAATACCTGACTGTCAATAGAAACCGGAGTTTCCTGAGGCTGGATAGCAGATGGCTGTTCAACCGTATTATCTTTGTTGGGATCAGCTGAACGAAGCTTTATACAACGACCATCAGACAATATATCTTGCTTCTTCAATCCTTCAAACTTCAATGATAAAGGCTGGGCTTTACCGGAAGTATTGGCTACTTTCACTATAATCTCTTTTTTGTGCTTATCATAAACAGCACTTGCAAACAAACCATTCTGTCCCTCAGTACCTGCCACAGGCTTTTTATCCATGGTAAGGGAAAGTACGTTGGTACCTTTGTGGTGGCCGTAAAGTTGCTGAACATAGTAACTTACAGTACGTACTGAGTTCAGATTATCAAACCAGATCATATCCGGACGCCATTGCCATCCTTCCACATGAGCAAACAGAGGAGCATAAGTAGCCATGTGTACAATATCGGCATTGCGTTCCAGTCCTGTCATAAAAGCAGCTTCAAGCAAGGCAGCATTGAAATGGTTCCACTTCTTACCTTTACCATGACAAGCATATTCACCGGCGAATACTTTCGGACCTTTACGGTCATAGTTATCATAACGCGTTCCCTGGTTCTGGAACCAATTTTCAGGGCGATAGAAATGTTCATCCACCAAGTCTACTTTCAGACGCTTCATTTCCGGCCACAAATATTCAAATTGTTTCCCTTCAGAATCGGGTCCTGAACTTCCGATAATCTTGATAGCGGGATAAGCTTTACGGATAGCTTTAATAAACGGCTCAAGATGTTCCGGATATTCCGGTCCCCACTGTTCGTTGCCAATGCCAATGAACTTCAGATTGAATGGTGCAGGATGTCCCATATCGGCACGGAGTTTTCCCCATTTAGTTGTAACATCTCCATTAGCGAACTCTATCAGATCGAGAGCATCCTGAACATAACTATCCAAATCGCATACGGCCACATGTGCCTCTGCATCTGAATTCTGGAACTGACAGGCAAGACCACAACTCAATACAGGCAATGGCTCCGCTCCTATTTCTTCCGAAAGCTGGAAGAATTCAAAGAATCCCAATCCGTAACTCTGGAAATAATCAGGATAGAAACGATGCGGGAAAGTATATTCCCAACGATTCTCATTCAGAGGACGATTCTCCACAGGACCTACGGATTTTTTCCAGTCATAACGAGTAGCCAAATCTGTTCCTTCGACAATACACCCGCCCGGAAAACGGAAAACACCCGGTTTGATATCTGCTAAAGCCTGTGCCAAGTCCTTACGTAAACCATTTTCGTGTCCTTTCCAGGTATCGACTGGGAAAAGAGAAACGTGTTCCAAATCAACAGTACCTTTTGAAGCAAGGAAAATACGAAGTGTTGCTTTCGCGTCTGTAATGCCGGGCTTCAGAATAATCTGGTACTTTTTCCATTCTTTCGAATCAATAGTCAATGTTTCTGTGGCAAAAGCATGATGTTCGCCCATAGATTTGGTATCGACCAACTCTACACGGATTTTTTCTACTGTTCCTCCTTGGGGTAAACGTGCCCATACAGAAAAACGATACTCCTCACCGGCTTTTACACCGATCCCGAAGAAACCTTCATTATCAAGTCCGGTGTGCTTATGGGGATGTCCCGGATCAGACAGACGAACATAATGAGGGTTCCTTTCAAAAGGGCCATCATTCTGCAAAGTAACATTACCATAGGTTTTCCATCCCATCAGATGTTGCGGGAATTCAAACGAACGGTTCTTCACCAATTCGGCATATAAGCCACCGTCGGCAGCATAGTTTATATCCTCAAAGAACAGCCCATACATAGTGGGCTGAATTTCGGCACCTAGTTTTTTGGTCTGTATCACAAACTCATTGGTTTGTGCCTGAAGCGACATTCCTGCTGTAAAAGCCAGCGCCGCCAATAATCCTGTGTATCTTTTCATGGTTTCAAAATAAAAATTATAATTGATTATTTAATCCTTTTTCCCAAAACGGAACGTCCCCGGCTATCCAGACCGGTAAAGAGGACTGTTTCCATTTCGTTTTCCCAATCATGGCCGGCAAATACAATCAAGTCTTTTATATCTTCTCCGTCAAATGTCAGCCGCAGAGATTGCTTTACATCTGTAAACTCCCAGGTTCCTTTATTCTCTCCCAATTTTCCATCTTTCTCCAAATGTAACAGGTGAGATATATTCCATTCTTCATCTTGCAATTCACCTTCGCCCCACAATATCTGTCCCGCTTCTAACCGGCGTTCATACAAAGGCTCCTGCACACGGATAATCTCCCACTCACCAGCCAAGTCGGCAGTAGAAAACTTTCGGGATTTACTACCAGCATAACGCTCGGGAGATACCACAGGCCAACCCTCTTCCGTAAAGAACACCTGACGTATATGCAGATCCATCATCTGATTCTGTGGAGACAAACGCCCCTGATGAGCCATAAAATACTGTCCGTCATCTGAAGTAAATACTGCACAATGAGCTGTTCCAGCCCAACCCGGATGATTTTTGAAACGGTAAGGTGCTGTTAATATCGGAAAGTTATTGGTAGTATCTTTCAATTCCTTACCAAAGTAATCCACAAAAGGACCTTCTACTTTATCTGAACGTCCGACACGTACATTGTAAGTCGTCATCAGCGGATCATAGGAAACAAACAGAAAATATTCTTTTAATTCTGGATTATAAATAATCTCAGGTGCTTCCAGATTATCTTTCTTGTAATTAGCACGACGAGCTATCAAGTGCCCTCTATCTCCTTCTGTCAAAAGAAGTCCGGTTTCAGGATTTAGTTCCACACAGTACAAACCACCAAAGAACGAACCATAGTGCATCCACCATTTCCCATTTGAAGGGTCTATAGTGATAGTGGGATCAATGGCATTCATAGCTGTCGTATCGTCTGTTTTAACAACACAACCTACCAATGTCCAAGGACCTTCAGGCGAATCAGATTCAGCTAATCCGATATAGGATGTCTTCCGACCGAAAGCCGATACGCAATAATACAATCTATACTTATTATTATAAGGAATAATATAGGGAGCCCATATATTTGTCGCTCCATGTCCATCAGCATGGGCACGCACCCACTCTACCGCTTCCTGCGGAATCTCAGGAAATGCCCAGCCAAGGAACTCCCAATTCACCAAATCTTTAGAACGCCGCATCTGAATAAAACCCAAAGGGACTCCTTTCTTTTTCGCCTCTTTACGGTTTTCACGGAATATCGCATCTGTAGAATACATATAATAATAATCTCCTATCTTCCGACATGACGGATCATGTACATTATAAGTTCCCCACGATTGATAATTCTCCATAGAAGAAAGTGAAGAATAATCATCCGTCCACGGATTAGGAGAAGCGACAGGCTTAAATACAGAAGAAGTACAGCTAGCACACAAGCTGCTTATCAACACAACAGCTATACATAATAAGTTTCTCATACTATCAGTAGATTATAAATTTTGTTGCAAAAATACGCCCCGGTAAGTATGGCAAGGTGGACAAATGAATATTTGAGGTGGACAATCCAGCAATTCTAATTAAAAACAGCTACTGTAATTTTAAACGTCATAAATATTGTTCTAACTTTGCCTTTAATAATACAAATTATATGAAAAAACAAAACCTTTTACACCTTATTATTATATATGCTAGTTTTATTGCATCTGTTACCTTACAAGCACAGGAGCATTTTGTTGACCGCTATAATGTTTCATACATCACCATGAACGATGGTCTTCCCCATAATTTTATCGATGATATTTATAAAGATACCCGAGGATTTCTTTGGATTTCCACTGCCGGTGGTGGACTCTCCCGATATGACGGTTACGAATTTATCCACTTTAATTCTAACACCCCTCATTGTAAACTTAGAAGTAATTTTATACGTAATGTATATGAAGATACTTATCAACGCCTATGGATTGTATCGGAAGGAGGCACAGACATTATTGATTTATTAACCTTGCAATCCATTATCCCCAATGATCCGAAAGGACTTCTTAGCACTTTGTTGAACCAACCTGCATATGCAGTAATACGCGATTCGCAAAATTGCATATGGCTGCAATGTGGTAACGAACTTCATCGAATTACCTTTGACGCCAAAGGAGATATAGAGACTTTATCAACTTTAACGTTACCCAATTTGTCCGAACCGGATCTTGTATTAAAGGATATTGATGAAGACGGGAAAATATGGACTGCAATAAATGGCACAATTTATAAAATCATCCCGAATGATCAGGGAGGACTAGAAAAGAGCCATATATCGGAGAAACTAACGTTCCTACCTGATACCTATCTGAAAGATATGTTGGCAAAAGAAAATGAAGTATGGATAGCCACGCATGCAGGATTGTACCGCTATAACAAGAACAGTAATGCAATAAAAATTTACGAAAACATCCCCAATGATCCACACTCCATTTCACAAAATTATCTGACCAGCCTTGCTATCACCAACGATAAGCAGTTGATTGCAGGAACACTGCGTGGTGCGAATATTTATAATCCAATCACAGACAGTTTCGAACATCTCGCCCATAATTCTACCGGCGACAGCCAATTAAATAGCAACTTTATCAATTGTATAAAAGTAGACGGAAAACAGATATGGATCGGCACAGAAAGCGGAGGTATCAACAAACTCGCACCCAAACGTTTATCTATACATAACTACATACATGATAAAGAAATCCCCTCAAGCCTGTCTGACAATCCGGTAAATGTCATTTATGAAGATAAAGAAAAAAACTTATGGGTAGGCACTGTGGAAGGAGGCTTAAATCTGAAGAAACAAGGGAGTGAACAGTTTCTCCACTACAGATGGGAACGTGGTGAGATAAGCCATAATTCTGTCAGTAGCCTTGCCAGTGACAACCAAGGTCGGTTATGGGTTGGTACTTGGGGCGGTGGAATCAATATTATGAATCCCCAAAAGCTGAATCGTCCTCTCCAAGTCATATATACATATCCAGAAACTGGATTTCCACTATTCTTCATAGCAGTACTTATTTATGACCCTATCAATAACGGGATGTGGGTAGGTGCCAATCGAGGACTCTTTTTTTACGATATGGCAACTCAGAAATTCATTTCCCCTTTTGCTGATCATATGGCAGAAAATGTACGTGGTTGCCTCGGTGCCCTCATCGATAAAGAAGATAAATTATGGATAGGCAGTACGGAAGGAGTATATATCATAGACCTTCATTCTCGCTCCACCAAATCAGATAAAGGAGAGTTCCAGTATCGGCATCTCAATTATAAGCTGGACAATCCCCAATCAAAGCTAATAGAGAAGATCAGTTGCTTCTGTGAAACGACAGATGGAACACTGTGGCTGGGTAGCAACGGATATGGCATTTATAAAAGAGTTGTTGATGACCAAGGCAAAGAAAAATTCATTTCTTATAATACCACCCAAGACCTGATCAACAATAATGTCCGGAGTATGCAAGAAGGTATAGACGGCAATATCTGGATAGGAACAAATAATGGACTTTCCTGTTATCACCCGACAGAGAACCGTTTTACGAATTACACGAAACAAGATGGACTACCCGATGCTCAATTCTACTGGAACGCCTCATGTCATTCATCAGACGGCATCCTCTATTTTGGTACCGTTGCAGGACTCACAGCTATTGAAAGCAATTTTCCACCCAGCATAATCCAACCGGCCAATGTAAGATTCACCAAACTGAGAATCGGGAATCAAGATATTCTTCCCGGTAACATATATCTATCCCAAGACATTGCTGTCACCCAGGAAATAAAATTTCATGAAAAAGAGAAATCATTTTCATTGGAATTCTCAGCCCTAAATTTTGAACCGGATAATACGGCCACATATAGCTATCGTCTTCTCGGATTTGAAGATAGATGGGTACAAGTGCCTGGAAACCGACGATTTGTGAGTTACACAAACCTGCGTCCGGGAACTTACACCCTGCAAGTAAAATATACGCCCGACGGAGAAAATGGAACAGAGAATATCACACAACTAAAAATAATTATCCAGCCCTACTTCTATAAAACTACTTGGTTTATTTTATTGCTTATAAGTTTCGCGCTATTAATCACTTGGCAAATTTATCAATGGCGCATACGGAACTTTAAACAACAAAGAGAACTGTTACATCGTACAGTGGAAGAACGTACATACCAGTTGGAACAACAAAAACAGCTATTGGAGAATCAAACGGAAGAACTCTCCAGGCAAAATAATACACTAAAACAACAAAATGAAAAAATCACCCGACAAAAAGCTCAATTAAGCCGTATGGCACACAAAGTTCAAGAGCTGACATTAGATAAGATTGCCTTCTTTACTAATATTACACATGAATTTCGTACCCCGATAACCTTGATTATCGGCCCCATTGAACGTGCTCTTAAACTGAGTTATAATCCGCAGGTAATAGAACAATTAAACTTTGTGGAACGCAACTCTAAATATTTATTATCTCTTGTCAATCAGTTAATGGACTTCCGAAAGGTAGAATCCGGTAAACTGAATATAGTAAAAACTAAAGGAAACTTTCTAAATTTTATAATCTCATTACTCACTCCTTTTGAAGTGTTTGCCAAAGAACGGAATATCGCGATTAAACACTATTTCCATATGAAAGATCCTGAAATCCGTTACGATGAGGAAGCTATGCATAAAGTAATTACCAATCTGCTAAGCAATGCTATTAAATTCACTCCCGATAATGGGAAAATATCCGTATATATAGCTACATTACCGGCAAAAGAAAGTAAGGAAGTACTTTACCTCTGCGTCAGTGATAACGGAACAGGTATTCCGGAACAAGATATAGAGCAGATATTCAACCGCTTCTACCAATCAAAGAAACAAGTGAAATATCCTGTATACGGACAAACCGGTACCGGCATAGGATTATATCTCTGTAAACGTATCGTACTGATGCACGATGGAGACATAAGTGTCCGTAACAACCCCGGTTCCGGCTGTTCTTTCCGCATCTTGCTTCCATTACCCAAGGAAGAAGACATAAACGATCAGCTTATTATTGAAAATAACATACCACTTACAACACCCGCAACAGTGGACGATGAGTTACCTAAAGAAAAAGCAGCCTTGAATATTCTGGTTGTAGAAGACAATGCTGACATGAGAGGATATATCCGTTCTATTCTCCGCGATTATTATAATGTACTCGAAGCTTGTAACGGTGCAGAAGCCATTGAAATATTAAACCGGCAATCGATAGATTTCATTGTCAGTGACCTGATGATGCCCGTAATGGATGGCATAGAGCTGTCACGTCGGGTAAAAGAGACCTTTACAAACTCACACATTCCTTTCCTGATGCTTACTGCCAAGACATCACCTGAAACCCGTCTGGAAAGTTACCGCATAGGAGTAGACGAATATCTTCTAAAACCTTTTGATGAGACTCTTCTATTAACCCGTATTGAAAATATTCTGGAGAATCGTAGACGCTACCAGAGACAATTCAGGGCAAATATGGATGTTGAAGTACTAAATATAGAAGAAGAATCAGGAGACAAGAAGTTCATCAACCAAGTGATGGAAGTCGTGAAAGAACACTATAAAAACCCCTACTTCGAAGTCAGCGACTTCAGCGAGGCTGTTGGAGTAAGCAAAAGTCTGCTGAACAAGAAACTTCAAAGCCTCATCGGACAGTCCGCCGGGCAATTCATCCGTAACTACAGACTGAATACTGCCCGGGAACTGATTCTCAAAAACCGGGAAACCAAACAAATGAACATTGCAGAAATAGCATACGAGGTAGGTTTCAATGACCCCAAATATTTTGCCCGTTGCTTCAGTAAACAATTCAATATGAAGCCCAGTGAACTGATGAATGAAGGAGATAATAACTAATTCTACAAGATTGATTGGCACAATAATCATTCATAAGAGGTTTCTTATATGTCAAATATTATAATAATTGTAATTCATACACTCAAATACTCGTTTGTCCACCTCTAATATTCGTTTATCCACCCCTAAAAGCATGTTTGGACGTACTTTTGCATTCCTACTTAATGTATCAGGTTAAGTAGAATAACTAATTGTTAAACCAATAATATCTGTATTATGAAGACAAGAAAATGGCCGGTACCCATCCTGGCGGCATTTACAGTCCTTTCATTTTGGGCCTGCGAGGATTGGGGGCAAATGGACCCTCCAGCAGGAACTCTGAAAAATCCCAAATTAGAGCAAGTTGCAAAGATTACTTTTGAGGATAAAGAATTTGATCCTCAAAGCCTCAACTATTATGCCTACGAAGGCGGAGACATAGCTGAGATTGAAGACGACAATGTACATGGTAAAGTACTTCACTTACCTGATGGTTATGCCCGTATGTTCAATCCACTGAATAGTGTGGAAGTACAGAATGGCGTGTCATTGACATTCTGGGTGAAACAGGCACCCCGCATCGATGAAGAAACGGAAGAAGAGTTGGAACCGGATTTGGTTGGTGCTCTCTTCTCTTTCCAAAACAGTAATGGCACACAGCGCACGTTCCTCACCGCCAACGGCTGGCTGAAGTATGAAGGGGTAGATGGTGAATACGAGGTCAACAACCCCGAAACGAACAAAGTATCCAAAAACCCATTGCTGCTACCCTCCGGAGAATGGCACTACATGGCCATTACTATCCGCAATGACGGCTATAGCATCTATGTGGATGGCAAACAACGCATTGACAAGACCGTAGAGAAATCAGACTTTGACTTCAAAAAGATAGTACAGTTCATGGCCAGTACACCTTATATATATATAGGTTACGGTTCAGACACTCCCACACAAGAGATGTGGATAGATGATATCGCAATTTATCGTAACCAAATTACCGACAGTCAATGTCAAATGCCAAACATAGGCGGAGAAGAGGGAACATTCGAATATCTTGTCGGCGATCCTATCATCACTGTAGGTGCAGAAGACAACTCAGCAGCTTGGTGGACAGCATTCTCCAACTATTTCAGAATACCTGCCGACGGCAATATGAAGTTCAAATTCACCAACCACACCAATGGTGCCGGCAACTGGAACAACTGGTGCTTCTGTCTCTGCACTGATGACGAACGAAATGGAAGTGACTATGCCGAATACTTCGTTATCCGTTCCGACCTCTACGGATGGGGTGACAGCTATGGCTCAGGTACATGGACCGATGAAGGCTACGGTGACTGGGATGCTTTCCGGGCCGACATGGAAGGTGCAGAAGTGACTGTGAATGTCCAACGCAGCGGAGCAACGGTGACTGTAGAAGCAGTGGCCAAAGCCATCAACGGCAACGTGTACAGAGAAACTTTCACCACCACTTGCGGTGACGGCACACAAGTAGTCCGAGCCTTCTTTATAATGGATGGTTCGCACATCGTATTCGACACTGAAGAAACCACTGCATTGACCAAAATAGCACTGACAAAGACTACTATCGGCGCCGAAGACTGTTCGGCTGCTTGGTGGACTGAATTCTCAGACTATTTCCCAATCCCTGTCGGACAGAATCTGCATCTCGAATTCGAGAATCACACCAGCGGTGCCGGCAACTGGAATAACTGGAATCTCTGCCTCTGCACAGATGCTGAACGAGACGGCAATGAGTATGCCGAATATTTCGTTATCCGTTCCGATCTTTACGGATGGGGCGACAGCTATGCTTCGGGTACATGGAGTAATGAGGGCTACGGCGACTGGGACACTTTCCGTTCTGACATGGAAGGAGCCAAAGTTATCATCGACATCCAGCGTAACGGCGCTACAGTGACAACCACAGCCGTAGCTACCGCCAAGAATGGCAACGTGTATAAAGAAGCCTTTGTGACAGACTGCGGTGACGGGAATCAAATAATACGGGCATTCCTCATCGTAGATGGGGCTCATCTCAAGATGGATAATTCAAACTGCTATCTGTACATTCAGTTATTCAAGTAATAACCTCTATAAACAAGAATATATTATGGACAATAAAAAAATCACAATATCAGCAGTCCAACGCTTGGCGGGTATGCTACTGGCATTCGCCTTCCTGCTGACCGGACAAATGCTCTTTGCACAATCCAAGCAAGTGACAGGTGTCGTAAAAGATGCTACCGGAGAAACAGTCATCGGTGCCAGCGTACTTGAAAAAGGTACTACCAATAATGGTACTATCACAGACTTTGATGGTAACTTCAAATTAACTGTTGGCAATCCTAATGCTACATTACAGATTTCATTCGTTGGCTATCAGACACAAGAAATCAACCTGAATGGAAAGAGTTCTATCGTAGTTACTCTTAAAGAAGACTCTGAAATGCTGGACGAAGTAGTGGTAGTAGGCTATGGTGCACAAAAAAAGGAGAGCGTGGTAGGTGCCATCTCACAGGTATCTTCCAAAGAACTGCTCCAGTCACCTGCCGCCAACGTATCCCAAGCCATTGCCGGTAAAATTTCAGGTGTTATCACCTCACAAACTTCCGGTGCCCCCGGTTCGGACGATACGCAAATCTACATCCGCGGTCGTGCCACTTTTGCCGGTGATGCCCAACCACTCGTTTTGGTAGATGGCATAGAACGTGAATTCTCGCAGATTGCCCCAGACGATATCGAAACGATTTCAGTACTGAAAGATGCTTCTGCAACAGCAGTTTATGGTGTACGTGGTGCAAATGGTGTAATGCTGATTACCACCAAACGCGGTAGAGAGCAGAAACCTGAAGTGAGTCTGACTGCTAACTGGCAAATTCAAAGCCCTACACGCACAGATACTTACCTGAACTCTTATCAATCGGTAAGTTTGCTGGAAGAAGCCCTTGCAAACGACGGACTCCCTTCTCAATATTCTGCCAGTGACCTTGAAATGTATCGTAAATCATGTGCCGGCGAATTAAACGGCTTGGATGCAATGTTATACCCCAATGTTAACTGGTATGATGAAGTATTGAAAAGTTCTTCGCCTGCACAACGCTATAATGTCAGCGTACGTGGTGGTACAAAACGTATGCGTTACTATGCTTCCGGCGAATTATACGACCAAAAAGGTTTGATTAAGAACTTAAGCAACGACAAGTATGGCAATTCTTCAAGCCCCAGTTTCCGTCGTTATGCATTCCGTGCCAATATGGACTTGTTCCTGACGAAAGACCTAACTTTCTCCGTCAACTTCGGTACCCGCTTCGAAGAACGTAAAGGTTCTAATACTACTGAAAGGGCAGATTACAGCCAGATATTCTATGAAATGAACCACACACCCGGATGGCTTTTCCCCGTATCGACAGTAGTTCAGAACGGCGAAAAGCAGGAAACTATCTATGGAGGCAGCTCACAATATCAGAACAACATCGTAGCTGCTCTGACGAAAGGTGGATATTATAAAGCTACCAATACCATCAATGAAACCAACTTCATTCTTGATTATAAAATGGACTGGCTGACTGAAGGTTTGAGCGTAAAAGGTATGGCTTCATTCGACTACGATTCTTACGATAAAACCGTGTACGGGGCCAGTTTTGCCACTTATGAATTGAATAATCGAGACGATTTTGGTAATATCGATGCCTACAACCGCTTCAATAGTGATGGCGAATTAGCAGGCAGTAAAGACTCTTATACAATTTATAAACTCTACATGGAAGCTCAAATCAACTATGCCCGTAAATTCGGTAAACATGATGTAACAGCCATGTTGCTCTACAACCAGAACGATTACCGTTACAGAGCCGACCTGGCCAAACGTTATCAAGGTTTGGTAGGTCGTGCTACCTATGGTTACGATGATCGTTATCTGGCTGAAGTGAACTTCGGTTACAATGGTTCTGAAAATTTTATGAAAGGTAAACGTTTCGGTTTCTTCCCAGCTTTCTCTTTAGGTTGGCGTATCAGCAATGAGTCTTTTATGGAGAGTACTAAAGACTGGTTGAACAACCTGAAGCTCCGCGCCTCTTATGGTGAGGTAGGTAACGATGTATATACCGTGAGTGGAGTAGCGCAACGTTTCCTCTATGAAGAAAAATGGAGTCAAATCAGTAATGATTATATGTTCGGCACCAGCGGTAAGCCCGGTATCTACGAAACACAATATCCTAACTATGGTGTTACTTGGGAACGTGCCCACAAGTACAATGTCGGTTTAGAGTTCGGATTATGGAACGGATTACTGAATGGTAATATCGATCTTTTCCACGAAACGCGCAACGACATCCTGACCAACTATCTGACGCGCCCGGAATGGGTAGGTGTAACAATGGCTGCCGGTAACTTGGGTGAAACCGTAAACAGTGGTTTCGAGATTGAATTGAAGCATAACAATCATATCGGAAAGGACTTTCAATACAACATCGGTCTGACTTTCTCTCATGCCAAGAATGAAATTAAGAATATGGATGAACCAGCACTGAAAACGGACTATCGCAAGCGCGAAGGTCACCCTATTGGTCAGTACTATGGACTGGTATGCGACGGCTTCGTAACAGCTGCCGATGCGGCTGATCCTAATTTTCCAACATCGACCTTTGGTAATGTACAAGTAGGCGACTTGAAATATCGCGATATGAATAATGATGGTTTTATTGACGAACGAGACGAAACATTCATTGGTTATAGCGATGTACCCGAAAATACGTATGCACTCACTTTAGGATGCACTTACAAAGGTATTGGTTTCAGTGTGATGTTCCAAGGTGTCGACCACGTAAGTCGTTATTATGATGCAGAAGCTATGTATGCTTTCGTCAATGGCGGTAAAGTGAAAGAACACCATCTGGACCGTTGGAGTCCAGCTAAATCGGAGTCCGAGAACCTGGCAAGTGCCAAGTACCCATTGCTGCACTACGATAGTTACGGTGACCACAACCAACGTCAGAACTCCTTCTTCCTGAAAAATGGTGCTTTCATGCGTCTGAAGAACATCGAATTGAGCTATACATTGCCCACCAAATGGATAGAAAAAGTAGGAATGAGTGACTGCCGCCTCTACGTAAACGGTAACAATCTCATCACCTGGGATCATCTGGATGATCTGTGTGACCCGGAAAGTAACGGTTCCAACCGCTACCCGATTATGAAGACTGTGAACTTTGGTGTAAACATTAAATTCTGATAAAAATGAAGAAGACATTATTATATGGCATATTTGCCCTGAGCATCGCCTCTGCCACACTTACTTCCTGTGAAGATATGTTTGGAGGCTTCCTCGACAAACAACCCAGTAATGAATTGACAGGCGAAGAAGTATTCAGTGACTGGAACCTGATGTTACAGTTCCATTACGATACCTACAACTTTCTGCGCCACGGTGCCTGCCGCATCAACAATTCATGGCTAGATGCCTCTACAGACCTAGCCGAAACCAGTTATGCTAGCGGTGGTGTGCGTACCACATTCAATATAGGCAATTATTATGGCAGCGGTGGTGCATCCGAACTAAGCGGTACTTGGGAACATTATTACCGTGGAATTCGCAAATGCAACATGATACTTACGCGCATAGAAAACGTCCCCAAAACTATAGACCTGAAAGAAGATGAGTATATCAAACACAAAACTTATATCATCTCTGAAGCGCGTTTCCTGCGTGCTTGGTTCTATTGGGAACTCTTCCTACGTTACGGTCCTATTCCTATAGTAACGGAAGTACTCGATCCTAACGGAGATCTATTGAGTAATTATACAACCCGTCCCAATATAAAAGAATACGTTGTTGACTTCATCCTAAAAGAACTGAGCGAATGTGAAAAAGGCCTGATGGTTTATAAAGACGCTTCCGACAAAGATGTTGCAGGGCGTATTAGTCAACCCATGGCAAATGCGCTTTATAGCCGCATCATGTTGTACATGGCAAGTCCGCGTTATAGCAACGAATCAGGAATTACTTGGCAACAGGCAGCCAATGCAGCAAAGAATTTCATCGACACCTATGGCAGCAACTACTCTCTGATGCAAGGTACAGATTCAAAGACAGCATTAACCAATGCCTGGTTATTAACTCCATATGAAGAAAGCAATAAGGAAATGATTTTCTATCGTAACGATGGAACCATCGCATGGGGTGGCATTTTAAATGATACTCCGGTAGGTGAAGGTGGCAACGGCGGTCTCTGTCCGTCACAAAACCTGGTAGATATGTATGATATGATCGATGGTAGCTCGCCCTTCCAGGAATATGACGAAACCGGTGCTCCGGTTTATAGAGGAGTTAATCCGAGTATCAACACCGCAAGCGGTTACAGCGATGCAAATATGTGGGCCAACCGTGACGGGCGTCTGGCAGCCTCTATTCTTTATAACGGTGTGTCTTGGGGTAATGGTATCATCAATGTCGTCAAAGGACAACGTGATAATCCTGTAGGAAATGCCAACGCCACTCCAACCGGTTATTATGTACGCAAATATATTCCTGAAACCATATTGAGTGCAAACCATAGTGGTAATTCACGTCGCCTCTGGACAATTATCCGTTATGCAGAAATCCTGCTGAATTATGCCGAAGCACTGAACGAAGTACAAGGTCCTTGCCAGGAAGTATATGATCTGCTCGACCAGATTCGCCATCGTGCAGGCATTACAGGAGACGTTGCCGACCGCACAGATTTGAACACCAAAGAAAAGATGCGCAACTTCATCCGCAAGGAACGCACCGTAGAATTGGCATTCGAAGAACATCGTGCATGGGATGTACGCCGTTGGAATGTAGCAGAAGAAGCATTGGGACGCAATATCATTGGCATTGATGTAGCTGCCAACGGTAGCATCACCCGTAAAGTAGCCCAAGAACGCGTATTTCAGAAGAAAATGTACCTCTATCCTATCCCTGAGGGAGAATATTGGAAGACAGGAATTGAAAACAATCCGGAATGGTAATCCTTAAATCAAATATTGAATATGTATAATTTGAATCATATCATAAAAAATTTAACAGGAGCAGGCAAAGCCCTGCTGCTGGGAATCCTGCTCATTGCGACCGGCACAGTCTGGGCACAGACCACACAAACATTGAAAGGTCGCATTGTGGACACCGAAGGCAATCCGGTTGCCGGAGCCGTAATAAATGTTGCAGAAGAAAGCCGTATCGTCCTTTCCGACGAAAACGGTTACTTCAGCCTGAAGAACGTTAAAGCGTCTGACGAAATCTGTATCAGCAGTGTGGGATACAAAAATGCGCAAGTAGCAGTAGACTTCAATGGAAATTTCAAAGTTGAATTGCAATCAGATCTCGACGAATACCTCCATACCACTCCTATAGCGTTCGGACGTAAAGCCAAGAAGCTGGTAACTGAATCGACCTCAGTGGTAACCGGTGAGGAACTTCAAAAGCATCCTATCACCGTGCTCCAGAATGCATTCACCTCTACCGTTACCGGTATGGAAACCTATGAATGGTCCAGTGAACCGGGATGGACGGAAACAGCCATGTACATCCGCGGTATCCGTACCATGAACACCGGAGCACGCGCTCCGCTAGTTATTGTGGATAATGTAGAACGTGACCTTTCTTTCCTTGACGCATTCCCTATTGAGAATATCACCATTCTAAAGGATGCTGCCGCTACTGCTATTTACGGTATGCGCGGTGCCAATGGAGCCATTCTGGTAACCACCAAACGCGGTAGCGCCGGAAAAACAAACATCGACTTCACGCAGGAGGTAGGATTCCAGATGTTAAGTAACAAAATGGAAAACCAGAATTCTTATAACATGGCCCTGACACGTAACCGGGTGAAATTTCTGGACGGTTCGGATCCTATGTACACCGATGAACAAATTGAAATGTACCGCCGTGTATGTAATGGAGAAGAACTAGAAGGCATCGATAAGTACAGATACTTCAATACCAACTGGTTCGACGAACTTTACCGCGAAACGGCTCCGATGTACAAGACCAACCTGCAAATCAGTGGTGGTAACGAACGTGCCCGTTACTATGTTTCATTCTCTTATCTCCGCCAGGAAGGTATGTGGAATGACAAGTGGACCAATTATAACAAGAATTATAACACCGGCCACACGCTGAACCGCTGGAATCTGCGTTCCAACATCGACATTGACGTTACAAAATACCTCAACGTATCTCTCGACTTGGGTGGCCGTATCGACAATATTACACAACCCACAGAAAGTGTATTCAATCTGACTACCTTCGGAGCAGTTGAAGCCAATCCGATGGAACCGGTTTATACCCCCAATGGTCAGATTTATGCTTCCGCCACCGCCCAGAACGCTGGTCGTTACCTTGCCGCCTCCGGTCAGGAAAAAAACCGCCGCCGTAATCTGTACTCTACAGTAAATGTCAATGGTGACTTGAGTCCGTTATTGAAAGGTCTGAAAGTAAATGCAACCATTAGTTTCGACTCTTACGAAACGTTTGAATCTACCCAGAGAAACAATGTGAATTCATATTACTATGACTATATGAATATGGATGTGACCGACCCGTCGCAATTCACATATAAGCAGCACACCGCTTATTCTGCCTTGAGTGATCCTACGCCCAATCAGCGTGAGTTCTATTATAATCTGAACCTGATAGGTGGTCTGAGCTACAGCAACAAGTTCGGTCAACACACCATCGAGGCCCGTGCCTTTGCCCGTGCTTACCGCAACCAGCCCAATACGTATGTATCTTCCAACCGTTACCTTTCGTACAACGGACAGGTGACTTACGACTATGCCAACCGTTACATCTTCTCCGGAAACATCTCACGCATGGGTTGTGATAATTTTAGGGAAGACCAACGTTGGGGAACTTTCTACGGTGCATCCGCAGGTTGGGTAGCTTCCGAAGAGCCCTGGCTGAAGAACAATTCTATCAATCTTCTGAAACTTCGTGCTTCTTATGGCCGTTCCGGACAATCCACTACAGGTGGAGGTCGTTATGCCTATCAAAACACATACGGTTCTGCTACCGGTTACGGGTTTGGCTATTCCGGTTCTTACGTCAACGGATTTGCAGAAACGATGGCAGGAAACGCCAATAATAAATGGGAAATCTCGGACATGCTGAATATCGGATTGGACTTCGATTTCTGGAACAAAAAACTCTATGGTGCAGTCGATGTATTCAAGGAATGGCGTTCCAACATTTTGATTGACCGTACCAGTGTACCTTCTCTTTTAGGAATCTCCGTGGCAAAAGACTCTTACGGAAAAGCCGAAACAAAAGGTTTTGAAGCAACAATCGGTCATCGCGGCCACATTGGCGACTTCAATTATTACGTTGAAGGCATGGTGACCTACAACACCAATAAGATTACAGAAATGGACGAAACAGAACCGAACGTGGAATGGCAGCGCAAAACAGGCAACCGTATCTATGACTATACTTCCGTAGCCGGTTTGTATGAAAGTTCATTCAGTAACGGTGTAGGTGGTTGGAACCGCTACAAATTCATCCAATGGGCCAGTGACCCTAACCTGATTGCAACCAGCCAACAGGATGCTATCGACCACCCGGAAAAGTATCCGTACAACTCGGCTTCCAATGGTGCACAACAACTGGGTACAGCTGTATTCAAGGATTTGAATGGTGACCGCCAGATTGATTCCAATGACATGATACCGGATACTTACACCATCATTCCGGAACTGATACCGACCATCAACCTCGGTATTGAATGGAAAGGCTTCGACGCACGCGCTGTATTCACCGCTTATCTGAACCGTGACGTATTCCTTTCTCCGGCTGTGGCCTGGTCGGGATGGGGTAACCAAGGTACTCATGAAGTAGTAAAAACGTGGGGCTATTATACAGATGATCCGCTTGACCCCCGCAATACAAACGCCACCTATCCTCGTCCAACTTACGGCAGCTACAACGCCATAGACAGCGACCGTGCTACAGGAACTTACCAGAATGACATCTGGATTGTGAACGGCAATTTCTTGTCACTCCGCAACGTTGAAATAGGCTATTCATTACCCAAGCGATTAATAGCAAAGGCCAACCTGACCAAGTGCCGCCTCTACTTCAGCGGATATAACCTCTGCACATGGAGTAGCATACCCGATGGTTGTGACCCGGAAAAGCCGATGAGTTACGTATGGTGGTATCCGAAAACCCGGACATTTACATTCGGTATAAACATTGGTTTCTAATATGAAAAACAGAGCAATTATGAAAAAAATATTCAGATATATGGCAGCCGCACTGCTGGCTGTAAATTTCGCCTCTTGCAGCGACTTCTTAGACAAAGAGGTAGACCTAAGCTTGGATGCAGAACAGGTATTTCAAAAATTTGAGAATACCCGCGGCTATCTGGCAAACATCTATACTTACCTTCCAGATGCGTTCGTAGGTTATACAGATGGCCAGTTCCGTGGTGCATCACGTGACTGTATGACAGATAATGCACTCTCTTTTTGGAGTGTGCATTACTATCACAGTGTATTGACAGATGCTTATCCGGCAACCAACCATCCGTTTGCAGCGGATTTTTGGCCCAAGAATTTCAGAGGTATCCGTGCCGCCAACAACTTCCTGAAATATGCCCGCGAAAGCGTTGTGAAGAATACTGAAATGGAGGGTGACGACAACCGTTTATACGACCGTTACATGGCTGAAGCCCGACTGCTCCGTGCCATCTTCCACTTCGACCAAGCCTGTTGGTTTGGCGATATTCCTATCGTAGGTGAAGATGAGAACGGCGAACCCATTATTTTCGAATATACCAATCCGGAACAAATGAACATGGCACGCACCAATTGTGCCGATGCACTGAAGTGGATTGCCAACGAATGTGATAAAATAAAAGATGTGTTGCCGTTCCGGTATGCCCAAGAAGAACTGAACTGGGGACGCGTAAATGGTGCGGCTGCTTATGCCCTGAAAGCAAGAGCACTGTTGTACAGGGCATCGGCCTTGCACAATCCCAATAATGATGTTACCTGGTGGAGAGAAGCTGCAACGGCCGCAACGGACTTCATCACAAAGAACAAAGCACAGAGGAATCCGTACAGACTCTACACCACGACAGATAATGATCCAAATAAGAACTACTATGAATGTTTCATTTCTACGCCTCACCTGAACAACGAATACATCTTGAGTCGTTCAGAGTGGCAAACTCGTGAAATTGAGCTGTTCCTAGCTCCCTGTGGATTCAGTGGCAGTGCGAAATCAACTGGGCGTACCGGCCCGACACAAAACCTAGTGGATAGTTATGAAACCAAGAATGGCTTACCCATAGACAAGGATCCATCTTACGATCCGCAAAATCCGTACGCCAACCGTGACCCACGTCTAGAACAAACCATCCTGCACCATGGTTCTATTTGGGGAGACGCCAAACAGGACGAAGAGCGTGAAGTGGATGTGACTTACGGTTCCGGCAAGGATTATCACGAGCTTCACGGTGGAACACTGACTGGATATTACACCAAAAAATTCCTGAATAACATGTCGTTCAAGAGCCCGACTACTTATACGCATGCCTGTCCTATCTTCCGCTATGCCGAAGTATTGCTAAATGCAGCTGAAGCTATCAACGAAGCTGAAGGTCCGGAAAATGCTTATCAATATGTAAACGAAGTGCGTGCCCGTGTAGGCATGCCACCCTACAGCGGAATGAGCCAGTCACAGCTTCGCGAACGTATCCGCAACGAACGCCGCATCGAACTTTGCTTCGAAGATCACCGTTTCTTCGATGAACGCCGCTGGAAGTTGTTCGAAGGCAAAAGTGCCGCCAGCGAAAAGAATCTGCCCTACTATCAGCAAGTTTATAACCTTTACGGTGTAGCTGTAACTCCGGGGCAAAGCACAGTATTCAATTACGGTCCGGCAGAAATGCACCAATCACGTGCTTTCAATAGCCCGAAGAACTACTACTTTCCGATACCGGATGCTGAAATCAAGAGATTGCCTAACTTAAAGCAGAATCCTGGTTGGGAGATGAGTGCCTCTTCAGGCAGCGAGGCCAAAACATCTGCTGAATAATAAAAAAACATTGTAACTCCCCCGGATGATGCAACATCATCCGGGCAGTTGCCTAAACTCATTAAAATTCCAAGAATATGAAACTTAATAAATGGTTAAACATACTAATGGTGAGTTGCTCATTGCTAATCGGTTTTACCGCTTGTGACGATGATGACAATGATAGCCATGAACTTTCTCTCGGTGCACCTGTACTGACCGAGATTTCCGCTCCTACCGCGATCGCAACTTCCGATGTAATGGTCCGCCAGCAAGATTTGGATGAAGGTACAATCAGAGTAATGGCCTATGGCTTCTGCTATGATACCTCCAAGAATCCGACCATCTACAGTGCTACGGTAAAGGCACTTCCTGAAAATGGTAAAATGGAAGCGACACTGACGGAGCTGACTGACAATACTGTGTATTATGTACGGGCATTCGCCACTCTTTATCCCAATGGAGTAATCTATTCGTCCGAGGTGGAAATGACGGTAGGAGTTACAGAAACCCTTACTGAATAAGCCTATATCAATTACGGGTTACAAACTAAAAGTATCTGCTATTAGTGTTGTAACTCGTAACTTATATTTTTATAGTATTAATTACTAATGATGACTTACTTATGAAGCACTCCAAATGGACCTTATTACTGATTGGTAGTTTTCTTTTATCAGGAGCATGCAGTAGTGATAGCAATGAGCCCGATACAAATGAGACGACAATTTCCATTTCAACTCCTTCTGTAATCAATGTTACAGATGATAAAGCAAATATAGTTGCGACTATCACGACCAATACCCCCTCTGCAATATTAAAGAAAGGTATTTGTTATGATACTCAATCCAATCCGACAATTTCCAGCCGGACTGTTGAAATGAGCAGCGCAGGTCTGTCGCTCAACCTGACACTATCGGATCTTGAGCCTGAAACGAAGTACTATGCCAAAGCTTTTACTACTATAGCCAATGGAAATCCTGTCTATTCAACAGAAATTTCGTTCACAACAACACCCCGTAACATTACTTCCGAATTGGACAATTACAAGGCACCTGCATACCCTGACGATTATACAAATATCAAAGAATGGAGCCACAGAAACCAATGGAATTTAGCCAATGTACATGACCCCAGTGTAGTATTGGCCGAAGACGGATACTATTATATGTATCAGACAGATGCTTCGTATGGCAATGCACATGAAGCCGGCGGTCATTTCCATTGCCGCCGTTCCAAAGACCTCGTGAATTGGGAGTACATGGGAGGTACCATGCAGTCATTACCCAATTGGGTGATTCCTAAATTAAATGAAATACGCGAAACCATGGGGTTGAGTGCCGTTCATCCCGACATAAAAAGTTTTGGCTACTGGGCGCCTTGTGTCCGTAAAATCAGAAACGGACTCTACCGTATGTATTACTCCATCGTCTGCCCCGGCCGACTCAACGGTGAACATACCTGGAGCGAACGCGCTTTCATCGGCATGATGGAAAATACCGATCCAGCCAACAACGCAGGATGGGAAGACAAGGGGTACATCATTACAAACGCCTCGGACAGAGACCTGAATTTCAATGTTGAGCCAAATGATTGGGCAAACTGTTACTATAAATGGAACGCAATCGACCCTAGTTATATTATCGATAAAGATGGCAAGCACTACCTGATTTACGGTTCATGGCATAGTGGCATAGCAGCGTTGGAAGTAGATGCAACCACCGGAAAGCCATTGAATATGCTACCCAATCCTTGGGGAACAGAAGAAGAGATAGCCGCCTACGGAGAATTGCTCGTAACCCGCCAAATGGGAAACCGCTGGCAGGCGTCCGAAGGACCGGAAATCATTTATAACCCGAATACCGGATATTATTACCTATTCGTGGCTTATGATGCATTGGAAGTACCTTACAATACACGCGTATGTCGTTCTCAAAATCTGTTAGGCCCATATATCGGCATTGACGGCACTAATCTCACCAGATATGGCGGTGAGATGTTTCCAGTCGTTACGCATCCTTATAAATTCAGCAATAGCAATGGATGGGTAGGTATCTCCCACTGCGCCATCTTTGATGATGGAAATGGTAATTGGTATTATGCCTCACAAGGACGTTTACCCAATGACGTACCAGGCATCAATAGCAGTAATGCCGTGATGATGGGGCATGTACGTTCCATCAGATGGACGAGTACAGGATGGCCGGTAGTGATGCCGGAACGATATGGTGCCGTACCTCTAGTGCCCATTACAGAAGATGAATTGATCGGGAATTGGGAACATATAGACCTCTCCTACTCTTACGGAAAACAGAAAACATCCAATACAATGACACTGTCTGCCGATCATAAAGTGACCAACGGTTCATGGAAAGGTGCAACATGGAGCTATGACACAGACAACCAGCGTATCACATTCAGCAATGGGGTGGAAGTATGCCTGCAACGTGAAGCAGATTGGGAAGCCAGTCCACGAACCCATACGATTGTTTATGCAGGTTATACCAACAGTAAGACTTATTGGGGCAAAAAGAAAAAATGAGATAGCTTTCTGTTCATACCCGAACATAGTCATCCTATATCTGAACCGTACCAGGTACGTAATATCTCCGTAGTCTATAGGCATGGAGCAAGTACGGACCTGATACGGAGCAGATACGAAGATAACAGGAAGATACTATGGAGACAGCACGGAGATACCACAGTCTTGCCACCCGGCATCTTAGGCAGTTTTTTCGCTTTTATGTTACATAACATATAGTAGTGTGTTTGATACACTCAAATAAAGTGTTACTTTTACACCCAAAATTAGATAATTATCTCATTTACATTAAACATAGAACCATGAAAAACAAATTTCTACTTGCAGGAA
Organism: uncultured bacterium; assembly: GCA_905215555.1. Lineage (GTDB taxonomy): Bacteria > Bacteroidota > Bacteroidia > Bacteroidales > Bacteroidaceae > Bacteroides. Next base: position 62,447 of record CAJMQU010000019.1, read on the forward strand.
TTGCCGCACTGATGCTCTCTGCGTGCAATGACAAGCCAGCTCAAGAGTTGACTTTGTCCGGTCTCAATCCGGCGGATTTTCAAACAGAAGTGAACAATGCCAAGACAAATCTTTATACCTTAAAGAATAAGTCGGGTATGGAAGTATGCATCACCAACTTCGGCGGTCGCATCGTTTCGATTATGGTACCCGACAAAAACGGAAATATGCAGGACGTTGTTCTAGGCTTCGACAGCATTGCTGATTATGTAAACATCCCAAGTGACTTCGGTGCTTCTATCGGTCGTTATGCAAACCGCATCAACCAAGGAAAAATCGTATTGGACGGAGACACAATCCAACTACCGCAAAACAACTTCGGACACTGCCTGCATGGTGGTCCCAAAGGTTGGCAATATCAGGTGTATGAAGCCAATCCGATTGACGACACTACTTTGGAACTAACCCGTATTTCACCGGACGGAGATGAAAACTTCCCCGGCAACGTGACTGCCAAAGTTCTTTTCAAACTGACTGATGATAACGCTATAGATATAAAGTATAGCGCCACTACAGATAAGAAAACAGTCATCAACATGACCAACCATTCCTACTTCAACTTATCCGGTAATCCCGCAAAAGCTGCAACAGACCATATCTTATATGTAAATGCAGATAATTACACTCCGGTAGATAATACATTTATGACTACGGGCGAAGTTGTAACAGTGAAAGATACCCCGATGGACTTCACCACCCCAAAGGCTGTCGGACAAGATATCACAAAATTTGATTTCGTTCAGTTGAAGAACGGAAACGGTTACGACCACAACTGGGTGCTGAACACGAAGGGAGATCTCTCTCAGGTAGCTGCAAAGATGACGTCACCGGTAAGCGGCATCACATTGGAAGTTTATACCAACGAACCGGGTATACAGGTTTATACCGGTAACTTCCTGGACGGAACTGTAACCGGTAAGAAAGGTATCGTTTATAATCAACGTGCTTCCGTATGCCTGGAAACGCAGCACTACCCCGACAGTCCCAATAAGCCCGAATGGCCGACCGTTGTATTGGAACCGGGACAAACTTACAACAGCGAATGTATCTTTAAATTCTCAGTAGAGAAATAATAGTTAATTTTTAAATATAAGTATTGTGGAAGCATTAGATTGGATTGTTATCGGAGTCTTCGCTTTGGCTCTGATAGGTATTATTGTTTGGGTTGTCAGACAAAAACAGAATGACTCAGCCGATTATTTTTTGGGTGGACGTGATGCCACATGGATTGCGATTGGTGCATCTATTTTCGCATCAAACATCGGTTCGGAACACTTGATTGGTTTGGCAGGCGCAGGAGCTTCCAGTGGTATGGCCATGGCTCACTGGGAAATTCAGGGATGGATGATTCTTATTTTGGGATGGGTATTCGTACCATTCTATTCAAGAAGTATGGTATATACGATGCCTGAATTCCTGGAGCGTCGTTATAACCCGCAATCACGTACCATATTGTCTGTTATCTCCTTAATCAGTTATGTATTGACTAAAGTAGCGGTTACGGTATATGCCGGTGGTTTGGTATTCCAACAGGTATTCGGCATTCAGGAACTTTGGGGAATTGACTTCTTCTGGATTGCAGCAATCGGTCTGGTATTGATAACTGCATTATATACGATCTTCGGTGGTATGAAGTCTGTACTCTATACTTCTGTCTTGCAAACACCGATTCTGTTATTGGGTTCACTGATCATCCTCGTTCTTGGTTTCAAAGAACTGGGTGGATGGGACGAAATGATGAGAATTTGCGGTGCGGTGACCGTGAACGACCAAGGGAATACTATGACGGAATTAATCCGTAGCAACAGCGATCCTAACTTCCCATGGCTGGGAGCATTGATAGGCTCGGCTATCATCGGTTTCTGGTACTGGTGTACTGACCAGTTCATCGTGCAACGTGTGCTTTCAGGGAAGAACCAGAAAGAAGCACGCCGTGGTACAATCTTCGGTGCCTATCTGAAATTGTTGCCGGTATTCTTATTCCTTATTCCGGGTATGATTGCTTTCGCATTGCATCAGAAATATCTGGGTGCAGGTGGTGAAGGTTTCTTGCCGATGCTCGCCAACGGTAATGCCAATGCCGACGCTGCTTTCCCGACACTTGTGGCCAAATTGTTACCGGCAGGCGTGAAGGGTCTGGTGGTTTGCGGTATCCTGGCAGCTTTGATGAGTTCACTTGCATCTTTGTTCAACTCTTCAGCAATGTTGTTTACAATTGACTTCTACAAACGCTTTAAACCTAATACTTCAGAAAAGAAACTGGTAGGTATCGGTCAGGCAGCAACTGTAGTAATTGTCATCTTGGGTATTTTGTGGATTCCTATCATGCGTAGCGTAGGCGACGTGCTTTATACTTACTTGCAAGACGTACAATCTGTTTTGGCACCGGGTATCGCCGCAGCTTTCCTGTTGGGTATCTGCTGGAAACGCACTTCCGCACAAGGTGGCATGTGGGGATTGATTGCCGGTATGGTCATCGGTCTGACGCGTCTGGGAGCAAAAGTATATTATAGCAATGCAGGCGATGTAGCCGGCGGCACATTCAAATATCTGTTCTACGATATGAACTGGTTGTTCTTCTGCGGATGGATGTTCTTGTTCTGCATCATTGTAGTCATTCTGGTCAGCCTGGCAACGGAAGCACCGACGGCAGATAAGATACAAGGATTGGTATTCGGTACTGCTACTCCTGACCAAAAAGTAGAAACACGTGTCAGTTGGGATCATTGGGATGTTATCCATACGGTCATCATCCTGGGTATCACTGCTGCTTTCTATATCTATTTCTGGTAAAAAGACATTATGAATAAGTATTATAGTTCAAATCCCACCTTCTATGTGGCTATCGACTGTATTATCTTCGGTTTCAACGAAGGAGAACTGAACCTGTTATTACTGAAACGAAACTTTCAGCCGGCAATGGGTGAATGGTCCCTGATGGGAGGTTTTGTGCAGCAAGGTGAAAGTGTAGATGATGCAGCCAAGCGTGTACTTGCAGAGCTCACCGGACTGGAAAATGTGTATATGGAACAAGTAGGTTCGTTCGGCGAAGTAGAGCGTGACCCGGGAGAACGGGTTATCTCCATCGCTTATTATGCACTGATCAATATCAATGAGTACGACCGTGAACTGGTACAGCAGCATAATGCTTATTGGGTAAACATCAACGAACTTCCGCCTCTGATTTTCGACCATCCTCTGATGGTGAAACAGGCACGGGAACTGATGCAACAAAAAGCATCCACAGAACCTATCGGTTTCAACCTGCTGCCAAAGCTGTTCACCCTGTCTCAGTTGCAAAGCCTTTACGAGGCCATTTACGGCGAGCAGATAGACAAGCGTAATTTCCGCAAGCGGATAGCCGAAATGGATTATATCGAAAAAACGGACAAGATTGACAAAACCGGTTCCAAACGCGGAGCTGCCTTATATAAGTTCAATGAAAAGGCATACCGCAAGGCACCGAAATTTAAACTGTGATTTATTAATATTATGTTGGAAGAACTGAAAGAAAAAGTATTCCATGCCAACCTTGAATTGGTGAAGCATGGACTGGTTATCTTCACCTGGGGAAATGTATCGGCTATCGACCGCGAATCGGGACTGGTAGTCATCAAACCCAGCGGCGTAAGTTACGATGATATGAAAGCGGAAGACATGGTAGTAGTCGACCTCGACGGACAAGTGGTGGAAGGACGGTTGAAACCGTCTTCAGATACCCCCACCCACGTAGTGCTCTACAAGGCTTTCCCCGAGATCGGCGGTGTGGTACATACCCACTCAACTTATGCTACTGCTTGGGCACAAGCCGGATGTGACATTCCGAATATCGGAACAACACATGCGGATTACTTCCACGATGCCATACCTTGCACGGCAGATATGACACGCGAAGAAGTGGAAGGAGCCTATGAAATGGAAACCGGAAACGTTATCGTAAAACGCTTCGAGGGACTGAACCCTGTACATACGCCCGGAGTACTGGTGAAAAACCATGGTCCTTTCTCATGGGGAAAAGATGCGCACGATGCTGTGCACAACGCAGTGGTGATGGAACAAGTGGCTAAGATGGCAAGCATTGCGTATGCTGTCAATCCAAAGCTAACCATGAACCCGCTGTTGGTAGAAAAGCATTTCAACCGCAAACATGGACCTAACGCTTATTATGGGCAATAAAACAATTAAAAATTAATAATTAAAAAATAAAGAATTATGAATGCATTTGATCAATATGAAGTATGGTTCGTAACCGGAGCACAGCTCCTGTACGGAGGTGACGCAGTTGTCGCAGTAGACGCACACAGTAACGAAATGGTAGCCGGACTGAATGCCAGCGGAAACCTGCCAGTTAAAGTGGTTTATAAAGGTACTGTAAACTCTTCCAAAGAAGTAACCGCTGCTTTCAAGGCTGCCAACAACGATGATAAATGTATCGGTGTCATCACTTGGATGCATACCTTCTCTCCTGCCAAGATGTGGATTCACGGTTTGCAGGAACTGAAGAAACCGTTGCTGCACTTCCACACGCAGTTCAACAAAGAAATCCCCTGGGATACAATGGACATGGACTTCATGAACCTGAACCAGTCCGCTCACGGTGACCGCGAATTCGGTCATATCGTAACCCGTATGCGCAAGAACCGTAAAGTGGTTGTAGGCCATTGGCAAGACGAGAAGGCACAAGGTCAGATTGCAGCGTGGATGCGTGTTTGCGCCGGATGGGCTGACGCTCAGGATATGCTCATAATCCGCTTCGGTGATCAGATGAACAACGTTGCGGTAACAGATGGCGACAAGGTATCTGCCGAACAAGTGTTGGGTTATCACGTAGATTATTGCCCGGTAAATGACCTGATGAAGTACTACAACGCAGTAGAAGACAAAGACGTACAGGCACTTGTTGACGTCTACTTCAAGGAATATGACCATTCTCCCGAACTGGAAAAGGCCGGTACAGAGGCTTATGTAAAAGTATGGAACTCTGCAAAAGCAGAAATCGCACTCCGCCGTATTTTAAAAGATACAGGTGCAAAAGCATTCACTACCAACTTCAACGACCTGGGCGATTTCGACCAGATTCCGGGATTGGCTTCACAACGCCTGATGGCAGAAGGTTACGGCTTCGGCGCAGAAGGTGACTGGAAAACGGCTGCATTGTATCGCACCACTTGGTTCATGAGCCAAGGTATGCCGAAGGGATGTTCGTTCCTTGAAGACTATACACTGCACTTCGACGGCGAAAAGAGCGCTATCCTGCAAGCACACATGCTGGAAGTTTGTCCGCTGATTGCCGAAGCAAAACCGAAACTGGAAGTACACCGTCTGAGTATCGGTATCGACAGCGAAACAGCACGCCTCGTGTTCACCAGCAAGCAAGGTGAAGGTGTAGCTGCTACGATCGTCGACCTCGGCAACCGTTTCCGTCTTATCGTGAACAAAGTGGAATGTATCAAGAGTAAACCGCTACCGAAACTTCCTGTCGCCAGCGCATTGTGGATTCCGCAGCCCAACCTCGAAGTAGGTGCTGCTGCATGGATTCTGGCAGGTGGTACGCACCACACCAGTTTCTCTTACGATCTGACGGTAGAATACTGGGAAGACTATGCAGAGATGGCAGATATCGAAATGATCGTTATCGACGAGAATACAACCATCAGCGAGTTCAAGAAAGAACTGCGCATGAATGAAGTATATTATATGTTGAACAAAGCGCTTTGTTGATTATGAAATCAGATGCAAAATCAACCATCGAAACAGGCAAGGCCATTTTGGGTATAGAATTCGGTTCCACCCGAATAAAAGCAGTCTTGATTGACCAGGAAAACAAGCCTATCGCTCAAGGAAGCCACACCTGGGAGAACCAGTTGGTTGACGGACTTTGGACGTATAGTATTGAAGCGATCTGGTATGGATTACAGGATTGCTACGCTGACCTTCGCTCGAATGTAAAGGACTTATACGACACAGAGATAGAAACGTTGGCAGCAATCGGTGTCAGCGCCATGATGCACGGTTATATGGCATTCGATAAGAAAGAAGAAATTCTTGTGCCTTTCCGCACTTGGAGAAACACCAATACAGGCAAGGCAGCGGCAGCCTTATCAGAATTGTTCGTCTATAATATTCCTCTGCGATGGAGTATTTCCCACTTGTATCAGGCTATTCTGGATCACGAAGAGCATGTCAAAGAGATTGATTACCTGACTACTCTTGCAGGATATATCCACTGGCAGATGACAGGCCAAAAGGTGCTGGGCATAGGCGATGCATCAGGTATGCTCCCCATAGACCCGGCTACCAAGGACTACTCTGCCGAAATGGTAGATAAGTTCGACAAGTTAATTGCTCCACAAGGATTTGACTGGAAACTGCCGGAGATTCTGCCCAAAGTATTGTCAGCCGGTGAAAATGCCGGTTTCCTCACACCGGAAGGTGCCAAGAAACTCGATGTATCAGGCCATCTGAAAGCAGGAATACCCGTTTGTCCGCCCGAAGGGGATGCCGGTACAGGCATGGTGGCAACCAATGCCGTCAAGCAACGCACAGGAAACGTATCGGCAGGTACCTCATCATTCTCTATGATTGTATTGGAGAAAGATTTGTCAAAGCCATACGAAGTGATTGATATGGTCACCACTCCTGACGGAAGTCCCGTAGCCATGGTACATTGCAACAATTGCACGTCCGACCTCAACGCATGGGTCAACCTGTTCAAGGAATACCAGGAATTGCTGGGTATACCTGTGGATATGAACGAGGTATATGGAAAACTCTACAACCACGCCCTTACAGGCAATGCGGATTGTGGAGGCCTCATTTCATACAATTATATCTCGGGTGAACCGGTGATGGGATTTGCCGACGGAAGACCGATGTTTGTACGTTCGGCCAATGACAAGTTCACCCTTGCAAACTTCATGCGGGCACATTTGTATGCTTCTGTCGGTGTTCTCAAGATTGGCAATGACATTCTCTTCAAAGAAGAAAAAGTCAAAGTCGATAGAATCACAGGACACGGAGGATTGTTCAAGACCAAGAACGTAGGTCAGAGAGTACTTGCAGCAGCACTGAACTCACCTATTTCGGTCATGGAAACAGCCGGTGAAGGTGGTGCATGGGGTATTGCCCTGCTGGGGTCTTATCTTGTGAACAATGAGAAGAATCAGCCTCTTGACGCTTTCCTTGACGAACAGGTGTTCGGTGGAGATGCAGGCGTTGAGATATCGCCTACGGTTGAAGATGTAGAAGGCTTTAACGCATACATCGAAAACTACAAGGCGTCACTGCCCATCGAAGCAGCAGCGGTGAAAGTCAAAAAGTAATTCCTACTTAAAGACAAACGAATGTAATAGTGAGGGAGAAGCTTCGGCTGCCACGTGGGTGCTGTCGGCACCGGAGCAACTCCCCATACATTCGTTTATTGATACTGACGGAACATCGCCGCCAGAACGCAAATAACCTCTATACCTCAAATATGATATAATATGAAATCAATCCTCATTACCTACCTGCTCTTTTTTTGTTTTCTCCTGCCCGGAAGAGCCCAAACCCAACAAGATGTCTCCTATTTCCCCCTGCAAGATATTAAGCTATTGGAAAGCCCCTTCCTGCAAGCTCAACAAACTGATTTACGTTACATTCTGGCTATGGAACCGGACCGTCTGCTCGCCCCCTTCCTGCGTGAAGCCGGACTCACCCCAAAAGCTCCCAGCTACACCAACTGGGAAAATACCGGACTGGACGGACACATCGGCGGACACTATATTTCCGCACTCTCCATGATGTACGCCGCCACCGGAGACACTGCCGTATACAACCGGCTGAACTATATGCTCGATGAACTGCATCGTGCACAGCATGCCGTAGGCACCGGCTTCATAGGAGGAACTCCCGGAAGCCTGCAACTTTGGAAAGAAATCAAAGAAGGGAATATCCGTGCCGGAGGCTTTGACCTCAACAGCAAATGGGTCCCCCTATACAATATACATAAGACGTATGCCGGACTTCGCGACGCTTACCTATATGCCGGAAGCGAGCTTGCCCGCAAAATGCTGATTGCCCTCACTGACTGGATGATAGACATCACTGCCGGACTCACCGAACAACAAATGCAAGATATGCTCCGCAGCGAACATGGCGGACTGAACGAAACCTTTGCCGATGTGGCTGCAATCACAGGCGACAAGAAATACCTGGAACTGGCACGCCGCTTCTCTCATAAAGCCATTCTCGATCCGCTCATCAAAGACGAAGACCGCCTGACAGGGATGCACGCCAATACACAGATACCCAAAGTAATCGGTTATAAGCGCATTGCTGAACTCTCGCAAGATGACAAAGACTGGAATCACGCTGCCGAATGGGACCATGCCGTCCGTTTCTTTTGGAACACTGTGGTCAATCACCGCTCCGTCTGTATCGGTGGCAACAGTGTCCGCGAACACTTCCATCCGGCAAACGATTTCTCACCTATGCTAAATGACATAGAGGGACCGGAAACCTGCAATACTTACAACATGCTGCGCCTTACCAAAATGCTTTACCAGGATTCTCCCGACTCACGTTTTGCAGACTATTACGAACGTGCTCTCTACAATCACATCCTGGCATCGCAGGAACCTGATAAAGGCGGATTCGTCTACTTCACTCCTATGCGTCCCGGCCACTACCGGGTTTATTCGCAACCGGAAACATCCATGTGGTGCTGTGTAGGTTCGGGTCTGGAAAATCATACCAAATATGGAGAATTTATCTATGCACATCAAAAAGATACACTCTACGTCAATCTTTTCATTCCCTCCCAACTGACCTGGAAAGAAAAAGGAGTAAGCCTGGTACAAGAAACGCGCTTCCCTGACAACGGACAAGTGACACTACGCCTTGACAAAGCACCTAAAAAGGCTTTCACCGTCAGCATACGTCAGCCGGAATGGGCTGACTCTTCCAAAGGGTACAACCTGAGAGTGAACGGCAAAGAACAACCTTCTGCCACAACTACAAATAACGGTTACCTGTCGGTCAACCGCAAATGGAAAAAAGGAGACGTGATAACTTTCACTCTTCCCATGCAGATAAAGTTGGAACAAATTCCTGATAAGGAAAATTTCTACGCGTTCTTATATGGTCCCATCGTTCTTGCTGCTTCCACCGGTACAGAACATCTGGATGGACTATATGCAGATGACAGCCGTGGCGGACATATCGCTCACGGGAAGCAAATCCCTGTATCAAAGATTCCTATGCTAATAGGAACTCCCGAAGCTATCAGTCAGTCTCTTCACAAAGAGAATAGCACCCGATTGGCATTCAACTATGAAGGAAAGGTATATCCGGCATCCGGCAAAGCAATGAAATTAATTCCGTTCTTCCGCCTGCACAATGCCCGCTATGCCGTTTATTTCCATCAAGCCAGTGAAGAAGAACTCCAGACATTACGGCAAGAGATGGCAATAGCTGAAAAGAAGGCAAACGAGTTGGCCAATCAAACAGTCGACCTTATTTTTCCCGGAGAACAACAGCCGGAGTCCGATCATGGCATCCTATATGATAAGGCCGAAACAGGCACACACAAAGACCGCCACTTCCGCCGCGCCAAAGGATGGTTCGGCTACAACCTGAAAGTGAAAGAAGAGGCAAGCCGGATAATGATTACCATACAGAAAGAAGACCGCAACAAAGCAGCTATTCTTTTCAATGGTGAGAAACTGTCCGCCAGCCCGATCATCGGTGAAGCGGACAAAGATGGTTTTATCACAGTCTGCTACTCTTTACCTCAGCAAACAGGGGCGGGAACTTATCCGATACGTTTCAGTCCCGACGGAACAGAATGGACACCTGCCGTCTACGAAGTACGTTTATTGAAATAAGAACTTACTACATTACAAACATCATATAACTAATAACCATTATGAGAAACAAACTTTTTTTCAGCAGTGTCCTTTTAGCTGCTTCCGTATCGTTGTCAGCACAGCAAAGTGCAACGATCACTGTTCATGCCGACCAAGGCACACAAATTATTCCTAAAGAAATCTACGGTCAGTTTGCCGAACACCTTGGTACCTGTATCTATGGCGGACTCTGGGTAGGTGAAAATTCTGATATTCCTAATATTAAAGGATATCGCACCGATGTATTCAATGCCCTGAAAGAACTTCAAGTTCCTGTTCTCCGTTGGCCGGGCGGTTGCTTCGCCGATGAATATCACTGGATGGATGGTATCGGTCCGAAAGAAAACCGCCCCAAAATGGTAAACAATAACTGGGGAGGTACGATCGAAGACAACAGTTTCGGTACGCATGAATTCCTCAACCTCTGCGAAATGTTGGGCACTGAGCCTTACATCAGCGGCAACGTAGGCAGTGGTACGGTAGAAGAACTGGCTAAATGGGTAGAGTATATGACTTCCGAAGGAGACTCTCCAATGGCAAGACTCCGCCGCCAGAACGGACGCGACAAGGCGTGGAAAATAAAATATCTTGGTGTAGGTAACGAAAGCTGGGGTTGCGGCGGAAGCATGCGTCCCGAGTATTATGCAGATTTGTATCGTCGCTACTCTACTTACTGTCGCAACTATGACGGTAACCACCTGTTTAAGATTGCCAGTGGTGCCAGCGACTACGATTATAACTGGACAAAAGTCCTGATGGACCGTGTAGGCGGACGCATGAACGGTCTTTCTCTCCATTATTATACCGTAACAGGCTGGAGCGGAAGTAAAGGAGCAGCCACCCAGTTCAGCAAAGACGATTATTATTGGACAATGGGCAAGTGCCGTGAGATAGAAGACGTAATCAAAAAGCATTGCGCCATTATGGATGAATATGATCCTAAAAAGCACGTAGCCCTCATGCTCGATGAGTGGGGCACATGGTGGGACGAAGAACCCGGTACTATTCCAGGTCACCTTTATCAACAAAACACCCTGCGCGATGCTTTCGTAGCCTCTCTTAGCTTTGATATCTTCCACAAATACACCGACCGTCTGAAAATGGCGAATATCGCCCAAGTAGTAAATGTATTGCAATCGATGATTCTGACAAAAGGCAAAGACATGGTGCTGACTCCTACTTATTACGTATTCAAGATGTATAATGTGCACCAGGATGCCACTTACCTCCCACTCGACCTGAACTGCGAAATCAAGGATGTACGTGACAACCGTAAAGTGCCCATGATAAGCGCCACAGCTTCCAAAGATAAAGACGGTAAAATTCACATCTCCATGTCTAACATCGATGCCGACAACGCACAGGTAGTTACTATAAAGCTGCCGGATGTAAAGGCAAAGAAAGCTGTAGGTGAAATCCTGACTTCTGCCAACCTGACTGACTATAACTCTTTTGAAAACCCTAATAATGTAAAATTAGCTCCATTCAAAGAGGTAAAAATCAATAAAGGAGAGTTGAAGATAAAACTACCGGCCAAGTCGATTGTTACTATTGAGTTACAGTAAATCAGCTAAAAAGACTTATTGTATTTTTAACAAGAAGCAGAGAGAAAGGCTGATAAAAAAGAGGCTCCTTCTATGTTGTGAATTTCGCATAAAGAGTTATCTTTGTCGCTGTTAAAATTAGCAAGTGAGACATCAACCCGCTTTATTATAGTATTCAATGTATAATTAATATCAATATGAACGACAACAAACTTATGAACCGTGCAGCGGATAACATCCGTATCCTTGCTGCTTCTATGGTTGAAAAAGCCAATTCCGGTCATCCCGGTGGTGCCATGGGTGGTGCCGATTTTGTGAACGTACTCTTCTCTGAGTTCCTGGTGTATGACCCCGAAAACCCGTCATGGGAAGGGCGCGACCGTTTCTTCCTCGACCCGGGACATATGTCACCGATGCTTTACTCTCAATTGGCATTGATCGGAAAGTTCACACTGGACGAATTGAAAGAATTCCGCCAATGGGGCAGCCCCACTCCAGGACATCCCGAACGTGATATCATGCGTGGCATCGAAAACACTTCCGGCCCGCTCGGCCAAGGCCACACTTATGCTGTAGGTGCTGCTATCGCCGCTAAGTTCATGAAAGCCCGTTTTGAAGAAGTTATGCCGCAAACCATCTACGCATACATTTCTGACGGTGGCATACAGGAAGAAATCTCCCAGGGCGCAGGCCGCATCGCTGGTGCATTGGGCTTGGACAACCTCATCATGTTCTATGATGCCAACGATATCCAGCTTTCTACTGAAACGAAAGATGTAACCATCGAAGATACTGCAAAAAAATACGAAGCCTGGGGCTGGAAAGTGATCAAAATCAACGGTAACGATCCCGATGCCATCCGTGGTGCTCTGAACGAGGCTAAAGCTGAAAATGAACGTCCGACTCTGATCATCGGTCATACCGTGATGGGTAAGGGGGCGCGCAAAGCTGACGGCAGCAGCTACGAAGCCAACTGTGCTACCCACGGTGCTCCTCTGGGTGGTGACGCTTACGTTAACACCATCAAGAACCTGGGCGGTGACCCGACAAATCCGTTCGTTATCTTCCCCGAAGTGGCAGAACTGTACGCTAAGCGTGCTGCCGAACTGAAGGAAATCATGGCTAAGAAATATGCAGCTAAATCAGAATGGGCAAAAGCTAATCCAGAAAAGGCCGCCAAACTTGATCTGTTCTTCTCAGGTAAAGCTCCGGAAGTAAACTGGGCTGCCATCGAACAAAAAGCAGGCGCTGCTACACGTGCAGCATCAGCTACCGTACTGGGTGCTCTTGCTACTCAGGTAGAGAATATGATTGTGGCTTCTGCCGACCTTTCAAACTCCGACAAGACAGACGGCTTCCTGAAAAAGACACACGCTTTCAAGAAGGGTGATTTCAGTGGAGCATTCTTCCAGGCCGGTGTTGCTGAATTGACAATGGCTTGCTGCTGTATCGGTATGGCACTGCATGGTGGTGTAATTCCGGCTTGCGGAACATTCTTTGTATTCTCCGACTACATGAAACCTGCCGTTCGTATGGCTGCACTGATGGAAGTACCCGTGAAGTTCATCTGGACACACGACGCATTCCGCGTAGGTGAAGACGGTCCTACTCACGAACCGGTAGAACAGGAAGCTCAGATTCGTCTGATGGAAAAACTGAAAAACCACAAAGGACATAACTCTATGTTGGTGCTCCGCCCGGCAGATGCAGAAGAAACTACTGTGGCATGGAAACTAGCAATGGAAAATACCACTACTCCGACAGGTCTGATCTTCTCACGCCAGAATATCGCCAATCTGCCTGAAGGAAACGACTATGAACAAGCAGCCAAAGGTGCTTACATCGTAGCAGGTTCCGATCCGAATCCGGATGTAGTGCTTGTAGCCTCCGGTTCTGAAGTATCTACACTGGTAGCAGGTACGGAATTGCTGCGTAAAGATGGCGTAAAGGTACGTATCGTATCGGCTCCGTCAGAAGGCTTGTTCCGAAGCCAGGCTCCGGGTTATCAGGAAAGCATCATACCGGTCGGTGCAAAAGTATTTGGTTTGACAGCCGGCCTGCCTGTTAATCTGCAAGGGCTTGTAGGTGCCAACGGTAAGATATGGGGATTGGAATCATTCGGTTTCTCCGCTCCTTACAAAGTACTGGATGAAAAACTAGGTTTCACGGCCGAAAATGTCTATAAGCAAGTAAAAGCAATGTTATAAAACCGCGTAGATATATCGGGCGAAAATTATTCGCCCCTACAGGTTGTAACAGGCTTGTGGGGGCGAAATATTTTTTAGCGCCGATACCGTTTTGAAGCTATATATAAACAAATAATTCTACAACATAAGATGAAAACAATTGGAATTTGCTCTGACCATGCAGGATTTGAACTGAAAGAATACGTCCGTGGTTGGCTGGAGACTAAAGGTTGGGAGTACAAAGATTTCGGAACATATTCTGCAGAAAGCTGCGACTATGCAGACTTTGCCCACCCGCTGGCACTGGCTGTTGAGGCCGGAGAGTGTTATCCGGGGATCGCTATCTGCGGAAGCGGTGAAGGAATCAGTATGACACTGAACAAACATCAGGGTATTCGCGCCGCACTGTGCTGGACAGCGGAAATAGCCCACTTGGCACGCCAGCACAATGACGCCAATGTACTTGTGATGCCTGGACGTTTTATCAGTACGGAAGAAGCTGATATGATTATGAAGGAGTTCTTCAGTACTGAGTTTGAAGGAGGACGTCATCAGAAGCGAATTGAAAAAATTCCGGTAAGATAATCATCCCAATTTGAAATTTATACTTGCGGCTGCTACTGCCTACGCTTTTGTACAAGTGTAAGCAGTAGCAGCCGCTAGTTTTTTCCTAAGACAATGGGTTCATACACCTTTCGCAAGCCCAAAGAGTACAAACATATCAAATTTTACACCTTTTACGTCAAAAACTCTTCTCCACTTTAGAGTCGCTTTCCGTATTTTTGCCCACATAATCTAAATAACCATTAAAAGCAAAAACAGGAAACGCATGAAAAAAGTAATCGGAATTCTTTCCCTGCTTCTCTCTGCCACATTGGCAACCGCCAACTCGATAGACTTCGACAAGGCCTTCAAAGAGAGTGCAAAGATTGAAAAACAAATCAAGAAAACATCTTTCCCTAAACAAACGTATCTCATCACGGACTTCGGCGCCAAACCCGATACGCCGGAAGCGCCTTGTCATGAGGCGATCAACCAAGCTATCGTCACCTGCAGCCTGAATGGCGGTGGCACAGTCATAGTTCCCAAAGGTACATTCCATACAGGTCCCATCACACTGAAAAGTAATGTTAACTTTCATGTAGAAGAAGGAGCCGTATTGAAATTCTCAACCGACCAAAGCCTTTACTTCCCCGGTGTCATCACCCGCTGGGAAGGAATAGACTGCTACAATGCCCGCCCGCTGATCTATGCATACGGTGAAACAAATATCGCCATCACCGGTAAAGGAACTATCGACGGACAAGGTTCTAACGATACTTGGTGGCCCATGTGCGGTGCTCCCCGCTATGGTTGGAAAGAAGGCATGGTGGCACAGCGCAACGGCGGACGTGAACGCCTGCTGATGTATGGCGAGACCTCCACCCCTATTTATAAGCGCGTAATGACACCCGAAGATGGTTTGCGTCCACAACTTATCAACCTGTATTCATGTAATACGGTACTGATAGAAGACGTAACCTTATTGAATTCACCTTTCTGGGTTATCCACCCGCTATTCTGCGAAAGCCTCATCGTACGCGGCGTATACGTTTATAACCGTGGTCCCAACGGTGATGGCTGCGACCCCGAATCCTGCAAAAACGTACTGATAGAAAACTGTACTTTTGATACGGGTGACGACTGCATTGCCATCAAATCCGGCCGTAACCAGGACGGACGCAAATGGGGCGTTCCCAGCGAAAACATCATTGTACGCGGCTGCTACATGAAGAAAGGACACGGGGGCGTAGTCATCGGCAGCGAAATCTCCGGCGGCTACCGTAACCTGTACGTGGAAAACTGCAAGATGGACAGCCCCGACCTCGACCGCGTCATCCGCATCAAGACCAGTACCTGCCGTGGCGGACTGATCGAGAACGTCTTCGTGCGTAACGTCACCGTAGGCCAGTGCCGCGAAGCCGTGCTGCGCATCAACCTGCAATATGAAAACCGTGAGAATTGTAACCGCGGCTTCACACCTACCGTCCGCAACGTTCATCTGAAAAATGTGACCTGCGAAAAGAGCAAGCTCGGAGTCCTTATTATCGGACTCGACGATGATGACCATGTGTATAACATCAGCGTTGAAGATTCGCATTTCAACAATGTTGCCAAAGATGGAAATGACATAAAAGGTGCAAAAGACGTAACGTTCAAAAACCTCTATATAAACGGCAAACCTGTAAAGTAAACAAAGCACATTTATCATAGTTTAAGCCCGAAGTTGTGACATTCTGATAGAATTCCGTCAAACTTCGGGCATTTTATTTCCTCATTTTTCTTATTTTTCACAGAATACTTGC
This sequence comes from uncultured bacterium, assembly GCA_905215555.1. Lineage (GTDB taxonomy): Bacteria > Bacteroidota > Bacteroidia > Bacteroidales > Bacteroidaceae > Bacteroides. Next base: position 78,448 of record CAJMQU010000019.1, read on the forward strand.
TCATTGTCTCTAAATAAAAACTATCTTTGTATTTCAATAATCCGAAATTCAATACGATATGGAGCAGCTGAATCCAATAAAAGAACTTATCAATCAGGGAAATATAGTCGAAGCTATCCGACTGCTTGACAATTATCTGGGCACCGACTCCACTAACCGGGATGAGGCTTTCTATCTCTTGGGGAATGCCTATCGTAAACAAGGGAACTGGCAGCAAGCTTTGAATAATTATCAATATGCCATCGACCTCAATCCAGACAGCCCCGCCCGTGAAGCCCACCGTATGGTAATGGATATCCTGAATTTCTTCAATAAGGATATGTACAATCAATAACATATAAAAGTAACGTGAATTATGGCAAAAATTAAAGGAGCAATCGTAGTGGACACCGAACGGTGTAAAGGCTGCAACCTATGCGTGGTAGCCTGCCCCCTGCATGTAATAGCCCTCACCAAAGAGGTGAACGTAAAAGGGTATAATTATGCCCACCAAATACTGGAAGATACCTGCAACGGCTGTTCGTCGTGCGCCCAGGTTTGCCCGGACGGATGTATCTCTGTTTATAAAGTAAAAGTTGAATAAATCTGTAAATCAGTAGAATATGGCAGAAGAAGTTGTATTAATGAAAGG
>CAJMQU010000020.1 GCA_905215555.1 uncultured bacterium
TTCACGAAATAATTGTACTTTTGTGCCCATGATATACCCACAGAACTTTGAACATAAGATAGGTTTCGACCAAATACGCCAATTGCTAAGCGAAAAATGCCTCAGCACGTTAGGCGCAGAACGGGTGACGGACATGGCATTCTCCGACCATTATGAAGAAGTGGAAGAACGCCTGAACCTCGTCACCGAATTTATCCGTATTATAGAAGAGGAAGATAATTTTCCCGCCCAATACTTTTTCGACGTACGACCGTCGCTAAAACGCATACGTGTAGAAGGAATGTACCTGGACGAGCAGGAACTGTTCGACCTGCGCCGCTCGCTGGAAACGATACGCGACATCGTGCGATTCCTAGAAAAGAACGATACGGAAGAGGGAGATTCCCCCTACCCTTGCCTACGACATCTCGCCAAAGACATCCTGGCATTTCCACAGCTTATCCAGAAGATAAACAACATACTGTCGCCCTACGGAAAGATAAAGGATAATGCTTCCTCCGAACTGGCACGTATCCGCCGTGAACTGGCAAATACCATGAACAGCATTTCCCGTTCGTTGAACAGTATCCTGCGCAATGCCCAATCGGAAGGTGTGGTAGATAAAGATGTCAGCCCCACCATGCGTGACGGTCGCCTAGTGATTCCTGTAGCACCGGGACTGAAACGGAAAATCAAAGGTATCGTACATGATGAGTCGGCAAGTGGAAAAACTGTTTTCATTGAACCTGCTGAAGTGGTGGAAGCCAACAACCGCATCCGCGAACTCGAAGCAGACGAACGCAGAGAGATCATCCGCATTCTGGTAGAATTCTCCAACCTGCTGCGCCCTTCTATCCCCGATGTGTTGCAGTCTTATGAATTCCTTGCCGAAATAGACTTCATCCGCGCCAAGAGTCTGTTTGCCCTGCAAATATCCGGAATAAAGCCTGCACTGGAAAATACGCAAATACTGGACTGGACTATGGCTGTGCATCCATTACTTCAACTCTCCCTTGCCAAACACGGCAAGAAGGTAGTCCCCTTGGAAATCGAGTTGAACAAACAGCAACGCATTCTTATCATCTCCGGTCCGAATGCCGGCGGTAAATCCGTCTGCCTCAAAACCGTAGGCTTATTACAATATATGTTACAATGCGGTATGCTCATTCCGATGCACGAACGCAGTCATGCGGGTATTTTCAGCAGCATCTTCATAGATATAGGTGACGAACAATCCATCGAAGATGACCTGAGTACCTATTCTTCACATCTGACCAACATGAAAATGATGATGAAGAATTGCAATGAACACAGCCTCATCCTTATTGACGAATTCGGCGGTGGCACGGAACCGCAAATCGGCGGCGCCATAGCCGAGGCCGTACTGAAACGCTTCAACCAAAAACAGACCTTCGGCGTTATTACTACACACTACCAGAATCTGAAGCATTTTGCCGAAGATCATGAAGGTGTAGTAAATGGAGCTATGTTGTACGATCGCCACCTGATGCAGGCACTCTTCCAACTTCAAATAGGTAATCCCGGAAGTTCGTTTGCCGTAGAGATAGCCCGGAAGATCGGTCTTCCGGAAGATGTCATTGCCGATGCATCCGAAATTGTAGGCAATGAGTACATCAATGCCGACAAATACTTACAAGATATTGTACGAGACAAGCGTTATTGGGAAGGAAAACGCCAGACCATCCGCCAACGCGAGAAGCACATGGAAGAAACCATCTCCCGTTATCAGGCCGAAATGGAAGACTTGCAGAAATCCCGCAAAGAGATTATACGGAAAGCCAAAGAAGAAGCTGAGCAATTGGTGCAGGAAGCCAATGCCCGGATTGAAAATACCATCCGCACCATCAAGGAAGCGCAGGCGGAGAAAGAAAAGACCCGCCAAGCCCGTCAGGAGCTGACTGAATTCCGCAAATCAATGGAAGCCCTCGCTTCCAAAGAACAAGAAGAAAAGATAGCCCGCAAAATGCAGAAATTGCAGGAAAGACAAAATCGGAAGAAAGATAAAAAAGCAAAAGATGCAGGAAACGGACTTTCGACACAAGAACAAGAAGCCCTAAAAGCCAAACAGGAGGCGGAACGTCTGGCAAGTATCATACCTGGCACCATGGTGAAGATAAAAGGGCAGAGCTCGGTAGGCGAAGTAATGGAAGTGAACGGCAAGAATGCCGTCATTGCTTTCGGCAGTATAAAGACTACCGTGAAAGTAGAGCGTTTGGAACGTACCAACGCTGTTCCACAAAAAGTGGACAGCTCTACCAAAAGTACATTTGTCAGCAATCAGACGCAAGACAGCATGTACGAAAAGAAACTGAATTTCAAACAAGATATAGACGTACGGGGTATGCGTGGTGATGAAGCCCTACAGGCAGTGACCTACTTCATTGATGATGCCATCCTTGTCGGTATGGCGCGTGTACGTATTCTTCACGGAACAGGTACAGGCATTTTGCGCACACTTATCCGCCAATATCTGCAAACAGTTCCCGGCATAAGGCATTTTGCCGACGAACATGTGCAGTTCGGTGGTGCAGGAATCACAGTCGTTGACCTATAAACAATATAACCATGAAATCAATCAAAGAACTCTACCGTATCGGTACAGGTCCCTCAAGCAGCCATACAATGGGACCACGCAAGGCTGCCGAGCTTTTTCTGGAGAAACATCCGGAAGCTTCCTCTTTTAAAGTGACCTTATACGGTAGCCTTGCCGCTACAGGTAAAGGGCATATGACCAATATTGCCATAACCGAGACGCTGCAACCTGCCGCTCCGGTAGAGATAATATGGGAACCGAAAATATTCCTCCCTTTTCATCCCAACGGTATGAAATTCGTGTCTTTGGATGCAGAGGGTAAAGAGACGGATTCCTGGACAGTCTTCAGTGTCGGTGGCGGTGCCTTGGCCGAAGAAAACAATGGTGCATCTTCTGTCAACACACCGGACATCTACACCATGAACCATATGACCGAAATTCTGCAATGGTGCGAGAAAACCGGAAGAAGTTATTGGGAGTACGTCAAGGAATGTGAGGAAGAAGATATCTGGGATTATCTGAACGAAGTATGGAAAACCATGCAGGCAGCTGTCCGCCGCGGACTGGAACAGGAAGGTGTATTACCCGGTCCATTGAATCTGCGCCGCAAAGCCTCCACTTATTATATACGCGCCAGCGGATACAAACAATCCCTTCAATCGCGCGGACTGGTATTTGCCTACGCCCTTGCCGTAAGCGAGGAGAATGCTTCGGGCGGAACCATAGTTACCGCACCCACCTGCGGTTCCTGCGGTGTGATGCCGGCAGTGCTTTATCACCTTGCCAAAAGTCGGGATTTCAGCGACATTCGTATTCTGCGTGCCCTTGCCACAGCAGGTCTTGTAGGAAATATCGTGAAAACCAACGCTTCGATTTCAGGAGCGGAAGCAGGATGCCAGGCCGAAGTCGGCGTAGCTTGTTCTATGGCTTCAGCCGCTGCCAATCAATTGTTCGGCGGTAGTCCAGCTCAGATAGAATATGCTGCTGAAATGGGATTGGAACATCATTTGGGCATGACGTGTGATCCGGTTTGCGGATTGGTACAGATTCCTTGTATCGAACGAAATGCATACGCTGCTGCCCGCGCCTTGGATGCAAATCTTTATTCTTCTTTCACCGATGGCATGCACCGTGTATCTTTCGACAAAGTAGTGGAAGTGATGAAAGAAACCGGAAATGACCTGCCGTCGCTTTACAAAGAAACCAGTGAAGGCGGGCTGGCTAAAGATTACCGGCCTATGGGAGAGTGATACTTTTGCGCTATGCGCTAAAGTAACAAGCTACGAGCTACAAGTGAAAAGTACCTTTCGACGTTAATAGTCAGGCGAATAATTATTCGCCCACCAGTACAATGCAGTAACTTGTAGCCCGTAGTTTGTCACTATCTTACACCTCCGGCGGATAAATCGTATCATCCTTACCTGATACATCCACCGTATTCATCAATCCTCCATCTTCAGAATAGAACAACTGATATTTCAGTTTTCCCTGCTCTACTTCAATCACATACTGCATAGGCTGCAACGGATAGAGCAATAAATAATAATCATCTTGTACCCAGTTGGCATATTCGCCATTAGCAAATGCAGTCTGTACAGCAGCTGGAACATCATTCAAGTATAATTCTGATTCCGTCATCTGCCAATTGGCATTAGCGTCGAACCATATATTCGATTCTTTGCCATCCAGCCAACAGTCGGCAACATAATACGCTTTCTTCTGTTTCCACTCTATTCCCGTCGCACTCGGATATCTCTGTTTCAGAGCCTGTGCCACAGATTCCGGCACATTAATGCCTTTATCATCATCATCATCACTACATGCGCTGAATGTCATAGCAGTTATGCACATCATCATCGCCAACATCAAAAATCTTGTTTTCATCATTTTCTCCTCCATCAATCATCCATACTGACAAACTGCCCTTTCTTATTAAACTTCAAAGAGAAATCATTTGCAAGTTCCACTTCGATACCTACTCCCTTGCGCTCTATCTTGGTGATAATCTCATTAGGAAAATTAGCCTTAACATAGTCCTTTATGGAAACCGGGATAAGGGCGGCAGGAACAGCATTCTTCTTGCAGTCTATTTCAGTCCAGTTGCCTTTTTTGTCGAACTCTATTTCTGTACGATCAGTCAGCAGGACTTCATACTTCTTGGATAAGAGTTCACTGTCTATCTTAATATATGAAATCTGCGGTTTACTGAAATACTGATTGATAAAGTTACGCGCAGTTACTGGAAGTTCCTTTGCATCTTTGGTGATGACATCACCTGCAAAAGCGAACTGAACGGCTACAATAGCCAATACGAGAATAGATAAAATCTTCTTCATAATCGTTATTTTTAAAAAGTGTTACTAATTTATTTCCTGCTTTTTTATTCACACTGCAAATAACGACACAGAACTGGGAAAGATTTGGGAATATCCGCCTTTAGCTTTTCTTTTTAGGTTCTTTAACAAGAAAAAATACGTGCATCCCTTCCTCCCATTTATAAGTCAGACGCAAAGAAGCGGAAGTAGCAATGGAACGGGCAATGGCAAGCCCCAGTCCGGTAGAATCCTTCTTACCATCAATGCCGCGATAGAAACGCCGGAAGAGTTTTTCTCCATCCAGAGGATGATCACCACTGTTTTTTATACTCAACGACGAAGGTGTAGTCACGATGTGCAATTCGCCACCTTCATGATTATGCAGCAAAGAGTTCTTCACCAGATTGGAAACCAGTATCTGCGCCAGCGAAAGGTTACAGCGGATTACAAAAGACATCTCCCCCTTGGTACGCATCAGATGAATATGCTTCCCTTCATATATATCCATCAGGTCGGGCAACAGTTCATCCAGCACGTCATCTACAGAAATATCCTCCATCTCGGTATATTGCCCGTTCTCAATACGAGACAACAATAGCAGGGATTTATTCAGCCGCACTGCTCTGCCCAGCGTAGTATATATCTCATCCAGTTCCTTCAACTGCTCTTCCGTCATCGCCTCATTTTCGGCAAGCAATTCCACCTTACCACGCACGATGGCAAGCGGTGTCTGCAACTCATGCGAAGCATTCTCGATGAACTGTTTCTGCTCTTCATACGCCTTGTAGCTACGGTTTCCCATATCCACAGCCGCATCACCCAACTGGCGGAATTCCCGGATTTTCGTAGGATTATCAAGTACCGGAATCTCTTTTCCCGGTTGAATCTGCTTCAACCAGTCCAGCAGACGATGCAACGGACGAAACACACTTTGCAATATCAGACGCGTCCCGATAGACGTACAAATCAAAAACAACAGGAATAACACTCCCAAATACCAAAGTATCGCTTCCACCATATCGTCACGCTCCAGAATGGAAATCATCAGTTCCAACTCATAATATTGGCCGTCCGGCATACGGAAAGCGGTTTTCATCACCCGCACCGGCTCGTCCTCGTCTTCACTCTCTATATAGACGGTAGAGTCATAATACACTTCATCATAATCTTCCGCCTCTTCCGCAGAGATTGGGCGGAATTTGTAAAAAGACATCAGCGATCCTTCCGTATCAAGAATGGAAGGATCCATAAGAGCATTACTAATCAATATCTTACCATAGTTTTCAAGTGTGTCATCCGTTTCATCCACCACCTCATCGACAATGGCATAATAGAACAATACCCCCCACACCGCCATCAACAAAAACAGCAGCAGCGAAAGCTTTCCGTAAGTATAGCGAAGCAATTTCATACCTCAGAGAGTTTATAACCAAAACCATATACCGCTTTCAGTTCCACGGTAGCTTCGGCCTGTTTCAGTTTCCGGCGAAGATTTTTCACTTGTGAGTAAATGAAATCCAATGAATCCGCTTGGTCGATGTTATCACCCCATACAGACTCTGCAAGACTCATCTTATTGATGACTCGATTGGGATTGACTACAAAATAATAGAGCAAATCAAACTCTTTCCGGTTGAGTTGTAAGGGAACTCCCCCAACCTCCACCTGACGCTTGTCAGGATATAACAGCAGATTTCCCACGGTGACAGACACATCTCCTTTAGCCTGTCGACGACGGATAACAGACTTTACCCGTGCGTTGAGCTCCGCCAAATGGAAAGGTTTTGTAAGATAATCGTCGGCACCCAGTTCCAGTCCCTCCACTTTATCATCCAGTGAGTCCTTGGCTGAAATAATCAGCACACTGTCGCTACGACGCAGACGTTTGAGTTCACGCAACAAATCCAGACCACTTCCACCGGGCAACATAATGTCCAACAAGATGCAGTCATAATCGTAGTCGTTCACTTTCTCCAATGCCAAATAATAGTCGGCAGCTGTTTCCACCACAAAATTCTCTTTCAAAAGAGAGATGCGGATCGTTTCCCGCAAATCCGGTTCATCTTCTACAATCAGGATTTTCATACTGGCAAAGAAAACTCATAAATTAGGAAACATTCTGGAATTCTTCACTCCCAGCTTAATTAATGCTGTCCGTTTGATACAAATCTTCCAACAATTCTTCTTTCGCCATAGATACTTTTCCGTCGGGCGTAACCGTCAGCGACAACGGAATATAGAGATCTGTCTGCGGATAGCAGATGCTTGCCGCATATACAATACCTTTCGGAGTGGTTTTATCATACACAAGCCCCTCGAGGATGGAGTGTTTCAGGAATTTTGCGTCCACCAGCGAAGCAAAGTTCTCCTTTGTGAACACCTTATCCACAACGGATTTACCACCGGAAGTTATACGCAACGTGATACGATTGTCCACGAATTTTTCTCCCTGTTCATTTATCACAATAGGCAGGCTGTCATCGGGCCGGCGAACCACATTCGACTGATAATCCTTACCCTTATAAGTAAACGTCGTCTTTATATCAGACACCTGCATACGCTGCAAACCACTGGCATCCACACTGTCTTTCATCAGCACCTGTATGTCAGCCCCATCTCCCTTTTTCTGTGAAGAACAAGCAGACAACAGCCACACCGCTATACATATACAGAAACAAAATACGTTTTTCATTCTACCTTTTGTTTACAATTAACGGGAGCAAAGGAACAAAAAGAGAGGCAAAAATACAAGGGAAAGGCAAAATAAATGAAAAACGGGCGAATTCATCATCCGCCCGCTCTAAACTAATACCTGCTTATATTTTATCATACCTATTGAATTACAATGTTTATAGGACAAACAAAAAAGCAAAAAGTTTAATCCTATTCTTATCTTTAACAAAAAACAAGATTTAAAGACATTTATATTCTTTTCCCCGCTATAAATCAATCATATACCCGACAAATTCAACACAGCCATATCACTATTTGTTCTGATTGGGAAAGGAGCCCCCCCCAAAGGGATAACCAGCTGGATGCATAAATGTGAGATGTACTCTATTTACGATAGCCATGACTTTGCTCATACGGTCTGTCTGTCAGCCAACTGATAGTCCGTACCTGTCCATAATGTGTATGTCCGCTGGGAAGTAGTTACCTGTGAAGGCTAAGGCGCTTTTCCGTAAAGACTAAGATAGCAGAAATTTATTCGTTCCTCTATGGTAGAACGAATTAGTATTCGCAAGTAAAGGTACTAAATTCTCCTACTTGCTTTACGAAGCCATGTCATCAAAAAACCTTCATCTTCTCAAAAAAATTCAAAAGCCGAGAAGTTATCTCATTTCAAGAACCCATTCTTATAGAAATCATAAGAAGCTTCAATTTTTTCCGGAGTATCAGCCTTTAAAAGCAACAGCAGTTCGCGAGTGAATTCCAAATGTCCCGTACCATTAGCGGTCACAATATTTTTATCACTGACAGCTGGTTTTTCCTGATATCCGGCTTCATTGGTATATCGTTTACCAGCAAACTGTTTCAGATATGGAAGCGTGTTACTGGTATGCCTCACATTGTTCAGAAAACCATGCGCACCCATAAATGCGGACGCATTGCAGATAGCTCCTACTATTTTACCACGTTGCAAAGCATCTTGTACTATAGGCGCTACCAGTTCCGATTCGGGTGATTGCCACTGCATGCCGCCTATCAAAACCAATGCTGCATAATCGGCAGGCATAGTCTGAAAACTATAATCCGGCACTGTGCGGAACCCGCCTATGGAGCGAACTTCATCCAGCGTCGGAGCAACTGTTTTTGGTATATATTTCACTTCGCTGCCCGGCATCACCCCGGCATTTAAAGATATGGAGAGAAACGCACCTTCCCAATCGGCATAATCATTCAATAGAAGAAATAAGACTTCCTGTTTCATTGTTTTCTGTTTTTAGAATTTCATAATCTATCTGCAAAGATACACTAATATATCCAAAACAAAATATATTGCGGTCTACTTATTATTGCCTGTTGGCCTTCTTTATGTCCATCAGTGAAATGTTCTCATTCCGGTATCGGGCATTCGGATTCCGCTCGCCTTTTGCCAATAACGGATCTTCATCATTCTTTTTGAACTGAATGGCTTTCTGCGGACAGTTTTGAATGCAGGCAAAACAGAAATCGCAATCTCCCTGCATGGCAATCCCATTCGAAGTAAATTCATAGTTTCCACGCGGACAGACATCCGTACAGGCTCCGCAACCGATACAATTCTCCGTAACGACAAAATATTTTTCACTTTTCTTGAGAAAACCGATTTCCGGATCAAGCCCCGAAAGCGTCATGAATCCTGCGTGCATCTGACGTTCTTCTTCACTTACAGGTTCGTGCCACTGACGCCTGCGGGATATATCCTCGGTAATTCGCTGCAAATTCTCCGGAATATGCTTCTCCATTTTTATTTGTTCGTTCATGTCGAAATTCGGCAACCAATTGTCTACCATGATGAGCGTGGTAATATAGTCGAATGGATTGCCAGCCTTGCCCGATATGCCATCCCATATCTCTACAGCATCACATTTTCTCGCTCCATAAGTGAGGACTGCGAACTTATATTCTGCTTTCAGTCTGGCTTTACTGATGAAATTCCGTACCATATTGGGCGGCATATGACCATATATCGGATAGACAAGACCTATTTCATCTGCCTCGAACTCGTACCGGTTTTGTTTTATCATTTGCGGAATACTCAGTAACCGGCCTTCTGTCCCTGCCAATTGGCGGGAGACATACAAGCAATTTCCCGTAGCGGTGAAATACAAAACAATGCGCTTCTTCTGTGGCTTTTCAGCACAGGAAGTCAAGGCTGATAATCCTATTGAAGAGGTGGCTACTCCTGCGACAATCATACCGATTCTCGCCAAAGCCTCTCTACGGCTGATTCCTTTATCTGTTCCCATATCAGATTGTTATTTAAGGTATTCATACTTTCGTTCTTGACAGAACTCATTTTCGACAATGCAAAGTTACACGACAAACAGAGGCGCATCCATAGATGTATTACGGTTTCAAACACCAATTTTACTGTATATGGAAGTTACCTTACAACAGAATAAAAACAATAAGGTGATCACAATAAAAAAACGCTGATATCATTGTCTTTATATGACAACAATATCAGCGCGTTCCACTATTCATTACAGAGATGAAGCTCCTATAAAGGTACGACCTCCCCTATCACAGGAACCAGCATATTCAGTGAATCTTGTTTCTGCATATTTTTTTCGTTCACCAGAGGCTCATCCCAGGGATGCCTTGCCAAAGCATATTTGGAATGATGCACGGTCAATATTTTTTTTGCTCTCAACTCCCTGGCAGCCTTTCCCATATCCGAAGGCATCAGATGGATATACTTCCAGTCTTCATTGTATTGGCCATTCTCCAGAATGGCGAGGTCGATACCCGGAAAGCATTTTCCGATTTCTTCAAAATGGGAATCATATCCACCATCTCCTGCCATATATAGTTTTTGAGACGGAGTTTCCAGCAAGAAAGACGCCCATAAAGTCCGGTTGGCTTTCAAGCCACGACCGGAGAAATGTCGCGTCGGGAGACAATGAACGGTGAAACCTGCATCCAGTGCGGCATTTTCCTGCCAATCCAGCTCCACAAGTTGTTCTTTACTGTATCCCCAATATTCCAGATGTTCACCGACACCCAATCCGCAAATTACTTTTCCTACCCGCTCCTTCAGACTTTTTACAGTACGATAATCCAGATGGTCCCAATGGTCGTGGCTGATCACCAGATAATCAATATCCGGCATATCTTCCGGAGTATAAATATCAGTCCCTTTAAACGGCTTATTAACAAAGGACACAGGAGAAGCCATGCAGAATACAGGATCAACGAGGATGCGCTTCCCGTCTATCTGAATAAAGTAAGAGGAATGTCCGAACCAGATAAGTATGTCTTTATCACGTTCCAACTTATGCAAGTCCGTTTTAATGGTAGGAACTGCATTTTCCGGTCGCAACCCCTCCGGCTTACTGAACAGAAAAGAAAGCATCGCTCCAAAGCGTCCTTTATCCGACGTCATCATCGGTGTCTGGCGCAGATTGCTGAACTGACCGTCGCGGTAATGGGGCGAACGTTTGATTCTCTCCAAGCGCTCACCTTGGGGTAACCTGCCGAAGCTCGGCTGATTGATAAAAGCGAATACGGAAATGCATATCACAGCTATAACCGCTATCAGTATTCCAAACCACATACGTACTTTTATTTTTTTCATCCTAAATCAGTTCATGAACTATAACGTTTCCTGTTTCAACTGTTCCACAAACGCATCAATACGTCTCAGTTCTTTAGGAATATTGATGCTCTGCGGACAGTGGGACGAGCATTGATCACAGCCGATGCAATGACTTGCCTGGCGCAGACGCGGCACACTCCGGTCGTACCCCACCAGAAAAGCACGGCGCGCCTGCCTGTAATTCTCATCTTGCTGGCTCTTCGGCACATTCCCCTCATTCACACATTTATTATAATGTATGAGCACAGCAGGAATATCGATACCATACGGACAAGGCATACAGTATTTACAATCATTACAAGGCACCGTAGGATATTTCAGCATCAACTGTGCCGTTTCTTCCAGAAACTCCTTATCGTCCTCGGTCAGAGGGACCAACGGAGAATATGTGCGGATGTTATCCTGCAAATGCTCCATGTAGGTCATGCCACTCAATACCGTCAATACCAACTCTGGAGAACCTGCAAAACGGAATGCCCACGATGCCACACTATCCTCCGGACGGCGTTGTTTAAGACGCGTCATGATATGAGTAGGCACATTGGAAAGACGCCCTCCCAACAACGGTTCCATAATGACCGCCGGAATATTGCGCTTCACCAATTCATCATACAGATAGTCCGCATTCACATTACGTCCCGAAGCATGCTTCCAGTCCACATAATTGAGCTGTATCTGCACAAAATCCCATTTCACCTCATCATGCAGGGATAGTGCATAGTCATATGTCTCCACCGAACCATGAAAAGAGAATCCCAGATTACGGATACGCCCCGCCTCCCGTTCTTTCAACAGAAATTCGATCATTCCGTTGTCAATATACCGTGCCTTGAAAGCCTCCGTTCCGCCGCCACCAATGGAGTGAAGCAGATAGTAATCAATATAATCCGTCTGCAAATCCTCGAACGACTTGCGATACATGGCAATGGAATTCTCACGGCTATAATTGCTGAAATTAGACAGCTTGGTAGCAATGAACAGCTTCTCGCGCGGATGACGCTTCAGTGCAATACCTGTTGATTTCTCCGACCATCCCTGCACATAAACCGGGGATGTATCGAAATAATTCACCCCGTGTGCGATGGCATAATCCACCAATTCGTTTACGGCATCCTGGTCAATCATATCTCCCTTCCCATCCGGCGATGGGACAGTCGGCCAGCGCATACAACCATAGCCGAGCAGTGAGACACAGTCTTTCTGCATCGTAGAGGTGCGGTAAGTCATCTTGTCCGTAGGCACCGGCGTAGATGCAGTACCTCCGGGCGTCACCCCGTCTTTTTGCTTGCAGCTATAAAGAGTTGCGGCAGCCGTAGTTGTGGCAGCACTGATACCCACTATTTTCAGGAAATCCCTGCGGTTTATATTTTTATTATGTTCTTCCATATATGTTTCTAACATTTATCACATTATCACCTTTAAATCACCCTGTGTCTCTCGTGCCCCTCTACATAGATGGCACTGAACGGACGTGCCGGACAAAGATTCTCGCAAGCACCGCAACCGATGCAACGCTCCACGTTGATGGCCGGAATTTTCGGAGACTTGTCATCATTCGCATCAGAAGGCACCATCGTAATGGCACCAGTCGGACAGTGACGGGCACAGTTTCCACAATTCACTCCGTCCGTCAACGGCACGCAGTTTTTCTTGATCCATACAGCATGACCTATCTGAATAGACGATTTATCGGCCAAGCTGGTAAGATGAATGGCATCCGTCGGGCATACCTCGGCACACTTAGCACATTCCGGACGGCAATAGCCACGTTCGTATGACATCTCCGGCTGCATCAGTGTCATCAGATTACCGGACGGACGCAATACCTGGTTAGGACACACTGATACGCAAAGCTGACAAGCGGTGCAATGCTGCGTAAAGTTGCGTGCACTCAATGAACCTGCCGGAAAAATGGGCGTTGTACGTTTGGGAATCTTCTTATCTTCGATAACCGCCAATCCGCCATCCACCTTTTTCTCCTGCGCTTTCAGCAAGGTGCTTGCAGCAAACACGGCCCCGGCCGAGAAAAAAGCACGGCGTGTGTTATCCACCTGTTCCGGTGACACACTGTTTGTCTTCCCGACAGCTACCGGTTGCTGCACTCCTTTACGCGGACGCTCATAGCGGATGGCTCCCTTCCTGCACTTCCCAATGCAATCCATACAGGTCACACAACGACTATAATCTATTTTATGAGCCTTCGGGTCTATACAGGCAGCTTTACAGTTGCGTGCACATAATCCGCAACCATTGCATTTACTTGTATCAATCACTGGTTTCAACAAAGAAAAACGTGACAGGAATCCCAGCAATGTGCCCACCGGACAAATCGTATTACAATAAGTACGTCCATTGCGCCAAGCCAGCACAGCCAGAATGACAAACGTCAGGACAGCTATCACAAAAGTCCCCGCAGATTTCATCCACACATCCACGGAATAGAACATATAACTGTCCGCACGTTCCGCCAAATAGGCAAGTAGATTATTTCCCCACTGATAAACTGGGGCAAAGAGATTGGCAGCAATCCGCCCATACGAACTGTAAGGTGCAAGCAGCGTCGCCAGAGAGCCAATGCCTCCTATCAAAGCCAATAGAAACACGCCCAACACCCCATAGCGCAGCCAGTTGAGCGCAGGCGAATAAGAGTAGCGGTTTTTCTTCCGCTTTTTGCCCAGCCATGAAATCACGTCCTGAAAGACACCCAACGGGCATATAACCGAACAATACACACGACCCAAAAGCAGCGTCAGCACAATCAGGGCTATCACAACCCCTACATTCAAGGCCAACAATGCAGGCAAGAATTGAATTTTAGCCATCCATCCGAACCAACCATGCAGTGTCCCTGTGAAGTCGAGGAACAGCAACGTAATCAGCACGAAAAAGAAAATGGCAACCGTTAGTCTGATTTTTCGTAACATACTTTTATTTTTAAGTTTCACAAACACTCAACTTTAGTTGACAAGGTCTCTGTTGACGAGGGGCCCAGGAAGATAGAACCCTGTTTAAAACATAAGAGAATGACATCCTCACTGATCAACTTGTCTCTAATCTCCTTGTTAACTAATAAACTTGAGCTTAGCAAAAGTTGAGTCATTTATAAACCAAATACTTAATGAACAGATAGCCGCCCAGTACCTGCAATACCATTCCCGGAATGCCGATACGGAAATCCTGCAAGGCAAGAGCGAGATTGCCCAACATGGCCCACTCACCCAGCGTGCCCACAAACTGATAGACCCAAACCACCAGTGCCAGCATCGGAACAGAGACACGCTTGAATCGACTGGCAATATATCCGGCAGCCACCGCCAACAAAGCTGATTTCAGAAGTATAGCCGGAAGTACGCCCGCAGCAGGCATACCGAAGAGCAGATGATTCAGAACCGGAGAAAAAACAGCAGTCAGCAGTCCTACTTTCCAACCATATTTATAGGCTCCGATAAGTGTAAAGAAATAGATAGGAAGCAACGTGAGGCCACCTTGCGGAATAAGATGGCAAAGCTGAGGCAGAGCCAGATTGCCCAGAATGAAAAAAGCAGCTGTAAAGTACGTTTTCACATTGGCATATTCCAAAGAATAAAGTCTGATAGTTGTTGTTTTCATAATTTATATGTTTATTAAAAATTAATGTTTACTCCACCCATGAAAGTAGCTTTCGGCATCGGATAACCGGCTATTATTTCGTAACATTGTGCCAGCAGGTTCTCTCCGCGCACATAAAACGACAGACAATGAGTCGCCTTGAAACTTCCCTGCATATCCCACAGCACAAAGTTTTCCTTGGTTTCCGTATCTAGATCCGTATAAAGTCCCTTCACATATTGAATGCCCGTAGATGCGCTCCAACGTCCTTTTCTAAAGTTTACGCCTCCGTAAAGTTTATGTTCGGGAGATGCCAGCACCGGATTCTCCATGTGGAGCCAGCTATAATTTGCCGTAACACTCCACATCGGATTGAACTGGTATCCTATATTCGCTTCCGCCCCCCAGTTTTCAATCTTGCCCGAATTTTGATTCAGCATGCCGCTGCCTGCCGGATTAGGAAGACGCAGAATAAGATTCTCACCATTTATATAGAATACATTCACACCATAGGACAAACGGTTTTCCATGAGGTGCTGTGAAAAGGAAAGTTCATAATTCCACAATTTCTCAGGTTTCAGATCTGGGTTTTGTGGAGGGAACATATACATTTCGCGAATGGTGGGGTTGCGGAACCCTTTACTTGCCATCGCCTTGATTTCCGCATCTTCCGGGAGGTGGAAAGCCAAACCGACTTGCGGAATAAACTCCGTCCCCGTCTGCGAATGATGGTCTAAGCGTGCACCGGCATTCAGAGTGAGCCAGGTGACGATGTCTTGCCGGAAATCCACATATCCTGCCACTTCATTCAGTGATTTATCCGCTGAGGTTTCACGATGTCCGTCAAAGAACCGGTTCCATGCTTCACCACCGAAATGGAAATAATCAGCTCCTACAGTCACCCGGTTGCCTTTGAAAAACTGCACGCTCTGATACCACGATACACCGAGCATCCGGTCGTTGGAGTTGAAACGGTAGTCAAGCGGTTCTCCACCGGCCTGATAACCGTCGTTTATCCAGTGGTCGCCCCAGTTATAGAAGAAACTCAATGCTCCCGAAGTCTTCCCATAATGATTCTCCAGAGCAAAAGAAGTCATGCCTCGGGTGATGCGCTGGTCGTTGTCGATATAAGGGCGACCCACCGTCCCCGGATTAGTGGCATTGAAACGAGTGATATTCACATCCCCCCACAGCCTCCAGTTGTCCGTGAAGTCGTAACTCAGTTTGGCATAACCGCCGTATTGTTCAAAAGCCATATTGGTACGATGCCCGTCCGTACGATTATAGGAGGCTGTCACCGTACTGCTGAAACGTCCTTTCCGGATGCGATTGGTTGCTTCGGTCTGCAAAGTTCCATAAGAACCGGCACCGATGTTGATGCTTGTATTCACACCGTCTTCCTGCATCTTGCGAGTGACAATATTGATGACGCCCCCCATAGCATTGGAGCCATAAAGCACTGATGCCGGACCGCGAAGCACTTCCACACGCTCCGCCATCATCGTCTGGTAAGCATCGGCGATGGGATGCCCCATCAGCCCCATATATTGGGGATGCCCGTCAATCAAAACCAGCAGCCCGGTAGTGGGTAGCCCGGCCTGTGCAGGACCACCGATTCCACGCAGCGACATCTGTCCTGACGCACCCGTAGCCACCCCATAACCCATCACGCCGCGTGACGTTGAGAAAAAACCAGGCACCTGTGAATTCAGCACCGGAAGCACGGAACTCTGACGGCTTGCTTCGAGTTGCGGACGTCCCACCACCGACACAGTCATGGGCAGATGGCGTATATCGGTTTCACTGCGTGTGCCCGTCACCACTACTTCATTGATGGCGTAGCTTCTGGCTACTTGTGTACTGTCCTTGCTTATTTGTGCTTGCAAGCCTGCCACACTCATCAGGCAGCCTGTACATAACGCAAGTATCATTCTCTCTTTTTTCATCTTTAAAATCAGTCTTTTATTCTATAATAATTTTCGATTGCAAATATAGGAACTGTTATCTACAGAAACTGTAGATAAATTACGGTAGTACATACCTAAATTACGGATTAACTCCTTGTAACCTAATCGTTACTTACCAGCCAGGACTTAAACTCGGATGCCTTGTTCTTACTGATATAAATGCGCTCGGGAACTTCCACATCGAGCGTCAGCAGCAGGCGACTGTCAAACCAGATGGTTATATCCGTCACGCTGTTCCGGGCTATGATGAATTGCTTGTTCGCCCGGATAAAGTCTGCAGGATTCAGGGACGTCATAATCTGTTCCAGCGTCTTGGAGTATGGATACATGATCCCGTCTTTCAAATATACACACGTATGCTTATCCGCCGTATAAAAACACGAAACATCCCTCAGATCAATGGGCACCAATTTATCCTTATAGGAAATCAACAACTTATCTTTATATTTGGGTGCCGGTGCCAGCAGGTTCAACCGAGTTAAGTACTGCATAATATCCTGACGGGTCAGCTTGCTGTACTTGTCCAGTGCATGTCTCACATCCTCCACCTTCACCGGTTTCAGCAAATAGTCCACGCTGTTCACCTTAAAGGCTTCTATCGCATATCGGTCATAGGCCGTCGTAAAAACAATGGGAGTTTCCAGTTCCATCTTGTCGAAGATAGTAAATGCCGAGCCGTCCGACAAATGGATATCCATGAATATCAAATCCGGAGCCGGATTGGATTGCAGCCAATGGATAGTCTGGGTCACACTTTCCGTATTACCGGAAATCTGAATATCATAGGAGACTTCTCTGAGAATATCTACCAGATTCTCATAAGCGGCAGTCTCGTCTTCAACAATCAACACTCTCATATCGCTACTCTTTTGCTTTGATATTGATTCTGTTTTTATTTTAAAGGGAGATAAACCCGAAATGTATCTTCATCACACTCCACGCGGATTTGCTTGTTCATCAGCAAGACGAAACGGCTTTCCAGATTCTTCAGTCCGGTTCCGTTCGTATCGGGCGGAGAAAGTTTGGGGTAAATGGGGTTAGACACCACCAACTCATTCCGTTCGTTCAGCCGGATGGATATTTCCATCTTATGTTCACTGTCTATCATGTTGTGGACGGTCACGTTCTCCACCAGCGGGAGCAAGGAAAGCACCGGCAATGTCAGTTCGTCCTGCACAGCCTCATCCACCCGGATGGAGAAGACCAACTTATTGGCAAAACGCACCTCCATCACGTAGCGGAAAGATTGGATGAATTCCAGTTCCTCCCTCAGCGTAACCAGTCCCTTCTTGTCACTTTGCAGGATATAGCGGAAAATATCGGATAACTCATGCACGTACATCAGCGTTTTCTCGTCATTCTTCTTGCGGATGAGCGATTGTACTCCGTTCAGCGAGTTAAAAAAGAAATGCGGGTTTATCTGATTGGCCAGTGCATCGCACCGGCTTTGCAAGTTCTCTATGCGCAGGCGTTCAATCTCATGTTCCTTCTCTCGTTGCTTGGAATAGAGCATGGAAATGTGGCCGATAAGTGTGCAGAGGGAACACAAGATAAAGAATTGGGAAAGCAACGTGCTGCCCAGAAAGTCCGTACGGATGCCATACGAAGAAATCCAGTAGGAAACAGTTGCAAAACCTGCATAGGCAAGCAACGAATAGCCGAAGTTGCGGGCAAATCGTTCCTTGAACTGTGCATCCGGTAGCCGACATAGATTATAGCGTATCAACAGGCTGATCAGCCCCCAAAAGAATAGGAAACGGTAGGAGAAATACCAATAAAACCCCGTACATCCGGCCCCTTTCCAATATTTTATATCCCAGGGGAGGCAGGCTATATTAGGATATATGATAAAAACTGCACTAATCAGACTGACCAGTGGCAGTTTGCGGCTTATGTATGTATCGAATGAAGACATATGGCTTTTCTTCTTTTCTGCAAAGAAAAACAAAATTATCGAGATGCGGCAGCAGCCAAAGAAGCAAAACGAAAAAACAGGGAATAAAAACGAATTTAACTTAAAAGAAAATTAAAAAAGCCACCGACATTACAAGTAACCTTAAAATCAGTTATTAGTGTGAACCAGAAGTTATCCTTCTTCCTTTAAAGAATAGTCAGACTGACCCTTTTCCCAAAATCCTTCGAAAATCCGGAAGAGAGTGGAGAGTTGTACATCTGCTTTTCCATTCTCAATGCTTTTATTGATAAATGAGATATTTTACTTTCTCCATGTCAAAGCTATACCAAGGCCGTATCAAGTCTAAACGTAAGGATACGGAGAGATGCGGTTCGGGGGCAGAAAAGTTAAGAAAAACAGCCCCAAAAGACAATCTCCCTACTTTGAAAGAAGTCATGCCCGATACTCATTGGGACTTACCCCTACCACCTTCTTAAACAAACGGCTCAAATGATGCGGATACTTGAAGCCCAGTTCATAGGCAACTTCGCTGACGGTTTTATTCTCATCATAAAGCCGTTCCTTTGCTTTCTCTATCACAAAGAGTTGAATGGACTCCTGAGCTGATTTTCCGGTTTCTTTTTTAATCAAATCACCAAAGTAATTGGCAGAAAGATGCAGTTTGTCCGCAGCATATTGCACAGACGGCAAACCAATTGTTTGAGGCTGGTCTGATTCAAAGTAATCACTGAGCAAATTCTCAAAACGGACCAGGATATCTTTATTCAGACTTTCACGGGTAATGAATTGGCGGTCATAAAAACGCTGGCAATGATTCAGTAAAAGTTCAATGGTAGAAGCGATAATGCTTTTGCTGTGTTTGTCTATGGCCCGTTCCAGTTCTTCCTGTATCTCCAGATAACAGTTAAGGATAATCTGACGCTCACGTTCGGACATGTGCAAAGCTTCATTCGCTTCATAAGAGAAAAAGCTGTAGTCTTTCATCTTGCGTCCCAATGATGTGCCCCGCAATAAATCAGGATGGAATAGTAAAGCCCACCCTTGAGGATTCAATGTTTCTTTGTCATCATCAACCCCTGCCACCTGCCCCGGAGCGACAAAGACCAGCGTACCCTCCTGATAATCATACGTGCTACGCCCATAAGACAACTCACCACATTTAAGCTGCTTCAAAAATATACAGTAAAAGCCGAAATTCTTGCGTCCGTGCTTTAATGACTTCAATGTTGAAAAGTCAACCACACTGACGAATGGATGTAATGTCTCCACTCCTACAGCCATATTATACTCATGAATTGTATTCAACTTTACGATTGTACCCATATTCTTCTCATTTTTTATCTGATGACAAAAATAAAGGTTTTCTTTCAGCTTACAAACATCTGTATCATTAAATCCGTAATATTGGTGCGAGAAACTGTAATCTGTGTATAATCCTCATTCTCAACTATTCAAGAACCATTTTAAAACCGTAATTATGGTTTGCAAAGCAGTAATCTATCTATTTACAAACGCTATCTCACAGCTTACTTTTGCAACATCAAAATTTATAAAAAAACAAAAGTTATGAAATATCGGAAATTAGGAAAAAGTGGACTTAAAGTTTCCGCAATAGGTTTAGGCTGCATGGGAATGAGTTATGGCTATGGTACTGCCGGTGACAAAATGGAAATGATTAAACTGATTCATCAGGCTATAGAAAAAGGTATTACTTTCTTTGATACAGCTGAAGTGTATGGCCCCTACATCAATGAAGAACTGGTGGGTGAGGCTTTAGAACCTTATCGCAATGAAGTAGTCATTGCTACCAAATGCGGTATTCAGATTGTAGATGGAAAACAAATAGTCATTGGAAAACCGGAAACCATACGTCGTTCCATTGAAGGTTCTCTTAAACGCCTGAGAACAGAGTATGTAGATTTATACTATCTGCATCGGATAGACCCTGATACTCCCATTGAAGAAGTAGCCGAAACTATGAAACAACTGCAACAAGAAGGTAAAATACGACATTGGGGAGTATCGGAAGCTGGTGTGCAGACCATTCGCCGGGCACATACTGTTTTCCCGCTGACTGCTGTTCAAAGTGAGTATTCCATGTGGTGGCGCGAACCTGAAAAAGAATTATTGCCAACTCTTGAAGAATTAGGAATAGGTTTCGTACCTTTCAGTCCACTGGGTAAAGGTTTTCTGACGGGTAGTATAAGTAAAGATACCCGGTTCGATAAGAGTGATTTCCGTAATATTGTTCCCCGGTTCACAGCCGAGAATCTGAATGCGAATCAGGTAATCATTGACTTCATCAAAATACTGGCGAATGAGAAGAATGCAACTCCTGCACAAATTGCACTAGCCTGGGTGCTTGCAGTTAACCCTTGGATTGCCCCTATTCCAGGAACTACAAAACTAAGCCGTTTGGAAGAAAATCTACAGAGCATAAATGTGGAGATTACACAGGAAGAACTTAAAAAAATCAATGATATGCTTAACGTTATTCCAATCTCAGGTGACCGCTATCCGGAAGAATTAGCAAAAAGAGTCGGAAAATAATCATTAAACAGAAATAACATGAAAACAAGAATCATTTCATTAATCGTAATCGCAATGACAACATTAGGTATGAATGTACAGGCGCAGAACTCCTCTGCAGACAAGAAAGTATTGGTAGCTTATTTCTCCCGTTCGGGAAACACTCGCGCAGTAGCCGACCACATCCAAAGCCTCACCGGAGGAGATTGTTTTGAAATTCAGGTGGCCAAACCGTATCCAGAAGAATATCATACTTGCACGGAAGTAGCCAAGAAAGAGAAAGAGGACAATGCAAGACCAGCCCTCAAGACCAAGGTTGAGAATATGGCATCTTATGATGTCATCTTCATCGGTTATCCGAATTGGTGGGGAACGATGCCTATGCCCATCCTTACATTTCTGGAAAGCTATGACCTTAGCGGTAAAGTAGTAATTCCCTTCTGTACGCATGGCGGAGGCGGCGAACAAAACTGTTTCAAAGATTTTGTGAGACACATCGGTAAAGCAGATAGTAAGAAAGGATTCCTTATCAGCGGTGGACAAGCTTCATCCGCCCGTCCGCAAGTGGAAAGCTGGTTGAAAGGACTTAAATTAATACAATAATCTGCAATGTCCGAGGATTAACAGCATTATCAATTGTTTCATAATAAACGAATAATAAAGAAGTATATCATGCAGAAAGTAAAATTAAATAATGGCATAGAAATGCCTATTCTGGGTTTTGGCGTATATCAGATTGAAGACCAAGCCCTCTGCGAGCAATGTGTGTATGATGCCATTGAGGCTGGTTACCGCTCTATAGATACGGCTGCCGCTTACGGAAATGAAGAAGCTGTGGGAAAAGCAATCAAACGTAGCGGAGTCCCCCGCGAGGACTTGTTTATCACTACCAAACTCTGGATATCAGATGCCGGTTATGACAAAGCTAAGAAAGCTTTCGAAGCATCCATGAAACGCTTGCAACTCGATTATCTGGATTTGTATCTCATTCACCAGCCATTCAATGACTATTACGGTTCGTGGCGTGCGATGGAGGAATTATATAAAGAAGGACGCATCCGTGCCATCGGCGTCAGCAACTTTATGCCTGACCGTCTTGCGGATCTGATCCTCTTCAACGAAATCGTTCCTGCCGTCAATCAAGTGGAGACTAATCCATTCCATCAACAGATTGAAACTGAAGCATTCATGAAAGGAAAAGGAGTCCAGATTGAGTCGTGGGCACCGTTTGCCGAAGGAAAGAATGATTTATTCCGAAATGAAAGGCTAGCGGAGATTGCAGACAAGCATCACAAGTCTATCGCCCAAGTCGTGTTACGCTGGCTGATACAGAGAAATGTAGTGGTTATTCCGAAGTCTGTCCGCAAAGAACGCATCGTTGAGAATTTCAATGTATTCAATTTTGAACTGACTAAGGAAGATATGGAAAAAATAACCGCATTGGACACCAAGACCAGTTGCTTCTTCTCCCACCGTGACCCGAAAATGGTGGAATGGCTGGGTGGACTGCACTAACGAAAGAAGATCTTACAAAAACAACAAATGTGCCAAAAGTCACTTTGATCATTCCAGGCGAATATTAATCCGCCCCTCACGCAGTACTTTTGGCACATTTTAGGTATTCTTTTTTACTTACTCTCAATATTCAGTACACCTTTTACCACTCCTTTCCCAGTAGCCTCCAAAATTATCTTTCCCGGTTTATCGGTAGAAGAAATAATGGCAGTCATCATCCCGCTAAATACCTTCATCCGAGGAAGCTGAAACGACTCAAGCGAAGCAGGATTCCCATTAGCGCCCGCACGGTAGGTTCCGGCACCTTTAACTTTGAAACAAATCTCATTCTCAGCCAAGGGGCAGAGATTTCCATCTTTATCCACTACCCTGACGGTCACAAATGACAAGTCCTTTCCATCTGCCTTAATTTGCGAACGGTCGGGTATCAGCTCTATATGATGAGGTTTTCCCGCAGTATGCATCTCCTTTTCGGCAACAGCTTTGCCGTCTTTATCATAAGCAACCACCTTCACCGTACCCGGTTCATACTTTGTATCCATCCACATCAGACGATAACGCTGCTGGCGTTTGAAATTAGCCGTAGAGATAGAATCCGTACTATTGTCAATCGTAACCGACAAGTCTTTTGTACGCCTGCCCTGGCTCTTGCCATTAATGAAAAGTTCAGCAGACGGATAGTTTGTATACACAAACACCGGGGTTACTTCCCCTTCACGCCCTTCCCAGTTCCAGTGGGGTAGAATATGAAGAGTTTCCTCATGCTTATTCCAATGACTGCGATAGAGATAATAACGGTCTTTCGGCAAACCGGCAAGATCGATAATACCAAACAAAGAAGAATGGCTGGGCCAATCAGTATAATAAGGAGTCGGTTCACCCAGATAATCGAAACCTGTCCAAACAAATTCACCTATACAATAAGGAAAATCTTCATGCCAGATGAAATCATCTTCCGGTAAGTTAGACCAGCCGCAATGTTCCACATCATAGGATGAAGACTGATGGTCGTCATACTTCTGCATGGAACGGCGAACTAACGGAAATTTGTAGACGCCTCGTGAACTAACGGTAGAAGCTGTTTCACTGCCCAGTATAATCTGCTGCGGCAACTTTTTGTAGTTCTCCTTATATTTGTGAGGTCGATAATTGAAGCCGGGAACATCCATCACCGCAGCCATATTATTATTGACCACTGCGTCCGGAGCATCCATACCCTGAGTAACAGGGCGCGTAGAATCTTCACGATGGCAAATATCCTGCAAGTAACGGGAAAGTTTCGGACCACGGTCACCATTCCACTGGTCGGGCACTTCGTTGCCGATACACCACATCACCACACTCGGATTGTTGCGATAATGATGAATCAAATTCATCAGATCTTTTTCCACCCACTCGTCAAAGACTTTATGATAACCGTTCTGCACTTTCGCACTTTTCCATTCATCAAACGATTCAGCCATCACCATCATACCCATTTCATCACAGGCACGAATCAATTCAGGAGCCGGCATGTTATGAGAAGTACGGATCGCATTGCACCCCATATCCTTCAAAATGCGTATCTGGCGACGTATTCCCGCTTCATTGGCAATACTGCCCAAAGGACCGAGGTCATGATGATTGCACACACCCCGGAATACAATGCGCTCTCCATTCAGAAAAAAGCCCTTATCAGGAATAATCTCAATGGAACGGATACCGAACGGAGTAGTATATTCATCTTTCAGTACACTTCCTTCGTATACTTTCGAAACCGCCTGATAAAGTGTCGGAGTATCAGGCGCCCACAACGCAGGAGAGGTTACTACAAATTCTTGCTCGAAGATATTCTCGCCAAAATCCGTACCTTGTCTCTTATCAGCAGCAATGACTTTTCCATTCCGGTCTTTTAGTTCAGTTACGATGCTATAATCAGACAGATGCTTTCCGAACGGAACTACCAGACTGGTCTTTAGATTAACTTTGGCATATTCTTTCTGCGCAACAGGTGTAGTAAGTTGCGTCCCCCATGTGGGAATATATGCATCCTCATTAATCACCAGATGGACATTGCGGTATAAACCTGCCCCCGGATACCAGCGGGAAGATTCCGTTTCATTCTCCAAACGGACAGCCAGCGTATTCTTTTCCCCTGCTTTGAGATAGGGAGTAGCATCTACATAAAACGAATTATAACCATAAGGCCAGTAACCGGCTTCCAGTCCATTGATATAGACATGGGCATGACTCATAGCTCCATCAAATATGAGAGTCGCCTTCTTACCCGAAGAATATTCCGGAATATCAAACGCCAGACGATACCAGCCCGTACCGACAAAAGGCAAACCTCCGGTACGCCCTGCATGTTCCAACGCTTCCTTTTGCCCATCCTGGGTGATAGCTACATTTTGCTTATCATTGTTGATACTAAAAGGACCGTAGACGGCCCAATCATGCGGCACTGTGACAGATTGCCATTTAGTATCATCATACTCCTTACGACTAAAGTCCTCATTATCTTCACGGGTGAACTTCCAATCTTTCTCAAAGAACCGTTCGGTACGCACCTGCGCATCGGCAAACAACGGCAGGAACAATAACAAAATTATTACAAACCTATATTTTACACTCATAAATATCAGATTATTTTTAGATTCATTCTATCACAATCTCATCCGTAAATATCCAACCGCCGAATTCCTTACCGGCACGAGCCTGATAACGAACATACCGGGCAGTAGTCATTCCTTGCCAGCCATAGTTTTTGAAGGCTACAGCTCCCGCCTTCGTCACTTCATGTGTAAGATGTATCAGTTCGTGGAAGTCAGTGCCATCGGATGAAACAGAAATAATGACTTCGGCAGGCAAAAATACTTCAGGACCTACTACTTGTATGAAATCGGCACTCACCGAATGAATATCCGTCTCTGTTTCCAGGTCAATCGTTACATCCAAACGGTCACGCGAAATAAAGCCTTGCCAGGCACCATCCGAATAAGTCCAATTGCCGCGTATGCCATCGGTAAGGGTTTTATCGCCTTGTGCCGGATAAGATTTGTTATAAGGAGCATTATATTTCACCGTTTTACCGATAGCCAGATGTCTGATGGATTCTGCAGCTTCCGGCCGTCCTCCAATCTCACTTTTCGGGTCGAACGGATGATACCCCTGCTTCTGCAACCATTCTACAGCCTGCAGCGCACGCTGGTGAAAGTCAGAATATGACTTACGTGCAGGATCACTCCAAGCTACTTCCGCCAAAGCAAGTATACGGGGATAAATCATATATTCGCACTGCTCGGCAGTAGGTATATATTCAGTCCACAAATTAGCCTGCACCCCATAGACAAGTCCGGCTTCCTTCTTCGTCAACACTGCCGGAACAGGATTATAGGAGTAGACTTTAGAAAGTGGCAGATATCCGCCGATAGCTTCGGGTTGTGAATAAGGGGCATCCTGATAACCATCCAAATAACAATGAGAGCCGGGAGACATAATCGCCCGGTACCCCGCCTTCACTGCGTCAATGCCTCCTTCTTCACCCCTCCACGACAGTACCGTCGCATTAGGTGCCAATCTGCCTTCCATTATTTCATCCCACCCCAGAAGCTTACGGCCATGAGTATTCAAGAAGGTCTCAATCCGGTGGATAAAATAGCTCTGCAATTCACTGATATCTTTCAATCCCTCATCCTTGATGCGTTGCTGACATTTAGGGCAGGTTTTCCATGCAGCCTTGCCAGCCTCATCACCACCGATATGGATATACTCGGATGGAAACAGAGCCATGACTTCAGTCAGCACATCTTCGAGGAAGGTAAAAGTCCGTTCATTGCCTACACAGAAATCAGCATTCTTATATGGCTCATCCGAACAGGAAAATTCAGGATAGGCCGCCAGAACTTCTTCTGAATGGGCAGGCATCTCTATCTCAGGAATAACAGTAATATGACGTTGTGCTGCATACCCAACCAGTTCGCGAATATCATCCTGAGTATAAAAACCTCCCTGTGCACACGGATCGTCTTGCTCACAATATTTGCGGGCATCTTCACCAAACCACCATTTCTTCCAGACAGCTTCCGGGCGCCAGGCTGCAAATTCGGTAAGTCTCGGATACTTCTTTATTTCAATCCGCCAACCTGCACCATCGGTCAAATGCAGATGTAGACGGTTTAGTTTATAGCGTGCCAGTGCATCGATCTGTTTCTTCACAAAGTCTTTAGATCGGAAATGACGGGAAACATCCAGCATGAAGCCCCGATAACTAAAACGGGGCGCATCTTCCACATGCATAGCCTGCACTTTCCACGTTGCATCTTCCGCCGGCTCAGCCAATTGTAACAACGTCTGCAAACCATAAAAAAGCCCGGTGTCCGTATCTGCTTGAATCAGAACCTGTACAGGAGTCACCTCCAACTTATAACCTTCAGAGCTGAACGGAACATTACCGGCAGACTGACGTCTGCCGGTATTTTCCACCTTCTGTAGAATGATTATATTCTCACAAGTATTCTTTTTCCCATTGATACCAGCATTGAAAGGAGCCGGAAGTGTAATCAGGTAATCAGCTAAAGTCTGTTTCTCTTTTCCTTTAAGATTGGTATACAGTTTTGTTTCTTTAGAAATACGAAATACGCCACCCTCCTGCTCCACTTTCAGCGGAACAGGAATGACAGACTGTGCTAAAACCTTGCTCCCACCCACCTGAAGAGCAGCTACCAACAAAAAAGCATAAACAATCGTGTTACTTTTCCACATGTCTCTCAGTTTACAGAATTATTCTATCGAAATTTCATCTACGAACAGGAAGCCCGGGCTACCTGTTCCACCATGCCACTGGGGTATGGACTTCTCAGAAGGAACCACCACCCGCACATAGCGTGTCTTCACCGGCGTAAATGTCAACTTGTGTTCGTACAAACCGTTACGGTCGCTCTCCTTCATAGCAGGGTAGTCCTCGGAAGCTACTTTGATAAAGTTATCACCATCATCGGATACTTCTACCGTAAAACCACGTGCATCGAAAACCCAGTCACCTTTTTCCACACAAGTGGTAAAAGCTACCCTTGAAACCTCCGTAGGTTGTTGCAGGTCTACCGTCACATCCATATCATTGCAGTAAAAAGCAATCCAACGCCCGGTCTTATAATTACCATTTCCTTTCAGTCCATCGGTCAGCGTGGTCACTCCGTTATACTGATATTGCTTATTCACCGGTTGATTCGCCTTAGTAGGTTTGGAAGTTGACTTGCTGAAAGCTATTTTCTCGGTAAGCATACGGCTATTCCCTGTCTGACGAAGGGCAAGAGCATTGAGCGTACAACTCTGTTTTATCACAAGGATACTATCGGCAACAAGTGAAGCAGCTGTCGGTTCCATTCCATCAAGTGTATAATGAATAGGAGCATTATCTATGGTACTCATCACCACATCTACTGTGCCATCGGCAGAGTTAGCTACAAAATTAGCTTTTACATCGAACACATGCGTAGCATAATTATATCCCTCCAACACATACAGATTAATCAAACGCGGCAGGCGACTGAGGAAATCCTTATAGTCTTTCTTATTCGGATTAGTCCATTGAATTTCAGATAAGGCTGCCCAACGCGGTAATGCCATATATTGTAACTGAGAATAGGTTGGTATATATTCCGACCAATGATTGGCTTGTACGCCAATTATAAATTTCTGCTCTTCAGGAGTCAGAGAAGCCGGCATCGGCTCATAATTGTACACACGTTCAATCGGCAGGTATCCTCCGATAGCCAACGGTTCATTTTCCGTATCTTTCGTCTGATAATAATCAAAGTAGAGATAGGTGTTCGGTGTCATAATCACATCGTGTTTTTGTTTGGCAGCTTCAATTCCACCTCCTTCACCACGCCATGACATGACGGTAGCGTTCGGAGCCAACCCACCTTCTAGAATTTCATCCCAGCCTATAATCTGCCGTCCATGTTCATTCAAGAATTTCTCCGCATGGTTGATGATAAAGCTTTGCAGGTATTCTTCCTTACTATGCTTGGCATCACCTTTAATACCCAACGTTTTGATGCGTGCCTGACATTTGGGACAAGCCTCCCATTTCGCCTTCGGACATTCATCACCGCCGACGTGAATATATCGGGATGAGAAAATGTCCATCACCTCAGACAGTATATCATCAATAAACGTCAGCACACTGTCATTTCCGGCACACAGTACATTATCCGATACTCCCCATTGTGTCCAGACTTCATACGGACCACCAGTACAACCTAAGTGAGGATAGGCAGCTAGTGCAGCCTGCATATGTCCCGGAAGATCAATTTCAGGAATAACAGTAATATAACGTTCCGCTGCATAAGCAATGATTTCACGAGCCTGCTCCTGAGTATAGAAACCGCTATAAGGCTTACCGTCATACTTACCGGAGTTTCGTCCAATAACAGTTTCCTTACGGTTAGCCCCTATTTCAGTCAGCAACGGATACTTTTTAATCTCCAAGCGCCATCCCTGATCGTCAGTCAAATGCCAGTGCAAACGGTTCATATTATGCAGAACCATCATATCAATGTAATTCTTTGCTTCATCTACCGTAAAGAAATGACGGCTTACATCAAAATGTACTCCACGATAGCTAAAACGTGGATAATCTTTAATCTGAACGGCAGCTAAAACAGGAGTACTGTTTTTTATCGGAGAAATAGATTTACGCAAGGTCTGTATTCCGTAAAACACTCCTGCTTCACTCGCTCCGGTGATAGTCACACCGTCAGATGCAACCTCCACCTGGTAGGCTTCGGGATTTTCAGCAGTCAGACCCAAACAGAGAAGAATATTCCCTTTGCCCTCCGTTCCGGCTTCAGTTACGTAATCAGTACCGGTAGCCTTCTTCAGATAGTCGGCAAGGAACTGAGCATTGCGTTGCATCATCTCATTATCTCCCGGATAGACGATTTTTACTCCATTGTCCATTACAAACTCACCATTGGAAGTAGCAACCACTTCCTGAGGTAAGGGAATGATCCTGTAATCAGCCATTTCTTTATTGTTACCACAGGAAAGCAAAGCTCCTGTCATGGCCAGTAACCCGGCAAACTTAAATAGTGTTTTCATAAATAGGTAAGACTTGTGTTTATAATAATGAATAATTTTAATTCTCCTTACCGAAAATATAAATTTTACATTGATAAGGAGTCAATTTTACGATCAGCTCCTTCAAATCACTTCCACTCTTTGTCAAATGTTCCTCCAGACAATAAATCTGGTCAAATGACAAATCAGCAATCGTGTTTTCATTCAGTTCCACCGTTTGAAGAGAACTTGCCCGATTGAAACAAGCCACAGCCTTGCGTCCGTCTGCCAACGGCTTGACCCAAATATCATAATAATCCGAACGGATACTGCGTTCTGCCTGCCTGCCCAATACATCCTGATTTATAGCTATTAAATCAGCATCCAACAAGACATTTAATGTACTGTCATTCATATTCCGCACATCATTTCCGGAAAGCAAAGGAGAAGCCATCATACACCACAGACTAAAATGAGATTTATATTGTTCCTGAGTACATCCTTCCGATTCATAACCGATACTCATACTCTTTCCAGCAATACCGACCACCAGCATATCCGGATCATTCCAACCAGACGGACCGGCATACCCACTCAAAGGAGCATTGATTTCAAGGATATTCAGGACACCGCGTAATCCACCAATATGGTTCGCATCACGGTACCAGACGTCACCAATATCCCCCGATACCCGCCATAAATGCCCGCCTACCTGCTTAGCCCATTTCCAAGGTTCGCGTTGTCCCCACTCGCACACTGAATACACAATAGAACGGTTGGTAGCCCGCAGGGCCTTTCCCATCTTTGTATATCGTTTCATAGCTTCCACCCTGCCGACAGGAGCATTACAATAGTCATACTTCAACAGATCCACTCCCCAGGAAGCAAAATCTTTTGCATCAGTTTCTTCATATCCATAACTGCCGCAAACACCACCACAAGTTTTATCGGCTGCATCCGAATAAATTCCTAATTTGAATCCTCGTTCGTGCAGATAGTCGGCTACATATTTTATCCCACGTGGAAACTTTGTTTTGTCAATCTGCAAATGCCCATCAGCTCCCCGTTCCGGCAATTGCCAGAAATCATCAATATTGATATAAGAATAGCCTAAATCACGCATTCCGTTCGCAATCAACGCATCTGCTGTCTGCAATACCAGTTCTTCTGTCAGATGCCTTCCAAAAGTATTCCAACTGTTCCAGCCCATTGGAGGGGTTAATAACAGTTCGTCCCCGATGCGAATAACCAACTTTTTCACGCTTACGCCTAATGTATTTTCAGCCTTAATAATTACAGTATAATCTCCTTTGGAAGTTACAGTCCCATTGATAATACCAGTTTTGGAATCCAGTTCCAATCCTTTCGGAAGTTTTTCCGCACTCCATTGCATCGGTCGTTGACCGGAAGTCGGAATATAAAAAAGAAATGGAGTTGAAGGGTAATTACCCACGATCTGAGGAGAATTGATACATGGTTTCCCCTCGAACACTTTCGAAGCGGCATCTCCGGCAAGAGTCGGGAAAACCGCTACAAAAAAAGCTAAGAAAAGTAAAAACGTAATGGAATATAGTTTACTCATAGTTCTTCCTTTTTATTAATTTGCTAATATAATAAAATAACAGACGAAGGAAGATATTTTTTCCTAATATCTTCCTTCCTCATTTCAATTAATTATTCGAGTAGCTTCAATCGCTATTCTTACTTTACAAAATCCGTAATCTTTATTGTCCATTCCCTTTTCGTACCATCGGCAGCCGTCACCAGATATTTGAATTCCTTGGCTGAAAAATCGCCAGGATTGCCCAACTTGGGCGCTCCGTTTAAGGGTACAACTTTGGCAGCGGTAGAAAGGTCCATGTAAGCAATTAGACTACTTAATGAAACATTCTGTCGGACAGCATCGGTGAAACTGCCACTTGCCGCCGGAACCGTCAATTTACAGGTAATCATATTGTCATCTTCCGAGACTTGTTTTTCTATGCCAAGTGTTTTAACAGCCATCTGGTTATTGGCATCATCCCACCAACGACACTCAAAGTTCAAATTAGTAATTTTGGCTTCATTGTAAGTTTCCAAATCATCCAATCCTGACTTCAGGCACGATGAAACCGCACCCATCAGAAATATCAATAAAATAGTATTTATAAGTTTCTTCATATTTGTAAGACTTTAATAATTACACGTTCAGCATCTTCTTACCATCCCTCGTTCTGATCCAGATTTGGATTCAGATCACGTTGTTTTTGTGGAACAGGGAATAAATAATGTTTCTTGGTAAAGGTGCGCTCATTATCACTTTGATAAATAGGGAGCGGAATAATCTCAAAAGATTTTCCATCAGGAGCAATCTTCATAAATTTCTGCTCAACGGTCAGTTCCGGAACTACATCCAGTCCATCGGCTTTACCCCAGCGAAGTACGCTCCAGTAGCGGTCGCCCTCATTAACCAATTCTATGCGGCGTTCACGTTTATACTCTTTCCAAGTGTCCTCCAATGACAAGGATTTCTGCAACTCCGGCAGGCCACCATGAGTCACCCTTGTCTTATTGATATATGTAATAGCAGTTTCCTTATCACCTTGACGCAGTTTGGTTTCCGCATAATTCATATAAGAACGCCCCAGACGCAATAAAGTATAATGATAGTTTGTTTTTTCCGAATTCAACAAACGCTTGGCTTCATAAACACATTTCCGATACACATATCCTGACACCGGCATTCCCCAGAATTCAGTTGTTTTAGAAGTATAATAAAGATTACCTTTTTCTCGAAGCCATACTGTATTGGCAAAATAAGAACATCCATCATAAACTATAGAGGCTTTGAATCGTTTATCACGATTCTTATAAATGGCATCTTCTACTGTACCTCCGTTAGCCAAGAAATTCTGATAGTAGGAAGTCTGATCCCATTCTTTCGCTTGCCCATCCTCATCAACCACCAGATAATCATTCACCAAGTCAACAGAAGGAAACCTTTGTGGCCAGCCAGCCATTTCCTCTGCCAAAGGATACTTTGCCTGTACATCGGCAATCAATTTAGAAGGGTCGATATTGGGTACAAATCTTTGCATCCATGTGCTTTGGAAAGTCGTATTTTCCGAGCTCCTCCATTGTGCCAGAATGAGCTCACTTGAAACCAATGAATGGTCGTAATCATTGAACATACCGGCATAGTCGGCATCCAGCGAATATTTATCCAAAGCAAACAAATCTTCACAAGCCTTCGCTGCTATCCGATAATACTCTTCCTGACCATTTTCAATATACGCGGCTCCATGCAGGGCAGCTTCTCCCAACAGGGCATAAGCTACACCACGTGACAGTGCACCAGACAGTGCATTGACAGGAAGATCAGGAATAGCCTCCTTAAGGTCGTTCAATATGAAGTCATAGGTTTCTTTCACTGTAGTTGTACGAGGAAAGGTCATCTCGGCTTCCGGCTCAATCAATTCTTTTACTAACATCAGTTTACCGAACAGACGGGCACGTGTGAAATAAATCATGGCACGTATCGTCTTAGCCTGTGCTATGAAATTTGCTTTTTCCGTCTCCGTAAAAGGAGCTTCCGGAACCTGTGCCAGCACCATATTACAACGACGGATGTCTTCATACTTATTCCATCCAGCATCATAATACCGGTCTATCAATTCAGCATTCACATCCCGTCCGTCTTCCAAGATAGCTTCATTATCCGTCCAATTGTCTTTCCAAACCATCATATCGGTAGCATTTGCCAATGCTGTATAAATGAACGCCTGCGTCAAGTCAGTACTCTTCCATACGTCATTCTCCGAATATTTGTCAAGTGGCCCCTTATCCAATATATCGCTGCACGAAAAGGCAACCAAGGCAAATAGCATTATTGTTAATAAATTCTTTATCTTATTCATGTTCATTCCTCCCTATTAAAAGCCTATTGTTACACCAATTGAATAAACTCGCTGTACAGGATATCCATCACCACTGGTATTTGCTGTCTCCGGATCAAAAAACTTACCAATGCTTGAAATGGTAAAGAGATTGCTGCCGCTCAGATTCACACGGCACATTTGTAGCCAATCGCATCTTTTCAGATACTTGTATTTGAAATCATAGCTTAACTGCAAATTCTTCAGACGAAAATAAGCTGCATTTCGCATCCAGAAAGTAGAACCTGCCTGATTATTGCTCCCGTTCACACCGGAACTGATTGAAAGTCTCGGAAAATCAGCATCCGTATTGTCCGGTCTCCAATAGTTCAACTGGTTCTTATAATACAGGTATTTACCTTCACCCTTCTGATAACGGTCGCCAAGAGTCATGTAACGTTCACCCGTACCATAGAATAAACCTGATAAAGTGAATCCTTCATAACCAAAAGAGAAGTCGAGAGCATAAGTAAAGTGGGGCATTGTCGGCTTTCCTACACGGACTTGGTCTTCACCGTCTATTTTACCATCACCGTTCACATCCGTATAACCGATATCTCCCAGCTTGGTTTGAGTAGATCCCAGTCTTCGGGGAGAATTCAGGATATCCTCTTTGTTTTGATAGAGTCCCGTATCTATATATCCCAGTCCGTAATAATCAGCCTGATGTGTCTGGCGTTTATACGGATTCATCAAATCAGACAAGGCCTCATCCGCTTTCACCTTCCACAAACTATTGAAATAGGTCATATTAAATCCAACTTCATAAGCAAATTTACGTGGAGTTGTGTCCGACCAACGCATTGTAAGTTCCACACCTTCGCGACGCTGTTCACTATTCGACTTAATTTGTGGCAAGGCTTTGCCCAACGGAGTGGTGTAACGGTCGCCCGGACTCATCAAACCACCTTTAGTTACGTAATAAAAATAATCGAAAGTTCCTTTCAGACGACTATCGAAGAAAGCCATATCCAATCCAAGGTTAAAGGAATTCACTTGATACCAACTTAACAGTTCAGGAGCTACCAAAGGCCCTTCACTGAATCCGGATTGTAATTTCCCTCCGATTACTATTTTCTTCTCATCCATATTATAAGTAGAGAGATAACCAAAACGGTTTACTCCACTTTCAGTACCGGTCTGTCCGTAGGAAGCGCGTAACTTAAGCAAATCGACAACATGTTGATCCCACTCTTTAAAAAAAGGCTCTTCACTGACGGCCCATGCCACTGCTCCCGAAGGGAAAAATCCCCAACGATGTCCCGGTGTAAAATTGTCCGAACCATCGTAACGGAAACTACCTTCCACTATATAGCGATTCATAAAGTCGTATTTCAAACGGCCTACAAATCCCATACGTCCGCCTTCATCCGAGTTTCCCCCATTCTGCTGTGTATCTGCCGCACCGGCAAACAACTGATCGACAACTGTAGACAAATACTCTCCACGATACGCATTGAACTTCCATCCATTATTTTCAGCAATAGTATAAACGAATTTGGCATCAATCGTATGTTTTTGCTTAAAAGTTTTCACATAAGCGGCACTTACCTCAAAATTGTATGACTCCCCCCAATAACCTTCTTCACTCAATGTCGGTTTACCTATTGGATATATGGCACCATCGGCATAATACTGAGGTGCCTTAGTACTGAAGTTCTTCACATGCGAGTCGTTCAAACGATAATTGAACATGGCGCCAAGGGTTAGTTCCTTCATCCAAGGTAATGTCCAGTCGGCTGCTACCTGTGTATTGATGAACTTGCCATAGTTCCTGTTATATCCTGAGCGCTTGTCCATCTCCGCCAATGGATGGTCGGTTACAGCCGCATAAGTGCCGTCCTCGTTGTAAGCCGGATTCAGTGGAGACTGATTATAAAGATCTCTCCATATCGTTCCTGCCGAAAAGGAAGGATATTCTTTCTTTTCATAAGCTCCGTTCAAGTTCAAACTGATTTTCAGACCAATCTCTTCAAAAGTCGTGTTTACATTACTGCGAACTGTATAGCGGTCATAGTTCAATGCATTTGAAGTGTAGATACTACCTTGGTTGAGCATGCCTAAAGAAAGGTAATAATTCACCTTATTGCCGCTTCCACTCAATGATACAGTATGCTTGTATTGAGGAGCAAAAGTTTTTAGCCCTTCTCCCAACCAGTCTGTATCAGCATGTCCGGCAGTATAAGGATCCGACTGATTTTTAATAATATCCAGCACTTCCTGGTTAAAAGGTAGATCCGCCTCATTCAAACCGTCATTGATGCCGGCAAGCATCTGATTGTAAGCATAATCGTACCCCCGAGTCTTCTCCAACAATTTGGTAGATTGGCTAAATTCAGCATTGAATGTGTATGTAACCGCTGTCTTACCTTTACCTCCCTGCTTGGTTTTCACCATCACGATACCGTTGGCAGCTCGTGAACCGTAAACAGCCAGAGATGCCGCATCTTTAAGAATAGAAAGACTTTCGATATCATTGGGATTCAATGTGTTAAAATCCCATTCATCGGAAATAACGCCGTCGATAACATAGATAGGTGCACCGCCGCCACGGATTGAGATAGATGGAGTAGATCCCGGTTCACCACCTGATGACTGTACAATGACACCTGTTGCACGACCGGCCAGTGAAGCCGTCACGTTACTAAATGGCAGGTCCTGTAACTTTTCACCTTTCACGGCTGTGACGGCAGATGCCATCTTGCGCGTGGAAGTAGTACCATAACCGATTACAACAACTTCATCCAACATCTTGTTATCTTCAGCCAACTCCACATGGATATGACTTTGGTCGTTTACAGTAACTTTGGTCTCCAAAAAGCCGATGAAACTAATCACAAGAACATCTTTAGGAGCAACCTCCAAGCTGAAATTACCATCAACATCGGTAATGGTTCCTCTGTCCGTACCTTGTATTTTGACATTCGCTCCAATAACAGTCTCTCCTGTCTTATCTACAACCGTTCCAGTTATCTTTTTGGTTTGCTGTTGCGCCGCTGTAGAAGAAGCATTGCCTACTTCTTCCGTTTTCTTCTCTAAAATAATATGGGAGCCTTCCAGTTTATATTTAATGCCAGTGTTCTGCAATATTTTATCTAATACCTTTGATACTGCCTGATTGTTTGCTTTAATAGTAACCGGCTTATTGACATTTATCTGGCTGTTATAGATAAAGAGATAATCAGTCTGACTCTCTATTTCATCCAAGACTTTATTTAGTCCTACATTATTCATGTCAAGACTAACTTTTGTGTTCTGGGAATAGGAATTCCCGGCATACGAAGAAAAAACACATGCCATCAATAGGAATAATGTGATTCTCATAATTCTAAAAAAATGTTTTATTCGGGGATTTTTAAGGTAATAAGCCCCCCACAAAGTGTTATTTTTCATACCTTTGTATAGATTTTAAGTTGATACATTTTTTGCAATAAAATTGTGTTGATTTCTTATGCCGGTAGGTGCGGGAACACTTATCGGCATATTTATAGGTTAACATAGGTCATCTCTCATAGGCATTCTTTTTTAAGGATTAATACTGAATCTATTTTATATAGATAATTTGCTTTTCATTATCTTTTTCGTATTTGAAGTTTAGGTTTTTCTGTAAGATACGGAGTGCATAATCTATTCCGTCCGACTGCCTGAATTTTCCTGTGAAACTACTCTGCAATACTCTCTTATTCTTTATCACTATTTTCACCCCGTAATATTTATCAAAATCCTTCATAATATTAGGAAAGGACTCATCGGAAAAACAAATAAGCCCTTCTTTCCAGCGGTAAGGATTATAATCTTCCACTTTAGTCATTATGAGCCGACCTTTCTCCAATGATAGTTTATGGTCAGGTTTCAATATTACGGTTTGTAATGAATCTGTTTTCAAAGTGACCTTGACACTGCCGTGCATCAATGTAGTTTCAAATTTTTCCGTTTTCGGATATGCATTCACATTAAACTTCGTGCCTAATACTTCTATACTATAGGCATCTGTATGCACCACAAACGGTTTGCTTTCATTCCTTTTCACATCAAAATAGGCTTCTCCTTTCAAAATAACGAAACGCTCCCGCCGGTTAAAGGAAACCGGATATTGTATCGTAGTACGTGCATTCAACCAGACATTGGTACCATCAGGTAATGTTATATTGGTTCGCTGTCCTTCGGGAACGGAGACAGTAGTCATTGACATCACATCCAAACCTGCCTTATATTCTTGATAGAAATGCCCAAGCAGAAGCGTCAATGTTACAGCAATAGCTATTTTCAGCCACTCTATACTTTTATTATGTAAGAAATTAAAAATCCAGGATTTCTTTGCCGGAAGCGGATGATGGAGCATTAAGGCATCAAAAATCTTGCGTTCCCTATAAAAAGTACGCTCGTTCTCTTCAGATGCTTCTGCCCAGGCTTTTACCCTTTGCCCTTCTTCTACAGAAACGTTTCCTTTAAAAAAATTATACAGTAACTCTTTGTCCATGCCAATATATAAATATCCTCTCTTATATAGGCACTTCACAAGAGAAAATTCCTAGTGAGATTTCATGAAAAAATAAAGAAAAAGCGGGAAATAATCTTTCAGGTTAATCTGGAGCATCTTCAAAGCCTTACTAATATGGAAATCAACTCCTTTAGTAGTCATATTCATTAAAGAAGCAATCTCCTTATAAGATTTGTTTTCATAGCGGCTCAGGATGAATATTTTGCGTGTACGTTCCGGCAGACTATCCAAAGTTTGCTGAATCAGTTCCCGCATCTCTTTCATTAAAAGCTCATAGGGTTCGCAAGCATCCAAAGAAACGATACGTGCATTGAGTTCCCATTCTCTATATTTTCTGATATTTTCAGAATGCTCTTCCTCTATCTGC
This sequence comes from uncultured bacterium, assembly GCA_905215555.1. GTDB lineage: Bacteria > Bacteroidota > Bacteroidia > Bacteroidales > Bacteroidaceae > Bacteroides. The sequence continues at coordinate 38,493 of CAJMQU010000020.1, forward strand.
AAATGGCGAAGGTAATTAAGGCTTTTATGTTTGATGATGGTAAGTATATATGCAGGAATATTGGATACTTCGGAAAGAGTATTTCTATTTTCCCAATAGTAAATCAACGCTTCTGTAGTTATATCTTCCGCTACATTCCAATCCCTGACGTAGGTATTAGCAAAATTCACAAATCGTATTTGATAATCCTTATACAGCTGATTGAAAGATATTGTATCCTTCGAATTAGTCTTAATATACATTACATAGAATTAAAAGGTTAGAGATATCTCTTATGCGAAGATAATGAATTTAAACTATAACACAAAGGATATTAAAAAACATTTCAATATATACTATTATAAATTAGGATAATAGACTTACGAACCAGTCTCTACAATTTATATGAAAGTTCTTTTGCATACAATCGGTATATTAGTTACTTTTGTAGAGTGATTATAAACTAGGACTATATGAATAGAACAGAAATACAAAACAGCTCTTATGCCGATTGCCCTATCCGGATGGTACTGGCCCGTATCAGTGATAAATGGTCTATACTGATACTCTTCACATTGACGCAGACACCCGTGATGCGCTTTAATGAATTACAGAAGACAATACCGGATATTTCACAAAAGATGCTGACAGTTACACTCCGAACCTTAGAAGAGGACGGACTCGTGAAGAGACAGATTTATGCTCAAGTGCCACCTAAAGTAGAATATTCACTGACGGACAGGGCAATGTCTCTGTTGCCGCATATCAATTCTCTGATTTCATGGGCACAAGAAAACATGAATGATATTATCAATGACAGAAAAGCACGTAAGGAGAGATAACACTCTCCACACTGATTTTCAACCTGATAAATATTCACACTTAACTATACACAGCTACTGAAAGCACTAAGACAGGCAGTTTGTTGCGCTGAGCAATCTACTTGCCTTAAGACATTGACGAATCAGTTACATTGCTTTCCAGAATTTCTGAAAATCTTTATACCTTCCGTAGCAAACCAATTCATCACCCGCCTGCACCTGATCATTTTCAGGCAATTCGTTCATCACGTCATGCTCTGTAAAAGAGATGCCCAGACAGTTCTTCAATGTCTTGGCACGCTTCAATGCCAGCAGTTTCAAACCAAATTCCTTGTCCAAATTCAGTTCGTTGGCATAGTATCCCACCATCTTTTCCGGCACAGTGAACTTTACCACATAATAATCCGTATCTACCCGGAACGTTTCCATGTTGGAGCCAAATTCCAAGAGATGCACCAGTCCACGGGCAGCATCCTCTTCGGGAGTCAGTATCCGTTCCAGTTCAAACGCCTCAAGCACGGAGCGGTGTACACTATCAATAGCCCTTGCATAAATATGTTGCACCTTCTGCTGTTTCAGCAAAGCCACCACACGGATAGAGGCGCCAAAGTTCTCACCGATAGCAACTACCACTACATCCACCCCATTCAAAGGAAGAACAGAAAGAGCCTGCTCATCCGTTGCATCCAGCACAAAAGCCGTAGCTATTTTCTCTTTTATACTGTCTACACGGCCTGCACTGACATCCGCACCAATCACTTCATGTCCTAATGCCGAAAGTTCTTCGGCAAGCATGTGCCCGTAATTTCCTAAACCGATAATAATATATTTCATATAAATTAAAAATTAAAAAGCAGAGTATCTCCTACTGACTACTGACTATTAATTAATAATAATCTGCCCACTCGGATATTGATATTTCGTATGCTTCTTTTGCTTAATGATACCCAACATCAGCGTTATCAATCCCACGCGACCGATAAACATCAGGAAGGCAACAAGCAACTTACTGTTCTCTCCCAATGTGGGTGTAAGATTCAGACTGGAACCTACTGTACTCAACGCCGATACACATTCAAACAGAAGCACCATGACAGATGCCTGTGGTTCCCATATCGTCAATGTAAAAACAAATACAAACAGAACACCGACAGACATCACTACCGTTGCATTAGAACGGCGAATTGAATCATAAGACAATTCACGTCCGAAAACTTCCACTTTCTCCGTCCCGCGAAGCACTGCAACCAGATTCAGCACCACAACCGCAAATGCATTCACCTTGATACCGCCCGCCGTAGATTGTGCCGCACCACCGACCCACATCAGGAAAATGTAAATCAATACACTCTGCACTCCCAATGAAGTCAAATCCACACTGGTAAATCCGGCCGTACGCGGACAAGTTGCATTGAAGAATGCCTGCGTCCATTTATCAGCCACGGACATTCCAGCAAAAGCACCGTTCCACTCAAAGAGGGCAATGAGTAACGTACCAAGTACCAGCAGCAGAAAAGTCATAATGAGCACAATCCTCGTATTGAGATTATACAAATGATAAAAACGATGTCTGTCCCACTCCCACGTATGCAGAAATCTCCATACACGACGCAGATGATGAAGCACAATATCTTTCAGGTTCACCAATATCGGAAAACCGATACCTCCCAGAATAATCAACAGTGATATATAGATAAGGAACGGATTATGTCCCGTCATTATCAACGGATTACCCAGATTGCCCGGCAATGTGGAGAATCCTGCATTACAGAATGCTGAAACAGCATGGAAAGCCGAAAAAGCCACTTCTTCTTCAAACGTCATTCCCATCGTGCCATGAATGTCGCTCCAGATGGCAAACATCCCCACCCCTTCGATGGCCAACGTAAAGCCCAATATATACAGCAAAGTGGAAAGCAGCGAGTTCAATGAATTAGAACTGACCATATCACGAACCACCAGCTGATTGTAGAATGACGTATTACCCATGAAGAACATGGCAAAGAAACTGGTCAGTGTCATCACTCCCAACCCTCCAATTTGTATCAGCAGGATAATCACTACAAAGCCGGACGTGGTGAATGTGGATGCTACATCCACCGAGGTCAATCCCGTGACACACACCGCACTGGTGGAGATGAACAGTGAATCTACCCACGAAATGCCATTCATGGTGCATCGCGGCAGCATCAACAGTCCTGTTCCTATAAGAATAATAATCAGAAAGCTGGCAGCTAAAATCAGCGAAGGGTTTGTACGCCGCCCCAACAACCGGACTAGGCCATTGGAGAGATTGAGAAATGAGAATATCAGCAGAAGCACTATGTGATAAAGCTTTCCGTTCAGAAATTCCCAGAAATGCAGGATAGCCCCCTCTTCTTCGGGCCGATGGAAGATGATGGGAATAAGAGTCAGGTAGAGCAATATGGTCAATATCCACGTCAGTCTGTTGAATTTGCGCTTCGTATCTTGATATTCCAACAGAATACGCAAAGTGATTTCCGCCAGAAAAACACCCCATACCAACCGGTACAGGTATTGCAATTGCTGTGACTCGTGTTCGGAAATAGTAAAGCCGTGCTCATATACCACTCCCACAATCAGCAGAATAGAAGCCAGGTAGGCTATGTAAGTCATCCCTGCAAGAAAAATCCGAATGTACGGATGAATCCATTTATTCTGATACAAAAAGAATTTGTGATAAATCTTCATGGAGACATCAAATTTTAAGTCGGACAAACATAAGCAAAACAATGCTTATAGACAAAAAACAAAAGAAAAAAGAAATTGTTTTAAAAATAATAGTTACATTTGGCCTCGTAAAAATTTTAATTTAAGTAACCACCATGAGCAACAAGACAAAAAGATTTTTCCTTCCGGAAGAAGAAATCCCACATTATTGGTATAATATACAGGCAGATATGGTAAACAAACCTATGCCGCCGCTTCACCCGGGCACCAAACAACCACTGAAAGCAGAAGATTTATATCCCATCTTCGCACAAGAACTGTGCAAGCAGGAACTTAACCAGACCGACAAGTGGGTTGAAATCCCCGAAGAAGTACGGGAAATGTACAAATACTACCGCAGTACTCCGCTGGTTCGCGCTTATGGGTTGGAAAAGGCGTTGGGCACTCCGGCACACATTTATTTCAAAAATGAGAGTGTCAGCCCGATGGGTTCGCATAAACTGAACTCTGCCATTCCCCAGGCATACTATTGTAAAAAGGAAGGAGTAACCAACGTTACTACCGAAACCGGTGCCGGACAATGGGGGGCTTCACTGGCTTATGCTGCCCGCCTATTTGGTCTGGAAGCTGCCGTTTACCAGGTAAAAATCAGTTATGAACAAAAGCCCTACCGCCGCAGTATCATGCAGACATTCGGTGCACAGGTCACCCCGTCTCCATCCATGTCTACCCGTGCAGGAAAAGATATTCTGACAGTGCACCCCAACTATCAAGGTTCACTGGGTACAGCTATTTCCGAAGCCATAGAACTGGCACAGACCACACCGAACTGTAAGTATACATTAGGCTCTGTACTGAGCCACGTGGCCTTGCACCAGACAGTTATCGGTCTTGAAGCTGAAAAACAGATGGAAATGGCCGGTGAATATCCCGACATGGTTATCGCTTGCTTCGGTGGCGGTTCCAATTTCGGCGGTATCGCATTCCCGTTCATGCGCCATAAGATCTTGGAAGGTAAGCAAACTCGTTTCATTGCTGCCGAACCTGCTTCCTGCCCGAAGTTGACACGCGGCAAGTTCCAATACGACTTCGGTGATGAAGCCGGATACACCCCGTTGCTGCCGATGTATACACTGGGACACAACTTCGCCCCTGCCAACATCCATGCAGGCGGTTTGCGCTATCACGGCGCAGGCGTCATCGTTTCCCAACTGCTGAAAGACGGTCTGATGGAAGCTGTGGACATCAAGCAACTGGAATCATTCGAAGCCGGATGTTTATTTGCCCAGGCAGAAGGTATCATTCCCGCACCGGAATCCTGCCATGCCATTGCCGCCACTATCCGAGAAGCTAACAAATGCAAGGAGACAGGTGAAGAGAAAGTTATCCTGTTCAACCTTTCCGGTCACGGACTGATTGATATGGCTTCTTACGACAAGTATCTCTCAGGCGACCTGGTGAACTACGAACTGACTGATCAGGACATTCAGAAGAACCTCGACGAAATAGGCAGTCTGGCATAAATCATCACCGCATCAGTATATATTTGCCATGCTGACCAGCGGTTCATAGAGTTTTTCTATGTCTTGTGCATCCATTTCAATATCAACCTGGTCCCCCGGAATCAACCGCATTCCGGGGGGCTTGTTGTCTTTACCATCCCGGTGCACATTGATGATAGCACAATTCTCCGGCAATAACAGTTCATCTACCACCTTACCGTCCATATACGAACCCGTCATTACCTCCACCGAAAGTTTATAACGCTTCTGTTCCTGAAAAGCGGGGGTATTAATCATATCCTCATAAAGGGTGACATTGAAAGGCTTCATCTGAAGCAGCTCCGTAAAATAGTAAGTCAGCCCTCCCACCACTACTGATGGATAAAACACTTCGAAATGTCCTGTTATCTCAGTAATCAGCACAATAGCGGTCAGTGGTGTGCGAATCACCGCCACCAGAAAAGAAGACATGGAAATCAGCATCACATAGCTGACACTTTCCGAAGCAATGATACCATATTTCACGCCCAGCAAACCGACAATCTGCCCCAACAAGCCCCCAGTCACCAAAGTAGGGATAAAGTTTCCGCCCGGTAGACCGGATGAAACGGAAATGACCGTAAAACCGAAGTGTAATAACATCATTGCCACTATCCACATGATTTGCGAATGGGCACCGAACTGTGCCTGTTGCAAAAGGAAATTCTCTCCCCCACCCGTCAGATTCACCTGCATAAAGGAAATAATGTAGGAGACCAATAACAAATAGGACATCTTGACATACACAGAAGACTTCACCGTGGCATATACCCGCTTAAAGGAGACCATTATCAGAGAATACATCTTTCCACAAACGGATATGACCACCGCTAATAATAAGAAGTATTTTATCTGAATCAGGAATGAAAAGACGGGCTCAGTCACTTGTATCAGATGGTACGAATTAATCGGAAAAACCATGCTTGCCACAGCACCCGCCACCACGCCGGCCAGCAATGTGGTGATTGCGGTTTTCGGGGCATCAAAACGCTCAATAGATTCTATAACAAGGAGTGAAGATGCAAGCGGTGCAGCAAATGCGGCAGCAAGTCCAGCACCGGCACCGGCAGCAAGCAGCTGTTTTCTTTCACCATGCAGAATACGTGTCCAGCGGGCAACGAGGCAGCCCACATACGAACCTATTTGCACAGAAGGCCCTTCACGTCCCAACGATAGGCCCGCTGCAAAGGAAAGAATGCCGCCTATAAATTTGGATATCATCTCTATGAAAGGATGTTTATAGGAGATACGTCCGTTTATGGCAGCACGTGTCTGAGGGATACCTCCACCCGTGATAAGGGGCATCTTCATCACCAGCCATGATACGAATACCAGTATGCCCCAAAACAAGAAGAAAAGCGGAATATGCCAATACCACGCCGGGCGGGAAGAGAAAAACTCACTGCGGAGATGAAAGAAATAGTACAGACAATAATGGTATGGAACGGCAATAAGTCCCGTCAGCAGTCCTACGAAGATACTGACGAAGTACAGACGTGCGTCAACCAATTTCAGCTTGACGACATACCATGTCCTTAGTTTTTTCAAGTCTTTGAGCCTTTGAAACATTCCTCAGGGTTTTCTTTTTATCAATTTGAGTATCTACAACAATTTAACCTTGTTGAAGTTTTGAGGCTTTACGTTTTTTACTTTTTCCCCATCACATTCAATCGCAGAATGGCATGCACCATAAGATAATGGCTCAGCACATAGATGGCTGATAATGAAAAGTCGGGAGTTACCCCGGAAGAGATTCAAAATACGACCGGCAAAGTTACCTTTGCCGGATTGCGCATTAGCAGTCATACCCGACCACAACAGAACAATATATAATAATGCGTTTTAGAAAGTCAGATACATATGCCGGCCATGCTCCATTCGTATTTATTAAGTAGAGTTAATGAAAATGCTATTTACTATTTAATACAGGTCTTCCCGCTACCGATCTTTTTCCCTGTCCGTACTTCTGACCTTTTCTCCTGTCAAATTCTTTTCTAAATTTATTCGCATTGTTCTTCTCCGTCTGATAAATCTTCATGATCTGTTTGGGAGCCAGGATTTTACGGAACTCATTGTAATACTTTTCGCGAACATCCAGTATCTTACGACTCTGCGCAAACTGGTCCTTGATCTGCTTTTCTATTTCTGCATCCGTCGGCAAAGGTTTCGGAGTTTGTCTGGCTTCCGCATTGTTATTCTTCACTCTATCTTTGCGATTCATCATCCGGCATTCGCGCAATTCTTTCAGATAATTCTTGTACACCGGAGCAAATTTAGCCGCCGTAGCATCATCCAGCATCAACGTTTTCACCATCAGATTTGTTTGTCTCTGCATCATCTGTTCGAGCGTAGGACGTTGTTTGTTATCCTTACCATTCTTATTATCCTTGTTCTGTGCAGAAATTGTCTGGCTACCCATCAAAAGAACAGCCAAAAGTACATAAATAAACCTTGTTTTCATAAGTTCTTTGTTTTAATTAATACCTAATTTAAAAATATATCATTTTCAGAGAAGTTGACAAGCTCTTCCAACTCCTCATCCGACAATTCGTAAATCCATTTATCTGCCGAATCGCTGCCGCTCCTCCTCTCTATAGCCAGTATATCCGAAGTCCCGTTAGGAACATCTCCTGTCTGGAAATAAGACGGAATAAACAACAGTCCGGCCAGCACTGCCGCTGCCGCTATCGCAACAGAGGACAATATCTGCAGACGATGCTTCGGGCGCTGCCCGCCATACGTGCGTTCCATTACCTTTTGCTGCATATCCTCAAAGAAATTATCAGGAGTGCGGTAAGGCATTTTTTTACCTATATCATCAAAATCAAATTCTTTATTCATCGCTCTTATCTGTTTAAAATGTATTCTTTTATTTTTTCTTTCGCATAGTGATAATTCACTTTGAGAGTATCGACCTTGCTATCCAGTATGCGACTGATTTCTTCATAATCAAGCTCATCATAATAGCGCAGGTTGAATATCAACCGTTGCTTTTCGGGCAAACTCAAGATGGCTTCCTGAAACTTGACCGCCAACTCATTTTCATAATCAATGTAATCGGACGCTTTCAGTTTACCCATCAGTTCTTCTTGCACTTCTTCCGACGAAACGGTTCCTTCATTCTTCCGTGTGTTCAGCAGGCGCAGACTTTCGTTTGTTGCAATCCTATAAATCCAGGTACTCAGCGAGCTTTCGCCACGGAACTGTTCCCAACCGCGATATACCCGGATGAAGACTTCCTGAAGAACATCTTCGGCATCCTCATGCGACACCACCAAACGCCGTATATAATAGTATATAGGCTCCTGAAAGTTCTCCATCAGCATTTTAAAACCCTTCTTGGGGTCGGAAGCATATACCTGCCGGATCTTATCCTCGTTTATCATCAATTCTGTTTCTTAGCTTTGTTAGGTTAGAAACATAAAAAGAGACGAAGTTAAATCGGGACGTTTACTTTTTGCATTTATTAAAGGAGTGGTTAAAAATAAGCAGAATGCATTATTTCTATTTGGTTCATTTTTGTGTGGCTTTGAATGAAATGATGGTTTAGTTATGAGTTCAACCGATACCTGAAGTTTATCTTCTATATTTATATCTAACCAGAGATATTATCTGAGGAACCCTCAGTCGTTATGTGAGATACACACCTATTAAATACCTGAAATACGCATTATTACAATCTCACATTCTCTTCTTTTTTTCAAAAAATCAAAATCATCTGACAAAAACAGACAACAATTTATCTTTAAACTTATTATTAACTGTACGCAAGCAGGCTCGTCTCCACCAACGGACTAAAGACTCATTGCTTTCCGCTTTTCCTCCGACTCATTGAGTGAACCTGATTCAGTCCCGGACTCATTGTACTCCCAGTCAGAGGGGATCTGAGAGGGGGAGAAAAGGCGGTAAAACAAAGCAAATACAAAAGTAAATATTACGCACAAAATCCAGTTTTCCTCCTTAATCGATTATGAACAGAAAATCGATAGTAAAACATACATTGGTAAAAAACAATTCTTTATGAGAGAGCAAGCAGTATGTAAAACTGGCATTTACCATTACGACGCCCAAATGCCTACGAAAGAAACTTGACGTCACGCATATAAGCCACTTGAGTTTTGCTAAGATTCACTTTCAGAAAGAGTTTATTCTCTATGAAAGGGATAAGGTTAGCCAAAGTACGTTCAGCGGAACAGCGGCTTCTGCAGAATATCACCATATCGTCAGCATAACGGACAGAAAGATGTTCACAGCGTTCAAGCTCCTTATCGTAAGCGAACATAACTGGGCTCGTTCGGGACTTACACCCTAAAACAGTTCGCCCGTACCGGGCGAACATAAAAAAAGGCTATCTATCCCAGACAGCCAATCTTTTTGTTAACCTTAAATCTAATACTATGAAAAACACATTGCAAAGATACGGGCTTTAGGAATATCTCCAAATTTTCCGCTCCGGACAAACGTATTTATAACATGGTTTAATAGACCTGATAAACTTGTTAACTTCTCAAGCGCATTGTGTTAAAATTTAACACGGGCGTAAACTCAGATGAAACAAAACTGCAAGATTATTGGATATATGCAAAAGAACTGTTAAATTCGCAAATAGAATGATTGCATTTTTTCTCTTTTACTTTGTTTATAGTATAAAGATTCGAAGTATTAATTAAAAAATAAGATTGATGTTGAAAAGAGTTATTTTCTGGTTGTGTATGGTGCTACCTCTCACTTTGTTTGCGCAAAATGAGAGAAACGATTCCATTATATATGATAGCCTCACCACCGGGAAGCAACAGGGAGGCTTTATGAAAGCCATAAAGAAGTTCCTCAACTTCAACGACTTCGACACCACCTATATCAGTCCAAACCGTTACAACTATGCCTTTATGCTGGACCACTTCACAAACTATGAATATTACTCTATAGGCACCGGTGCTCCCGAACCCCAGCGGCTCCGCTTCATGCCCAACCCTCATAACAAGATAGGCGCTTACTTCGGCTGGCGCTGGATATTTTTAGGGTGGTCTGTCGATACAGACGGGCTCATCGGAAAGAAAAGCGGAAAAAACAGAGGGACGGAGTTCGACCTTAGTCTTTATAGCTCGAAATTAGGGGTAGATATATTCTACCGCCGTACGGGAAACGATTACAAGATACGCAATGTGACAGGTTTTTCTGACCGTATCCCCTCCAATTACTCGGAAAATTTCAATGGCTTGAAAGTGAATATGAAGGGACTGAATCTATACTATATATTCAATAACCGACGATTCTCCTATCCGGCTGCTTTCAGCCAGTCCACCAATCAACGCCGAAACGCAGGTTCACTCATAGCCGGATTCTCCGTGTCTACACACAATCTAAAGTTCGATTATACCAAGTTGCCCGAAGTCATTCTGGAAACGATGAATGCTGGCATGAAAGTAAGGCATATAAAATACACGAATATCAGCCTTAACTTCGGTTACGCCTACAACTGGGTGTTCGCACGCAATTTCCTTGCTTGCCTGTCACTCTGTCCGGCAGTCGCCTATAAAACTTCACACATTGAAAAGGAGGCAGAAGAGCCAAGTGACTGGTACAAAAACTTCAATATAGATTTCATATTGCGGGCAGGTTTGGTATATAACAACAGCAAATATTTCGTAGGCGCTTCGTTCCTGGGCAGAACATACGATTACTACCGTGACAACTTCTCACTGAACAACGGGTTCGGCACGCTGCAAGTATACGCTGGATTCAACTTCCATCTGAAGAAGGAGCACCGGAAGAAGAAATAATCACCGCAAAATTACCAGAACTTATTATGTTCGGCACTATATTCAAATCCTACAGACTGCAACAGTCCTACAATCGTTTCCTTACTGACATTCATATCATCGCAAAGTTCGTCCAGCGAAGAATAACAATCACGCAGTTTCATGTTGATGAAACTGAAAAGCATCATCGGGTCTTCAGGCAATTCCATTTCCATACTAATACTTATTGATTCCGGCTGCAAAATTACAACTATCCGGATGATTTTATTCCTCCTGCGAACCTATTTTTTCTATCAAATCCTCGTAGCTTTCTTGATATATTTAGGCTGCATCCCGATGCGAGCCTGCACCAAAGCCCCATTTTCCGAATCTATATACAGTGCTCCACAACAAAGAGGGGTTTTAGTCGTGCCTTTGCTCAAAATAAACCACATTGACACAATAGTCGTCTATAAACGATCAGATACATCTTTATTTTCTTTCAAGGAGATTTGAGTATCAAAATATCCGATATGGGAAACTTCCAATCCACGAACGATTTCCGCATCCTTTATCTTCAAATAGAACACACCGTCCATATTCGTGACGGTTCCAATGGTCGTACCGGGAACAGATACATTCACGTTTTCCTGCTTCCTCTTGTTATCCTTATTCTTCACTATTCCTGTAACAGTAAAATAGCTTTCAACTTCATCCTATGCCCATAGAAGCGAAACGCCCAACAGCAGAAATAACCTCAACCACCCAAGTGTAATTCCAACTAACTTTTTCATCTTCGTATGATTTTAAAGGTGAACAATTCTTGCTTTCTGCATATAAGATCGCCCAGAACAGGAAAAAACTATCCATTTATGAAAAAAACAAGGAAAAAGTCCTGGAAGAAAATATTTCCAACAATAAGCACCAGACATTCCAATAGCAAAAGAATGTCCCTATTTTGGTACCGCTACAGAATTCAGGAATTTACGCCAATAGCCTTTTTACTTTCAAGAGGAAAGACGCCTTTGCCCACACGTATCACGGCAGAATTTCTACAAACAGAAAAAGGTGCGTCAGTAACCAGCCTGACACACCTTTTTCTATAAAATATCCCGCTTCTTCTTAGAACGTATGCACGTTCAATTGTTTGTCTACCAAATACCCGTCTATCACCTTCAAATTGAAAGTAACTTTCCGCTTGGCTTTGAGCTTGATAATAAATAGATCATTATCTCCCTCAAGCACCTTGCGCTCTCCTATATTTACAAATGTAGGGTATAATGACTTGGTGCCATTGGTGTGGAGTCTGTCATTGGTCAAGTTCTCCATCTCCTTCATACCCAACGGGTGTATGCCTACAAATTCATAGTCGGCAGGATCGTAAGGCAACGCAAAGCTGAGGGCATTCACATAACGCAGGCCGAAACCCTTCACAAGCACTTCAACGATTTCATCCTTGGCATAAGCCTGTTTTGGTGTACTGATGCTGACACTTCCTTCCACTTTCTCACCTTCCACGGCATCGGCACCACCATCCAATTGTGTGGCAACCACAGAGATGTCGTACGCATCTATCAAACCATTACGATTCAGATCACCGTTACTGATGTATCCTTCAAAGTCTGCATCGCCACGTCTCAGCCCTGTGTAGTTGATATAGGAAGTCAAGTCATTTTCATCAACCAACTTGTCGTTGTTGATATCGCCCGGAAGATAACTTTCTGTTCCAGGCACCCGGAAAACGTAAATCTCTCGTCCCGAACCATAATTGCCCACAGCTTCAGTGATACTCATCTTAATATAACGAACGGTAGGAGTTTGAACAAAGGTGAATACCTTCATTTCATTATCACGTTTCCAGTCGAAAGTTCCCGCTTCGGTCCAATTCTCTTTGTCCATGCTGTAGTAAATAGTGCCTTTTAGCAGTGTTCCGTTCCCTGCATTCTCACGTGGCAGGTAGTGGAACTTCTCAATCTGGTTGACAGATTTCAGATCCAGAATCAAGTCGAAAGGAACGGCCTTTTCATTGTACTTAGTATGCCACAACTCACCTTCCTCAAAATCAAACAGACGACGAAGTGAACGCCCCTGATTAGCAGCTGTAGTTTCGCCCACAATACCATGTATGGCAAATTCCAGCGGATCTTTCTTGGTAGTGGCACTGAAAGATGCCCAGTCAGACTGTCCGTCTTTGTTCACGGCACGTATCTTAAAGCTATAATTAGTTTCCACATGCAGATCTTCAAACAACAATTCTGTGTCTTTTATGGTGCTGTAAAGCATACCGTCAAACTCTATTTCATAAAAATCAGCATTGTCTACTTTGCTCCAAGTTGGCTTCAGAGTATAGGCTGCCGTGTTTTCTTCCGTCACCTGTGCCTGAGGAGCAACCAGCGAACCCAAGGATACCAGATGGGAGTCTGCCGGAGCAAATACAAATCCGCTTATCTTGAGTACTGCCGGAACTGCCGTAATATCGGCAACAGCCAATCTGACGAGGAGTTGAGGATTTTTGGTGATAACCTCTTTTTCGAACTCGCTGCCTTTGGTAGCAAACTTATTCAGGTTTGGTTGGGCATCGTAAAAGTAAACATTCTCTTTCCGGAGATATTCATCCATGCTGCCAGCTTCAGCGAGTCTAATCTTATTCTTGCCAATAGTTGCCGAAATTTTCTTAGGTTTTTCAGTTACATTGATCCTGAACTCAGTGGCTTTCTCTTTTACGAAACCATCGAAATCACCCTGAGCCGGATGAATGATAACTGTAACATCACCTTTAGCATTGACATCGGATTCAATCAACGTACTCACACCCTTACCTGAACGGTACTCTTCAGTAGTTCCATCATCATCATACTCGGTGAATGTACTCTGTCCGCAAGGATAAAGTTCGTATATACGTAGTTTTTTATCTACTTCACCGACGTTGTTATGGGGGGAAGTCATAGGAATAATGGCCCCGTTCTTCACGAATACGGGTAATTTCCAAAGTGGTGCAGCATAATTATTGATGATACGTCCGCCTTGGTATACTTCACCAGAAAAATAATCTATCCATTCGCCTTCGGGGAGATAGATGCCGTTACGAATGTCATTGCCTTGTTCATCTGCGCTGGTAGCCTGATAAACAGGCGCCACCAGGAAATATGGTCCATAGAGGAACTGATATTGAGTAGCTTTACCCAGCGTGTAAGTATTGGGATATTCTAAGAACATAGCCCGTATCATAGGCAAACCGTCCACCGATTCTTTAGCAATGCTGTAAGCATAAGGCATAATTTCCGATTTCAGTTTCAGATACCAGCGGTTGATGGAAGTACTCGGTTCGCCTAAGGCATGGGGATATTTCTCATTGGCTCCCCAACCGTCCATGTTCAGTTGCATGGGAGTGAAAGTTTTCCACTGAAAGTCTCTAGTATTGATTACCGGATTCTTTCCACCGAAGATGCCATCCATATCGGAACAGATATTGGGGTTACCCGACAGCCCCGAACCGATATAAGTCGGAATATGGAAACGGATATACTCCCAGACACCTCCGGTCTGATCGCCCGACCAGATGCCGGCATAACGTTGTGTACCTGCCCAACCGTCGAGGGAAATAATGAAGGGACGAGCGTCATTTCCATAGTAAGACATAATCTGTGCTACATCTGTAATGCCGTTTAGTCCAAAGGAATATCCGGCACCTACCCAAGCGACGTCGGTTTTCAGCACACGTACCCCTGCATCACGCACCTCTTTTACAATATCACGTTGCAGCAAAGCGCTGATGCCCTCTTTAGGATGGAGGTCGGACTGTGTCCACAGACCTATTTCCACACCATTCCTATGAGCATAATCTGTCAAACTCTTCAAATTCTGAATATTACCGTCCAATGTTTCCGTCTGCCCGTAACCGGCCCCGTAGCCATCGTTAGGCAACAGCCACCCCAAAGGCATGTCATGGTTCTTGTAGCGATCTATCACAGCGCGTGCCGAGAATTGGTAGTTATCCTTTTCTCCGTTCAACGATTCTTTGATACCTCCATTATCTTTCTGGCTTTCTTTATAGCGTTTCCCGTCTTCAAACAGGATGCCGTTTTTATCTTCTTTCCAGTAGTCACGGTTGTAAGCATTCAAATGTCCCTGGTAAAAACCGAACTTAGGCATTAGTACAGGATTTCCTGTCAGTTGATAATAGTCGTTCAGCAAGGGTACGACACCATCATTGATCATGATAAAGAGGTCGAGGTAGGTCGTTTGGTGCAATAACTTCACAATACCTTTTTCTTCTCTTCCAAAATCGTAGACTCCTCTTTTAAAAGTGTACCACATCAGACCGTAACCACCTGTCGACCAATAATATGGATTGGGCGATGCTACACCACCATCCGTCCAGCTATTTTGGTTTTCAATAGAGATAGTTTTACCTTTATGCGAGAAACGTCCATTCTGTACACCGCCACCGTAGAAATACTCCTGCGGGGTTTCTTTCAATTTCAGAATAACTCTTTCTTTATCAAAAGAAACGGGTTCAGCCTGTTCTAACGCGATAGTCCCAGTTTCGAGATTAGTGACTTTCATCAATGTCGTATTTTTATCGAACTCTACTTTTATCTTTCGAGTAGTGATAGAAACAAAGTCGACATTGTTTATAACATCCAATTGCGATATGTCTCTACGTGGCCTACTTACGAGGATTTTAGCTTCAGGCTTTGCTTCCGGTTCCCGGAGCATTCCACCCGAATTATCCTGAAATATTCTAAAAATATTCTCTCCGTAGAAGTCGAGTGTCATACGTTGTTGGTTGGAAAACAAGATGTCAACCACAGCTGGATTGATTTTTACAACATCAACAATTTTAGTTTCTTGTTGTGTTATTCCGATATTAATTTCTTCTACTGCATACGCATGCAGACAGGATAGCGTAAAAGATAGCAGGAAAGTACACGATAATGTTTTGAATTTCCTAAAGCAATTGGATGATTTGTTCATGTCTTTTTCTTTAAATATATTAAGGTTATAAATGTCTTCATTAATCAAAGGTAAACAAATTATTATATAAGACCCAAAAATATCAGATATAAAATAATAGATTTATCCTTGCAAAAGAAATCAAGGTATCAAAAAAGGGAAAAGCCATAAATCATCGATTTACAACTTTTCCCTTAATATTATTACTTAGTTTATCTAACTAATCTTATTTGACCTCCTCAAAGTCAGCATCCTGGACATTATCTCCATGCTTACTATTATCCTGAGCACCACCAGCTTGTCCGGCATTCATATCAGGACCAGCCTGAGCACCACCTTGTGCACCGCTTTGTGCATACATCTCAGCGCTTGCAGCCTGAAATGCAGTGTTCAATTCTGCCATTGCAGTATCTACCGCAGCCAAATCCTGTGCTTTGTGAGCATCTTTCAGTTTCTGCAAAGCAGCTTCAATCGGAGCTTTCTTATCAGCCGGCAGCTTATCACCTAATTCCTTCAGCTGATTTTCAGTAGTGAAGATCATTGAGTCAGCCTGGTTCAACTTGTCAATCTTCTCACGTTCCTTCTTATCAGCTTCTGCATTAGCTTCAGCTTCAGCCTTCATTCTATCAATTTCATCCTTACTCAAACCGCTGGAAGCCTCGATACGGATAGCCTGTTCCTTACCAGTAGCCTTATCCTTGGCAGATACCTTCAAGATACCGTTAGCGTCGATATCAAACGTTACCTCAATCTGAGGAATACCACGACGAGCCGGAGCGATACCTGTCAGATTGAACTGACCGATAGATTTATTCTGTGCAGCCATCGGACGTTCACCCTGCAATACGTGGATGGTAACTTCCGTTTGGTTGTCAGCAGCCGTAGAGAAAGTTTCGCTCTTCTTGCACGGAATAGTAGTGTTAGCGTCAATCAACTTCGTCATTACACCACCTAGAGTTTCGATACCCATAGACAGCGGAGTAACATCCAACAATACTACACCCTTGATTTCATCCGTCAATACAGCACCCTGCACGGCAGCACCTACTGCTACTACTTCATCCGGATTCACACCTTTGGAAGGAGCCTTGCCGAAGAAGTCTTCAACCAACTTCTGTACAGCCGGAATACGAGAAGAACCACCAACAAGGATTACTTCGTCAATATCAGCATTGTTCAAGCCAGCATCAGACATAGCCTTCTTACAGGGTTCCAGACAAGCTTGAATCAAGTTGTGAGCCAAAGCTTCAAACTTAGCACGTGTCAAAGTCTTAACCAAGTGCTTAGGTACACCACCTACCGGCATGATATATGGCAAGTTGATTTCAGTGCTTGTAGAAGAAGACAATTCAATCTTAGCCTTTTCAGCAGCTTCTTTTAGACGTTGCATAGCCATCGGATCCTGAGTCAGATCGGCACCTTCGTCATTCTTAAATTCTTCTGCCAACCAGTTGATAATTACCTGATCAAAGTCGTCACCACCGAGGTGAGTGTCACCGTTTGTTGACAATACTTCGAACACACCGCCACCGAATTCAAGGATAGAGATATCGAATGTACCACCACCAAGGTCGAATACGGCAACCTTCATATCTTTGTTCGCTTTATCAATACCGTAAGCTAATGCAGCAGCTGTCGGTTCGTTCACGATACGTTTCACTTCCAGACCGGCAATCTGACCGGCTTCTTTGGTAGCCTGACGTTGAGAATCGGAGAAGTAAGCCGGAACGGTAATAACAGCTTCCGTAACTTCCTGTCCCAAATAGTCCTCAGCAGTCTTCTTCATTTTCTGAAGAATCATAGCTGAAATCTCCTGCGGAGTATACAGACGACCGTCTATATCCACACGCGGCATATTGTTGTCACCCTTTACAACCTTGTAAGGCATACGGGCAATTTCTTTCTGTACCTGATCCCATGTTTCACCCATGAAACGTTTGATCGAGAACACGGTTCTCGTCGGATTAGTAATAGCCTGACGTTTTGCAGGGTCACCTACTTTACGCTCGCCACCATCTACGAATGCTACGATAGACGGAGTAGTACGTTTTCCTTCACTGTTTGCAATTACTACAGGTTCGTTTCCTTCGAATACAGAAACGCAAGAGTTTGTTGTTCCTAAGTCAATACCAATAATTTTTCCCATAATCGTTAATATTTTATTTGTTATTATTCAAGTTTCGGTCGTCTGCCTCAGCAGCAGACGCCAATAGAAAGACAAACGTCGTGCCAAATTGTTCAGAGAGGTTGTAATTTTATCGCTTGGCAGAAAGGCTGTCAGTTTGGCAGAATTCTTCTACACTTTTCTGTCGAAAATTACCATATGTTAATCGATGTCCTGTCTAAAACCACTACTTTTGCAGACAATAACAGAAATAGCTACAGGCTACAAGTGCCTTTCGGCATTATAGTACAGCTATTCGTAGCTTGTATCTCGTAACTAACAAATTATGGAAAGAGACTGTATAGACTTTAAAAACATGGACATCGCGGCATTGTTCCGCAAATTATTACTCCCCACTGTACTGGGTATGATATTTTCTGCCTTATTCGTCATTACAGATGGGATATTCGTAGGAAAAGGTATAGGCAGCGACGCACTTGCAGCAGTGAATATAGTAGCACCGTTATGGCTGTTCTCCACTGGTGTAGGGTTGATGTTTGGCGTAGGGGCATCCGTCGTGGCATCTATCCATCTATCTCACGGAAAAGTGAAGGTTGCCCGCATCAATATCACACAGTCCATAGTTGTATCCTCACTATTACTGATAACCACCTCCACCCTATTCTGTTCTTTTGCTCCGCAGATAGTGCTCCTATTGGGTGGTTCGGAACGATTAACCCCACTGGCAGTAGAATACATGTTATGGTTTGTTCCGTTCTCGGTATTTACCGCCTTGCTCAATTCGGGGATGTTCTTCCTGCGTCTGGACGGTTCGCCTAATTTTGCCATGACGTGTAACGTAGTGGCCGCCGTGCTGAACATTATTCTCGATTACCTATTCATCTTCCCCTTTGGCTGGGGAATGTTCGGGGCAGCCATTGCCAGTGCCATTGGTACCACAGTCGGTGCACTGATGATAATCATCTATCTCTCCCGTCGCAAATGCGCCCTGCGCTTCTACCCTGTCAAGCTGAGTCGCAAAAGTATGCAACTGACCCGTCGCAACATAGGCTATATGTGCCGTCTGGGGTCCTCCGCATTTCTGTGTGAAGTAGCCATTGCTTGTATGATGTTTGTCGGCAACATCGTGTTCATCCACTATCTGAGGGAAGAAGGCGTGGCAGCATTCAGTATAGCCTGTTACTTCTTTCCTATTATATTTATGGTGTACAATGCCATTGCCCAATCCGCACAACCCATCATCAGTTACAATCACGGACTTCACGAAGAAACCCGTGTCCGCCATACCTATCTGCTGGCTCTGAAAACAGCTATCGGTTGCGGTGCAGCCTTTGCACTGATAACCATATTGTTCAGTTCTGAAATTGTTTCTATGTTCATTGACCGCCATTATCCAGCTTACGAAATAGCGAGCAAAGGGCTTCCCCTGTATGCCACCGGGTTTGTTTTCTTTGCTGTCAACATTGTTTCCATTGGATATTTCCAAAGTGTAGAGCGGGCACGCTATGCCACTATCATCACCCTGTTACGCGGTTTTGTCTTACTGACGGCTTGTTTCTTCGGGCTTCCCTTACTCCTCGGAAATCCAGGTATCTGGCTAGCAACTCCGTTAGCTGAGTTACTGACCGCTCTCTTCATACTCATTATTTATATAAGAGCAAAAAGGAAGCGCGAAAAAAATATAGTATCTTTGCAACATGGAAACGATGATAAAGAAATTCTGCCAAAGATACAGACTCCCGGAAGAAAACCTGCGTGAACTTTTGTCACATATGACAGAATATCACTTCGGCAAGGGGGAAACAATCGTACAAGAAGGAGAACGTAATCTTAATTTCTATATTTTAAAGAAGGGTATCTGGCGTGCCTACTGCATGATGGATGGAACCGAAAGTTCTCTTTGGTTTGCAAGAGCAGGCGAGATAGCCTTCTCCTCTTGGGGATACGTCAATAATGAGGCTTCTCTGATCAATATTGATTCCCAGACTGAGAGTACTGCCTATTGCATCTCCAAATCCGACTTGGAAGAACTATTCAATAATTCTCTTGAATTATCTAATTTCGGCAGAAAAATTTTCGAACAGGAAATCCTTTACATTGACAGTTATACGGTAGCATACGGTACTCCGAGTGCCAAAGAACGTTATCTGACCCTAATGGAAGATAACCCGGAATTATTGCAATATGTTCCGTTAAAACACTTGGCATCATATTTATATATCACACCGCAGTCTTTAAGCAGGATACGGGCGGGGTTAAAAAGAAAAAGATAATGCCGTAAAACTATTATGAGATCAACAATCTCTTTACCCTTTCTTGACTATACCCAATTCGCACTTACTCCGTACCAGATTCGTTTAGAAGTCTTCTAAACGAATCTGGTACGGTCCGGATACGAGTCCGATATCATGAATAAATAAACATAGCATAATATCAATATGGATATAAATCAGATTATCGATAAGATAGGCATCCTCCCGGAAGCATCGAAAAATGCATTGAAGGAAACGATTACCGAGGCCACTTATCCCAAAGGACACATTCTGTTCAGAGCGAATAAAGTAGAAACTAAAGTATACTTCATCAAACGAGGCGTTGTGCGTGCCTACACCGAGATGGCAAATACCGAAATCACTTTTTGGTTCGGACGCGAAGGGGATACGGTAGTCTCAATGAAAAGCTATGTGAACGGACAGAAAGGTTATGAGAACGTAGAACTTCTGGAAGAGTGCGAATTATATGAAATGAAGAAACAAGCCTTGTATGAACTCTTCGGCAAGGACATACACCTAGCCAACTGGGGAAGAGAATTTGCAGAACAGGAACTGCTCAAAACAGAAGAACGATTTATCAACAGGCAGCTCAAAACATCTACAGAACGTTATAGAGAACTGATGAATAATAACCCTGACCTGCTACAAAGAGTACAGTTAGGTTATATTGCTTCATTTCTCGGCATAACCCAAGTCAGCCTGAGCCGTATCCGGGCAAAGTTCCGATAAATCACTTTTTATCATTTGTTAAATCAAAAGTCAAATCAATTCATGACCTTTGTACCCAAAACTAAAAGTTATGAGTTGGATATATTTAATTATTGCCGGACTGTTTGAAGTAGCATTTACATCGTGTATAGGCAAAGTGAAAGAAACAACCGGAAACGAGATGTACTGGTGGCTGATCGGTTTCCTGATTTCTATGAGTATCAGCATGTTTCTATTGATAAAAGCAACGCAAACCTTACCTATCGGTACGACTTATGCTGTATGGACAGGAATAGGCGCAGTGGGAACCGTATTGACGGGTATATTGATATTCAAAGAGCCTGCCACTGTATGGAGACTGATCTTCATCATGACACTGACCGGCTCTATCATCGGACTGAAAGCCGTATCCCATTAAAGCAAGAACAGGGTGCCAACTGAACATTGACACCCTGTTTTTTATCTTCTGATTGCCTGAGTTAC
This sequence comes from uncultured bacterium, assembly GCA_905215555.1. Lineage (GTDB taxonomy): Bacteria > Bacteroidota > Bacteroidia > Bacteroidales > Bacteroidaceae > Bacteroides. The sequence continues at coordinate 59,808 of CAJMQU010000020.1, forward strand.
TTCTTCACCAGCACCATTACCAACGTATTGCTTCCATCATAAAGCCCGATACCGCCACCTGCCAGTTTACCGAAAGATTTTACTTCATTCAAAGCTTTCATCACACGCCCTTCCACTTCCATATCCGGACAAGCCATCATGGTGCTTATAAGCTGCGGGAAAGAGATAGCAGATGAATTTTCATTATCTGCAACAAATCCGCCGTTGATAAGATTACAACCGGCATTGCCATGTATTCTCTTTTCACTGAGATTGAATTCAATAAACGGTTGTTTTTCCATTCCCTCGGGAATAGCCTGACCGCTGACTTCAGAGATCATCCACTTACCACTCAAGTCTGATAGTTTCACTGTAGGAGCTTTCTTTTGTAATACAATAATGGGACGATTGGACGAACCACACAAAGCGATATTCTCTTTGCCCAATTTCTTATACTTTTTCACCTGTCCTAAAGCAGACAATACGTTTTGTTCCAGTGTCATATCCGGACAAGCCATACGCGTACTTGCCATGGCTCCAAGGTCAATCGTTCCGGATTTGGCATTCACATCAAACGAACCCATCATACGGTTACAACCACTGTTACCGAATACTTTTCCGGTAGTAGTATCAAAGCCTATAAAGGGAAATTCCTGATTAGGAGCAGGCACTACGGCAGCACCGTTGATTTCAATAATATTCCATTCACCACTGATGGAAGACAGCGTCGCAGCATCTTTGGACGAGCGACAAGATGACAAAGCTACTAAAGCTCCTGCCATACAGAGAGAAACAAATACTTTTTTCATCGTTATTCGTTGTTTAAGTTAATTTTCACGAGGCAAATATAGTGCAAACCGAGCGTATAAGCAAATTTATTTGCATTATGCTGAAGTGAAGCCCATACTTGCAAAGTAAACATATATATAAAAAAATAACCAAAATGCAGGCAGTTTGTTTGAAGGTTAATGCTTTTTTCAGAAAGTATTTAGCAGAATTTTAACGTATATCTGCGAATTAAATCCTATATTTGCTCACCAATAAAATAAGTGACAAGCTACAGGTGACAAGTACCTTTCGGCATGATAGCTTGTAGTTCGTCACTTATCAATGCAATATGAATTTAATTTTAACAATGTTATTAAGAAATGAGTAAAGTTCTTATTATCGGTGCAGGCGGTGTAGGTACCGTTGTTGCGCACAAAGTGGCTCAAAATCCGGATGTATTCACAGATATCATGATTGCCAGCCGCACAAAGTCCAAATGCGACGCTATCGTAAAAGCAATCGGTAATCCCAACATCCGGACCGCACAGGTGGATGCCGACAATGTAGACGAACTGGTAGCTCTCTTTAATAGCTTCAAGCCCGAAATCGTCATAAACGTAGCACTCCCCTATCAAGACCTCACCATCATGGAAGCTTGTCTGAAAAGCAGAGTCAACTACCTAGACACAGCCAATTATGAACCGAAAGATGTGGCTCACTTTGAATATAGCTGGCAGTGGGCATACAAGAAACGCTTCGAAGATGCCGGGCTGACGGCTATCCTCGGTTGCGGTTTCGACCCAGGTGTGAGTGGCATTTATACCGCTTATGCCGCCAAACATTATTTCGATGAAATGCAATATCTGGACATTGTAGACTGTAATGCCGGCAACCACCACAAGGCATTTGCCACTAACTTCAATCCGGAAATCAACATCCGTGAAATTACCCAGAACGGTCGTTTCTACGAAAACGGCGGATGGGTAACTACCAAACCACTGGAAATTCACAAAGACCTGACGTATCCGAACATCGGACCGCGCGATTCTTATCTGTTATATCATGAGGAACTGGAATCCTTGGTGAAAAACTTCCCCACCATCAAACGTGCACGTTTCTGGATGACGTTTGGCCAAGAATATCTGACTCACCTGCGTGTAATCCAGAACATCGGCATGGCGCGTATTGATGAAGTGGATTATAATGGAGTGAAGATTGTTCCGCTACAATTCTTGAAAACCGTATTACCTAATCCGCAAGACTTAGGCGAGAACTACGAAGGAGAAACCTCCATCGGTTGCCGCATCCGTGGCCTGAAAGACGGAAAAGAACGCACTTACTACGTTTACAACAATTGCAGCCATCAGGAAGCCTACAAAGAAACAGGTATGCAAGGCGTGAGCTACACAACAGGCGTTCCTGCCATGATAGGTGCCATGATGTTCCTCAAAGGCTTGTGGAAGAAACCAGGTGTGTGGAATGTGGAAGAGTTCAATCCGGATCCATTCATGGAACAACTAAACAAACAGGGGTTGCCTTGGCATGAAGTGTTTGATGGAGATTTGGAAGTATAAATATAAATGAAGAAGTAAAAATGAAGAATGAAGAATTACTTTCGGCGTGTTTTCATTGCGCAACCTAATTCTTCATTCTTAATTCAATAGATTATGCAAATCGGAGATAAAGCGCCCGAAGTATTGGGCATCAACGAAAAAAGCGAAGAAATCCGCCTCAGTGACTATAAAGGAAAAAAGATAGTTCTTTATTTCTATCCCAAAGATATGACTTCAGGCTGCACGGCGCAAGCCTGCAACCTACGTGATAACTACCCGGAACTGCGCAAGGCCGGCTACGAAGTTATCGGCGTAAGTGTGGACAACGAAAAGTCGCATCAGAAATTTATAGAAAAAAACGAACTCCCTTTCACCCTCATTGCAGACACTGACAAAAAACTTGTGGAACAATTCGGAGTATGGGGAGAGAAAAGTATGTACGGACGTAAGTATATGGGCACCTTCCGCACCACCTTCATTATTAATGAAGAAGGAGTGATAGAGCGTATCATCACGCCCAAAGAAGTGAAAACCAAGGATCACTCCGCACAAATATTATAAGAAGCAAGGAAATTAGTAAACAAGTTGACAAGGATACAGAGGTTTATTCCTTTTTAACTGGTATTCGATCAACTCTAAATAAGAAAAAGCAATATGGCAAAGAAAGACGAACTTATTTTTGAAAACGAAGATGGCAGCAAGATGGCATCCAGCGAAAAGTTGAAAGCCCTGCAAGCGGCCATGGACAAGATAGAAAAGAGCTTTGGTAAAGGATCTATCATGAAAATGGGCGACGGCATCGTCGAACAAGTAGAAGTAATCCCCACTGGCTCTATCGGACTGAACGTAGCACTTGGGGTCGGCGGTTATCCGCGTGGACGCATCATCGAGATTTATGGTCCGGAGTCATCTGGTAAAACAACTCTGGCCATCCACGCCATTGCTGAAGCACAAAAGGCTGGTGGTATCGCTGCATTCATTGATGCAGAACATGCCTTCGACCGTTTCTATGCTGCCAAACTGGGTGTAGATGTAGATAATCTCTTCATTTCCCAACCGGACAACGGTGAACAAGCATTGGAAATTGCAGAACAGTTGATTCGCTCCTCAGCTATTGACATCATCGTTATCGACTCCGTAGCTGCCTTAACTCCAAAAGCAGAAATAGAAGGCGATATGGGCGATAATAAGGTAGGTCTGCAAGCCCGGCTCATGTCACAAGCGTTACGTAAACTGACAGGTACCGTCAGCAAGACACGCACCACTTGCATCTTCATCAACCAGTTGCGTGAAAAAATTGGCGTCATGTTCGGCAATCCCGAAACGACAACCGGTGGTAATGCACTGAAATTCTACGCATCCGTACGTATCGATATCCGCGGAAGCCAAGCCATAAAAAATGGTGAAGAAATTCTCGGCAAGCAAACCAAAGTCAAAGTTGTAAAGAACAAAGTGGCTCCTCCTTTCCGTCGCGCTGAATTCGACATCATGTTCGGTGAAGGTATTTCACGTGCCGGTGAAATCATCGACTTGGGTGCAGACTTGGGTATCATCAAGAAAAGCGGCTCTTGGTTCAGCTACAATGACACTAAGATTGCCCAGGGACGTGATGCAGCTAAGCAGGTAATCCTTGATAATCCGGAACTGGCTGAGGAACTGGAAGGATTGATTTTCGAAGCACTAAAGAAAGACAAGTAATCTCTAACAATAAAGGGGAACCGAAATCGGTTCCCCTTTTCAACAAACTATTTACACCTATCAGCAGGATGTCTATTCCAAGTTTTCCAAACGCTCTTCCAGCATCTCCATGCTTTTCTCAAAACGTTTCCAAGTATCGGCATCCATCTGTTTCTTCAGATATTCGCTATCCTTTAGTTTACTTAAATCTTTTAAACTTTCCAATCCTTTTAAACTTTCCAGACTCTTCAGACTCTTCAGGCTTTTCAGTCCTTCCAATCCTTGCAAGCCCTCCAATCCTTTCAGGCTATCCCAAATGTCAGTATTTGCCAAATCAACATTACCGTCAATACAATAAACATTACTTCCCCCGTTCATACTAGTATTCTGATACATCATGATGTTCTGAATATCTTTCAGAGTCATCTCCCCTTCCAGATAGACAAACTTCAAAGTGGCGGCACCATCAATAATCATAATCAGTTCCTTCACCTTATCTCCTTTTCTATTAATGTAGAATTCGGAACTGGATACGGTTCCCTTCTGCTTCATCAGCAATTCATATTTGGATGACTGTACCAATGAACGCAAGTCCTTACGCATATCTTTTTTGATATTACTGTCCATTGTAGAAAGAATCTGCACACAATCCAACTTGCCGGACACCTTTCCAATATAGATATCCTTCGTAAAAAGATTGGGGTTCATTTCGATCATTGCCTTCGAGATATACACCGAAGATACCCCTTTCATATCATTATAAGTATTGAATATGTTTTTCTGCGCCTGGCAGAGCAGGGGTAGCAGCAGCAACACACCTGCTAATAAAATTCTGTTGAGTTTCATAATCGTTTATCTTTGTATTTCTTTTTTTACTTCCTGATTCACTTTTTTCATATCTACCTGCATTTCCTTTACCTGGGCAATGCCCTGATTCAGATTAGTGGAAACCTCCAATAATGTTGCCTGCAACACGCGATAGGCCTCTTCGGGATCGGAAAATGTATCTTGTGGTGTAGGCGGACACACATCATTTCCCAAGCTGTCAACTCCATATCCGATGCCAATAAGCAGCAATACGGTAGCGGCAATGCCTCCAATCCAACGCCAGTTTCGTTTAGCTTTATTAGGACGGAAGAAGCGTTGTTCTTCTTCAGCCTTTTCATCAATCAGCAGGCTTAGTTTATCCCCCAACCCCGCTGGAACTTCCACAGCTCTATCCGCAGTTTGATAAAGGCTAAGAAAAATCTCTTTATCTTTCAGCAAATGTTCAGGTACTTCCGTTGTTCTGAAATAATCTCTCAACGCCTCTTCTTGGCTCTCGGTAGTGTCCCCCTCGTAAAACTCGGTGAGCAGCCTTTCAATTTCCTCGACTTTCATAGTTATTCCATTTATTAAATTCCTCACGTATCTTTTTCCTTGCCCGGGACAGCAGTACACGGACGTTCGTAGAGTTCAATCCGGTCATTTGTTCTATCTCTTCGTAAGAACAACCTTTGACATCCCGTAGATTCACAATCCGTTGTTGCTGTTCGGGTAAGTGGGCAATGATATCTTTCACTTGTCTCACTTCATCACGTATCTCCAGATTATCTGTCTGAGAAATGTCCTGCACGGCAGTCAGTTCTACCGACTGTTTAGACAAAACGTACTTTCCCGAACGAAGCAAGTCAAAGCACATATTCTTCACTAAAGTGACACTGAACGCTTCCGGATTACTGATAACCGTCAGTCCTTCCCGCTTATCCCATAGCTTCAGATAAGCTTCCTGCACCAAGTCTTCCGCATCGGCCGCATTCTCCAGTAGCCGATAGGCCACGCAGTACAATTTGCGGTGATAGGGCAGAAACTCATTTTTAAAACTCTCAGCATCCATGGGCTTTTCTATATCTCAATCCTGTTTACTTGTTGTATCTATTGACTAGACGGGAAGGATTGGAATTTTGTTACAAAGAAAAGAAAAAAATCGCTCCTACCAGTTTCACGACTTATAGGAGCGAAATACTTTTACCCGAAATGCAAATAGCTTTTTTCGGATCACACATATTAAATCAGATTATGCCAATGCAGGCACCAGATATTTAGTCAGCAGATAGCCACCGCCTACCAACCAGATATAGAGTAAGAAAGCTAAAACAAACGGTTTGGCACCTGCTTGCTTAAACTTATCAATGCTGGTATCTGTTCCCAATGCCGTCATAGCCATTGTCAACATAAAGGTATCGATGTATTCAATCGCACCATTCAAAGGAATGTCCTTCACAGTTTCTACACCAGTCAGGTATTGCAGGAGGGAGTTGAGGCAAATAATTCCAATGAAACCAAAAGCGAACCAAGGAATGGCTATTTTGCTTTTTATCGGTCGGCCTTCGGCATCTACACGCTTACGTCCTGCCAAGGCGAAACTCATGACAACCAATACAGGAGCCAGCATCATCACACGTATCATTTTCGTGATGGTTGCGGGTCCGGCAATGCCCAAGGCATCCGTAGGGTCCATTGCATTACCTGCACCTGCCACGTGGGCTACTTCGTGCAGAGTACTTCCCGTGTAGATGGCAACTCCCATATCGCCCAATCCGTCGAGCCATCCGGCACGATACATGATGGGATACAAAAACATAGAAATCGTACCGAATATAACTACTGTAGATACAGCAATAGCCGTTTTATGTCCTTCACACTTCACCACCGGCTCGGCACCCAGTACAGCTGCCGCACCACAAATAGCACTACCAGTAGAAGTCATCAGCGCAGTATCTTTGTCAATCTTCAGCAACCTGCCCAACCAGATACCCAGGAATATAGTACCCGCAACCACAATCGTATCGATTACGACTGCCGGAAGACCTACTTCTGCCACCTGCGTAAGTGTCAGACGAAAACCGTACAACACGATACCCGCACGCAGCACTTGCTTGGTACAGAACTTAATACCCGGCACCCATGTTTCTGGTAAGCGATTACGCAAACTATTGGCGTATACCATACCCAAAATGATACCAACAATGAGTGGACTAAATGATAAACTTTTTACGAAAGGAATTTCAGCAATGTAGAAAGCTGAAAAAGAGAATAAGGCAATCAGCAGAATGCCATGCAAAGTGTTGCCTCTGTTTCCACGACTAAACATATGATTTAAATTTAGTATTAATAATGTTTGTTCTTTAATTGACGCAAAGGTAAACTATTCACATTATCCATCCTATTTAAATCTAATTATACATTATAACCGAAAGTAATAATTGCCATCATAGCTTCCGGCTATGGTGCATGGCAAACTGTATAAAAGCCTGAACCAACCCACTCTCCTGCCCTTGCTGATGGACAAAACAGAAGTCACGCAACATATACACATCCTTGATTTCTACGACGCGGAAAGTTCCGGCAGCCAGTTCTTTGCAGATAGAACGAATGGAAATGATGCCCATGCTGTCAGTGCTTTCAAGAAAGAGTTTGATACTTTCCGTACTACCAAGATACATCAGCACATGGAGTGAGGAAAGCTTAATATTGTGCTGAGATAAAGCCCGTTCAATAACATCAAGGGTACCAGAACCACGTTCACGGAGGACAAGAGGAATATTCAGCAAATCTTCAGGAGCAATTTCATCAGCAATAGACAGTTTACTCTTGGTACGTACGACAGCAACCAGTTCATCTTTTAAGAAAGTGGTATACTTTAAATTGGGAAGACGAAAAACACCCTCCACCAATCCCAGGTCTATACGATGTTCCTGCAAAGCAACCTCTACCTCGCGAGAATTGCCATTCATTAATGAAAGATTCACCTGTGGGAACTTTTTAATAAAACTGCCCAGCAAAGGAGGCAGGACGTACTGGGCAATAGTGGTACTGGCTCCAAGGCGCAATTCTCCCATATATTCATTATTCAGCAGATGCATCTCATACTCCAGCCGTTTATAATCCTCCAAAATCCGGTCGCAGTGTTCCAGCAATAACTTCCCAGCTTCTGTTAAACTAATTTTACTACCTTGTCTGTCAAACAAGCGCGTCTGATAAGTACTCTCCAGCTCCTGTATATGCTTTGTAATGGCAGGCTGGCTGACAAACAACTCTTGCGAAGCTTTTGTGAAACTCAAGTTCTTCGCTACAGACCGGAAGACTTTTAAACGAAAATCGGACATAAACAACTTCTTTATATATGATAACAACCTTCTTTCCAATGATAAGAATTAGTCTGAACATAATCAGCAATCCGATGGTAATCATCTGCATCACGAATTATGTGTTCATTGTAATTTCGTTGTCAAACAAATTACGAACATAATTTTACAATTCCTATCTTGAAACCTCTTATTACGGCTCCCATGGTTTTCGATATACTGCTTGCCTGTAGGGACCAATAATCATTCACCGGAAAATGATTTGTTTTGTGTCGTCCACAGCAGTACTTTTCCTTCTCTTGTTCAGCAGTTATTCCAACTCCTCAGCCTTAATGCCCAAAGCTCTCATCATGGAGTACCCCAACAAATCCCACTTGCAGGCAAGAGGGCGCACCGACTCATCCATATTGAAAAGGAAAACTTCTTTAGCCTTTTCCGGGGCAACTTCCTTCATGTTTTCATCTAAAACGTCCATGAGTTTGGTACCGTAATCTTCAATGAACGGAACCAACATCAGACGCTTCACATCGGCAGAGTTTAGCGCTATAGTCAGCAAATCGAGATAGAGATTCTCGCGTGAAACAAGTCCTTCGGAAGATACGGAAATAAAACTCAATTCACCCAATTGATTAGTGAATCCAACACCGTTCAAATCCTTTTTCAGGTCGGAAGGGTCACAATGAAGCAATGCGCTTGTTTGTGCATCATAAACAAAAAGCACCTCTATATTATTATTCTTATCGCGAATTCCGGAATCTAACGCCAAATAAGAGGCCCACTCCTCCACATAAATATCCTGCAACGGACGTCCTAACTGCAATTCAAAGTATCTCTTCAAATCCTTAACCACATCATTGAAATATGCTACGTCCACTAATATCACATTCTCCGCGAGTTTTATACTATCTATCATAACATCTCTGTTTTTATATTTAAGCGATAAAGATACAATAATACTTTTAGCCACGCACACGATTTATTTAAAATTTGCACATTACTATATATTAAGCCCTGCAACGTTTATAAATACAGTTTCCAACACCCGCATGTAAGTGACACTAACATCCCCATGTTAGTAAGTATATTCTTTAAGGATAATCTCGCTATCATTAAAACAGACGATGCTTCGGATTATATAAAAACACTTACTGCCCTACATTACTGAGTTCCGGTAAAAGTATACTTATGCATTCCGGCAGAATAAAGCCATTTTGTCATTATTTTCTACAAAACATCTGTATTTTTGTCAGAAACAGGTCATTGGCAAATCTTTTGCGCCCCATTAGGTGTTATTGAAAATGAAAATAGAAAGGAGACATAAGATATGAATTTCAACAATTTTACCATTAAATCGCAAGAGGCGGTGCAAGAAGCGCTGAATCTGGCCAAAAGCCGCGGACAGCAAGCCATTGAACCGGTTCATGTGATGCAGGGAGTAATGAAGGTAGGTGAAAACGTCACCAACTTCATCTTCCAGAAATTGGGTATGAACGGACAACAAGTCGCACTCGTACTCGACAAACAAACGGATTCCCTACCCAAAGTTTCGGGTGGAGAACCTTACTTAAGCCGTGAAACGAATGATGTGTTCCAGAAAGCCACCCAGTATTCCAAAGAAATGGGCGATGAGTTTGTTTCACTGGAACACCTGCTACTGGCATTACTAACAGTGAAAAGTACTGTTTCTACCATCCTGAAAGATGCGGGAATGACGGAACACGAACTACGCAATGCCATCACCGAACTACGCAAGGGTGAAAAGGTGACTTCACAATCCAGCGAAGATACTTATCAGTCACTAGAGAAGTATGCCATCAACCTGAACGAGGCTGCCCGAAGCGGTAAGCTCGATCCGGTTATCGGTCGTGATGAGGAAATCCGCCGTGTGCTACAAATTCTGAGCCGCCGCACCAAAAACAACCCTATATTAATAGGTGAACCGGGTACTGGTAAGACTGCCATCGTAGAGGGACTTGCCCATCGTATCCTGCGCGGTGATGTTCCGGAAAATCTGAAGAACAAACAAGTGTACTCACTGGATATGGGTGCGCTGGTGGCCGGTGCAAAGTACAAAGGTGAATTCGAAGAGCGCCTGAAAGCCGTCATCAATGAAGTAAAGAAATCGGAAGGAGACATCATCCTCTTTATTGACGAAATCCACACCCTGGTGGGTGCCGGAAAGGGCGAAGGTGCTATGGACGCCGCCAATATTCTGAAGCCTGCACTGGCACGCGGAGAACTGAGAAGCATCGGCGCCACTACCCTCGACGAATATCAGAAGTATTTCGAAAAAGACAAGGCACTGGAACGCCGTTTTCAAATTGTATATGTAAATGAACCGGATACCTTGAGCACCATTTCCATCCTGCGTGGTCTGAAGGAACGTTACGAAAACCACCACCACGTGCGGATTAAAGATGACGCCATCATTGCCGCGGTAGAACTGAGCAACCGCTACATCACAGACCGTTTCTTGCCGGACAAGGCTATCGACCTGATGGATGAAGCCGCCGCCAAGCTACGTATGGAAGTAGACTCTGTTCCGGAAGAACTGGATGAGATTTCACGTAAAATCAAGCAACTGGAAATTGAACGAGAAGCCATCAAGCGTGAGAATGACAAGCCGAAACTGGAACATATCGGTAAGGAACTTGCCGAACTGAAAGAACAGGAGAAATCTTACAAGGCAAAATGGCAAAGCGAAAAGACGCTGGTCAACAAAATACAGCAGAACAAGGTTGAAATCGAAAACCTAAAGTTTGAAGCCGACAAAGCAGAGCGCGAAGGTGATTATGGCAAGGTAGCCGAAATCCGTTACGGTAAGTTGCAGGCTTTGAATCAGGAAATCGAAGACACCCAGAAAGAACTTCATGCCATGCAGGGCGACAAAGCCATGATTAAGGAGGAAGTAGATGCTGAGGACATTGCAGACGTAGTATCTCGCTGGACAGGCATCCCCGTAAGTAAGATGTTGCAAAGCGAAAAGGACAAACTGCTGCATCTGGAAGACGAGCTTCACCAGCGTGTCATCGGACAAGACGAAGCCATTCAGGCTGTGGCTGATGCTGTCAGACGTAGCCGTGCAGGATTGCAGGATCCCAAACGCCCAATCGGTTCATTCATCTTCCTAGGTACTACTGGTGTAGGTAAAACGGAACTTGCCAAGGCACTTGCCGAATTCCTATTCGATGACGAAAGCATGATGACCCGTATCGACATGAGCGAATACCAAGAGAAGCACAGCGTATCACGCCTGGTCGGAGCGCCTCCGGGATACGTAGGCTACGATGAAGGCGGGCAACTGACCGAAGCTATCCGGCGGAAGCCTTACTCTGTCGTACTGTTCGATGAAATAGAGAAAGCCCACCCGGATGTGTTCAATATCCTATTACAAGTATTGGATGACGGACGTTTGACGGACAATAAGGGCCGTGTGGTGAACTTCAAAAACACCATCATAATCATGACCTCCAATATGGGGAGCGCTTACATTCAGAGCCAGATGGAGAAACTGAACAGTGCCAACAAGGAACAAGTGATTGAGGAAACGAAGAAGGAAGTGATGAATATGCTGAAGAAAACAATTCGTCCGGAATTCCTGAACCGTATTGACGAAACAATCATGTTCTTGCCGCTGAATGAAAGCGAGATTAAGCAAATTGTAGTGCTCCAGATAAAGAGTGTACAGAAGATGCTTGCCCAAAATGGTGTGGAATTAATATTGACGGATGGAGCTATAGAATTTTTGACGAAAGTAGGATATGATCCGGAATTCGGTGCCCGCCCTGTGAAACGAGCTATCCAACACTACTTGCTAAATGATTTGTCAAAGAAGTTATTAGCACAGGAAGTAGACCGAAGCAGGCCTATTACGGTAGCCCCCAGTGGCGAAGGACTGATATTTAGAAACTAAACCCGAAGGGTAACAGGATCAAAAAGGCTGTCTTGCATTCAATGGCAAAACAGCCTTTTTCTTATTCTATAACGAGCTGCTTAACAACTGGTACGGACAGTGCATGCGTCACAACCAACACATACTCTCCTGCACAAGGTAAATCGAAAGATACCTCCTCATCCTCCGCTTGTTTTACCTCAACCACCTTTCCTCGAATATGATACAAACAAAGTGTAGCGTTGGACAACACTCCATTCACATATATCTTCCCAGCGGCTTTATCCACCTGTACTGTTACGCTCTTATGCTCTTCCATTTTACTAATGTGCCGCCTTAAGTCCCCAAAGGCAGTAAGTTCATATAAAAAGCGTGGGAACTGCTGCTATTATTGTACCTGGGGCTCTGGACTGCCACTATTCAAATAATATACAACAACCCACGCTCCGTACTATACATTCGAATATGCATATACAACAGAGCATGAGCGTTTGTTGTCTATTATCCTTGAATAGCGTGAAATTGTCCAGATTTCAAGTACAAGATAATATTAAACGCTTTTATCCATAATAATCCTTCAATCTTAGCGAGGGAGGTCACTACCCACCCTACATCTCAGGAAGGCAACAAAGATATAAAAAAAGTAGCCAAAATTAAAACTACGGCATAAAAAAACGCGGATTATCCGGGAGAACCCCGATAATCCGCGCCTTCTATAAAAAAACTGCTTATCAATAATTTATTCTTCTGTTTTTTCTTCTGCCGCGTCCTCCGTTTCAGCAGCATCCTCAAAATCTGTCATTCCGCAAGAAACTAACAGATTATACCAGGAGATAAGCTTTTTGATATCCGCCACATACACACGGTCACGGTCAAAAGTCGGTAATACTTCACCCAAATAAGCTCGAAGTTCGTCAGCAGTTGCTTTCTTCAAATCCATTGCTACAACTGCACCGTTTTCCTTTTCTTTCATGGTAGCCAAGACATCTTTCAAAGGCACATCGTCCGTATCAGTATACATGGCAATATCACCCAAAGAGATTATTTTTTCGTTACCATAAGCGGGGAAACGTTTTTTATCCGTGAGGGACTCAACAATCAACATATTTCTACCTTGTGAAATGAGTTTATACAACCCCGGTTTTCCGGAGATAGACAAAATAGTCTTCAACATAGTATATTCTATTTTTATTAGTAATATTTTATTTTTCGATGGGCAAAGATAGTGCAAACCAAGAGTAAAAGCAAATTTATTTGTTTATACTGAGACGCAACCTATTTTCGCTTAAGCAAAGGTAATCAATATTTTTAGATAGAGAAGTTATAACTTCTAAAACCTGTGGAATTAACGGAGTTTCACCGTCGTTTACAATTACAAAATCAGCCCGGCTACGCTTCTCTTCATCGCTCATCTGACTGCGCACACGACGCTCCACTAATTCTCGCGAAACTGCGTCACGCTGCATGGCACGCGTAATCCGGACTTCTTCAGGTGCATAAACCATCACTACAGCATCTACCTCCCCTACAAACCCAGCTTCAATCAGAATAGCAGATTCCATTCCGACTATCGGACAAGCCGCATGATGTCCCACCCACCGATGGAAATCATCACGTACCCGCGGATGGATGATACTATTTACAGTACGAATATGTTTAGGATTACCAAATATATAGGAGGCGAGCAAAGGTTTATTCAGTTCCCCTCCGGCATATACTTCTTCTCCCAGCAAATCAATCAGCTCCTGACGAATCTGAACATCCGAAGCTGTCAGCCGCTTTGACTCAACATCCGAAATATAAACAGGAATATCCATCACTTCCAGCAAATGGGAAACAACACTTTTCCCACTGCCAATACCACCAGTTATACCTATTTTAATTGTCATATTCGGGAGTTACCTGCTCAATAAGGAAGTCTACTTGTTCAGGATTGATACGTACTTGATTTACCCCTTTAGGCACAGACTTCAGTTTCACGATATATTTGTCCGAACCCAGTTTCAGAAGTTCCTCATAAGAAACATTGATATGGAAATCGCTCGCCGTTATCTGACGGAAATGACTCAAGCCAACCTGAAAGGTAACATTTACTTTGGACGGAAACGCACGAAGCACTTTACCCGCCGGGAAGTTAACTCCTCGCAAAGGTACTTCCACCGTCTTTTCAGTATAGATATCTACCGGAAAGACCATTTCTACCGAAGCCGGGACAAACTTAATTCCCTTCTGGATAAGCAGTGGGATTTGCCGTTTCAACGTATCGGAAACATCCTCAAAATTCACCCTCTGCGTATAAGCCGCAGTTATGGTATCCAAGGCTCCTGCAGGCGCATAAGCCAATACGGAGTCCGGTTTACAAATCGTATCAGAAATGTAATACTGGCGGCCTGCACTCACTGTTCCCTGAAACCTCACCGGAACCAATTTAGAAGCTCCAGTAGAATAAATATATTCCAATGTATCGGGTTTCACAGAAAGCAACTTTGTGGATATATTCAACTGACTGAGCAGTCTCTTCTCGAACTGTGAAGAATAAACGCGTACATGATTGTCATCATTGCCTTTATAATCAGAAAAATCGAGAGTAATAGGGAAAAAGCTTTTCCCAAGCATATAGTTAAGCAACACTGTACCCTTGTCCTTTACCCGAATATGCAGTTCGGAAGGCGGTTCGGAAGTTATAACGACATTATTGGGAACTCCTTTCAAACGCACCGGAATGGAGAATTCCGTTTCATAATCATTGTTCAGCGTCTGAAGTAGCCAGAATCCACTGGCAATGAAGAAGAAAAATAAAAAAATTAAGAACTCTCTGCTCTTATCACTGAGCAGAAAGTCCTTAACTTTTCTCGCTGTTCTTAAATATATGCGTTTTATGTTCCTACGATTAATCATAGGCTCACTTATTCAAAATTATTTAGCAGCTTGATTGCTGTTAGCATCAGCAGCAGCTGCGAATATAGAATTCTTATCAATTCTAATCTTAACGTTAGAAGCGATTTCAAGCACAATATCATTGTCATTAATCTCTTTGATAACGCCATGAATGCCACCAGCAGTAATCACCTTTTGGTTCACCTGAAGTGATTTGCGAAAGTTTGCAATTTCTTTCTGTTTTTTGTTTTGCGGACGAATCATGAAGAAATACATGATAGCAAACATGGCAATCAGAAGAATCCACATCATACTACCACCACCAGGAGCTGCGGCAGGAGCTTGCAAGAATACGGTCATTAAATTCATAAATTATTCGTTTTTAGTTTTTAATACTCAACAAAGGTATCAGTTTTTCGCTAACTTACCTTCTTTTTTTAATTGATTAACTATTCCGTCCAAAGTACCGTTTACAAAGCTTCCGCTCTTTACCGTACTATAGACCTTAGCTATTTCAACATACTCATTTAACGAAACACTTACCGGAATGTTCGGGAAACTTAGAATTTCGGCCAATGCACACTGCATAATCACCACATCCATAAAGGCCACGCGATCCAAATCCCAGTTACGGATATTCTCACTGATGAGATGACGATAGTAATCGCAGTTCAGTATGGTACGGCGGAATAAGCGACGGGCAAACTCCTGATCCTCATCATCTTTGAACTCAGGCAACAAAGACTGGTTAGCGCCATTCTTTGCCTCAAAGCGCTTGATTGTCTTCAAAACGAAAGTATCTACTATTTCCTTATCATCATTCCAATAAAGGCTCTGATCTTCAAGCAACATATCTAACTCTTCATTATTGAAAATAAAAGTTTTGTAGAGCTTTCTCCATAATTCGCGATCGGCTTCATAAGATTTATCAGTCGAAGCCATATATTCCTTATATATATCGGAAACTATAATCTTCTCATATAAACCCTTGACAAAATCTTCGTCATTTGCCCACGAACGTTTCTGGTTGGCGGCAAAATCCAGCAACTGTTTATTCACTTCCAACTGTGAAACGAACTTGTTTTCTACAAACTTCATGTTGGGATACAGCTCCTCTGCAGTCGGAGCTAACTTGGCCTTTGCCACATCAATGCGTTTTTGTGCGTAAGTCGTCAGAGCCACCATCAGCATCAGCAGATAATTATAAAGGTCATACGCTTTGGAAAGACTAAAGAATAATTCTTTCTCCGCTGAGTCTAAATTTTTACTGCCATTCTGATAATAAGCATATA
>CAJMQU010000021.1 GCA_905215555.1 uncultured bacterium
GTTAACAGAATTATATAAAGCGAAATAAATTATCAAGCAAAGTCCTTAATATTTATATTATGACTTCATTCTAATAATTCTCGCAGGAGCCCCTGCAACAACAGTATTTTTTTCTACAGAATGAGTAACTAAGGCACCAGCACCTACATAAGCATTATAACCAATCGTATCAACTTTTCCACTTATTATATTAGCACCAATACCAATAAAAGCAAAATCTTCAACATTTACATAAGCACCTATCATGGCTCCGAATGCAATATAGCAATGATTGCCGATCGTTGTAGAATGGCTTATTGATACATTATACGACAGAACTGAGTTATCTCCTATGATAACATCCGGATGTACAACAGTATTTATATGAATGACTACTCCGTTACCTAATTGTGCAAATCTGGAAACTTGGGCTGTTGGATGAATGAGAGAAGGCACCTCCCCCCCTTTCTGCAAAATTTTGTCAAACAATCGTGAACGAATAGCATTATCTCCTTGACTCAAGGCTAAATTCATTCCTACTAAAGAAGGTAGCGAAAACAAATCATCAAAAGAGCCCAACACTTTATATCCATGTTCAATATCACCAGTTCTGTCACCATTATAGTGATATAACCCCTTTATTTCATACCCACAAGCTTCCACCAAATCAATGTAAACGGAAGTATTATGTCCTATTCCTAATATATAAATTTCTTTATTCATCTACAATACATTTAATTACTCTATTTACTTCTTCCTCACTCAATGTATGATACATCGGTAAACATATCACACTATCTGCCACTTTATGTGATACTGCCAAATTCTCAAGCTTAGCTGATTCCAATCCTCTATATGTAGAAAACTCGCTAATTAACGGGTAAAAGTATCTACGCCCTAACACATTTTGCTCTTTCATCTTGAAATAAAGTTCATCACGTGTCATACCATATTTCTCGGCATCTACAAAAATGGGAAAATAAGAATAATTGTGACGGACACCTGGCATATCTTCCATAAAGCTGATACCCTCCACATCCTCCAAAACTTTTCGATATTTAATGGCTGTCTGACGACGTGCTTCAATAGCGGAGTCCACCTGCTTCAAATTAAGTAAACCATAAGCCGCACGTATCTCATCTACCTTACCATTAATGCCCGGAGCAACAATCTCGGTCTCTCCCGCAAAACCAAAATTCTTCAAGTAGTCAATACGTTTCTTTATTTTTTCATCATGGCAAATCAAAGCACCGCCCTCAATGGTGTTATAGACCTTCGTGGCATGAAAACTCAAAGTTGACATATCGCCGGCATTCAATATTGATCGTCCATTTACTTCCACGCCAAAGGCGTGAGCAGCATCATAAATTATCTTTAAACCATATTTGTCAGCTATATCCTGAATACGTTCCGTATCACAAGGTTTACCATAGACATGTACAGGCATGATAGCAGTAGTCTTAGGAGTAATGGCGGCTTCTATCTTATCAGGATCAATATTGCAAGTCACAGGGTCAATATCCACAAACACGGGTTTGATGCCGTTCCACCACAAGGAATGAGTAGTAGCAACAAAACTGTAAGGAGTGGTTATCACTTCACCTGTGATACGCAATGCCTGCAAAGCACACATCAGAGGCAACGTACCATTAGTAAAGAGACTGATATAAGGTACTTTCAAATATTCACATAACGCCTTCTCTAGCTCCTGATGATAATGACCGTTATTGGTCAACCACTTGCGATTCCATATATCCTGCAAATAAGGAATGAATTCATCCAATGAAGGGAGTAATGGGGAAGTAACTGTAATTACTTTATTTTCCATTTTTACTACAATAAATATATATATATTTGATTTTTTATCTACGCTTCAATGCAGAAAGAACCAACTGCTTGACTTCGAGATACTCGTCAAGATGCAACTTTTCATATATAAACAGTGCCAACAAGATCCCAACTAAAAGCTGAATAAGCAACAGGGCGTAAACAGAAATATTCCAAAAAGAAACACTCCACATGAATGCCGCTACCATAAAAGAAGTCAGAAAAGTGGGCAATATATCCTTTATCTGTTCGCTTGTAGGGTAGTTTATCAAATTAGCTGAATAATAACTGTTCAAAAAATAAGCGATAAAAGAAGTCAAAACACCACCCCATAACATATATTCAATGCCATAGGCAATACCCACGACAATGGGTCCCACAGCTATAATTTTTTTTATAATTTCGAGTTTCAGAAACAAATCCGAACGCCCTTTTACTTGCAGGATATTCAAGTTGATGGCATGGAGTGGATAGAGCATGCCGCTGAAACAGATGATTTGCAAGAAGTAAACGGCAGGCACCCATTTTTCACCTATCAAAATCAGAATCAATGGTTTTGCAATCGCAGCCAGTCCCAACATACATGCAAAAGTTATCAGCATGGTAATCTTTATCACTTTCCGGTATGCCTCCCGCAAGCGTTCCGGCTCTTCTTGTATGGAACTTAAAACCGGATAACTGACTCGCTGAACAACAGAAGTTAGATTACTGGAAAATATCATATTGAACTGCTCCGCACGGGTATATTGCCCCAACTGCGCAGAAGTATAGAAACGTCCGATTACAATGTAGTAGATATTTTTATAGATAGTATCCAGTAACCCTGAAAACAACAATTTAGAACCAAAGCCAAACAATTCTTTAAAACTTTTCGTTGAAAATTCCCATTCCGGATGCCATTTGCTATATATCCATAAGAACAAAGTATTCAAAAATTGACGAGAAAGCTGCTGACCAACCAAACTCCAGACCCCCATTCCCCCCAATGCCATTCCTATTCCAATCACTCCACTGCTGATAGATGAAATCAAAGAAACCTTGGTTTGCGTCTTGAAATCTACATTCCTTACAAACTGGGTACGGGGAATAATGGCAAGCGCATTTATTATCAGGACCCAGCCTATAATTCTTATAACTTCCAGCAAAACAGGTTCTTTAAAAAAGGCACTGATTGCAGGGGCAGCTAAATATAGTATTACATAAATAAGAATACTGACCGTCAGATTAAAATAAAAAACGGTGTTATAATCAACTCGCTCTATACGTATCTTTCGTATCAGCGCATTAGAGAAGCCACTGTCTATAATGGAGTTGGAAATTGCTATAAAAATAGCAATCATGGCCATGACACCATATTCTTCAGGGGTTAATAATCGGGCAAGTACAAGCCCTACCAAAAAAGTGATGCCGGAACTGGATATATTATCAATGAAACTCCACCCAACACCATGAATGGCTTTATGTCTTAAAGAATTCGTCAATTGAATTTTCCTTATTCGTCAATATATTCCCACGGATAGGGATTATCAACTACGTTTTGAAACTCATCAATAACCTCTTGCTGTTCAAATGTAAGCGATGCGGAATCCCAGGAAGCGATAATTGCACGACCTTCGTCAGCCAAAGGCTCGTCAAACACTTCACCATAACAGGCGGTAAGCAGACGAAGTTTTAATAATGAAGCGGGAAGATTATCAAGGATATCCCAACAACGATCCAACACTTCCTGAACATGTTGCAGCTTCTCACCGTGGTCAATGAATGAAGCACTATAACCCATCAGCAGGGCAAGGCAGACGTTCGCCTGTTCTTCAATGGTAGAACCCTTGACACCGGAATCATACAAGGCTGTGGTCAGGCGGTAGACCTCAGCGTTGCGGCGGGACAAGTCATCGCTATAGATGGGACTCCCGTCAACACCCAAATACATCAGCTCATGTGCTGCACGCTGAAGGGCAGCTGTTTCTGCAGAAAGAGACATAATTATTTTAATTTATGATTTCAGATTTATGATTTATCAACTGTCAACGATCAATCATTGATTATCAACAGCCAATTATTTGATTACTTCGATCAGATCCGGATGGATAGTGGCCATGGCTACGGCAATAACGCCTTGTATCTCGACAACCACACGGCGGTCACGGGCACCCTTCACTTTCAGGAAAACACCCTCCTGTCCCGCAAAGTCACCACCGGTGACACGGACTTTCGTGCCCTTGGACAAATTCAGCTCATCAGGTTGGAAATACATGAGATGGTCATTGTAAGTACCGGCCACAGCAATAAAGCGCTGCATCTCACTGTCCGAGATAATAATCTTCTGTCCGCTGCGGGTATCAGTAATGTATTGCAGGTAACTAACCTGAGACTTCACGCGCTTCACATCCGAAGGACGGGCATGGACAAATAGCAAATTGTGGACGACAGGAACCAAAGCGCGGACTTTCCTGCCTTTCTTCAGGCTGACCCTGTATTGCATGGGGACGAAACATCCCAATTTTTCTTTTTCAAGAAGGCGCATAGCATCAGGTTCCCGCCGGTACGTGGCACGCATCGCATACCATAGTTCTGACTCATTTTCAGACCCTTTTTCAGTATCTTTTTCCGCTTCCATTGATGATTTTGTTCAGAAAAGGGTGTTCCCTCGGGGCTTTGACACCCGTGCATACACCTGAGTTTCAATCAATTGCGAACACTTTATGTAAGATATAGCAAGCTTTGTGTTCCTCTTGCCCGTTGATTTTACGTAGCCGGTCATTACCTTTGTTATATTACAGGTAAATAGCTATTAAAGAATGGATTAAGAGCAATAATCGTCTTTTAATCGTTCGTTTTTTGTGCGCAACCTGAAGCCATATTTGCACTAAGATTCTTTCAACAAAAGGAAGGAGGAAAAAACACAATTTTATTTCCAGGATAACTCTTTATGAATTAACAACATATGACACAAAAGAAAAACATGAATAGCTTTTATTTATCAGAATATTTTGTTATTTCATTTCTCTGCACTATCTTTGCGAACATTAAACGAACGATTAAAAAACACCACCGATTTAGTACAATCATTATTGACACCATCCCCTATTCACCCGCTTCACTCCCCTATCATATCCATAGTGCAGCATCTTCCTTTCAATCCACCAACAGGACATTTCCCTTTTATAATAATGTACCCGCGTATACACACGCACAGGCGCGTATTTCCTTATTTTTTCTTTAGACCCTGTTACACACATTCTATTATCAATAGGGGGTAGCCCCCCTACCCTATTTACCTGCCTGTGTGTAACAACACCCAAAGAAAATATTCACTTTTTCAGACGAAAACAGAAGATATTACCATTATAAGAGTTAATTTTGCTTTCGCATTTCAAATTAATGATAATTTACCAACTTCTAAAATTGTAGTTTTATGGATAAAAAAACACAATATTGAGTATTGAACTCATGAAGGAGGATAGTTATGACATCCAAATAGAGAGAGCAGAAAACAGGATTAGCATCCTGTTAGTTGAAAATGAGGCGTTTGACGGGCGCATGATCGTCAAAGCCGGAGAAAGGGAAGAGTTCCTGCCCCCGTGGAGGAAGACCAAAGAGGAGGATGAGGATAAGGACGAGGGGCTACTGCCGTTCTAAGGTTCGCATGCGCCCAACTTTGAGTTGACAAGGGCTGAGTTAGTGTATAACGTAACGGGTGATAAGAATATATGTAATGCTACATTACATTATTTCTTACCACCCGTTACAAGTATTGGCGTTTTATTTACAAAGGACACGCTCCTTCCGGTACGCGGACTTTAAGGTTCCCCCAGGTACTTGAATATCAGCTTCACTTCAAGAGGCATATAGGAATGGCGGTTCTTGTTATAGCCCGCTTCCTGCAGTTCAGCCATCAGTTGCTTGTTGGCGTAAATCCAGCGGCGAAGCAGTTGTAAGGCGGTAGTGATACAGACACCGGGATTGTAAAGCATGGCAAGGTCGGCTTTGGTATAAGCGCGGACGGGGACTTTCTCATCTAAGGATTCTTCTTTCATAAACTTGGTTTTTAGTTATTTACATGGTATAAAGGTACTCATTTATGGCGACATACAGAAGGAATAAAGGAGGAATTACCTCTCATTTACTCTCTCGTTTTTTCATACAATTTCAAATAGCTTCAGGAGAGAGAAAGGCAGAAAAGGAACGGAGTATATTTGCAAGGTCAAAAGGAAAATAGACAAGATCAAATTACGTTATTGTTTAACTTTTTAAAAATCATCAATTATGGGAGTACCATTCAAGAAGATCCCGCGGAAAGACCCGCGAAAGGCGGATGCCGTGGCAAAGATTTATCCGCAACTGGTCACATTAGGCCCGAACGCCGACCTGGAGGACGTGGCATACGTGATGAAGGAAAAGAGTTCGTTGACACTGGGAGACATCAAAAGTGTGATTACCAACTTTGTGGAAGCACTGGTAAGCAAGCTCTACAGCGGACAGTCAGTAATCAAGGACGTCGGCGTGTTCAGCCTATCGGCACGGACCGTAGGGGTGGAGAAAGTGAATGTGTAAAGAAAACGAAGGTACTCTTTACAGAATACCCTCGTTTCTCATTCTTTTAATATCATTTATTGATGTTGTTCCCTCAACAAATCATTCACCGTCTTTACCGGATTAAACGTGCTCAGAGAAACTTCTACAAACACCGTATTCCAATCACTCATAGCACCATTCCACAATCCTGGAAGTTCGAGTGCCTTGAGATCTTTACCGTTCTTGGACTTGTAAGAGATGAAACCGGTAGCTTTATCCACGAAGTTAACAAGATCGAACTTATGGCCTTTATAGTCACGCACGGCACAAACCAGATCTACAGGATTAAAGTGTGTACCTTTCTCAAACATTTCCTTCTTCTCCGGATCATTCATATCAATCTGAGAACTTTCAAGGATTTGCAAAGAGATGGTTCCGTCACTGTTATATGCCAGGAACGGACCACCACCCGGTTCACCTACGTTCTTCACCATACCGCATACGCGCATCGGACGGTTCAGTTTCTCCTTCAGATAAAGTACAAGTTCGGCATCCTCCAGATTCTTTGTCTCAGGATTCTTACAGAACAAGTTCTTCTGCAAGAATTGCAGAATCTCAATCACTTGCTCGTGAGTATATCTGCCGCTATCCAGAAGTTCCAGATAAGCAAATGCTTTTTGTTGCAGGGAAACTAAAACTCCCGCAATCAACTTCTTATATAATACGGTGTCGCCTTTCAATTTATCAGGCACCACATTGTCGATATTCTTAATAAAGATAATGTCCGCATCAAGATCATTCAGATTCTCAATCAATGCGCCATGACCACCCGGACGGAACAATAATTTGCCATTATCACGGAAAGGCTGGTTATCCATATCGGCAGCAACCGTATCCGTGCTGGGTTTCTGCTCGGAAAAAGTAACATTATAATCCACTCCGTATTTCTTTGCATAAACGGCTGCTTTGTCAGCCACCAATGCTTCGAATAAACGGCGATGTTCGGGAGAGACAGTAAAGTGTACGTTTACTTTTCCATTCTTGTTGGCAGCATAAAGCGCACCTTCCACAAGATGTTCTTCCAATGGAGTTCGGCTTCCATCTTCATATCTGTGGAACTTCAGCAAACCTTTCGGAAGCGCACCGTAATTCAGTCCTGCCGCCTCAAGCAATGCAGCCACTACAGCTTTATAATCACCCTCAGCCATCAATGCGGGAATGTTCTTCTCGAATGCTTTCTCACAAGCAGCATTCAAATCATCATAGAAAGCGAACTTTTCTATTTGCTCGAAAAATGTTTTCTCGAACTTCGTTTCCGGCGCATTATAATCAGCTCCGAGAAATTCAAACAAATTCTTGAACATACGGCTTGCCGCACCCGATGCGGGAACAAACTTCACTACTACTTTATCTGTCCGTGTATACGCATCCCATGCATCGAGGTAGAGCTTTTGCTCGTCAGTTGCAGGCGCCAGAATGCCTTTTTCTATAGAAGCGGCAGCAGCCAGCTTCAGATACGGAAAACCTTTCTCAAAACAGGCCAGCTGTTCGGCAATCTGTTCTTCTGAAATACCTTTTTGGGTAAGCAACTCTTTGTCTTGCGGTGTTATCATACTATCTTAATTTATTAATTGATTGCCAAAAATACAAAAAAACCGCAAGCCCTATCAAGAAAAAGAAGAAAAAAACTACCTTTGGGCAACAAAAATGGACGAATATGGAAAGAGATGAATTTTTCACTACTGAAGAGAAAGAATTGCTCTTCTCTCTCTACAGAAAATTATTGCAGTTGACCGGTGAGACATTACAAAAAGGTGACTGTAGGAAATTGAAAACACATCTTATCAACTCTATAAAGGATAACCGCGTTCAACGCGACACTTTCGGACTGAACCCGCTGGTTAAGGATATGCAGACTGCCGTTATCGTTGCCGAAGAAATCGGAATGAAACGGGCATCTATTCTAGGTATCATGCTGCACGAAAGCGTGAGAAACGGAGCTTGCACCACCGAAGATGTGCAGGCGACTTTTGGTGAGGATGTAGCCGGTATTATCCGCGGATTGATACGTGTAAACGAGCTTTACTCCAAGAGTCCGACGATAGAGTCGGAAAACTTCCGCAACCTGCTGCTCTCGTTTGCAGAGGACATGCGCGTAATCCTGATAATGATTGCAGACCGCGTGAACATCATGCGGCAAATAAAGGATAGCAAGCATGACGAAGCACGCCGGCAAGTGGCCAATGAAGCTGCATACCTCTATGCTCCCCTCGCCCATAAATTGGGCTTGTACAAGCTGAAATCGGAACTGGAAGACCTCTCACTAAAATATACGGAAAAAGAGGTTTACTATCACATCAAGGATAAACTAAACGAGACAAAAGCCTCCCGTGACAAGTATATTGCCGCCTTCATCACTCCGATGCAGAAAAAACTGGAAGAGGCCGGATTACATTTCCACATAAAGGGACGTACAAAATCCATCCACTCCATCTATCAGAAGATGAAGAAGCAGAAATGTCCGTTCGAAGGAGTGTATGATTTGTTCGCCATCCGCATCATTCTGAATTCGCAAGTGGAAAAAGAGAAACAGGAATGTTGGCAAGCATACTCCATTGTGACGGATATGTATCAGCCTAATCCCAAACGTTTGCGCGACTGGCTGTCCGTGCCCAAGAGTAACGGTTACGAATCATTGCACATCACCGTGATGGGACCTGAGGGCAAATGGGTAGAGGTACAGATACGTACCGAACGCATGGACGACATTGCCGAACGCGGTCTTGCCGCCCACTGGCGCTACAAAGGTGTGAAGGGCGAAAACGGACTGGATGAATGGCTGACCTCCGTACGTGAAGCTCTGGAAAACTCGGATAGCAACGGATTGGAAGCAATGGATCAGTTCAAGCTGGATTTGTATGAAGATGAAGTATTCGTATTCACTCCGAAAGGTGACCTGTTCAAGCTGGGTAAGGGGGCTACGGTGCTTGATTTTGCTTTCCACATCCACAGTAAACTGGGGTGCAAGTGCATTGGCGCCAAAGTAAACGGTAAGAATGCGCAGTTACGGCAGGTACTGAATAGCGGTGACCAAGTGGAAATCATGACATCGAATACACAGACACCCAAGCAGGACTGGCTGAATATCGTAACTTCTTCCAAAGCACGCACCAAGATCCGCCAGGCATTGAAAGAAATGGCCGCCCGCCAACATGCTTTCGCCAAAGAAACGATAGAACGGAAATTCAAGAACCGGAAAATAGAATATGATGAAGCCGTAATGATGCGTCTTATAAAGCGTCTCGGCTTCAAGACGGTGACGGATTTTTATCAAAGCATTGCGGATGAAACGCTGGATGTGAATGAAATCATAGACAAATATCTGGAACAGCAGAAACGGGAAAATGATGTACATGATGACATTACGTATCGCAGCGCTGAAGGATATAACCTGCAACAGACGCAGAACGATGAAATCACCCGTTCGAAAGAAGACGTGCTGGTTATCGACCAGAATCTGAAAGGCCTTGATTTCAAATTGGCACGTTGCTGTAACCCTATTTATGGAGACGACGTGTTCGGCTTCGTAACAGTGACCGGAGGAATCAAGATACACCGCAGTGATTGCCCCAATGCCACACAGTTGCGTGAACGGTTCGGCTACCGGATTGTAAAAGCGCGTTGGGCAGGTAAATCGCAAGGCACGCAATACCCGATCACACTCCGCGTAGTGGGACATGATGATATTGGTATTGTGACAAATATCACCTCTATCATTTCAAAAGAGAATGATATCACCCTGCGTTCCATCGGCATTGACTCACACGACGGACTGTTCTCCGGAACAATGACCATCATGGTGGGTGATACAGGACGACTGGAAACGCTCATAAAGAAATTGAGAACAGTGAAAGGAGTGAAACAAGTTTCAAGAAACTGAAAACATGAAATACGATTTTAAGAAGCAGATCCGCAGTTTCGGTTATGCCTGGAAAGGAATCCGGCAATGTGTAGGCAAAGAGCAGAATTTGAGTTTTCATCTCATCACTACGGTAGTGGTGACAGCCGCAGGGGGATTCTTCGGTATCACACGTACAGAGTGGACTATTATTGTGCTTTGCATTGGTGTGGTAATTGCTGCGGAACTGTTCAATACAGCTATTGAGAAATTGGTGGATCTGGTTTCACCGGAACGTCATCCTATCGCCGGCCAAGTAAAAGACATTGCCGCCGGAGCAGTGCTGGTGTGCGCTGTTGCGGCGGCAATCATCGGGATTATCATCTTTGTCCCCTATTTGTTTTAGACTTTCTATCTCACTCTCTTTTTCTTATAATAAGGATAGGTCAGCAAGAAGTAGAAAGCAAGGGCGACTAAGACAGCAATACCGATTACTTTATAAATCAACTGAAAATCCGTATAAAAATGGAGTTGTTCATTACCATTATCCGACAGGAAACAGCAGGCTGCCATACCTATCAGCAGACCGGCATCCATGGATAAATGGCAGGTGGTGTTCGCAGTTCCCCGTTGGCAATGATGTGACAGTTTCACAAATATCTTCGTGAAAGGTATCGTAAGCACTACCAGAACAACAAGAAAGAACAATATACTGTAATCTCCCTGCTTTATCAGAGGCAATGCCACTCCGGGAACGAAAGCTATCAGCATCAGGTTTATGGCAGGAAGCCATCCCCGCAACAGCAGGAAACGGTCGAGATTGCAACGGCTCACCCCTATCGGTGCACGGAAAGCTACATATACCCGCAAGGAAAACAATATGCTGAATATGCCGCACAAGATAGAAAGGTATGCCACCATGCTGAAACCTTTGAGATAGAACATCCAGATTCCCACCCCTACTCCTGCCAGCATACCCAGGCGCGCAGCCAGCGCAAAGCCCATGTTTCCGGCACTACGGCGTGAAGAAGCTGTAATATCAATGGCCACTGTGATACCTGCCGTCGTCGCTAATCCGAAAGCAGCCCCCTGCACAACTGCAAGCAACAGCAGTTTCGGAAAAGTATCGACAAAAACATATCCCAAGGTTGCTCCCAACATCACGAATGTGGAATATACCAGTACGTGTTTCCGCTTATATTCATCCCCCAGATATGCATGAAACGGCCCTACAAGAAACATCGCCGCTGCAAAGGCCAGAAACATGCTGCCCGCCTGTCCGGTAGAGATGCCCAGTCGTGACACCATCACCGAAGGAAGTACCGGGAAAAGTGCATATATGGATGCAAAAAGCAGAAAATTGGCAAAACACATCCGCATAAAGCCCAGTGACCAAAGATTATCAATATTGCTCTTTCTCATTCGGGAAGTCTAAATTCTTCACATCGGATACATAACGGCTGATAGCATCGGTCATCACCGTATGCAGGTCGGCATAACGGCGCAGAAAACGGGGACGGAAACCATTGTTCATGCCCAGCATATCCTGAATTACCAAAACCTGCCCGTCTACTCCGCTGCCGGCACCAATACCGATAATAGGAATAGTAAGTTCGCTTGCCACACGTTGTGCCAGAGTAGCAGGGACTTTCTCCAATACGATGGCAAAACAGCCGGCTTCTTCCAACAAATGAGCATCACGTATCAGCTTATCAGCTTCCGCTTCGTCCTTCGCACGAACAGTGTAAGTACCATATTTATTGATAGATTGCGGCATCAGACCGAGGTGTCCCATGATGGGTATGCCAGCGCTGAGGATACGCTTCACTGTACCTATGATTTCTTCGCCACCTTCCAGTTTCAAGGCGTCTGCATGGCTCTCTTTCATGATGCGGATGGCCGAAGCAAGACCTTCCAGTTCATTACCCTGGTAAGAGCCGAAGGGCATATCAACCACCACCATAGCGCGCTTCACACCACGGACTACGGATTTGGCGTGATAAATCATTTGGTCGAGGGTGATGGGAAGAGTCGTTACATTACCCGCCATCACGTTACTGGCAGAATCGCCTACAAGAATAACATCCATGCCTGCACCATCCACAATCTGAGCCATAGTGTAGTCATAAGACGTCAGCATAGATATCTTTTCGCCTCTCTGTTTCATCTCTATCAGGCGATGAGTAGTCACTTTACGAGTGTCATCTGAAATATAACCAGCCATATTATTTTAGTTTTTAAGTTTTTGGGTTATCAATTGCTTTTTCACCACAGATTACGCTGATTGGCACGGATTATAGAATATCATATAAATGATCTGTGTAAATCTGTGCAATCTGCTGTGAAATCGCCGCAAAGGTATAACTTTTTCTCTTTACTTATGCAATTCTGTTAATTTATCGTAAGTGAACCCTTCAAAGTCATCCAGAATGTAATGACACAACGGGGCTATTTCTTCGCGTGAATTGGTTGTAGCCAGACCGACAACCGTAGCACCGGAGGCCATTCCGGCTTTCAAGCCATTGAAGGAGTCTTCGAAAACATAAGTTGTTTCCGGTGTGGTACCAAACACTTCCATACCGAGCAGGAAACAATCCGGTGCAGGCTTGGAAGCGGTGAACATCTCTGCTGTAAGAATACGGTCGAACATATTTTTAATCTCCGGTTTAGCACGATATACCGCCTCCATCTTCTTATCGTTGGAGCTGGTTACTACAGCCATTCTGACATCGTTGCGGTGGAGATCAGCTATAAAAGCTTCTACACCCGGAATAAAATCGAAAGACATCTCTTGCTCAAACCGGTCGAGTCCGGCAGTGATTTCCTCCCGCTCTTTAGTCATACCGGGAAAGAAGGTATCATAAATATACATCAGGGTTTGTCCCTTTACGCGCTTCTCAAGATCTTCCATACCTAAGTAATCTACTCCCATTTTATGCCAGAAGATACTATACTGCGTCTCTGTATCGACAACCACACCGTCGAAGTCGAAAAGAACGGCAATGTTTTTTGTTTCAGCCATATAAACTTTCTTTTACCTTATAATGTTAATACCTTATGAATTACGGCACAAAGGTCAGAATAATACTTGAACCGAGCAAATATTTCGTAACTTTGCTGCAAATACAGATACGCGGACGGCACGAACCGGAGCGGACGAACGCGGATTCATTACTTTCTTTAGATTAATAGTTATGGATAATAACCCTTACATATTAGGTACCGAACGTATAGGTAAATTGCTGTTACAGTACTCTATCCCCGCCATCATCGGTATGACGATTACTTCGCTGTACAACATCATCGATAGTATTTTCATCGGTCACGGCGTAGGAGCAATGGGTATTGCCGGGTTGGCAATCACTTTCCCGTTGATGAACCTTGTGGTAGCATTCTGTACATTGGTGTCGGCGGGCGGTTCCACCATTTCCTCTATCCGTCTGGGGCAAAAAGACCTGGACGGGGCGACTGAAGTACTGGGAAACACACTGATGTTTTGCCTGATTAACGCAGTCGTATTCGGCGGACTTTCCTTCTTGTTTCTGGATGACATATTAAGATTTTTCGGTGCAAGCCGGGACACATTGCCTTATGCGCGTGATTTCATGCAAATCATTCTGGCAGGAACACCCATTACTTATACAATGATCGGACTGAACAACATCATGCGTGCCACGGGATATCCCAAGAAAGCGATGCTGACATCTATGGTGACCGTGGTTTGCAACATCATTCTCGCTCCTATCTTTATTTTCCACTTCGACTGGGGAATACGCGGAGCAGCCACGGCAACAGTTATTTCACAGTTCATCGGTATGGTATGGGTGGTGAAACACTTCATCGACAAAGACAGTTTCGTTCGTTTCCGTCCGGACTTCTGGAAGTTGAAAAGACGCATCATCAGCAGTATCTTCTCCATTGGTATGTCTCCATTCCTGATGAATGTATGCGCCTGCGTTATTGTTATTATCATCAACAATTCACTGCAACGCCACGGAGGCGATATGGCTATCGGAGCTTACGGCATTATCAACCGCTTGCTTACGCTTTATATAATGATTGTATTGGGACTGACTATGGGTATGCAGCCTATCGTGGGTTACAATTACGGTGCACAGAAACATGACCGCGTGAAACAGACATTGAAACTCAGCATCCTGACGGGTGTCTGCATCACCAGCAGCGGATTCCTGATCTGCGAATTGTTTCCGTATGCCGTTTCCGCTATCTTCACAAATGATAATGAATTAATTGATATCGCCTCACGGGGAGTACGTATCTGTGTACTGATGTTCCCGTTGGTAGGTGCACAGATCGTTATCGGCAACTTTTTTCAGAGTATCGGGAAAGCGAAAATCAGTATTTTCCTTTCGCTCACCCGGCAACTGCTGTATTTGCTTCCCGGTCTGATTTTCTTCCCCCGATTCATCGGACTTGACGGTATATGGACCAGTATGCCGGTAGCTGACTTCTTTGCTTTTGTGACGGCTCTTATTGTGCTGTGCACATATATCCGGAAGAAAAACAAGGAGAGTATCGCGTAAGTAATTTGCACCATTCTATCAGAGGGCGTAACCTTCAACGAAGAAAGGTGTAGCCTTAAGTAGTAAAGGGCTACACCATCCTAACCAAAGGGTGTAGCTATCCGACCCGGAAGGCTACACCATTTTTATTATGCCCTACAGATATCTGTCGGCAAGGTAAAAGTGATAAAATGAACTTATTCGCTTTTGATGCTTTGTACGGGATTTTCATTAGCTATATGCCAAGCCTTGAAAATAACCAAAAGCACTATAAGCGCCAACAATACCACGCACAGTGATATCCATCATTTTACCCATAGAAAGAGTCTTACCCACCGGTTCTTCGTCACCGAAGAGTTCGCGTGCCTTACTTTGTGAAAGGAAAGCGTACAAAGGGGTACCCAGTTCCTTCGGATCACCGCGTAATACGTCAAGTCCGATAGTATGGAAGAAGAGTGTATCTGCAAACATCGGCTGAACATCGTCCAGTTTTTTATCATCGATATAAAATTCAGGCTGATAAAAATTGACCGAAAGACTGGCAGACTCTATCAAGTCGGGCAATGCTTCCCCAAGGTCGGCGGCAGCAGGGCGAAAGGTGCTGTAATCATACTCCTTATCGGGAATACCGTCCTTCACCCGTCGGCAGCGCATCAAGGCCACGCACTCCGGATCTTTATAAAAATTCTCGTAACTCAGTTCGTAGGCTATCTGCGAAAAAAGTAGGATACCTATCAGCAGCCCCAGCGTCAAAGACATCAACTTAATGAAATTGCTGCCCCGCCCGCGAAGCAAAATCTGAATAGTATAATAAATTTGTCTCATAATTTCTCTTGTTCCTTATTTATTCGCTCTTGATACTGTTCACCGGATTCTCATTGGCAATCTTCCAGGATTTCCAGATGACGCAAGCAACAATAATAATCAGAATGGCCAGTGCTATCAGCACATATACAATCCAGGAAAGCGGTACTTGCGTGGCAAACTGTTCCATCCACATTCCATTGACATACCACGATGCGAGTGTACCGATGATGACGGCAGGCGCAGCTACATAAAGTATATCTTTAGAAAGCAACTCCAATATACTTATGGACTCCGCTCCGTTCACTTTACGGATGGCAATCTCCTTCGAACGGCGGCGTACCTCGTCCGTAGTGTAACCTATCAACCCCATCAGCATGATAAAGAACATCGTCACTGCTGCCAATATAGTGGCATTACTGAACACACGCACAGGATTATATTCCCGCAGTATCTGCTGCTCCATCCCCTCAAAATCTATTGTCTTGTCCGGATATGCCTCGGCGACGTCTTTATTGAGCCGCCGCAGGTTATCGGCGAAAGGTTCTTTAAGGCGCACGTGGACTGTATTACCAAAAGTACGGGTATAACCGAAGATTATGACATCCTGCGGTTCGTAAAAGGAACCAATGTGGAAATCTTTCAATACGCCTACCACTTTATAGTTTTTACCTTCCATACGCAACGGATGGTTCAGGGCTTTATTTCCCCAGCGCATCCGCTCTGCAAAAGCTTCGTTCACAACTATTTCATCTGTGGCGCGTGCAGGACGCCCCTCCTTCAAGGTCATACCCATCATTTTGAAATAATCTTCGGGAGCACGACTGGTGCGGGTTGAAAAGAGAGATTGTCCGCCCTCGCCCTCAACCATCGAGCCGCTGTAGCTCCTGACAGGGCTACTGATGGCACAAGACACCTCTTCTACATAAGGTAGTCCGCGGAAAAAGTGTAATGCGGATTCACTTTCCTCATCTTTACCGAAATAAGC
Source organism: uncultured bacterium (assembly GCA_905215555.1). Taxonomy (GTDB): domain Bacteria; phylum Bacteroidota; class Bacteroidia; order Bacteroidales; family Bacteroidaceae; genus Bacteroides. The sequence goes on from CAJMQU010000021.1 coordinate 16,535, forward strand.
GTTAGCCGAGGCTACGCGATGTGGATCGTAACCCATATCCTTATCTTTCACATAATTGTATTGCGCCATCACCACGTACATCAGTCCACAGATGAAAGCTACACCTGAAAACTGGACAAAAAGCAACGGACATTTCCAACCTTTCTTTCCTTCCGTATAGCGGCGGAACACCTGAGACACGGGAATTCGGGCAAATAAACGGCCGGGCAACACGCCACCTAGGATGAACAAGGCAAGTACCACGGCGAGCGGCACCCAGATACGGTTCAGCGCAAAAAGTACACTCAACTTGGCGGCAGTGGTGTCTTCGATGAACTCCCGGAAGTTCAGTAATATCAGTCCCATCAGCATCAAAGCAAGCACAATGATAATGCCCGTCTCCAGCAGGAACATAAGAAACACTGTGCCTCCGCTTGCGCCGCTGCACTTATGCACCCCCACCGCTTTGGCACGATAAGTAAGCGAGGAAACGGATATCAGCACATAGTTCAGTGCTGCAATAATGAGGATAGCAAGGGCAAGGACGCTCATGATGAAGTCCATACGCTTCACCTGGTCTTCGTTACGATACACGTCGCGGATAGGTTTTACAAAGGCAGTGTAGCCGTAAGCTTTCTTGTCCTCTTCCGGACGGTACTTCTGAATCAGCGCATCGAGACGGGCGTTCACTACTCCTTTGTCGGCTCCGGGACGGAAGCGGATATATTCATAATAACTGTCGCCACCGCGCCAGGAATAGTTGCCCCAGCCCCGATTCCAACCTGTGGGCATAGACACAACACCTTCGGGGCGCATCGTGGCATTGTCCGGCAGATCCACGTAGGTGCCTTTCACGGTGAACTGCATTTCCTTGTCGTAGCTCAGCACCTTCCCGATAGGGTCTTCGTCACCGAATATCTTCTTCGCCAGCCGGGCAGACAAGAAGATAACATCCTGCTGCATCAACTCTTTTTCCGGATTTCCACTCAACACCTCAATACCCATAGTACGGAAGAAAAGCGAATCGGCCAGCAATGTCCGGGCATCAAAACGGACGGTACCATTATATAAAGGTGCGCCCAAGAAGTAAGCAACACTAGTGGCAGCCTCTACTTCCTGCGGGAAATTTTCAAGAATAGCCCCCGCTACCGGACCGCAGTTCTGTTTCTGCGGTTTGAATTGTTCACCATTGGCTGTGAAGATGGAAAATATCTGATATAGATTATTGTAATCTTTATAGCACGTGTCGTAACTTTGTTCGAAGGCTACACGGGCAAACAGCAAGATACTCATTGTTAATCCCAATCCGAGGGAAACGATTTTGATGATGTTCGAGCCACGTCCACGCAGCAACGTTTGTATGACGTAATAGATTTGTTTCATTGTACTTTTCTGTTAATTCATTGCTCCATCAATGTTCATAAGAGAATTCTTTGTTTCCTTATAACATCTCTGGTGCCGTAACACTTGCCACAACACTACCGTCGAAAAGATGCACGGTGCGGTGGGCGAAACTTGCATCATGTTGTGAGTGCGTCACCATGATGATAGTGGTTCCTTCCCGGTTCAGTTCCGTCAGCAGATTCATCACTTCCGCACCATTCTTGGAGTCCAGATTACCGGTCGGCTCATCAGCAAGTATCAGCTTCGGATTAGTAACTACCGCACGGGCAATAGCCACACGCTGTTGCTGACCACCGGAAAGCTGTTGGGGAAAATGCTTGGCACGGTGGCTGATATTCATACGTTTCAAAATATCTTCCACCATCCGGCGACGTTCAGAAGCCTTGATGCCGAGATAAGTCAAAGGTAGTTCCACGTTCTCATATACATTCAGTTCATCTATCAGATTAAAGCTCTGAAAGACAAAGCCCAATTTACCCTTACGGACGCGGGTACGTTCCTTTTCCTTCAAATCGCCGACTTCCTGTCCCAGAAGTTTATATGAGCCTTCCGTCGGATTATCCAGTAGTCCCAAAATATTCAACAGGGTGGATTTTCCACAACCTGACGGTCCCATGATGGCTACAAACTCGCCTTCTTTCACTTCGAGGTTCACATGGTTCAACGCTACTGTTTCCACTTCCGTTGTACGGAATACTTTGCTGATGTCATTAATTTCAATCATAATACTGTGTAATTATAAGTTATTATACTAATTTTCTTTACTTTATTCGCTCTTAATGCTGTTTACCGGATTCTCGTTCGCTATCCTCCAGGAACGCAGAACAACACAACCAACAATGATGCCTAATACGCCCAAAGCAATCAATATATAATAGATAACCGGAAATGACGATGTGTCACGAAACTGCTCCCGCCATATATTACCTATATACCACGCTCCTACCGTACCTATAATAACGGCAGGTATTGAAGTCCAAAGTACATCTCTTGCCAGAAGTGAAAGGACGGATGCGGCATCTGCACCATTCACCTTACGAATAGCAATCTCCTTGCTGCGACGTTGCATTTCATCGTTGATATATCCTACCAACCCCATCAGTGTAATGAACAGAATAGTAATAGCTGCAAGTACTGCCGCATTGCGGAAGTTTGTCACACTGCGCTCCTGCTGACTTATCAACCCTGGATATGATTTAAATACCAGATCATTTTGCGGGAAAATCTCCCTTACATCTTTATTCAGGTTTTGAAGATTCTCCTCAAACGGTTCTTTCAGCTTCAGCAACACAGTTCCGTTGAAGTTCGGAGCGTACGTGATAAACAAAGGTTGTACGGGTTCATAAGCCGGATTGGAAGTAGGAAAATCTTTCAAAACTCCTACAATTGTACCCATCACGTTATCTCGCTTCCCTATCTGGCGCCCGATGGGATTTTCTTCCATATTCATCATTTCAAGGAATTTCTCATTGACCACGACCTCACCGTCCTTTGTCATATTACGGCCTTCCTTCATTTTCAATCCAAGGAAAGGAATATAATCTTTATCCATTTGCATCCAGCGTAGGCTGACGTCGTGTCCGGCGGCATTTGTCAACACCTCACCGCTTAGTCCGTCGAGGAAAATATTGCTGCCACTCGCCACACTTTCCACATATGGCAGATTAACCAGCATGCTATGTGCATTCTCTGAATTTCCGAAATCGGTCTGCCCCATTACCACCCGCATCGGATCGAAACCACGATCCATCGTAGTTACGTAATAGCTTTGTGACAGAACCACTCCCAGCACCCCAAAGATGAATGCCACTCCGCAGAACTGCACAAACAGCAAGGGACGTTTCCATCCTTTCTTCCCTTCCGTATAGCGGCGGAATACTTGTGTCACCGGAATACGCGAGAATATATATCCCGGCAACATTCCCCCCACTACAAACAGGAAGATGACAACGCAAAGTGATGCCCAGATATTCTCCCATCCGAAGATTCCGGCAAGCGAAACATCAAGTAAGTCTTCCACAGATTCACGAAAGTATACCAACAGCAATGCCATGCATACCAATGAAACCAGCAAAACAATACCCGTCTCCAGAATGAACATGCCAAAGATTGTGTTTCCTCCCGCCCCGTTGCACTTGTGCACACCGATGGATTTGGCACGTCGCGCCATAGAAGAAATGGATATCAGTACATAATTCAAGGTCACGATGAAAAGAATGGCACCACCCAATGTAAGCAAAATCCACACCATACGCATAGAACTGACTCCGCCATCTATACGGTAATTCTTGACAGGAGTAAGTTCTATAGCATACTTTACACTGGAATCATCACCATAGAAACGCTTCACCAACTCGGGAAGGCGTGCAGTCACCTTATCATGGTCTTCAGCATGGCGCAAACGAATGCAAGACAGATAACCGTCACCTCCTCTCCATCCCCAATATCCCCACCCATGCTTGGCAGAACTGGCGAGAGACATTACTATCCGTACACCATAGAAGGAGGAATTTTCCGGAAAATCTTCAAAGACACCTTTCACTGTCATGGGGAGTTGCCTGCTCAAAGTAAGCGTTTGCCCTATCGGATCTTGCTCGGCAAAAGCCTCACGCGCCATACTACGGCTGATAAACAATACATCCGGGTTGATCAGTTCATTCGGGTTACCCGTCACCAGCGGAATGCCTATGGTGGAAAAAAAACAGGAGTCGCCGGTCATGGCATGGCAAGTAAAACGGTTGTTATCACGATACCATCCGCTGTTTCTCCACCACTGCTGTGTAACAGTGGCACTCTCCACTTCTTCGGGAAAGGCATCGGCTATAGCCCCGGCAACAGGTCCCATCGTAATGTGTGCCTCCATATGCTTGTCACCTATATCCCAAATACTCTTAACTACATATAACCGCTCGTGGTCCTTGTAGCACGTGTCATAGTTGAACTCAAAAGCCTGACGGGCAAATATAAGTATACTAACCGTGATTCCCAAAGTAAGGGAGATTATCTTTATTAAATTAGAGCCACGACTATGCAGCAAAGTTTGAATTACATAATAAAATGACTTCATAGGGCATATATAAGATTAAGTAATTTCTACCTTTAATATTGCAGAAAGCGTGCCAAACCTTAAAATCCATTTATTACCAAGAATTTACCTTTTCACACACATTCCTTCAGTGTCTAATTATTAGACACTTCCGTCCAAGAATTAGACAGCTTATGAAAAAAGTACGGTACTAAGAGAACAGAAAAAAGGAAAATAAGACAAGCGTTTATCAAAATGAAAACTCTATCTTTGCCCACAGTTTTCTAACAGAAACTAATAATATAAATGTCATGCACATGAAGCTATCTAAACTCCTATTCATCCCGCTTTTAGGCCTGTATATGAGCGGTTGCGATATGATAGATTATCACCCCTATGACACGCGCATCAGCGGTCAGACGGATATCAACAATTATAATATCGAGAAAATAGAGGCCAATTGTAAGAATAAGACCACTATCCGTTTTGTCACCATGGGCGACTCGCAACGATGGTATGATGAGACTGTAGATTTTGTCAATCACCTTAATAAACGAAATGATATCGACTTTGTCATCCATGGCGGAGATTTCAGTGACTTCGGAGTTACTGATGAATTCCTGTGGCAGCGTGATATCATGAACAAACTGAAGGTTCCCTACGTCGGTCTGATCGGTAATCACGACTGCATCGGTACAGGTAAAGAAACGTTTCGTGCCATTTTTGGCGAACCGAATTTCTCTTTCATTGCCGGACGCATCAAGTTTGTATGCCTGAATACCAATGCCCTCGAATATGATTACTCGCGTCCCATTCCGGACTTTAACTTCATCTCCAGCCAACTTGAAGACCGCCGTAATGAGTACGACCGTACCATATTCTCCATGCACATCCGTCCTTTCTGTTTCGAGTTTAACAACAACGTGGCCGATGTTTTCCAATATGCCATCAAACAATATCCCGGCCTATTGTTCTGTACCGCTGCCCACGAACATCGTTTGTTCGAAAAGGATCTCTTCGAAGACGGCTTGATGTACTACATGAGCGACTGCATGAAGCACCGCTGCTATTATATATTTACTATAACCCCTGACGGATATGAACGCGAAGTGGCCTATTATTAAAATATTGATGTGTTTCCAGTTTATCTGTTCATCCGCAAGCCATGCTCAAGAAGTGAAGACCATTACCATAGAGCCGCGACAGGTGTTCAGAGATACCATCATCATCACGAGATATGACACCGTATGGATGGAAAAAGAAAAGGTGAAGATAGACAGTGCTGATATCAGTCATAAGCATCCCAGCCGTTACGACAGACGTGTGCATCGCTACAGAAAACATTGGGAAAGCCTGATTCCGACGCATACAAAGTTGCAATTTGCCGGTAATATGGGATTGATTTCTTTGGGTACGGGATGGGATTACGGTAAGCGTAATCAATGGGAAACGGACGTATTCTTTGGTGTTCTGCCTAAATATCAGTCCAGACGAACCAAAATCACCATGACTTTGAAACAGAATTATATGCCTTGGAGCATTGCTCTTGGAAAAGAATTCTCCGTAGAGCCCCTCGCTTGTGGCATGTATCTCAATACCGTATTCGGGAATGAATTCTGGACAAACGAACCTGAACGCTACCCGAAAGGTTATTATGGCTTCTCGTCCAAAATGCGCATCCACATCTTTCTCGGACAACGGCTGACGTACGACATTCCTCCACGCTGGCGTCTGGGAGCAAGGGCCATTACTTTTTTCTATGAGATAAGTACGTGTGATCTGTACGTGGTAAGTGCATTCACTAATCAATACTTGAAACCAAAAGATTACCTCAGTTTGTCATTCGGCTTGAAGACACAGTTATTCTAAGCATGTTTTAGACACAAAGTCATGTCTGCATCACGCGGACATGACCTCAAGAGAATTTATGGAATTGAATACGTGTTATACGAACTCTTCGACCATATACATGTCGCTGACAAAGTCATCGACAATGTCACTAAGGTTCTCGCAGGCTTCATCGGGCGTTTCACCGTAAGCGCTACACATGATATTACTTTTCAGATAGGCGTAATATCCGCCATCATCAGTTGCCTCAATAGCATAGTCATTTCTATTCAGTTTCATATCAAGCTCCTTTCTATTTAGTACGTTGCAAAGATGGGAAACCGGTGTTACGGAGGCGTGTAGACAGTATGACAAAACTGTAAAAATCAGAACCATTACAAAAAAGGGCTGCATCTCCTTATACGAAGTGCAGCCCTTTTGCTTTTTGCCACCTTGTCAACTGAAGCCAGTCGACTAGTCAATATTAATATGAACGGGCAAACAATGCACGGCAAGCCGACGGTTTACCTGTTACCATACAAACACCCGGTTCTTTATCATCATCCAGAAAGGTTTCGAAGGGAATACAACGGATGGTAGCCTTAGTATCTTCCTTGATTTTCTCTTCCGTCTCAGTCGTACCATCCCAGTGAGCCAGAATAAAGCCCCCTTCTTCAATCTTCTTCTTAAACTCATCATAGCTATCCGCTTTCGTAATGCGAGAGTTACGATAGTTAAGAGCTTTCTGGTAGATATTAGCTTGAATCTCTTCCAGCAAATCTTTTACATATTCTTCAATGCCATCGCAAGAACGGGTTTCTTTTTCCAGCGTGTCGCGGCGCATTACTTCCATTGTATTGTTTTCCAGGTCACGGCCCCCCATTACCAAACGAACAGGCACACCCTTCAATTCATAATCAGCAAACTTGAAGCCCGGACGTTTGTTGTCCGCATTATCATACTTGACAGAAATGCCCATGGATTTCAGTTTTGCAACAATACCTGCAATCTTTTCGTCAATTTTCTGCAGCATCTCCGCATTCTTGTAGATAGGAACGATGACAACCTGTATCGGAGCCAAATGTGGCGGCAACACCAGCCCGTTGTCATCAGAGTGGGTCATGATAAGTGCCCCCATCAAACGGGTAGATACGCCCCATGACGTAGCCCAAACATATTCCAGCTTATTTTCTTTATTCACGAACTGTACATCGAATGCCTTGGCGAAGTTCTGTCCGAGGAAGTGAGATGTACCACTTTGCAAAGCTTTTCCATCCTGCATCATAGCCTCGATGGTGTAAGTATCCAGTGCACCGGCAAAACGTTCGTTAGCAGATTTCACACCTTTCACCACAGGAACAGCCATATATTTCTCTGCAAATTCAGCGTATACATTCAGCATACGTACTGCTTCTTCTTCAGCTTCTTCACGGGTAGCATGTGCTGTGTGTCCTTCTTGCCACAGGAACTCGGCTGTACGCAGGAAGAGGCGGGTACGCATTTCCCAACGCATTACGTTAGCCCACTGGTTGCACAGAATAGGCAGGTCACGATAAGAATTAATCCAATTCTTATAAGTATTCCAAATGATGGTTTCGGAAGTAGGACGGATGATTAACTCTTCTTCCAGCTTGGCTTCCGGGTCCACAATTACACCGCTACCGTCAGGAGCATTCTTCAGGCGGTGATGGGTAACGACTGCACACTCTTTTGCAAAACCTTCCACATGTTCCGCTTCACGGCTGAGGAAAGACTTCGGAATCAACAGAGGAAAATAAGCATTCACATGTCCCGTTTCCTTAAACATATCGTCAAGCTGACGCTGTATCTTCTCCCAAATTGCGTATCCGTAAGGTTTAATCACCATACAACCACGCACAGCCGACTGCTCTGCCAAATCGGCCTTTAGCACCAATTCATTATACCACTGCGAATAATTCTCGCTGCGTTTGGTCAGATCTTTTAATTCTACTGCCATTTTATTTCGTTTTTTAAAGTTTTTCGGATATATCTACTAAACAGTCGGCAAAATTACAAAATTTTGTGTGAAAAGTGCGCCTAATAAGCACACTATTTAAAAAACACGACTATATGATGATATGTGGCACGAACTCCGACATATTGTCCGTTATCTCCATGCGGTTTTCACGAATCCCCACACCGGCAGGTTCCCCTCCTATTACCCATGAACCGATAACCGGGTAACGTCCTCCATAAGGCGTGGGAGCCACATATTCCTGATAAACGTAAGCACCTGTATTATAATCTCCTTCCGTTTCGGCAATACGTGTCCGTTCTTCCCAATTCCGTATTTCCTGAACGCTTACATTGTGTCCTTCGCGCGAAAAGACCGGTTTCTTGCAGAAAACTCCCGATTGCGGACGCGACATATAACAGGGAAGTACATAAGGAGAAGTGGGAAACAGGTCGGACAATATGCAAAGAATAGCCTTGTTCGACATAACAAGCTTCCAAATCGGTTCCAGCCACTTCACATCTGCCAGACAACCATCAGGACTTTCATCCGCCATCCATTCCCAAGGATAGAGTTTGAAGCAGCGTTTCACTGGCTCACCAGCCGGGTCGAAGAAATGTCCGTCCTGCAGATTAAGGGCGTTCATATCCAATACGCGAGTGGAGAATCCGGCTTCCATCGCTGTGCTTGCCAGATATTGCAGAGTACCGGTATCTTCATTATTTTCCAGCGCACCGGCAAAGTGAATATCTCCTCCTTCCGGAAAAATATCTTTCCACGATTGCACCAGTCCTTCATGAATGCCGTTATACTGATCATAATCGGGAAACACGTCTTCTTTCCACTGCCATTGAATGATAGCGGCTTCCAGTAGTGAAGTAGGTGTATCGGCATTAAATTCCAGGATTTTGGGAGTGCCATCTTTTGCCAGCATAAAGTCGAAGCGTCCGTATAAACTCAGTTCATCCGCGTCCCACGATTCGTGAATGCGTTCGCATACTTCTTCCGGAATATTCAGGATCTGTTCCATAAATCCCGATTTGTATTCAAGGATATGCTGAACTGCTTCACAATACATGCGATAGGCCTCCCAGGTAGCTTCTTCCAAACGGTTTATCTCACCGGTTGTGAAGCAATAGTATGCTTCTTCACGCCAATAATCACCATGAAAATCAAATCCCAACGCCTCTATTTTCTCTTTATAATCAAGGCGCGGAATAACAGGTATTCTTTTCATCTACACAACTTGTTAACTATGAACCCCGGATGAACGGCGTGTTTTTCCGAATACGCTTCCGCTTGACTTCGATTTCGGAGACTTTACGTTTACTTTAGAAGGAGGATTTACACGTGCACCGTTCGCATCCGTCCAATTGCCCGATTGCGGATAGTAATAGTGTGTAGTAGCGAGTCCGTTAGATATCGATGGCATCAATGCCCAACGCATCAACATAGCATTGTATATCCAGCTATTCCCATGATTATCACGGTATTCTTCCTTGTCTTTCGGTTTATCCGGCAGCTCAGTTTTTTGTGTACATCCGGCAAGTGACATCAGGCAAATCGCTGCCGCAAAAAATTGTCGTTTATTCATTATCTGATTATTTCTTGTTTTTGAAGTGGCAAAAGTATATAAAAAGAGAGAATTAATACAGATATTCGCAAGATAATAATTCTTTTATCACACTTAATCATTCTAATTCTTTCTAAACTCCTTTCTCATTTTTTCCAAAGCCTCCTTATTTAGATTCTGTTCATTGGGTATGGAAAGATCCAAATTTTGGAAAGGAATACACTTTTTCTTCTTTCCATCATTAATAATCAGCTTTCTATCATAATAAAAATCTTTAGAATTATATTCCATTTCATAAACTTTCAGATTTTTCCTATCCATACTATAGATTCCAGTACTTTCATCATATAATATACTAGGAACAACCAACAAGCACTTATTCAAAATTACAAATTCTCCAGTTTCTGGATTAATCAAATTTCTATAAAATGGAAAACACCCATTATTATCTATATAACTAACTAAACTATCAAGGTTACTAACATCAACTATACCAATGGCAATACTTGAATGGTATGACTTTGATATGTTTTTGTATGAATAAAACAAGTCAATCGAAAAATAATCTCTAACAACGGTCTCCCCCCATCTTTCTTCTTTCATATTATCAATCCGCTGTGCATTTATTGTAAACTCTTCATAAACGTCAAATTGAGTCTGCGAATTGAAGTTAGGTATAACATATCTTATGACTGCATCATCATCTTTCAGAAAAGTATACCTTTCAACCTCTAAAATCTCCATATTTTCTATAAAACGTGGCTTTTCATACTTTTTCTGAGTGGTTTTCTTCAATATCGCATTCAGGTCATCTAATACGGGCGTATTTGTGATTTGCTCTAAATGTGTTATTACATCACTATAAAAATACTCTACATTATTAGATTGATTATTCCGGTAAGTTAATGGAAGTATGCCTGTAAAATCAGAACTTTTCACTTCCGATGTCGGATAAAGATATATCAAAGAAAGGTTAGCATCATCCTTTATTTCAAAATCACCGATATATACTTTAATACTCTTTTTATCTTTTATCAAAGTATAACCAAAAGGAATGGCAGCAACAACAATCGTTACGATAATACTAATAACAGTCAACGTATTATTACGACGCAATGCTCTTCTTATACGTTTTAACAGACCTTTGATACCTTTTTCGGGTTCTTTTTTAGCACGCCTCCTGGATGCTCTAGTCGTTTTCTTCTGCCTCATAATATTATACTTAGTATTAACAATCAATCTAATACTTCTATTTTTATAGATTCCGAAAATTAAACTGAATAAATAAAATATCCTATCAGAAAATCGCAAAATATGAAAGAGCGTTTCTCATGCGGTCATTTATACTTTGCGATTTCTGATAAATTAAAACTGTTACTTTCAACCTAATAAGATTCATATCCAGATGTTAAGTTGAGAATTAAGCGATATGCCAATATATTGAATCACGAAGATCATCAGCATTATCATACTCCGGTGCGCTTCCATGTTCTATTATTACACTGGCACATACAGCTACTGCAGTTAAAAACGGTTCATTTAATGAAGATGCCATTTGAGCTAATGTAGCTCCAACCTGGGATTGGGATGTACTAGTTGCAGCATCTATGAGCGCCTTACCTATATAGGTTTTGCTACCAATAGCTTCCCCTAAGTTTTCTCCTATGAATCCTCCAATACCTAAAAGAAAATCATCTTTGCTCATACTATATAATCTTTCAAATTAAACAGATGCACAAATATATAAATTGTATGATATATATGCAAAAAAGGAATAAACTATTTGCATGATTTTTTCAACAATCATTCTCTTGTAATATAGTTACTATTTTCTTTAGCCAAAGACACAACCGCTTTAAAAAAACTCTAGAAAGTTGAGACACTAGAATGACTTTTATGGTTACAGAGAACCATCAGCTTTTCACCTCCGTTTGTCTAACACAATTTTTACTTTCATCATAACCACATGTTTTAACGGGCCAAATTTGACCCCAGATTTGACCCAAAATGATGTAGTTTATTGTTCTCAAATGTGCTTTATTGCATTGAACCAAGCAAGAATCATGCATAAAAAAAGGAAGCTACAACATTGTAACTTCCTGATTATCAACCGAGCGGCAAACGAGGCTCGAACTCGCGACCCTCAGCTTGGGAAGCTGATGCTCTACCAACTGAGCTACTGCCGCATTGCTTTCTTTGAAAGACGCTGCAAAGGTAAAAAGAAGTTTTTTATATTCAAAAATAAAAATGTAATTTTACAGCCACAAAAATAAAAATTCCATGAAACGAATCATACTCATCACCGGAGGTGCCCGTTCGGGCAAAAGTACTTATGCAGAGAAAATGGCATTAAGCCTCTCCCCTAACCCCGTTTATCTGGCCACTGCACGCATCTGGGACGAAGAATTCCGCCAACGCGTCATCCGCCACCAACAAAGACGCGGACCGGAATGGACGAACATAGAAGAGGAAAAGCAATTAAGCCGCCACCAATTGACAGGACGAACCGTATTGATAGACTGTGTAACTTTGTGGTGCACCAACTTCTTCTTTGATGTAAATGCTGACACGGATAGTGCCTTGGATGCTGCCAAAGAAGAATTCGACCGCTTCACCCGGCAAGATGCCATCTTTATTTTCGTAACCAATGAAATAGGGATGGGAGCAACTTCGGATAATGAAATCCAACGAAAATTTACCGACATGCAGGGATGGATGAATCAACACATCGCGGCACAAGCTGACGAAGTTTGGTTGATGGTATCGGGAATTCCGGTAAAAGTGAAATAAGAGACTCTGGTACTGTAAGTTACTGATGCCTATGCTTTCGACCTGTCTTCTACAACTCCTCTCGCTGCCTGTTTCGATTCAGGGACGTTACTTCCGTATAGACAAGGCATTTAGCAGGCGATAATCGGAGCAGACACATAACGACTGGTAGGAAGAAAAGAGGAGGTATGGAAAAGCAAATGGATAGAAATAATTCAATAAACGGATAAACATATGAAAACATTTAAAATCGTACGTCCGGACGAAAGCATCCGCCCGGCATTGATGGATAAAATCAATAATCTGACCAAACCGAAAGGTTCATTGGGGACTCTTGAAGCACTGGCTCTGCAAATGGGATGGATACAACAAACTCTATCTCCCACCCTGCAACATCCGCAAAATATCATCTTTGCAGCCGATCATGGCATTGTAGAAGAAGGTGTCAGCCTTTCACCCAAAGAAATCACTTGGCAACAAATCAGTAACTTTCTGCACGGGGGCGCAGGGGTGAACTTCCTCTGCCGCCAGCATGGTTTTACACTAAAAATTGTAGATGCAGGGGTGGATTATGATTTGCCTTATGAGAAAGGTATCATCAACATGAAAGTTCGCAAAGGCACCCGAAACTATCTGCATGAAGCAGCCATGACGGAAGAGGAAATGGGACTCTGTCTGGAACACGGTGCAGAAGTTGTGCGTCGTTGCTACGAAGAAGGCAGCAATGTGCTCAGCTTCGGGGAAATGGGTATTGGAAACACCTCTTCCTCTTCCATGTGGATGACTTGTCTCACAGGTATCCCTCTGGAACAATGTGTAGGTGCAGGCAGCGGACTGGATAATGCAGGTATCCGCCACAAATATGAGGTATTGAAACAATCTTTAGACAACTATCAAGGAAATAACTCTCCCCACGATATCATCCGCTACTTCGGCGGACTGGAAATGGTGATGGCTGTAGGCGGTATGCTTCAAGCCGCTGAGTTGGGAATGATTATTCTGGTAGATGGCTTCATCATGACAAACTGTATTCTGGCTGCCAGTAAACTATATCCCGAAGTTTTGGATTATGCCATCTTCGGACATTGCGGAGACGAAACCGGACATAAGTTATTACTCGACCATATGGGAGCAAAACCGCTTCTTAACTTAGGACTTCGCCTGGGAGAAGGAACCGGTGCCATCTGTGCATACCCTATCGTAATGTCTGCCATACGGATGATTAACGAAATGGACAACTTCGCACATGCGTCCATAACGAAATATTTTTAGTGATATGAGAATTCTTGCAGCATTCATCTTTTTCACCCGTTTGCCTTTTTGGAGGATAAGGGAAGTTCCGGCAGAATATTTCAAACGGATCGTTCCCTACTGGCCTCTGGCAGGCTGGCTGACGGGTGGCATTATGGTCGGTGTACTATGGCTGGCCGCCCAGATTCTCCCTATATCCATTGCATGGCTTCTTGCAATCATCTCCCGGTTGCTCGTCACAGGGTGCCTGCATGAAGACGGACTGGCAGACTTCTTCGATGGTTTCGGTGGAGGAACCACGCGCGAACGGACACTTGCCATCATGAAAGACTCACATATAGGCAGTTATGGCGTCATCGGATTGATTGTTTATTTCCTGTTGATGTTCCTGCTTTTAGAAGATCTGCCTCTAAAGCTGATTTGTGTCCTTGTTATTTGCGGGGATTGCTATTCCAAATTCTGCGCGTCGCAGATTATTAATGACCTGCCATACGCACGAAAAGAAGAAGACAGCAAAGCAAAAGTGATATATGACCGTATGACGCTGCAAGAATCACTAACAGGTTTTGCCTGCGGTCTGTTGCCGATTGCAGTTTTCCTGCCCATTGTTTTCTGGCCGGTAATGTGCTTGCCGCTCCTCACTTTTACCGCGCTGTGCAGACTAATGAAACGCCGTTTGCAAGGTTATACAGGAGATTGTTGCGGAGCCATGTTCCTGCTATGCGAACTCTCGTTCTATCTTAGTGCTGTCATTTTGGTGCATGCACACATCAGATACGGTAATCCTGATTTTATCAACACTTATTTAAAATAGTAATCATATATGGAAGTTATTTTCATCAGACACACCTCGGTTGATGTACCTCCCGGAGTATGCTACGGCCAATCGGATGTCCCCTTGCGTGCCAGTTTCGAACAAGAGGCTGCCGCCACTTCAGAGAATCTGAAGAGTTATCGACCGGAAGGCCGGGCTTTCGACCATGTATATACCAGTCCCCTATCCCGCTGCGTGCGCCTTGCTGCCTATTGCGGCTATCCTGATGCCGAACGGGATAATCGCATCATGGAAATCAACTTCGGTGACTGGGAGATGAAGAAGTTCGACGAGATAACTGATCCGAGACTAAAAGAATGGTATGCTGACTACATGAACGTACGTGCCACGAACGGTGAGTCATTTGCCGCACAATATCAGCGTGTTGCCAATTTTCTGGACGAACTGAGAGAAAAGGATTACGGACAGGTAGCCGTCTTTGCACATGGAGGTGTATTGATTTGCGCACAACTTTATGCAGGAATCATAAAGCCGGAAGAAGCATTCAGCGCACTGACCCCATACGGGGGGATTGTCAGATTAAAACTTGAACACAGAGGCACAGAGTTTTAATTCATTTTTATGCCGTTATGAATACTTATTCATGACATGGTATAATTTAAAAAAGAAAGATTATTTTACAAATATAACAGATAACCGATTCCTTTCTTTCCGCCTTTCCTCCGACTCATTGAGTGAACTTGATTCAGTCCCGGACTGAATGCCTTTGACTCCCGAGCTGAATGCCTTTCAGTCCCAGACTCATTGTACCCCCATCCAGAAGGCATCTGAGAGGGATAGAAAAGGTGGCAAAATAAAGCAATCACAGAAGTAAATATTACGTATAAAGCAACACAATCTGCTTGCTTCTTTTCAGTTATTCTTTTATCTGAATACTAAACGAAACTAACGGTCCTTCTGCCGTATCTGCCTGTACCTTATAGGTCCCACCAAAAGCATGAATGAAGTGTGCATTGATTTCATGACGGATAAGTGCCGTCTTGTTCTCAAAGCGTACTTTAGCAAGAGGCGTACCGATTACTTTAAAAAGTAACAGTCTCTTTTCCCAGTCATGTTTGATGCGGATAATGATATTGTACGAGTCTTCATCACTCTCCATCGGTACCAGCAGGCTGGTTAGCAATGAAGAGAACCTGTTCTTATCCGTACTTATCACCAGACTTTCGATATCCGTCTTCAAACGAACAGACACGTGCCCATTGGTAGTCTGCATAGCAACAGCGATTTCTTGTTGGCACAGAGCTATCACTTCGCACTCTTCCTGCACATATTGTGTCTTGCCGGACTCCAAACGGGAAAGTTCCAGAATACTGTTGACATACTTCAATAGATTTTCCGCATTCTCCTGAATCATCTTGCCATATTCCAATTTCGCTTCTGCCGTAAGCTCTTTGGGTTCTGTCAGCAGTTCGGCAAAACCCACCACTACATTCAGCGGCGTACGTATATCATGACTGATTTCCGATTGCAGACGATCCTTAGTGACATTATCCGCCTCCGCCTGCATAGCAGCATCAGCCGTTATTTTTTCAGCCATGACAATCTTCCGGGATAAATAACGTGTATACAGATAAAAGATAAGTACCAGCACCATCAGTGTGGCCAGAAACAGGAAGCCACGTTTGTAATTGGTGTCTTTTATCTTCTGCTTCTCCATAAGGAGATCATCTATATGATAGATTTCCTTCATCTGCTGCAATTGGTTTGCAGAGAAAGCATTATCTAGAGAGTCCTGTGCCCGTATCAAGTAGCGCCTTGTTTCAATGGCCCCGTCAAGATCGCCCTTATTTATCTGAGTAGACGCTTTGTAATTAATCAGTGTAGCAAAAGTAGATACATAATGATTAAGTACGATAGGCGTCACCTCATCTATCAATGCGATACTTTTATCATATTCCTTCGTACGGGCATAAAATTGTAATTGCACAAGCTGTATGTTGAGCCAGAAAACAGGATCAACATGGTCTTCCAACAATGCTTTAGCCTTGTCTATATGCTCCTGTGCAATATGAAAGTCCCCCTTATTCATAGACAGAAGAACGTACTTTATCTGACAGTCAATTTCAAAGTTACTCCAATTCTTCCGTGCCTCGGGTTCACGTTTTACTACTTCCTGCAATTCTTTATCCATTTGTTGCAAATAAAGCACTCTCAGGCTGTCTCTTCCCGAATTTCCATACACCTGGGCTATACGCGAAAGAATATCCACACGTAGGCTGGGCTTAGTTTGGGAAGTAAAACGCTGATAGGCTTTCAAAAAGATGGTCAATGCTTCATCCACTCTGCTAGATACCCCATAAGCACACCCCAAACTGTTGTATGATGCAATTTCACCGTTATTACTATGATGTTTCAGAGACTCTTCCAATGCTTCCTTTGCCACATATACAGCCTTTTCAATCTGTCTTTTAGAGGCCAGGGCACGGCTGACGGCAGCTTTTTGTTCCAGATAATAATCGTAAGTTCCCACTTCAGGGGCATATTCTTTCAGCTTATTCACCCAATATGTCAGACTGTCCGGATCATGCAGTTTATCATAGCAAGAGGCCAGATAATAAGCACCCAGATTCTCATAAGTTGTATTTTTCTGTATACATGCTTCCTCATATAAAGCAGTTGAAAAAGTCTTGTTATAGGGAGCATACTGATGCCTGTGGGTCATGTCACGCAGATAATTCAATTTGGCAAGCGTATTCGGCATAGCCTGAGCAATGCCCATGATGCTATCCTGATATTGTTGAGCATGGGCATCTTCCGCATGCAGGCTATCAGCATACAAGTTCAGCAAACAAAGCAGTGTGATTATGAAATGTTTCATGATACAACGTCCTCCGCTTTAGATTTATACTTCAACGGATGCGTAAAACAGAAACGGGCGCCTTGTGTATAGTTGCCGTCCACCCATATCCGCCCTTTCATATGACTCACAATCAACTGGCAGATGGACAGCCCTAAACCTGTTCCCTGCGCAAAGTCATTCAGTTTCTCAAAACGTTCGAAAATCACACCCTGCTTTTCAAAAGGAATACCACAACCCGTATCAGTTACGGAGAAGAAGGCTGTATTGCAGTCGGACAGTTCCAACTTCAACACGATTGAACCTTCTTTGGTAAACTTAGTGGCATTCACCAATATATTAATCAGAACCTGGCGGAGACGGGCGTCGTCCGTTTCTATCATCAAGTCTGAAAGTTCAGTATCAAAGCGAAGCTCAACTTCTAGTCTGCGGGAAGCGGCCACAGTTTCCGTAGCCTCTTTACAAAGCTTCACTGCATCATAAGGGCGGATTTTGAATGTGATATTGTCACTCTCAAAATCAGAAAAATCAAGGATGTCATTAATCAATTTCAGAAGCTGGAAAGAATTGACCTTAATAATTTCACAAAACTCCTTGCGCGATCCTTCATCAAACGAATCATCATCCGACGCCAGCACAGCCGAGAAACCTACAATGGCATTGAGCGGTGTGCGGACTTCGTGACTCATATTCGAAAGGAACATATTTTTCTTCTGAATGGCCCGTTCCGCCTTTTGTATCATCACTTCTTGCGAACGCTTCGACTCCTTCAGGCGGAATATCTTCTTCCAACTGAGATACAGGAAGAGGAGCAAAGTAAGCGTACAGACCACGATGCCTCCCAGATAAAGACGATAGGAAAACAAACGGTCACGCTCATTCTGATAGGTCAGTTGATCGGCTTGGAAACGGGTAGTCAGTTGGTCTATTTCTTTAGGATAATTCTTTTCGAACGATGATTTGATATAGGAAAATACTTTGCCATACTGTTTATACGCTTCCTCTTTACGCCCCATCTTCACGAGCAGATCCGCCCGGTCCTGCAATACTTCCTTATACAAGCTACTATTGATTTCTGCATAACCGGTATTCAAAAAGGCATCATACGTAGCCAGGGACTTTTCATACTCCCCAGTCCGTTCCCAATACATGGCATCCGCTATCAGAAGATGCTGCTTAATACCAGGCACCAATTTATCCTTTAACGGCTCCACTGCATCCAAATGTTGGCGGGCTATCTTCACAGAACCATTAAGTAGCTGGCAATAGGCATTGAATATATGCCGCACAGCCTGCTCCTGACCGGAAATCTGATCCGTAGGGAAACGGTTCAGACGGGTCATGAAATGCACAGCCTGACGGTAATTGCGGATACGCAGATTGTATTCTATCAGTTCCACCAACAGCATACGGACATGCTTTTCTTCACCATGCATCCGGTCGAACATCTCCAATGACTGCATATGGGCGGCACCGGCTTCCTTATTGCGTCCGGTATAGGAATAGACTTCACCAATGGCATTCAAGGCAAGAGCCATTCCCAAGGAATGAGAGAGTACACTCGCCTTTGAATACATCTGTTCACTCCAGACAATGGCCAGACGGATTTCTCCCCGGAAGAGATACGACTTGATGAGTACTCGTTCCAGTTCAAAATAAGTTCTATATTGCTTGGTGGATTCCAGATAATTGAGAATGCTATCCACGTGGACGGCTTCGCTTTCTTCTTTGGTCAGATAGTCGAATCCCATACTGTCGTGAAAGGGATATATCACTTCATCTAACAGAGTATTACGGTTGGTTTCTGCCGGATTATCTTCTCCTGCTGCTAAAGGGACAAGATATCCAACGCATAGCATGTGGAGAATGAGATATTTCAATAAGTTTCTCATGAAGTTTGTTTGTTTCGTGCTGTGTGGTGTTTGTGTTGCCATTCACCGCATACGTGGCAAATATATTCAATTTTTCCTGAAAAGCCAAAAATCGTGAATAACTAAATGATAAAAGAGGCGAAAGTGGCAGTCATCATCAGGATTATTATCATAATCCCTTCGGCGCGGAGATTGATGCGGATTGCAATCTGCATGTCTTCCGTAGTCAAAATCCTACCGTTACTGCCTATATACGGTTTCCACACTTCCTCACCAAAATAATTGTGCGGGCCACCGAAGCGGCAATCCAGAATGCCTGCAAGGGCAGCTTCGGGATAACCGGAGTTAGGGCTGGCGTGTTGGTTGCCGTATTTGCCGACAAACTTCAGCAGATACAAAAATCCGCCCGGTTGGAGGGAATCGTTTCCGGAAACAAGATACAAGGGAGTATTTTCACGAGTCCGGGGGATGACGGCCAGTATCATAAGCATGGCAGTCAGACGGGCTGGTATGTAATTTGCCACATCGTCCAAGCGGGCGGCAAAGCAACCAAAAGCACGGTAGCGGTCGTTGCGGTAGCCAATCATAGAATCAAGCGTATTCACCATTTTGTAGGCAAGCATACCGGGAACCCCCAAAAGCATATACCAGAACAAGGGAGCAATCACGCCATCGCTCAGATTCTCTGCCAGAGTTTCGAGAGCAGCAGTACGCACTTCCTGAGCGGACAGTCTGGAAGTGTCACGCCCCACGATACGGGCAACTTGTGTCCTGCCTTCTTCCAGGGAGCGGTCTACAGCCTCGAATACCATGCGGACTTCACGAATAAGGGTAGTACCTGCCAGGCAGAAGAAGATAGCAAGTATCTGCAATACCAAAATCATGCCCGGAGAGAATGCAGCAGCCCAGCGAAGCAGGTAGAAAGTTGCGAAATAAACGATAAGAACAAGTAAAGTGGCAACGAGTGCACCTTTCAATCGTCGGCATTTCCCCTTATTCAGAAGATGTTCGGCACAAGAAATCATCTTACCGAATGCTACAACAGGATGAGGCAACCAGGTAGGATCACCCAGCTGGCGGTCGAGCAGCCAAGCCACAAGCAGCGACAGATTGAGATGAAAGGCAACGCCTAAAATTATGAGAATATCTTCCATTACATCTATATTAAATTTCAAGCCATTGCCCTATCGCCCGCACAAGACGGTCATTCTCTTCCGGTGTCTGAGTCGCGATGCGGAAGAAGCGTCCGTCCAATCCTTCAAAATTGGAGGCATCACGAATAAGAATACCATGTTCGTTGGCAAGATATTCCTTCAATGCAGCAGCCTTTCCGGAACGGAGGCAAACCAGCATGAAATGTGTCTCTGTCGCCCATACTTCAAGACTACCCAGACACTCCAAAGCATTACGCAAGCGTTTTGTTTCTTTTAAATAAGCAGGCACATCCAGAGGATTGGGAACATCCTGTTCCAGAAGATGGAGTCCGGCTTCGATGGCAAGCTGATTAACCGACCAGGGCATACGGTGAGTGCGCAGGCGGTTGAGCAGTCCTGAATCCCCCGTGATATATCCCAAGCGCAAGCCGGGAACTGCGTATCGCTTGGTCATGGAATGCAGCAATAACACATTCGGATATTCCGCAGCCTCTTTCGGTGTGAACAACGGTTGCAAGGTGAAATATTCGTAAGACTGATCAATGATGAAACAGACTTGCGAATTATGCTTGATTAATTCTCTCAGATACTCTTTACCGGCCACTGTCCCTGTCGGATTATTAGGATTACAAAGCCAGAGCATACGTATCTCTTCCGGCAGGCGGTATCCGTCTTCCGGCGCAGGGAGCTGATAGATTGCAGTAACCCGGTGCCCGTGCATGCGGCAGGCATCGGCATATTCGCTGAAGGTCGGTTGCAGAATGGCAGTATTCGTCCCGCGGAAAGTTTGTGCTATGAGGTAGATGGCTTCAATGGCACCGTTTGTCACACAAACAGCATCGGCAGGCAGATGATATCCGGTGGCAAGGCGGGATTCAAGCGTATAGGGTTCCGGTTCGGGATAGTTCCCGATGGCATCAATCCGCGCACACAAGTGGGCTTTCAATGCTGAAAGGTTTACTTTGCTGTAAACATTGGAACTGAAATTAGCAGTTATCAGTCGCTGATATTTATAGGAGTCGTCTCCGTGTCCTTCAATCATGAGTGGTCAGTATTTTATAGATAAGCGGCAAGTCGACATGGTTACGTACATGGTCGGCAAGTTTATCGTATTGTTCTTCTTTGAATTGATGATAATCAAAAGATTTCCCGGCATCAGCAAGTTTATCGGCGAAAGGTTCCAGAAGAAAGTCGATGAACGAGGGATTGTCGAGAATTCCATGAATATAAGTTCCCATACAAGTGCGGTCGACCCAATAACCGTCGGTGCGCCCGTCTTCCAGAAGATTCAGCGGAGAGACTGGTGCACCGTGAGTGGGAACGGTGGTGCCCATGTGGATTTCATAACCGTCGAGAAATGAAGAATGAGGAATAAGGAATAGAGAATGGCCATCCGGCCTGGCAGAGCAGCCCGATTCGTCATTCTTCATTTTTAATTCTTCATTCAAATGGAAGCGGACCTGTCGGGTTACCTTTTCACCTGTCATATGGGTACTGACAGGCAAAAGTCCCAATCCCGGCAGACGTGCTATCTCTCCTTCCACATGGTCGGGGTCGCAAACTTCCTGCCCCATCATTTGATATCCCCCACAAATGCCCATAACCACAGCGCCCTCTCGGTGGGCACGAATGACGGCCTGTGCCACACCGTTGCGGCGCAATTCATGCAAATCGGCAAGGGTACTTTTACTGCCGGGCAAAAGGATAATATCGGCTTTCGCGAGTTCATCAGTGTTGTTGGTATAGAAGAGGTGAACACGCGGGTCACGTTCCAGTACATTGAAATCGGTAAAGTTACTAAGGTGGCGCAGCAGAACAACGGCTATATTTACTTTGCCTTGTTCGGCCTGCACGGATTTTGTGGCAAGAGCCAAAGAGTCTTCTTCTTCGATGTATATATCCTTATAATAAGGAACAACCCCTACCACCGGGATACCGCAAAGTTCTTCGAGCATTCTAATGCCAGACTCGAACAAGCGGATATCGCCACGGAACTTATTGATAAGAATACCTTTTATACGCTCCCGTTCGTAAGGACGGAGCAACATAAGCGAACCGTAGACACTGGCAAAAACTCCGCCCCGATCGATGTCTCCCACAAGGATAACGTCCGCTCCGGCATGCAGTGCCATAGGAAGATTTACTAAATCAATATCCCGCAGGTTTATTTCGGAAATGCTTCCGGCGCCTTCCATCACCACAGGATTGTAGCGGGCAGCCAAACGGTCGTATGCGGCACAGACTTCGCGACGCAACTCACCACGGCCTTCAACGCGGAAATAATCGTAAGCATCACGGTTACCGATGGGACGACCGTTGAGCACCACTTGTGAGGTCTGGTCGGAAGAGGGTTTCAACAGTAAAGGATTCATGTCCGTATGACAGGGCACACCTGCAGCTTCGGCCTGAACGGCTTGGGCACGGCCTATTTCCAACCCTTCAGGTGTGGCGTAGGAATTGAGTGCCATATTCTGTGCCTTGAATGGTGCCGGACAGTAACCGTCTTGACGGAATATGCGGCAGAAAGCGGCTGTAATAATACTTTTGCCCACGTCGCTCCCTGTCCCGGCAAACATAATAGGATGAAGTTTCTCCATATAATTTGTTTTAACGGGAACAAAGATAGTGCAAAATTCCGATTCAGGGCAAGCACAATAGAAACTCATTCCTTATCCCCCAAAAACAGCAAAAACGAGGAAAGATTGAACAATAAAAAGAAAGGAGTGTTTGAGATAAATATCACTATTATAACCTAAACGAACCAGTTAACATATGAAACAAATCTTATTTATCGCCCTGTTGGGAGCGAGTCTTTCCGTGGCGGCACAAAACGCCGGCAACACTCCGCACACGCCTCAACCCCTCTCCCTCAGCTACGATGACGCTCTACAAATGCTGCAAAAAAGCAATCAAAGTCTGAAGATTGCCGACAAAGGCATTGAAACAGCCCGTGCGGAAAGGGATAAATTGAACGCTTTGTGGTATCCCAGCCTGCAAGGAGCGGGTACTTACGTTCACATGTCCGAAAAGATAGAAGTGAAACAACCCCTCTCACAGTTCACCGACCCAGCAAAGGATTTTGTACACACCATTGTACCGGACGACCAGTTCATCAGCGGCATACTGGACCAGATAGGCAGCTATACCCTTGCCTTTCCCCTTGCTCCCCGAAACCTGACCAGCGTGGGACTGACAGCCGAATGGATAGTCTTCTCCGGTGGAAAACGTGTAAGGGCAAGCAAGATAGGAAACCGAATGATTGACATTGCCCAAGAGAACCGTGCACAAACCGATGCCACACAAAGAACCTTGCTAGCCGAAAGTTATTACGGCCTCAGCTTGGCCCGCGAAGTCGTATCAGTACGTCAGGACACCTACAACAGTTTGAAGCAACACTATGAAAATGCCCTCAAACTGGAAGCTGCCGGAATGATTGACAAAGCCGGGCGCCTCTTCACACAAGTAAATATGGACGAAGCCTGGCGGGCACTGGAAGCCGCCCGGAAGGAAGTCACCGTTGTAGAAAGCGCTTTACGCACATTACTCAATATGGAAGATACTTGCCGCATAGAACCGACCTCCCCTCTCTTCATCAATACCACACTTCCGATGAAAGAGGAATTCGTGCAAACAATGCGAACAGGCAACTACATCCTGAACCAGCTGTCGTTACAGCAAAACATTGCCAAGCAACAACTGCGGATAGACCAAAGCGGATATCTGCCGGACATCGCCTTGTTCGGCAAGCAGACGCTTTACGCCCACGGCATACAGAGCAACCTTGTTCCGCGTACCATCATCGGTGTAGGTTTCACTTGGAATATCTTCGACGGACTGGCACGGGAAAAACGCATACGCCAGTCCCGCATTGCCGAACAGACCCTCGCACTGGGCAAAGACAAGGCACAGGATGATTTGACGGTAGGCATAGACAAGCTGTACACCGGACTGCAAAAAGCACAGGATAATGTCCGCGCCCTAAACTCTACCATCACCTTGAGTGAAGAACTGGTACGCATCCGCAAGAAATCCTTCACCGAAGGCATGGCAACCAGTACCGAGGTAGTGGATGCGGAAACAATGCTTGCCGCCGCCCGAGTGGCCCGCCTGGCAGCCTATTACGAATATGACATAACATTAATGAATCTGTTAGCCCTCTGTGGCACACCGGAACAATTCAAGAAGTATTTTAATGAAGAATGAGAAAAGTATAAACCCAAACTTTTAAAATTATGGAATTTTCAAAAAAAAACATCAGCACTGCATTTGTCATCATACTGGCAATCACCATACTCGTCTCCATTCTGGGAATGGTACTCATGAGCCATCAGCCCCTTGTACTCCAGGGACAGATAGAAACCACCGAAATCCGCATCAGCGGCAAACTGCCGGGACGTGTGGATTCATTCCTTGTACGCGAAGGCGACTGGGTAAAGGCAGGCGATACGCTTGTCGTCATCAACAGTCCGACCATAGAAGCCAAGTACCGCCAGGTGAATGCCCTGGAGCAAGTGGCACAGGAACAAAACAAAAAAATAGATGCCGGCACACGCCGACAAATCATCGCCACCGCCCAGCAACTTTGGAACAAGACCAAGAGCGACCTGACACTGGCACAGACAACTTACCAGCGTATCCTTACATTATATAAGGACAGTGTCGTCACCTCGCAACGGAAGGATGAAGTAGAAGCCATGTATCGTGCCGCACAGGCAGCCGAGCGTGCCGCCTACGAACAATACCAGATGGCAGTGGACGGAGCACAAAGTGAAGACCGTGCCTCTGCCCGGAGCATGGTGGAGGCAGCTCGCAGCACGGTCGATGAAGTATCGTCCTTACTCGTCGATGCACGACTGACGGCACCGGAGGCAGGACAGATTTCAACTATATTTCCCAAACGCGGAGAACTCGTCGCCCCGGGCACACCTATCATGAATCTGGTCGTCATGGACGATGCACACGTCGTGCTCAACGTACGTGAAGACCTGATGCCGCAATTCAAGATGGACGGTATATTCCGTGCAGATGTTCCTGCTATCGGTAAAAAGAATGTAGAGTTCTGTATCTATTATATCAGTCCGCTGGGCAGCTTTGCCACCTGGAAATCGACCAAACAGACGGGCAGCTATGATATGCAGACCTTCGAGATACACGCCCGCCCGACACAGCCTGTGGAGGGCTTACGCCCAGGGATGTCGGTGCTGCTGACGGTTAATAATAAATGATAGTTTAAAGAATTTGCCCTATGAAACAACCTTTATATAATGTACTTCGCCGTGAATGGCAGCGTATGACCTCCCGCAGGCTCTACCTCGGTGTATGCCTCGTGCTGCCCTTGTTCTGCCTGTTCTTCATGGCTACCATCTTCGGCAGCGGGCAGATGGAAAACATTCCTGTCGGCATTGTCGATAAGGACAACACCGCCACATCCCGGCAAATAGCACGAAACATCGCTGCCGTACCCACCTTCAGCGTCACGCGGCATTTCAGCGATGAGGCTGCTGCGCGGGAAGCTGTGCAACGTAAAGAAATCTATGGTTATCTGTCCATCCCCACCGGCTTTGAACAACGCGCCACTACCGGGATGGATGCCACACTTTCTTATTACTACCATTATGCCCTCCTCTCTGTGGGCAGCGAGTTGATGGCGGCTTTTGAGACGGCACTGGCCCCCGTCGCACTCTCTCCTATTGCCATGAAAGCCGTATCTCTGGGTGTCAATCAGGAGCAGATAACGACATTTCTCCTGCCTGTGCAATCCAGTATGCATCCGCTTTACAATCCGGATCTGGACTATTCCGTTTATCTGAGCCAGCCCTTCTTCTATGTCCTGTTTCAGATACTCATCTTGTTGATGACGGTCTATGCCGTAGGGAGTGAATTGAAATTCTATACGGCACAGGAGTGGATGACAACAGCACGGGGAAATATCCTGACCGCCGTGGTTGGCAAATTGTTGCCTTATACATTCATCTTCTCTGTTATCGGCATACTGGCCAATTATGTACTGTACGGTGTATTGCACATACCTTTTCAGGGAAGTTTGCTGATGATGAACCTACTGACGGTGCTATTTATTATTGCCACACAGGCATTGGCAGTGTTCATATTCTCTACCTTTCCGCGGATTGCTTATATCATCAGTATCGTGTCCATGGTCGGTTCGCTTGGGGCTACCCTTTCCGGTGTCACTTTTCCCGTGACGAGTATGTATCCGCCCGTGCACGCGGCATCCTATCTCTTTCCAGTACGCCACTTCACTGAAATAGCGCAGTCGATGCTGTATTTTGACTCAGGGTTCGGATATTACTGGCAATCGGCAGCTATACTTCTGCTTTTCCCATTGCTGGCATTGCTGATATTGCCGAGGCTGAGGCGTTGGATATTGAAACACGAAGGAGAAGCTGAGCCACATACGCAGGCGAATAATACAGCCCCTCTTTCACTATCAGATATCATCTCACGCGAATGGCGTGCCATCAGCACCAATCCGGCTATACTCTTAGTCTTGATAGGCGGTATCTTTGCCTACGGACTTCTCTATAACTTGATGTACGCCCCCAACCTTGTGCGGAAAACTCCTGTTGCCGTGGTCGACAATTCGCATTCCGCCCTGAGCCGCGAATATATCCGTCTGCTCAATGCTACTCCGCAAGCGTCGGTCTATGCGCTGACACCCAATTATCTTGAAGCAAAAGAGTGGTTGAAACAAAGTAAAGTAGATGGAATCCTCTATCTTCCCGCGGACTTTGATGCACGCGTGGGCCGGGGTGAACAATCTGTAT
Organism: uncultured bacterium; assembly: GCA_905215555.1. GTDB lineage: Bacteria > Bacteroidota > Bacteroidia > Bacteroidales > Bacteroidaceae > Bacteroides. Next base: position 43,780 of record CAJMQU010000021.1, read on the forward strand.
TCAGTGTTTATGCTGCCACAGATGCTTTCCTGAATTTTAAGAATTTGCAGGAGGCTTCTTCGCGCGTAATGCTTGCCGTCAACGATGTCCATCGTGCGGAAGGCGCCGTGTTTCTACCTCCCCAGGGGGTGCTTGCAGTCACCTCATCCGCACCTGTCAATGTATCGGGAACGGCTCTCTATAACTACACAGAGGGATATGGTTCGTATCTGATTCCCGCTGTTATGATTATTATCATTTTTCAGACATTACTGATGGTGATAGGAATGATTACGGGCGAAGAAGCAGAGAAAAGCCGTTTACTAACCTCCCCCAAACGGTCTCAACTCTCCTCCACCTCCGGAAAGGTCATTCTTCTCCAGCAAACAGAGGAGCCGGAAGGAAGCGAATACCCGAAGGGAGAAGTGGCAGGTGGAAATCAAAACACAGCCTCCCCTACTCAAAACATTTCCTCCGGTACTGCCTGGCACAGAGCATTATACAATGTTTCCGGGAGAACTTTTGTCTACGTAATGCTATATTTCATTTTTGCCTTGTTCCTGTTAGGTTTGCTTCCCCATTTTTTCAGTATTCCGAACATCGGAAAAGGCAGGGATATTATCACTATGATGATTCCTTTTCTCCTAGGGACGAGCTTCTTCGGACTGGCGGCATCACGTTATTTCACCGACTCTGAAGCCCCCTTACTAATGATCGCTTTCTTCTCCGTAGGATATATTTTCCTTTCCGGTGTATCCTATCCTCTCGAACTGATGCCTTGGTACTGGCAAGCTGCACACTATGTATTTCCGGCCGCTCCTGCCGTACTGGCTTTCGTCAAACTGAATTCGATGGGTGGAGACATGGCAGATATCCGTCCGGAAATGATAACACTGTGGATACAGGTCTTTGTATACTTTCTGCTCAGTCTGTGGGTGTTCAGAAGAAAAATATTAACTATTAAATATTAATTATTAAAGCTGCGCCCTAACACACCTAAATTAATAGTTAATAGTTAATCTTCCTTCTTTTGTATGCAAACGACTGCCCTCTCTTCACTCCATCCCTGCCGTTGTATCTCCAACGGTGTTCAATCCATCCATATACCCGTTTGCCTCAATGCGGACATCATCTTTCGGAACACGGTCTCCACCATGAATGCCATCAGCAATCGGCTGACAGTGGTTTTCCCCGTGCCCGAAGTGGGTGCCGTTATCAGGAACTGGGGAATATTCCTCATCATACGTACTTGAGTTAACAGAATTTCTTTCCCGTAAAGGTAGTATATATTCCCCAAAACCCTTACCTTAGCTGCCCAAATAAAAGTAAATTACTATGATTACCGAAGAACTCAAGAAATTATATTGTGCTTATACCGGACACGAACCGGAAGCCATTGATGAACTTCCTTCATCCGGTTCCAACCGCCGTTATTTCCGCCTGACAGGTACACCTACACTTATCGGTGTCAGCGGAACCTCCCTCGAAGAGAACCAGGCTTTCCTCTATATGGCAAACCATTTCCGGAAGAAAGGATTACCCGTACCGGAAGTCGTGGCAAAGAGTGAGAACGACGCTTTCTATCTACAAGAAGACCTGGGCGACACGCTCCTGTTCAACGCCATCGAGAAAGGGCGCAAAACGAGCGTGTTCGATGAAGAAGAAAAGCAACTCCTGCGCAAGACCATGCGTCTGTTGCCTGCCGTACAATTCTCCGGTGCGGACGGGATGGACTTTTCTTATTGTTATCCGCAATCGGAATTCAACAGCCGCAGTATCTTGTGGGATTTGAATTATTTCAAATACTGTTTCCTGAAAGCAACCGGCATGGAGTTTCAGGAAGACCGCCTGGAAGACGATTTCCAAAAGATGGCGGATGTGTTGATGCGCAGCAGTTCGGCAACTTTCATGTACCGTGACTTCCAAAGCCGCAACGTGATGATTAAAGATGGTGAGCCGTGGCTCATCGACTTCCAAGGCGGACGCAAAGGGCCTGTTTACTATGATGTGGCCTCTTTCCTGTGGCAAGCCAAGGCGAATTATCCCGACAGTCTGCGCAAAGAGCTCCTGAAAGAATACCTTGACTCGCTGTGCAAATACCAGCCCGTGGATGAGAAGTACTTCTATGCCCAGTTGCGCCACTTCGTACTGTTCCGTACCATGCAGGTATTGGGTGCTTACGGTTTCCGTGGTTACTTTGAGAAGAAGCCGCACTTCATTCAAAGCGTACCTTTTGCTATTGAGAACCTGCGCCAGTTGTTACAAGAACCATATCCGGAATATCCCTATCTCTGCCACGTGCTGAAGGAGCTTACTGAACTGAAACAATTCACCGACGATTTGCAAAAGCGCCGCCTTGTTGTGAAGGTCACCAGCTTTGCTTATAAAAAAGGTATTCCCGAAGATTCCAGCGGAAACGGGGGGGGCTTCGTATTCGACTGCCGCGCAGTGAATAATCCCGGCAAGTACGACCGCTACAAGCCTTTCACCGGACTTGACGAGCCTGTTATCCGTTTCCTTGAGGACGACGGGGAGATAACGACTTTCCTCGAACATGTCTATGGTTTAGTGGATGCTTCGGTAAAGCGGTATATGGAACGCGGATTTACGAACCTCTCCATCTGTTTCGGATGTACAGGCGGTCAGCATCGTTCCGTTTATTCGGCACAGCATTTGGCAGAACATCTGAACAAGCAGTTCGGAGTACAGGTAAATCTTATCCATAGGGAACAGAATATAGAACAGACCTTTAAAGCAAGAAACTAATCGGGTGACAAGCTACAGCACAGAACCTATAGTTCGTAGCCTGTAGCTCATCACTTATTAAATAAAGCAACAATGAAAGCAATGATTTTTGCCGCAGGCCTCGGCACCCGCCTTCGCCCGCTGACTGATAATATGCCCAAAGCTCTTGTTTCCGTCGCAGGCAAGCCCATGTTGGAACGTGTCATCCTCCGGCTGAAAGATGCCGGATTTAATGACATCACCATAAACATCCACCACTTTGGCGAACAGATCATAGATTTCCTCCGCGCTCATGATAATTTCGGTGCAGATATCCATATCAGCGACGAGCGGGGTGAATTGCTGGATACCGGTGGTGGAATTAAAAAAGCCCGTCCTCTGCTGGAGAGCAACGAGCCTTTTCTTATACATAACTCCGACATCCTGACAGATTTAGACCTTAACGCCTTTTATCATCGCCATTTAGAAAGTAATGCAGACGCCACCCTGCTCACCAATCACCGGCAAACCTCCCGCTACCTGCTGATGGATAAAGATAATCGCCTCTGCGGCTGGACTAATCTTTCTACGGGCGAAGTACTTCCCAAAGAACTTGACTACTCCGGTAATCATTTCCAATTGCAGGCTTTCGGCTGTGTCCATGTCCTTTCATCTTCCATCTTTCATTATATGGAAAACGAACGTTGGACAGGCAAATTCTCTATAATTCCATTTTACGTGGATATCTGTCCCCAAGCACATATACAGGGGTACCCCATAGATAGTGAAAACTGGTTCGATGTAGGGAAACCGGAAACACTGGCAAAAGCAGAAGCCTATTATAATTCATTATAATACAGGTTTCATTTTTATCAGTTTCCCTTGTTCGTCAAACAAATATTCATAGTTGAAAGAAGCATAAATACGATATTTCCAGCGGACACTTTCTTCTAAACGGCGGCTGTCGTCCAAGACAGTCGCCTGATATTTATCCATCAATTCGGTGGCAAACTCCTTTAGCTTCGGCTCCTGGTGTCTATAGGCAATAATCACTATCCGAACATCCGGATAATGCTTCCGCAAATCATCCAACTCTGCACGAACACTGTCTATCCCATCCTGCAACCAGAATAACAAACATACCGGTTGTCCCTTTCCTGCAATATCCGAGAACTGCACACTGTCCTTTTCCACATAATCCACCTGCCTGAAATCAATAAAATCATCTCCGGGCATCATATTGCGAGTTCCATCAAGCATGCGTTTCAGTCCTATCAGTACCGATGTACTGTCCCGCATCTGCGGATTACTGTTCTGATATAATTTTTCCAGTTCATCCGGATATATTTCCGCCCAACGGTCAAAGACCATCCATCCCATAGCATTGCCCACATTATCAAATACGAACTTCCGGGTCTCTTCACGCGGAAAGAGATCTTCATGCCAGAGTTTCCAAAAGCGCACATTCAGCGAACGGGGATTGGTACTCTTATCCGGCACAGGCATTTCCGGCGGGGTTACGTTAGTCAGCGTCAACTCTCCCCTTTCGGGATAGAAAAAGTTCATGCTATGGCGATGCTCTATACTGTAAAGATGCAGTGTATCTTCCTTTCCGGAGAATATGACCTGACCGTTTCTGATGACGGCAGAATCCAGCGGTCCTTTTCCATAATCCCTATCGCTCGTCATACGGTCGGCACCATACCGCCACAGGTAGAGGGTGTCTCCTTCGTGAGCATCCAGTCCGATGCAATTCACGGTATAAGTACGGTCTTGAGATTGACAGCTTACCATCCCCAGAAACAAAGAAAAAAACATCCAGCAATTGATTTTCATAAGGCGCAGACAATTTAGTGAATAAACCAGATAGTGCAAATGAACAATCTTTTTCGGAAAGATACAAGCAAAAAACAGATTATGAGAAAACAATTATTATCAGCCTCAGAGACGGTTCGGGTATATTCTTCTTTATATTATTTAGCATACCGTTCGCATCTTTTTCATTTCCAGATTGTTTATTTCGTAGATTAGAGTAAAACAGAACAATAAAAAAAGAAATTATGAAAAAGATTATCACATTAATAATGTTAGTTTTCATAGGTGCATCTACGGCAATGTATGCACAGCAAAGTAGTAGTGAAAATCGCCGTGCAGAACGTAAAGCTCAGCGTGACGCAGAAAAAGCCAGGGAAAAAAGAGAAGAAGCACAAGCGTATGCCGATGCCGTGCAAGCCATCAACAACAGAAAATTTGTATTGGAGGCTGACCGCGTAACATTTAAGAGAGGACGAAGTGCTTTCGTTACATCAAACACCAACTTTGTACTTTTAAATGGTGAGCAAGCATCTGTTCAAGTTGCTTTCAACGGTCCTTATGCTGGTCCTAACGGTATAGGTGGCGTAACGGTAGACGGCAGAGTGGGTGAAGTCAAAACAACCACAGATAAGAAAGGAAACGTTAATTGCAGTTTCAATGTGGTAGGTGTCGGAATTTCCGCACAAGTTTCTATCAGATTGACCCACGGCAGCAACAACGCATCCGTCACCATCAACCCGAACTTCAACTCGAACAGGTTGTCACTGGATGGCAAAGTAATTCCATTATCCGAATCAAGCGTATTCAAAGGAAGGGCGTTCTAATTACTGCTATCTCTTTCTACTTTCCGTTCCATTGACTTAACTTATTTCTCATCCCTTCAGTAGTTGCCGCTTCTCCCCCAAGGCATGCAGGGATGGGACGAACTGCCCGCTATCCGAAAGCTCCATATGGAGCACATAGAGGCATTATTGAAATAGCTACACCCTTTCCCCCTCAGGGCTACACCCTTTGCCTTGGATGGCTACACCATCCTGGTTAAAGGGTGTAGCCTTTTTTTATATCTTCTTTTTACATCCTTTTATACCTAAAGTTTAAAGAATAGAACGTATCTTTGCAGGCTAGAAATAAAAACTATATGAAACAGCCTAAGATAATAGTTGCCGACATCGGTCCGGGCAGCGAACAAGACATCACGCCCGCAGTCCTGAGTACGGTTCAAGAGGCAGATGTAATGGTAAGATATAATATTTGCCGCAATCATTCCGCATGGTCTTGTCCCCCCCGTCAACTTATCCCCTTGTCAACTAAACATACATAACTAAAAAATTTAAATTATGATTTTAATTTTAGGTGGAACCACCGAAGGACGTATTGCCGCCCGTACCCTCGAAGAAGCTGGAAAACCATTCTACTACTCCACCAAAGAAGACGAGCAAGAAGTAATTATGCACCACGGCCACCGCCTGCAAGGCATCATGGACCAATCGGATATGGAACAATTTTGCTGCAAACACTCCATAGCACTGATAATCGACGCTGCCCATCCCTTTGCCACCAAACTGCACCGCACCGTAGAACTGGTATCCCTAACACTCGACCTCCCCGTCATCTGCTTCGAGCGCATCTACCCGCCCCGTGATGAAAAGAACATCACCTGGTGCAGCAGCTTTAAAGATGCCATCCGGCAGATACGCGAACAGGAAATATTTATCTTACTGGCACTGACCGGCGTGCAGAGCATAGCCCCATTAAAGCCCCTCTGGCAGGAAAGCGCCTGCTGCTACTTCCGCATCCTCGACTGCGAAAACTCACGCCGCCTCGCTGCCCGCGAAGGTTTCCCCAAAGAACGTCTTTACTACTACCATAACGGTGAAAACGAACGCCTCCTGATGCAGAAATTGCACCCCGAAGCCATACTGATAAAAGAAAACGGACTCTCCGGAGGTTTCAATGAGAAAGTAGAAGCAGCTCTTGCAGAAGGCATCCGTATCTTTGCCATCTGCTGCCCGGACACGCCCGCCAGCTTCATTCCCGTAGATGGTGAACATGGTCTGCGCCGGATGGTCGAGAAATACCTGCCCGACTTCTACCCCCTGCATAGCGGACTCACCACCGGAACCTGTGCCGCTGCCGCTGCCGTAGCCGCCACCTGGGATTTTTTCAACGCCTATCGCCAACCGCGTCCCAAAGAATTTCCCGTCACCCTCCCCAACGGAGAAACCATTTTCGTCCCTGTCGAAGAGCAGGAACTCCTGCCCCACGCCGATTTCCTGAACGACAATGGGATGATGGAAACCAACGCTTCCGTCATCAAAGATGCCGGTGACGACCCCGACATCACCAACGGGATGGAGATCAGAGTCAACGTCGCCGTCCCCTTCCGCATGGATGATCCGGTTCCCAAAGACGCACCCACCGACGACTACAACATCATCATCTGTGGTGGCGAAGGCGTAGGTATTGTCACCATGCCCGGTTTGGGACTTGAAGTAGGCGGACCTGCCATCAACGACATTCCATGCAAGATGATTGAGGACAATGTAAAGCTGTGCCTCGAAGGGATCGGAATACCCAAGCAAGCCAATCCGTATGCCATCACCATATCCGTCCCCGGCGGCGAAGAAATAGCCCGACGCACTCTCACCCCCTGCCCAGGAATAGAAGGCGGCATTTCCATTATCGAAACTTCCGGCATCGTGAAGCCTCTCTCTTTGGAAGCATTCGTCGACTCCATCCGCAAATCAATGGAAGTGGGACGGGCTACGGGAAGCCCGCGCATCGTCATCAACTCCGATGCCCAAAGCGAGAAATATGTGCGGAAACATTATCCTCAATTGCCCGTACAGGCTTTTATCCATTACGGAAATTTCATCGGAGAGACTCTGAAGATTGCCGCCGAATTAGACATCAAAGCGCTAACCTTAGGCATCATGATGGGAAAAGCCGTGAAACTGGCAGAAGGAGATCTGGACACTCACAGCAAGCAGGTGACAATGGACAAAGATTTCCTGCGGGAAATGGCCCGTTCTGCCGGATGTAGTGAAAAAGTACAGGCCGTGATTGAGGAAATCAGCCAGGCCCACGAACTGTGGACTTTGCTCTCCGCCGCCGACCTGCATGCATTTTGCAGACATCTGCTCAGCTTATGCCATCAGCATTGTGCCCCGTTACTGCCCGAAGGAGAACTTACTATTCTGCTTATCAGCGAAGAAGGGGAAATCATTTGTTAGTGAAGGAGGTTCAAAACCGTATGGAAGGAAACAAATTTATTTTTCTTTAAATACTGTATTTTGAAGTACAAGGCTTTTCAGTATCTTTGTTCTCAAGAAAAAACAGAAACAACAAAGATTTTGGACGTGTTTTTATCTTAGAATAATTACTGAGAGCCTACTTTTTACACATGAAACATCCGCAAACAATCCTCGTCACCGGTGCCTCTTCCGGCTTTGGAAAAGTCATCGCCACGCAGTTGGCCGAGCAAGGCCACACCGTCTATGGTAGCAGCCGGAAAGCGGTTTCCGATACCCCCTTCAAGATGCTGCAACTGGACATCACCGACCCGGCATCCGTCACCAATGCCATATCAACGATTCTGGCAGAACAGGGACGCATCGATGTGCTTGTCAATAATGCTGGTATGGGCATCAGCGGAGCCATAGAACTGACTACCGAAGACGAGATACAACGCCAGATGAATACCAATTTCACAGGCACTGTCCGTATGTGCGCCGCCGTCTTGCCCTCCATGCGTGAAGCGGGACGGGGACGAATCATCAACATCAGTTCCATTGCAGGAGTACTTGCCGTTCCCTACCAAGCCTTTTACAGTGCCTCCAAATTTGCAATCGAAGGCTATAGCGAAGCACTCTATCAGGAAGTGAAGCCTTTCGGCATACAAGTATGCGTTGTCGAACCGGGAGATTTCCGGACAGGTTTCACTGCACAACGGCAGATGAGCGAGGCCACCCTCTCCCATTCACAATATAAAGAAAACTTCACGAAAACGATGCAGAATGTGGAGCAGTCCGAAAACAACGGCTGACATCCCGAAAAGTTAGGAAAAGCCATCTGCAAACTGGTGAACAGCCGCCGACCGGCATTCCGCATCAAAGTAGGACCGTGGGAACAGGTGTTTTTCGCCCGCATCAAACCTATGCTACCGTTCAGTCTGACAGATTGGTTAATTAGAAAATTCTATTAAATGATAATTCGGCTACATAATTGCTTGTAATCATATAATTTATATCTTTGCGACAAAATAAATATCATCCCTTACAAGGTTCAAACAATGAAACAGACTATTCTCGCTATTTTCTTTGCAATCATAGCATCGGGAGCAACCGCCCAATCCTCCCCTATTTCCTTTCAGGTAAAAGCCGGAGTCGGCACCTCCAACTTCTATGGAGAAAATGCAGAAAGCGACACACGCATCGCCTACAAAGTAGGTGTCGGCATGAACTATGAGCTCAGCCGCACGTGGGTGTTCCAACCCTCACTGAATTTCGTGTCGATAGGTGCCCGCGAGGATGTAGAGTACGTAGGCAATGCAAACATGAATGAACTGTACATCCAACTGCCTGTGATGATGGCTGCCCGCCTCAACCTCGGCAAGAACCACAGCGCCTCATTGAGTGCCGGTCCGTACATAGCCTACGGCGTGGGGGGCAAAACGTCGGGCGAGATACAGGAGCAGTACGATTATAGCAGTAGCATCCATCACGGAAGAGGAGGCTACAGATTCCGTTTAGACACTTTCGGCAATCTGATTGACAACAATATGGGCAACAAGCGTTTCGATGCCGGATTCATGTTCAGCCTTAACTTTGAATATAACAGGTTCATCTTCGGAGCGGAACTCCAATTGGGTATGATTAAAGTAAACGATCAGCTGGACAATCTTGTGCAAAACTCCGGCATTGAAAAATTCTCTCCCAAGAACCTTGCTTCTTTCTTTACCGTAGGATATAGATTCTAATCTCCGGCAGGTCGTAATGGTTCGCACGGTAATCGCTTCTTCTTCCGCCGGATGAAGCACGGAGGTCTATTCATTATTCAGAAACAACCGGGGCTTCCATCCGGTGAAAGGTCTTCGGGAGTGCCGTTAGAAATTCATCAGGTCATTCAGCGCTTCGCTCATACTGGGATGCGTAAAGATGTAATCACGCAGGAAGGTATATTCCTGTCCGGTTTTCATCACGATTGATACAATATTGATTATTTCGCTCGTTTCCGGACCGAACAGGGTGCAACCCAATATTTTATTGGTATGGGTGTCCACCACCACCTTGAACAATCCGTCCGTCTCACCCAACGTACGTGCACGCGGAATGGCACCGACGGGCAGAGTATTTACCTTTATGTCCAGTCCTTTCTGGCGCGCTTCCACTTCGCTCAGTCCGACACGTGCCAAAGGAGGGTCGATAAATACTGAATAGCTGACGGGGGCGCGGTCATCCGTGCGGCGTTCTCCGGCACCGAACAAATCTTCACGGATAATGCGGTAATCGTCCAGAGAAATATAGGTGAACTGTAGTCCGCCTTTTACGTCTCCGATGGCGCGGATATGGGGATTGGTAGTCTGCAACCAATTATCCACGACAATCGCTCCACGCTCATCCACCTTTACTCCCGCCATATCCAGATTTAAGCCCGAAGTGTTCGGACGACGGCCTGTTGCCAGCAAGATGGCATCTCCTTCCAGATGATGGATCTCATTCGTCGCAACATCCTGATAGATCACTGTTGAAGCGTCTACCGACTGCACCCGTGCATTCAGATGGAAAACAATACCTTTCTTCTCCAATGCCGTCTGTACGCTGGCTGCAATATCCCTGTCTTCACGACCAATCAACTCAGGATAGCCTTCGAGCACTGTCACCTTCGAGCCGAAAGAGGCGTACATGGAAGCAAATTCCAGTCCGATATAACCTCCGCCCACAATCACAAGGCGTTCGGGAAGTTCTTCCAGTTCCATGATGGAAGTACTGGTGTACACGCGGGGATTATCCTTTATTCCTTCGATGGGAGGTATAATAGTCTCAGCTCCGGTATTGATGAATATCTGCGGTGCCTGCAATTCTATCACTTCTTCCGCAGTCCTGACTTCCACTACATCCGGACCGGTAAACGCACCTACACCTGTATAAACTGTCACATGAGGATTGTCGGCCAAGTTATGATAATTCTTGTCCCGCAGAAAAGCGGTTACTTCTTCCTTCCGGCCGATGGCCTGGCGGTAATACTCTTTCTTTTCTTCCCACGCAGCCTTTGCCGGGGTTTCCTTGGCCAGATGCACCAGCGTCTTTGTAGGAATACAACCGATGTTGATACAAGTGCCTCCGTACATACGATTTGAACGTTCCACTACTGCAACCGTCTTCTGGCGTTTTGCAAATTCGGCGGCAAGGGTCTTCCCTCCCTTCCCGAAGCCGATAATGATAGCATCATACTTTTTCATATTCTTTATTTTTTTAATTGTTCCAGTACTCTCTTCGCACTGTCTGCCAATATAACAATTGCGCCGGCCAAAATGGCTGTATCTTTTATAACTAATCTTCCGGCACCGGTCAATAATGGAAAACCGGATTCGCCACTGCCCAAATCAGGCACCCATACTTCGGGTGTAGTGACAAGGAAAGACAGCGTGCCGAGAGTCATGATAATTGCAAGCCCCGCCCCCACCAGACCGACTTTCGGCCAGAAGATGCCCAGAAAAGTAAGAATGCCAATGGTCATGATAAGAATGCCCAGCCCATGGGAAAAGCCATACGTATTGTTTTCCCTATGCCACTCATGCTTCACGGCATCAAATTCCCCTTCTTTCAGTTTGTATTCCTTGTATTCGGGAGCACTATGCGTATAGAAGAAACTCATAAAAGGACTGTTTGCCACAAAAGGGACAATCCCTTCGGCCTCATAATTCCAGAACTTCAACCCGCCTATCCAAACAAAAATAACCAGAATGGCCACACGAATAAGATTGATACCCAACTTTTGAGTTGATGCAGCCAAAGTAAGGCCCGCCACAAACATTGATTGTAATTTGGTTTTCATACGATTATTACATTAATTAATTACTTTATTTTCCTGATGCAAAAATCGGGGTTTATGACGGAGTGTGAAATGGCAATTCTGCCGTATCAGTTGGCAATACTTCCCGTTGTGTTCGATTTACGGAAATCCGACACACTTTCGCCCGTCATTTTCTTGAAAAAGCGGCTGAATGTGGACAAATCATCGAAGCCCAGGAGTTCGCTGATTTCCTTGGCACTTTTAGGGGTATAGAGCAGGAGCCGTTTGGCTTCCGCCTCCACCCGTTCGTGAATGATGCGCAACGGAGAAGGGGCTCCGCAGGAAGAAAACAGATTGGAAAGTGTCTTGGGAGAACGGAATAAAAGTTCGGCATAATCCTGCACTTGCTTCTTTTCACGGAAATACCGGTCAACCAATATGTAGAAACGGCGGATGATGTCGAAAGCTTTCTCCTGTTCCGGAGTAACGCCACACCTCTCACGGGCAATGCGGGTACAGGTGATGATGAAGCGCTTGAGAATGATACGCAGCATTTCTTCCTGCAGGTTATCACGAACGGTAGATTCCTGGCAGAAGATACGGACAATATCATTCAGATTGTCCGACTGCTCCTGAGAGAGTTTTAACCGCATCACTTGTGAAGAACCGTGAAAAAGGAAACCGTTGCAGGACACTTCATCATCATGGCCAAAGATGCAGTAGAAATTGCTATTGAACAGGAAAGTGAGATATTCGCCTTCCACAGCCTTTATCTCGATGTGATGCAGGGGCGTAAGACAGACAATTTCGTCCTGTTCCAGCCGCATCGGAATATGGTCTATCGCAACATTCAGGGTGCCGCTGCGCGCCCATATAAATTTGTATAAGGTAGTGTCTTTTTGCAGTGCTTTATTTTCATGAAAGCAAGAAGTCATTGCCAGGTTACCGTTCAGACGGGTACTTAATTGATAATCTATCATATTATTAAAAGTTGGTGTCCTTCGTCGTAGATCGAAGTACAAATGTACATTATTTAGCGGGCGAATGCAAGCAAAAGCAATGATTTAGTCAGATGAGATCAGTTTTTACTTATCGAATGTAGGCACAAAAATGAAATATATTTAAATGAAATGGTCTAATTTTCCGATTTAATACTATTTCGCACATAATAAACATAAATTTTCCGAAAATGAACTACCTTTGCCCTGTTGTAAACTTAAAAAGAGAAATAGACATGAAAAAACTTGCATTGTATATGTTTATGCTCGTTCTGAGCATCGGCTATGTTTCAGCACAGGGGAAAGCTGACATTAAGTTTGATAAGACAACTCATAACTTCGGTACGTTTTCTGAAAACGATCCGGTTGTAAGTTGTGTATTCACATTCACCAACGTGGGCGACGCTCCGCTGGTAATTCACCAGGCAGTGGCGTCCTGTGGATGCACGGTACCCGAATACACCCAGGAACCCGTGTTGCCGGGTAAAACCGGAACCGTCAAGATTACATACAACGGTACCGGCAAATATCCGGGCCACTTCAAGAAGTCCATCACCTTGCGCACAAATGCGAAAACGGAAATGATGCGCCTCTTTGTAGAAGGAGATATGACACCGAAAGATGCGAAATAAGCATCTTTATATATAAGAATAAAGGAGAATTTTTCAATTCTCCTTTTTTTTTGCTTTCTTTGAAGCTGATTTGGATAAAATAATCAATTAATGAGCGACATAATAACTATAAACATAAAAGTAATTAAGAAACTATGAAACAAGAAGAAGAGAAATTGACCGGTTTGCCGGAAAATGCATTCCGCGAACTGAAACCGGGCGAAGTCTACAACCCTTTGATGAGCCCCGACAAGAAGTATCCGGAAGTTAACCTCTGGTCTGTGTTGTGGGGTATTGCCATGGCTATCCTCTTTTCGGCTGCGGCAGCCTATCTGGGATTGAAAGTCGGTCAGGTGTTTGAAGCCGCCATCCCCATCGCAATCATTGCCGTAGGCGTGTCAGGCGCTGCCAAACGTAAGAATGCGTTAGGCGAAAATGTCATTATCCAATCCATCGGCGCCAGTTCCGGCGTCATCGTGGCAGGTGCCATCTTTACCCTGCCTGCCCTATATATTCTGCAAGAGACATATCCGGAAGAAATCACAGTCACTTTTACCCAGGTATTCATCAGCTCATTGCTGGGAGGCGTATTGGGTATTCTCTTCCTCATCCCGTTCCGTAAATACTTTGTCAGCGACATGCACGGCAAATATCCTTTCCCCGAAGCAACAGCCACCACGCAGGTGCTTGTATCGGGCGAAAAAGGCGGAAGCCAGGCAAAACCGTTGCTGATGGCAGGTATTATCGGTGGTTTATATGATTTCATTGTGGCAACATTCGGCTGGTGGAACGAGAACTTCACCACTCGTGTATGTGGTTTTGGCGAAATGCTGGCTGAAAAAGCGAAACTGGTGTTCAAGGTAAATACCGGTGCTGCCGTACTCGGTCTGGGCTACATCGTAGGCCTGAAGTATGCTTCTATCATCTGTGCCGGCTCACTGGCCGTATGGTGGATTATCATTCCGGGCATGTCTATGATTTGGGGCGACAGCGTGCTGAACCAGTGGAATCCGGACATCGTAGCTACCGTAGGCAGTATGGCTCCCGAAGATATATTCAACCACTATGCCAAGAGCATCGGTATCGGCGGTATCGCCATGGCAGGTATCATCGGTATCATCAAGTCATGGGGAATCATTAAAAGTGCCGTAGGACTGGCAGCTAAAGAAATGGGCGGAAAGTCCAATGTGGAAGCCAGTGTGAAGCGTACACAACGTGATATTTCCATGAAGATTATCGCTATCGGCTCTATTGTGACACTGCTGCTGGTGTTCCTGTTCTTCTACTTCGATGTCATGCAGGGAAATCTGTTGCATACGATTGTGGCTATCTTGCTTGTGGCAGGCATCAGCTTCTTATTTACAACAGTGGCTGCCAATGCGATTGCGATTGTCGGAACAAATCCTGTTTCGGGCATGACGCTTATGACTCTGATTCTGGCATCGGTGGTGATGGTGGCAGTAGGCCTGAAAGGTACGGGAGGCATGGTGGCAGCTTTGGTAATGGGAGGCGTTGTTTGCACAGCATTGTCAATGGCAGGCGGTTTCATCACCGACTTGAAAATTGGTTACTGGCTGGGAAGTACACCTGCCAAACAAGAAACATGGAAATTTCTCGGAACGATTGTTTCGGCTGCCACCGTAGGCGGTGTGATGATTATCCTGAACAAAACTTATGGCTTCACCAGTGGTGATCTGATCGCTCCGCAAGCAAATGCGATGGCAGCGGTGATCAAACCTTTGATGAGTGGCGTAGACGCTCCGTGGTTGCTATATGGTATCGGTGCCGTGCTTGCCATTATCCTGACTTTCTGCAAGATTCCGGCATTGGCATTTGCGCTGGGCATGTTCATTCCGTTACAACTGAACGTTCCTCTGGTAGTGGGCGGCGCCATCAACTGGTATGTGACAAGCCGTAGCAAAGATGCTGCCCTCAACGCAGAACGCGGTGAAAAGGGTACGCTGCTGGCTTCCGGTTTTATTGCCGGTGGTGCCCTGATGGGGGTAGTCAGTGCAGCAATACGCTTTGGCGGCATCAATCTGGTGAACGATTCCTGGGTAAACAACACCTGGTCCGAAGTGCTGGCATTAGGCGCTTACGCATTGCTGATAATCTACTTTATTAAGGCCTCAATGAAAACAAAATAAGAAAGATAACAATGAAAGTAATTCTATTTTTTACAGCTTTGTTTATGTCAGCACTACTATCTGCTCAAAAGCCCGTTGAGTTCCCCTTATGGCCCAACGGGGCTCCCAATACAAACGGCTTGACAGGTGACCAGGAAGATTTGGATGGCGGTCGCGTGGCAAACGTTGTCACCCCCACTGTCACGGTCTATCGCCCGGCAAATCCCAACGGTATGACTATCCTTATGTGTCCGGGCGGCGGATATGCCCGCCTGGCTATGAACCATGAAGGTCACGACATGGCCTCCTGGTTCAACACACAGGGAATCACCTATGCCGTTCTGAAATATCGTATGCCGAACGGACACCGCGAGGTTCCCCTCTCCGATGCGGAGCAAGCCATCCGCATCATCCGCCGACACGCTAAAGAATGGGGCATCGACCCTAATCGTGTAGGCGTTATGGGAGCATCGGCAGGCGGTCATCTGGCGGCTTCACTCTCTACCCTTTACAGTAGTGACGAGACCCGTCCGGATTTCCAAATCCTGCTTTATCCCGTCATCTCCATGGTGCCGGGTATCACCCACGGAGGTTCCCGCCAGAACCTTCTCGGCAATAACCCGACGAAGGAACTGGAAGAGGCTTATTCGCTTGAACGCCGCGTATCGGCCCGTTCTCCACAAGCCTTCATCGTACTCTCTGCTGATGACGGAGCCGTACCTCCCATGAATAGCATCAGCTATTTTCTGGCCCTCAACGAACAGAAAGTCCCTGTGTCCATGCACGTCTACCCTATCGGCGGACATGGCTGGGGGTTCCGCGACAACTTCACTTACAAACGCCAGTGGACAGAAGAACTGGAAAAATGGCTGCGCGACGGAGTGAAATTCGAGAAGAAATAAAAAAAACACTATAGCTCATGAAAAGACTGACTTTCATCACCTGCCTCGCATTGCTCCCCCTCGCCCTTCCGGCACAGGAGGACCGCTACGAACAGTTGACAAACCCGAAGTTGACCCACATCAACAAAATGCCTCCCCGGAGTACATTCACTTCTTACGTAAGTGAAGAAGATGCCATCGTCAATGACCGGACAAACGGAACCTACCGTCTTTCCCTCAATGGAAAGTGGAAGTTCAACTACGTGGAGAATTTTGCCGACCGGCCTACGGACTTTATGAACGTGCGTACGGACGTCAGCCGCTGGCCGGATATCAACGTACCGGGCAACTGGGAATTGCAAGGCTTCGGTACACCTATTTATGTCAATCAGCCTTACGAGTTCTGTTCCAAGGGCTACGAGCCTTATTGGGACAAACCCAATCCGCCTTATGTGCCCAAGGATTGGAATCCGACAGGTACCTACCGCCGCGAATTTACCGTAGGCAATGACTGGGATGGAAAAGAAATTTTCATGAGCGCGGATGGTGTGCGCGGTGCCGCTTTCTATTACATCAACGGTAAGTTTGTAGGCATGAGCAAGGATTCCAAGACTCCTGCCCGCTTCAATGTCACCGCTATGGTGAAGAGAGGCAAAAATATCATTGCCATCCAGGTGCACCGCTTCTCGGACGCCAACTATCTGGAGTGTCAGGACTTCTGGCGCATCAGCGGTATAGAACGTGATATTTATCTCTATGCCACTCCTAAGATTTACATTGCCGATTTTAAGGCAGAAACTCCGCTGGATCCTTACTACAAAGACGGCATCCTGAAGCTGAAAGTGAAGCTTGCGAACGAAAGCGACATCAAATCTCCGTATGTAGTGTCCTATCGTCTGCTGGACAATGAAGACCAACAGGTCACCCAATCGTCTACCCGTGTGGAAGGCGACCAGACCGAAGTGGAATTTACCAAGAAAACCCTTCGTGGCGTAAAACAGTGGACGGCCGAGACTCCCAGTCTCTATACACTCGTCATCAGCCTGAAACGCACGAACGGCGAAGTGATAGAAGCCACCAGCTGCAAAGTGGGTTTCCGTACGGTCGAGATTAAGGACAAGCAGCTTCTTGTGAATGGTGTGCCCATCCTCGTGAAAGGTGTCAATGTTCACGAACATAATGAATACACCGGACATTATGTTCCGGAAGAGCTTATGCTGAAGGATTTCGAACTCTGGAAGAAATATAATGTGAACACAGTGCGTACTTGCCACTATCCGCAACAGGAACGTTTCTACGAACTTTGCGACCAGTACGGCATCTATGTGATTGACGAAGCCAATATCGAAAGCCACGGCATGGGATACGACCTGCGCGTAGGCGGCACATTGGGCAATAATCCGCTGTTCATGAATGCCCACCTCGACCGTACCATGAATATGTACGAACGTGATAAAAATCATCCGTGCGTAATCACCTGGTCATTGGGCAACGAGGCCGGAAACGGACTGAACTTCTATGTCACTTACAATACATTGAAGATGCTCGATAACCGTCCCATCCAGTACGAACGTGCCGGATTGGAGTGGAACACCGACATCTATTGCCCGATGTACTCTTCTCCCCAGAGCATTGAAAAATATGCGCAAAACAAAGAAATGACACGTCCGCTCATCTTGTGCGAATACGCTCACGCCATGGGTAACAGTCTTGGTAACTTCCAGGACTATTGGAATGTCATCGAAAAATATCCCATATTGCAGGGGGGCTGCATTTGGGACTGGGTAGACCAGGGCTTCGCCGCTAAAACCAGTGACGGACGTAAATATTGGACTTATGGTGGTGATTATGGTGAGAATGGCACTCCTTCCGATGGTAATTTCTGTATCAACGGTGTGGTTTATCCCGATCGTAGCGTTAAACCGCAGACCATCGAAATGGGTAAGGTTTACCAGAACATCAAGTTCATTAAATTCGACCCGCAAACCTGTACGGTACAAATCCGTAATGACTTCTCATTTACCGATCTGAATAAATACGACTTCCATTACATCGTCCGCGATCATGGAAAGGAAATATATAAAGGCAAAATGGATAACATCCATGCGGCTCCGGGAAAAACGGCTACCAGCCCATTCCTTCAAGGCATTCCTGAGGAGAAGAATACCGTAGGAGATGTACGCATCGAGTTCTATGCAACTGTACGCAAAGCCGAACCGTTCTTGCCTGTCGGCACGGTAATCGCCCGTGAGCAGACCTATGTCCACCCGTTCTTCAAGAAAGAGGTTGCCTATCAGGCTCCTGCCAAAATGGAAGAAGTCTTCTCACAAGTTGTTTTCAGCGGTGACGGTTTCAAAGCAGCTTTTGACAAGCAAAGCGGTTTGTTGGTATCTTATGTCTATAATAAGCAGGAATATATTTATGACGGGCAAGGTCCGCGTCCTTTCTTCTGGCGGGCTCCTACTGATAACGATTACGGAGCCAAACTCCCCGTCCGCTTAAAAGCATGGAAGGAAGCCAGTTATCAGACGCTTAAAGCCGAATCGTTCAATGTCTCTAAAGAAGGGGGCAATTCTATAGTGAAAGTAGCTTACCGCTTCCCGCAGACAGATGCCCGTTGGGAGATCACCTACAAGATATATGCCAACGGTATCATCAAAGTGAACAACCGCTTTGTGGCCGAAGGAACAGAAACTCCGATGATTCCGCGCGTCGGTCTGCGTATGCAGTTATCAGAGACACTGACCCACCTTACTTATTACGGCCGTGGACCGGAAGAAAACTACCGTGACCGTCGCACATCCCAGTTCATCGGAGAATATACCACTCCGATCAAGGATTTGTACGAACCGTATATTCGTCCGCAAGAGAATGAACACCGTACAGACATCTACTGGTGTGCCCTCACCAACAAGCATAAAGCAGGTTTGCTCTTTATTGCCGACCGCACATTTGAGTTGAATGCTTCCAATTATCCGCTCGGTAGTCTGGACAGTGGTGAAACAATCGACAATGGCGCTCCGCGCACAGCCACTACAAACCATCGTCATCTCACTGATCCGCAACCGGAAAAGCTGGTGGATATGTTTATTGACTATCGCATGATGGGTGTTGGCGGTGACAACAGTTGGGGAGCTACGGCACACGAAGCATATCTGATTCGTCCCGGTGTGAAGAATGCCATCGAGTATGGTTTCTCCATCGTACCGTTTGACAAGAAGACGGATTACAAAAATTTAATTTACCAATATTGAATTTAATCTGTTCTATTTAAGGATTTATGAAAAGGATGTCGTACTTTTGCGGCATCCTTTTTATTTATATTAAAAAACGAAAGAACAATGAAAACAATGATTACACTCCTGTTCAGTGCACTTTGTGTGGCTACAGTCGGCGCTCAGACAGATGACAAAGAGAATGCCATGCTGAACAATGGAATAAAATTTCTGGATATTCCTTACGTAGCACACACGTTGGAAGTAACTGACGGTGAAGAAGAACTTATCATCAATTGCGATGAAGTGGACTGCACTACTTTTGTAGAATATGCTCTCGCCATGGCCCTCTCTCCTACCGAAGACGGTCAGGTGGCCGAAGGTGACTTTGCCGATAAGCTTCAGATGATCCGTTATCGTGACGGAAAAATAAACGGTTACCCTTCCCGCTTGCACTATATTGCAGACTGGGTAAACAATGGAGTTCGTAATGGCTTTCTGGAAGATGTAAGCGCTTCTTACAGCCCGTACACACAAAAAGTTTCTCTTTCTTATATGTCTTCTCATCCGGAGTTGTATAAACAGTTGAGCAACTCTCCACAGAATGTAGCTAAAATGAAAGAGATTGAAAGCTCATTGTCCGGACAAGAATTCCATTATATCCCTAAAGACCAACTTCCATTCAACGGTCTGCCCTGGATTAAGAATGGTGATATTATTGCCATCACAACAAATACTCCGGGACTGGATGTAGCCCACATGGGTATCGCATTCTATGTAGATGGCAAACTCAGCCTGTTACACGCTTCCTCCAAAGAAAAGAAAGTGGTAGTTTCCAAGGTTGCTCTGGGGCAGATGTTGCTAAGCAATGACAATTGGACAGGAATCCGGGTGTTGAGGATGAAGAAGTAAAAATTGATATTCTTATAAACTGAATGCGGGAGTTTCGATTTGTTCGAAACTCCCGCATTCAGTTTATGTAATCTTTTTACTCGGAAAACGCTGCATTTCCCGCAAACGTTTTTCTATTTTTTGCCATCGAAAAGTCGAAGCATCTAGCATTCTTATAGGCTCTGAGAAATTTATATCATCCCAATATGTAATTGCTTTGCTGATGCGATGCCCCAACTGTAACGACAAAGAAGTCCCACCAACCAATACAAACTGCGCCATACGTTCGTCTTGCATCAACGATTTCAAGAGTTCCAGTGTTCCCAACGAGACTGTTTCCGTGTGTAACATTTCAAATCCTCCTTTTTTAAATCAAATACAGAACAAACAAACGACAAATCTTTAGGGTTCAATGTCGGGATATCCATTATGGCTTCTTTGACTCCTTCCAAACCATACATATTTAATATCGCATAGAAATCATCCATACGTCCACGTTCTATGACACGCTGCACAACCAGTGTACGCATCTTTTCCCAATCCATACGAGATAAATCATATTCCCAAAATAAAGTGGGACGAAGTTGAGAATCTATATGTTGCTGATAGTTATCGAAAAACATAAATATACAAATTTCTTTATGCAAAGATAACAAATTTCATTTAAAGTTCTATTCCTCTACAACAATATATTAATCAATATTCCGCGTTTCTTTGCTGAGATTCACGCCAACTTTCACCAATTATTCTCAGAATCCAGCATCTCGTGAAAACAAATATGTCCTTAAACAAAGAACAATGAATAGCCACCGGTGATGCCATTAATGCCATCCATGAAGTTATAAGCGTTGATTAATCCTTGAGAACAAAGCTCATTGGGTTTATCTATGATATTAAACTTATCAGCTACCCTAAAATAAAAAAAGTTCTGTCAAGAATGGAAAAAGCGATTTATTTTTCATTTATTTCATATTCTACTTTCACCTTTCACCATTATCTTGTACTTTTGTATTTTTTTAAATATTGCAAATATCAGTTAATTAACAATCAACATATAAACTAAAATGGAAAGTATAAAAAAAACGAAGAATCTAATGGTTCTAACGAGACAAACAATACCTATCATATTGTAAAACAGAGAAATCTAAGTAGAAAAAGAGTGAGTGACGTCAGCTTTATTAAGGAAGAATGGCTGGCAGAACGAATATATTTCGGAATTAATACTTACATATATGTAGGTGTACTCAGAGCCTTCAAATTAGGGGCTTATAGAGGATTCGGAATCAAGACAATCAGCGATTTGGAAGCGCATTTATTCGCAAGCGGAGATATATTAAAGCATGACAACAAAAGATATATTCCACTGAAATTAAGCAGTTTAAAGACAGAACTAAGAAAAGTGTGGGCAGTGATAAAACTGGAAGATACGGAACACATAGATCCTTATGGATATGACGTGAAAATAAATTCATGATAGTTCACTCAAAAAAAACAGGCGACCTTTGCACAAAATTTAAAAAACAACGCAATGGAAAACTTTTTTAGAATGTCGTTATTCATGCCCCCTATCTCACCAATAAAGGACAAAGCGACCGGAAGGACCCTGAAAAGCGCCACTCTGACCCCGCTACGCACAGTAGAACTCGGCGAAGTATATCAATTGGTCACTTCTAACGCGAAACTTGCCGCGCTCACCCTCGATGTACGCAACGCCGCACTGCGGGGTGACGACAAGACCTGCCGCCTCTTGAAGCAGCAGACACTGCCCTATGTGACTCCCTGTGGAGTCTTCACCCGCCGGCGGAGCGACTGCATAGAAGAACAGTCCGGACTAATGGTTGTGGACATCGACCACCTCGATTCCACCGAAGAGGCCGAAAAACTGCGCCAACAATTATTCGACGATCCTTATCTGTGCCCGGCATTAGTATTCGTCAGTCCTACCGGACGCGGCGTGAAGGCCTTTGTGCCCTGCATCCCCGGACAAAACACTTCAGATGGAATCTACTGGGCCATGAACTATGTACACTGTATGTACGACACCGACCAGCAACAATCGGAAAAAGGAGTGGATACATCGGGAAAAGACCTCGTACGCTCCTGCTTCCTATGCCACGATCCGAAAGCGTTGATCAGAATCGCAAATCATAAATTATAAATCATAAATCCAATGGACGCACTATCATCATTGCATCTCCTGACCGAAGCCGTCAGAAATGCGAGAGCAGACATAGCTCCCACCTATCAAGAGTATATACAACTCGCTTTTGCCATCGCAAACGACTGCGGAGAGGCGGGCCGCCAAAATTTTCTCACCTTGTGCAGCCTGTCGTCAAAGTATGACCCGCAGGCAGCCGGAAAACTATTCAGCAATGCGCTGAAAAACGGACGTAACGACGTGCACATAGGCAGCGCCTTCCATCTGGCCGAGCTGTGCGGCGTCAAAATCCAATCCGAAATTCCATTCGACGTTGGTACACTTGGTACACAAGGTTCACCCTCTTCTTCCGCCTCACACACACGCGTGCGCGAAAAAGAAATAGGCGTATGTGAGGATGACACCACAACGGACAGTGACCCGATATCGCCCTTGCCAACTTTCGACAAACACATAAAGTGGCCCTATCCACTGGAACGCATTCTGAAATGCGGCACCTCCCCCGCCCAAAAAGACGTCCTCCTGCTGGGAACAATCACAGTGCTGGGTGCCAGTATGGGACGGAACGTACAGTGTGCATACGGAGGCAAAATGAAGTCGCCCTGCTTGCAAAATTTTATCGTGGCACCATCCACATCGGGAAAAGGTGTACTATCATTAGTACGCCTGCTGGTAACACCCATTCACGATGATATCCGAAAGCAGGTAGCCGAAAGCATGGAATCCTACCGGCGCGAAAAAGCAAAATACGAGGCCTTAGGCAAAGAACGGAATAAAGTCGAAGCTCCCATTATGCCGCCCAACAAGATGTTCATCATATCCGGAAACAATACAGGAACAGGCATCCTGCAAAACCTGATAGATTCTGGCGGGACAGGCCTGATATGCGAAAACGAAGCCGACACCATATCCACCGCCATCGGATCGGAACACGGACACTGGAGCGACACCATGCGGAAGGCTTTCGACCACGACCAGTTATCCTACAACCGACGCACCGACCAGGAATACCGTGAAGTGCAAAAGAGTTATCTCTCCTTACTCCTGTCAGGCACCCCCGAACAGGTGAAAACACTGATACCCACTGCCGAAAACGGACTGTTTTCAAGAGAGCTATTCTACTATATGCCCGGCATACACCAGTGGCAAGACCAGTTCGACCTCAACGACAACGATCTCGAAAAGACATTTACCGCACTGGGCTTGGAATGGAAAGAAAAACAGAAGACCATCGTCATGGGTGGAACTTTCACACTACGTCTCACCCACGGACAGAAGAAAGAATTCAACCAACTGTTCTCCCAGCTGTTCATTCGCTCAGAACTGGCAAACGGTAGCGAAATGTCGAGCAGCGTGGCACGCCTGGCCATCAATATCTGCCGAATCATGGAGGTGGTGGCAATACTACGTGCATTGGAGCAAGGAGAGATAACCCGATCACCCTATGTATCACCCGATCCCACTATCAACCCCGACAATCTGAAAGACCATATCGTCACCCTGTGGGATCTTGCCATCACCCCCGATGATTTCCATGCCGTACTTTCGCTCGCCGAAAAACTCTACCGCCACGCCACCCACATCCTCTCTTTCCTTCCTGCCCCCCAAGTGACCAGACGGGGAAATGCCGACCGGGATGCACTGTTGCAATGTATGGAAGATGAATTCAAACGGGCTGAATTCATGCAGAAAGCCGAAGAGATGGGCATCAAGCACGAAACCGCCTCCACTTGGCTGAAGCGCTTGCAGAAGCACGGTTTGGTGGAAAGTGTAGACAGAAACGGCACTTATCGAAAACCGGGTGGACGGTAAAGAGTGGTAGTGGTGAGAGATTAGTGATGAAGATTTACAACTCTCTATACGTGTGCGTGTGTGTGAGGAAAAAGAGCCAAGTGAACATCTGTACCAAGTGTACCAACCTCACCATTGCCCAACCTCAACTTTGCATTGCCCGACCTCAGCTCTGCATTGCCCAACCTCAGCTTTACGCCGCCAGACCTCAACTTTAAGGTTCCCCAAGTGCGCCTACTATCAGTCTCACTTGGGCAGGCGTATAGGTGCGCGAACGAGAAGAAAGCCCCAAGGCAGCCAGGCCGTCACGCAAGCCGGGACAAAGGTCAATCCACTGTTTAAGTTTACGATAGGCAGAGTCGGGACAAAGTCCGGGGTTATAGAGAAGGGCAAGTTCAGTACGCCCATAGGTACGGATTTCAAAAGAGTTCATATCTGATATTTATGTGTTTTTAGTTCTACAAATGTAGCTAAAAATCAAGACATAATCAAGTATACGGCTACAAATAACAGGCTAAAAACGACTATAACCGACCAAAACCCTCCGAAAGCGGAAAACGCCCATATACTCTGTATTACCTTTGCATCGTTGAGTTCAACACAGTGAATCTTTAATCTTTTAATTATTAATCTTTAATTTGTTTATTAATCCATGATTCGTTACAAAAAGTATCAAGTGACGGGCGAGAACAGCCCGCTGAAAGGTCTCTGGTATGCACGTCCTGTGATTGAAGAGACTTTCGACATCGAGAGGCTTGCCAAACACATGTCCAACCACAACACCCCCTACTCAAGTGGTGTCATCAAGGGAGTGCTGACAGACATGGTTTCCTGTACCAAGGAACTGGTTTTGGACGGCAAGAATGTAAAAATGGACGACCTGGCAATCTTCTCCGTAGGAATCGTCAGCAAAGGAGGCGCACAGTCTGCCGCCGACTTCTCACTGGCCAATAATGTAAAGGGGTTGAAACTCCGCGCCCGTGCCACAGGTGAGCTGAGCAATGCCCAGATTAACCTGGAAGGACAGTTGAAAGAGTCTTCCATGTACACCGTGGACAGCAGTGCGTCCGGCAACACACCCGGAGGCGGTTCAGGGGGAAACCAAGGCGGGGTGGATGAAAATCCGCTGGGATAGAATCCAACGCTTTCACTTTCCTATTTTTAATTTTTAATTCCTAATTTCTAATTCTCAACCTGCCATGAATGAAGAAAAAAAGTCAAAATCAGTATGGGGCATTGTCCTCAAAGTAATCATCACCGTAGCCACCGCTATTGCGGGAGCCTTAGGATTGGGAGCTTGCCGATAGGTATGCGAACGATCACCTTGCTCATTGTCCATTGCTCGGCCACGCCTCAGGGCGTGAGCCTGAGCTTTGAGGATTGTCGCCGCGACCATATCCGCCACCGCGGATTCAGCGACATCGGTTACCATTTCTACGTGACTCGTGACGGCGAAATCCACCGCGGCCGTCCACCGGAAAAAACCGGGGCGCATTGCCTCAATCACAACCGGCACTCCATCGGCATCTGTTACGAAGGAGGACTGGATGCTGAAGGCCGTCCGGCCGATACGCGCACTTTAGAACAGAAGGCTGCGCTGCTTGCTCTGCTTCGCGAGTTGAAACGCATCTTCCCACGGGCGCTGATTGTAGGCCATCACGACCTGAATCCCGTGAAACCTTGTCCTTGCTTCGATGCGGAAAGGGAGTATAGGGGGCTGTAAAAGCCCCCTATTTGCTTATTTCGGAAAAATGAATTCTACAGAAAACAATCCATTTCTTTGGCATTGAACTTGATAGTTGTTACCTTTGTTCACAAGAATCCATAGTGATAAAATGAAAGAGCAAGAAGAACTGTTAGAAAGTGAATCCGGGTTGGACATGGAAGAAAACAACTCGTCGACTATTTATCCCAACGCGGAAGTACGGGTGGAAAAAGCTCAATTTAGCATTTTGCACCTGCGACGTCTATGTGTGGAACGAAAAGAAATAATTATTTCCCCCGATTTCCAAAGAAATGATGTTTGGAAAGGAAGACAAACATCCGAATTGATAGAATCAATACTAATGGGAATACCCATCCCTATTATGTACCTGTTTGAAACCAGAGAAGGGAAAAAACAAGTAGTGGACGGACGACAACGCATTGACACCATATTAAGGTTCTTAGACAATGGATTCAGGCTGAAAGATTTAAAAATACTCCATGCTCTAAACGGCTCTCTTTTTAAAGAATTGGATTTAAAACTACAAGGCATATTTGAAGATTACCAATTATTTTTCTATATCATCCAGCCTCCGACTCCGGAACGTGTAAAATATGATATTTTTGATAGAGTTAACCGAGGAGGAACACGATTGAATAATCAAGAAATGCGTAATGCACTGTACAGGGGTAATGCAACATTCCTCATAGATAGTATTTGTATATCAGAAGAATTCAAAAAAGCGACAGGAGAAGGCGTAAGCCCCATACGAATGCGAGACAGATATATTGTACTACGAACCATAGCCTTTTATTTACTTATGACCAAGCAGTTACAAACTGCAGATTTAGGAAAACCAATCGAGTACAGAAGCGACATTGACGATTTCCTGGCTAAAGTGATGATATTTATGAATCAACGTATGTCGCAGGAAGATATTGAGAATTTAAAAGAAAAATTTCTGACAGCATTAAAGAAAATCTATTCACTATTGGGTGAAGACGCATTCCGGTTTGCCGGTATAAACAAACGTCGGCCGATTAATATGCCTTTATTTGAATGTCTTACCTATCTATTTTTGCTTGAATGGGATTGGAATGACGATAAGGAAATCTATTGGAGCATAGAAGATCTGAAAGATTCACTGGATAAAAGTGGCTCTTTTCAGGGGAATGTGGATTCTATTACCAGTTTAGGTTATAGATACTCGTGTATAAATCAATTTTTTAAAGGTCTACAGAATGATACAAAAAGTAATAATTAGTGGGTTGAAAAATATCAAGCATGAGGAAATGACGTTGAAACCATTAACGTTATTGACCGGTTTAAACTCAACAGGGAAATCAAGCGTGTTGCAAGCTATCTTATTAGTAAACAAGGCTACCACAAAAAATGGACAAATATATTTGGATCCTATACTTTCTTCTTTCTCCACCCTTAGAAATATATATGAGAATGCAAAAAGAGTTTCCATCAGCCTGGAAATAAATGAAAACTGCATCAATTATGAGCTATCAGAAGGAGAAGAAGAAAAAACGGAAGGATGTGCCGGACTGGAAATAGAAAAAAATCTTTATTACCTGTCGGCTAATCGTGTTGGTGCGGAGAATTTAGCCAGTATATCTTCTGTGATTTCCTGCGGCATTAACGGAGATTATTTATTAGGAACCTTTGAAAAGGAAAAATCTAAATCTCTGCATGAAACTTTGATAAAAGATGAAAGTTCATTTACATTAGCAACCCAACTCAACTACTGGCAGAGTTATATATTAGGCTTAAAACTTGAACTGAAAACAGAAAAACGCAACGATCAGATAGTTGAAGTAAAATATAATAGCGACGATATACCAGGAATTCTTCCCACACAATTAGGAGCAGGTGTAAGTTATCTGACTAAAGTACTTATACTTTGTCTAAGAGCCACTCCGGGAGATGTAGTAATGATTGAAAACCCAGAGATACATCTTCATCCTGCTGCCCAGTCACGTTTAGGAGAATTTTTCGCCTTTATAGCCAATGCCGGTATTCAGCTTATTGTAGAAACCCATTGTGACCATCTAATAAATAAGTTACAGTATCTGGTATTCAAAAAGACATTTGAATCTGGAAACACAATTATATATTACAAAAAGGGCATTATAGCCCCATTTGAAAAAATTCAAATAAATAAATACGGACGCTTTGAACCAGAGTTTCCTGATGGTTTCTTTGATGCCACTTTGGCCGAACTTATAGAAATGGAATAAAAATGGGAAACTATAGTCTTGTATTAAGTGATGAGTTGCAAAAAGAATATTGCAATTTCAAAGAAGGGAAAGCATATGATAGAAATTTGATTGAGACTCTTCTGCATTACTACAAACCCTCCATTTTAACAAATACCAGTCAGTTAAAAAGAATCGGCAAGGATATCAGCAAACAATTGGAAACTACATTAAGGAAAAGTGGTTTTACAACACAATCACTTGAAGATTTAGTTCAAAATACAATCTATAAAATAATATTGTGTACGGATAAAGACTATTATCCTTATGTAAACATCAATGGAGATAAAATAGAAAATAATCTAACAGCTTGCTTTTTCAAAAGAGAAAATAGACAAAAAGCAATAGAACATATTACTGCTTTATGTAGAAAGGCAAAACATATTTCCATTTATGATAAATATTCGTTTCTGAACGGTGCAAACATCGAATTGCTAAAGAGCATTCTTCCATTAAAAGAATTGTCCATAACCTATGATTCGCAATATATGAATATAACAACATTACAAGAATATTGTGCAAAATGGACATTTATAGACCGTACATTGCCCGAATATCATGATCGCTACTTGGTAGTAGACGATAAAACAGAAATCATATTAACCAGCGGATTCGATTATCTGGTTAGAAGCGAGAAAGAATTCACCTATATCGTTCGCCCTGTTTCAAGACAACGCTTTTGATGTAAAGAAGAAGGATAGTTGAGTACTAATAAAACACACGTCAGGAAAACCCGTAATAAGATTTCAACTCCTGATTCGCATGGTTAACTAAAAATAGCTTGGAGATATTCTTTAAGAACATCTCCAAGCCCCCAGAAAGACTAAAATAACAATCTGTTACCCTCGCATCAGCAATTCCGGGAATGTAAATCCTTGCATGGTATAGCAGATAAAGAAAATGGTAGCACTAACAATCCACAGAATAAGTAATGTCCACTTCAACCCGGAAACCATGGGCTGCCAATTGAACACCGGACGGAAGATTGCGAAAACAAGGCTGACCAGAGGAATACCCACTACGAGGATGCCTGCAATATATAGTACGATGGCTGACAAGGGAGATGTAGGTAATACCAAATCAATAGCCGGGAAGCAAGACATCAACGCTGCGCCACCACCAATGGCTACTGCAATAGCAGCAAAGAGCAAAGCTACAAATACAATACCGAAAACAAACAGTACCGGACTGCAAATGATAGCCACAATAACCAGACAAATCTTCAGGAGCCAACCGACAATCATTAATAACGTATCACCGGTCCTTTGCAAAGAAGTACGAGGCTTATCCGACCGCATATAATCGTTTACATTATTTGCAACTCTCTCAAAACCGTCAGTCACGGTCTTCCCAATGTTCTCTACCGTAACAGCTTCGCCACGCATGTTCAGTTTTTCAGTCGCTGTACGAGCTTCGGGAATCACTATCCAGCAAATGATATAGATAGGGATCAAGAACTTGAAACCAAAGATTGCGCAAAAAACAAGAATCAAACGGAACCAGGTAGGATCCCAGCCTAAATAAACACTAAGTCCCCCTATCACGCCACCCAGCATTTTATCGTCCGGATTGCGATACAAACGGCGACGGGTTGAGGTATAAGAAGAGTTAGTATCACCATTCCAGGAACCGGAACCATAACCTTCACCGGAAGCGCCCTTAGTATTTCCGGAACCGGAAGCAGCATTCTCTTCCGTACCTGTCTCCATTTCTTCAGGTTTCCCCATGCGATTGATTACTTCTTCCACATCGGCTATAGTGATCACCTGAGAGCCAGCAGTCAGTTTCTCTGAAAAAAGTTCAGAGATGCGAAGTTCGATGTCATTTACAATCTCATCAGCACCGGCCTGTCTTCTAAAGTGCAGTTTCAGATTGCATAGATAATTATCCAAAAGGCGGTAGGCGTCTTCATCAATGTGGAAAACAGTTCCGCCCAAATTTACTGTTAATGTCTTTTTCATTGCTATTTGGTTTTTAAATTTATACTGATACGAGGTTTTTGATATCTTGAATCTAACGATTGGCTATATGATTCACAGTTTCATTCAGTTCACGCCAAGAGATTTCCAACTCTCCAAGGAAAACCTCCCCTTTTGGAGTGAGCTTGTAATATTTACGTGGCGGCCCTTGTGTGGACTCTATCCATTCGTAACTTAACAGATCGTCATTCTTCAGACGGGTAAGCAACGGATAAAGTGTCCCTTCCACTACAATCAGCTTGGCTTCTTTCAGTTTCTGAATAATATCAGAAGCGTAAGCCGGTTCTTTGTGCAGCAGTAGCATGATGCAATATTCTAACATGCCCTTACGCATTTGCGACTTTACATTATTTACGTCCATCTCTTATTGATTTACGATTTGACATTTAACCCTTTTACCACAAAGAAAGTAACTGATTGAGATATAGACTTTCTTTGTATGACACAAATATATGCATTATCTTAGTACTATGCAATACATAGTACCATGTATTTTATTTTATTAACACATAATATCCTTATACACCTTGATTAATAAAGCAGGAAAAGAATAAATAAAGAGAAGGAATAACATATAAGAGAAAAATGTATCTTTGCGCAGAGAAGATATAAATACAACGATTATGTTAACAATAAGAAAAGCAACGACAGCTGATTGCGAGCTGATCCATCAACTCGCATGGCAGATATTTCCTGAAACGTACAAGGAAATTCTTTCACCGGAGCAGAAGGAATACATGATGGAATGGATGTACTCTATAGAGAGCCTCCGCAAACAAATGGAAGAGGAAGGGCATGTATATTTCATAGCATACCATGATGGCGAAGTATGCGGCTATGTATCCGTACAGCAACAAGACAAAGACTTGTTCCACCTGCAAAAGATATATGTACTCCCCTCTTTCCAGGGAGCGCATTGCGGTAGTTTCCTATTCCGCGAAGCCGTAAAGTATATTAAAGAGGTTCATCCCGGGCCATGCCTGATGGAATTGAATGTGAACCGCAACAACAAGGCGCTGAAATTCTATGAACACATGGGGATGAAAATATTAAGGGAAGGAGATTTCCCGATAGGAAACG
>CAJMQU010000022.1 GCA_905215555.1 uncultured bacterium
ACGGTTCACCAACAGATAAGGAGAAGTGATTATGACAAAAGAAGATATTATCAAGCCTGAGAATCTGGTTTATAAGAAACCGACTCTGATGAACGATAATCCCATGCACTACTGTCCGGGATGCAGCCACGGTGTGGTACACAAGCTGATAGCCGAAGTAATCGAAGAAATGGGCATGGAAGATAAAGCAGTAGGTATCTCCCCGGTGGGATGTGCCGTGTTCATCTATAACTATCTGGACATTGACTGGCAGGAAGCTGCACACGGCCGTGCGCCTGCACTTGCCACTGCTATCAAACGCCTCTGGCCGGACCGCCTGGTGTTCACTTACCAAGGTGACGGTGACTTGGCATGTATAGGTACTGCCGAAACTATCCACGCACTGAACCGCGGTGAGAATATTACCATCATCTTCATCAATAATGCCATTTACGGTATGACAGGTGGACAGATGGCTCCTACCACGCTGGTCGGCATGAAGACTTCTACCAGCCCTTACGGACGCGACGTTCATCTGCACGGTTATCCGTTGAAGATGGCCGACATCGCAGCTCAGCTGGAAGGAACGGCCTACGTAACCCGCCAGAGCGTACAGTCCGTTGGCGCTATCCGCAAAGCAAAGAAGGCTATCCGCAAAGCATTCGAGAACTCTATGGCAGGCAAAGGTTCCAACCTGGTAGAAATCGTTTCTACCTGTAACTCCGGTTGGAAAATGACTCCTGATAAATCCAACAAATGGATGGAAGAGCACATGTTCCCGTTCTATCCGCTGGGTGACTTGAAAGACAGATAAATCAGTTAACAAGGAAACGAGGGAACAAGTTAACAAAGAGGAGATGCTTCTCCTGGCAAACTTGTCAACTGCAACCTCGTCAACTAAAACAAAAGCACAATGAAAGAAGAAATCATTATAGCAGGCTTCGGCGGACAAGGCGTATTGTCCATGGGAAAGATTTTGGCATATTCGGGACTGATGGAAGATAAAGAGGTAAGCTGGATGCCTGCCTACGGACCGGAACAACGCGGTGGTACAGCCAACGTAACGGTTATTGTGAGCGATGAGAAAATCTCCTCTCCTATCCTGAGCAAATATGATGCCGCCATCATCCTGAACCAACCTTCTCTGGAGAAATTCGAAAGTAAGGTTAAGCCGGGTGGTATCCTGATTTACGATGGATACGGCATCATCAACCCGCCGACTCGCAAAGATATCAAGGTATACCGCATCGACGCAATGGATGCCGCCAACGAAATGAACAACGCTAAGGCATTCAACATGATTGTGCTGGGCGGATTGTTGAAACTGAAACCGATGGTTGCACTGGACAGTGTGCTCAGAGGCTTGAAGAAAACATTGCCCGAACGCCATCACCACTTGATTCCGATGAACGAAGAAGCTATCAAGAAAGGCATGGAATTGATTAGAGAAGTATAATCCCATAAACCTTTATAATAAAAAGTTAAGCCCTTGCGATATATCTTTCTGCAAGGGCTTAATTTTTATAGGCTACATCACAATCTCTTTTATCATAATGCCCCACCTTTCTCTTCATTATAAAAAAATCCGGAAAGACAGAAAAAGAATGTCAGAGACTTCATTTCTATATCAGTTTATTTAGAGAGTCTGTTTGTAAAAATAGGCAAAAAAGGCTGAATTCAGCAAGCGAATAATTTTTTATTGTATCTTTGCGCCTAATTATGAGACGCATTCTACTAACATACATACTTCTATTCGTATTGGGACTGCTGACAGCGCAGGCGCAGCGTACACTCAATACCCTGGATAACCGTGACCAATATGGAAACCAGGTAGACCCATCCAGGCAACCGGACAGTCTGGATACCGGCACCGACGTACAAAGCATTCCGCCCAAACTCTATATGTGGCGACTAAGCGAAACACTGGGCAACCGCACAATCATACCTGCCGACACTGCCAACCTGAACTTTCAGAACACGAATTTGGTGGACGGCATGACAGGACAATATAATTTTCTGGGTAACCTCGGCTCCCCCCGCCTCTCTCGTGTATTCTTTGACCGGGAAAGTGACGAACCGACCATCTTTATGGTACCATTCTCCAGTTTCTTTGTTCGTCCCGACCAAATGCTTTTCACCAATAGTAATGTCCCTTATACCAATCTGACTTACTATAAGGCCGGCAACAAAATTAACGGTGAAGAACGGTTCAAGTCCTACTTCTCCGTCAATGTAAACAAACGCCTGGCCTTCGGTTTCAAAATCGACTACCTGTATGGACGCGGATATTATACCAACCAGTCTACCTCGCATTTCAATGCCGGCATATTCGGAAGCTATATCGGCGAACGTTATCAGCTACAAGCCGTGTACAACAACTTCTATTTGAAGATGAATGAAAACGGCGGTATAGCGAATGACGGTTACATCACCCGCCCCGATACGATGGCAGAAGGCAAGAAAGAATATGAGTCCACCACCATCCCGGTGAAACTGGAACAGGCTTCTAACCGCAACAAAGACTTTTACGTTTACCTCACGCAGCGTTACCGAATGGGGTTTACACGAAAAGTATTGAAAGAGGAAGCGGCCAAGAACAATGCCCAGCAAAGTTTTTCCTCTCCCAACGCCCCCACACCGATAATGAAATCATCGGCTACTTCAGACAGCCCGGCAACAGCCGGACTCCCGGCCGACAGCCTTATCCAGGCAAACAACATTCGCTTGGACAGTCTTCATAACAGTGCTACCCTTCCGGAAGATACCAATTTCGTTGAAGAGTTCGTTCCGGTCACAAGTTTCATCCACACCTTCAAGATAGAACGGTCCCGCCACCGTTTCCAGGCTGTAGAAGATCCGAACGAAAATGCCCACTATAACAAATTCGGAGTCAGCCGCGACTCCACCACAGCATTCAGCGTAAAGAACGTATTAGGTATCGCATTGCTGGAAGGATTCAACAAATACGCCAAAGCCGGACTGACTGCCTATATATCTCATAAGTATAGCCGTTATGACTTAATGAATAAGGATTCCATAACGACAGACCGATTCAGTGAGCAGGAAATCTACGTCGGCGGTGAACTTGCCAAACGCCAAGGTAAGACCCTGCACTATTCCGTAGACGGAGAAATAGGTATCATGGACAAAGCCTTGGGACAATTCCGTGTAGACGGAAACATGGATCTGAATTTCCGTCTTTGGAAAGACACGGTCAATTTCATTGTACGGGGTTTTGTAAAGAACACATTACCTTCTTTCTATATGCGCCATTATCATTCCAACCTGTTCATTTGGGATAATGACAATATGGAAAAAGAATTCCGTACCCGTGTGGAAGGTGAGCTTAACATCAGCCGATGGGGCACCAACCTCCGTGCCGGTGTAGAAAACATAAAGAACTACACCTACTTTAATCAGAATGCCGTGCCTACCCAGAATAGCGGAAACATACAGGTACTTTCCGCCACGCTGCAACAAAACTTCCGTGCAGGTATTTTCCATCTGGACAACGAGGTGGTTTGGCAGAAATCGAGCAATGAGACCGTTCTCCCCCTACCCCAACTCTCGCTCTACTCCAACCTCTACATCCTGACCACGCTGGCGAAGAAGGTACTTACCGTACAGTTAGGCGCCGATGTACGTTATTTCACCAAATATCACGCACCGGCCTATACACCTGCCATCCAGCAGTTCCATCTGCAACCGAACAATGACCAGGTAGAGATCGGCGGTTATCCGATAGTCAATATCTATGCCAACATACACTTGAAACGTACACGTCTTTTTGCCATGTACTCCCACGTGAACCAAGGCATGGGTACGCGTAATTCTTTCCTCGTACCGCACTATCCCATCAATCCAAGCCTCCTCAGACTTGGTGTTTCATGGAATTTCTACGATTAATCCTTATTATACGTATGAGAATATCGAAAGCTAAGATTCTGAAATACGCAGCAATGGGCATTATAGCCGCCTGTATCGCTACCTTCTTTCTTAAAAAAGAGAAGTTGCAGGGGCATCCGCGCGATTATGCAGAAATAGCCGCCGAGAAAATCATCCGTGCCGCTACGGAATATAACTCTATCAGTTTCTATGTAGACGGAGATACAGTGTCGGGCTTTCACTACGAACTGATAGAAGCATTCGCCCGCGACCATGGCTGGAAAGCCGCCATCACTCCCGAAATGAGCTTCGACAAACGGTTGGAAGGATTGGCCGAAGGGAAATTCGATGTCATAGCCTACGGAATTCTGGCCACCAGCGAATTGAAAGATTCTTTGCTCCTTACCACACCGATTGTACTGAACAAGCAAGTTCTTGTGCAGCGGAAAGCCAGTTCACCTGCCGACTCTCTGTTTGTCAAAAGCCAGTTGGACTTGGCAGGCAAAACTCTGCATGTAGTAAAAGGCTCTCCGTCTATCCTTCGCATTCGCAACCTGGGGAATGAAATAGGCGACACCATATATATTAAAGAAATAGACAGATACGGTCCGGAACAATTGATATCCCTCGTGGCTCACGGAGATATCGACTATGCGGTATGTGATGAAAGCATCGCCCGTTCCGTGGTGGATAGCCTGCCTCAAATAGATATCAATACGGACATCAGTTTCACACAATTTTACTCATGGGCTGTCAGCAAGCAATCCCCCGTTCTGTTGGACAGTCTCAATGCCTGGCTCCACACCTTCCGCACCAGTAATGAGTTCAAACTCATCCACCGTAAGTATTACCCATCTTCCAATAAAAAATAGCCTCCCCTCCACTATAGTAAAGCGCTTCTCCGAAATTTAGAATATCTATTCTGAAAGGGATATTACTGTACCGCCGACTTGCGTATGGGGATGAAAGCCACCAAAGAAATGTAATAAATGACTGTGCCCCCGTAAAGTGAAACCTATTCACTTACGGGGGCACAACTGTTACCCTACGAGGAAACGGCTGTTTCCTTTCACAGTAACTCCATTTACCCCAAATGGTAACTCCATTTACATGCCGAGGTAAAGGTCGTTACATACTGAGGTAAAAGTCGTTACAATATGGGGTAAAGGACGTTACATACGGCAGTAAATGCTTTTACATCACTAAAGAAAAACCGGTAAATGCAACGCATTGTCTTTTCCTGATTTAGCTACATCTCTTTCATATCACAGGCTTTCCACTTCCCTTAACCATGCTTCCGACGATGCATCGCTCGGCATTCGCCAGTCACCTCGCGGACTGATGGAAATACTGCCGACTTTAGGCCCGTCGGGCAGACAAGAACGCTTAAACTGCTGGTTGAAGAACCGGCGGAAGAATATCCGTAACCATTTCTTGATAGTCTCTTCATCGTACACCCCCTTGAAAGTACGGGCTGCAAGAAAAAATATTTTGGAGGGACGGAAACCGCAACGCAGGAAATAGTACAAGAAGAAATCATGCAACTCATATGGACCGACCAAGTCTTCCG
The DNA here is from genome assembly GCA_905215555.1 of uncultured bacterium. Classification (GTDB taxonomy): domain Bacteria; phylum Bacteroidota; class Bacteroidia; order Bacteroidales; family Bacteroidaceae; genus Bacteroides. Next base: position 5,435 of record CAJMQU010000022.1, read on the forward strand.
TTATCTGCTTGATATTCCCGTTTTCATCCGCCGGAATCAGTTCCGGACTGATCGGCGTATCTACAATGTCAAGTAGCGTGGCACGTGAGGCCTCATCCATATCATTCTCAGCCACCCACTTCACCAGATGCTTTACCAAAGTTTTGGGTACACTTCCATTGACACCGTACATGGACATATGGTCACCGTTGTAGGTTGCCCAGCCAAGCGCCAGTTCAGACAGATCGCCCGTGCCTATCACCATTCCATTGGTCTGATTGGCTATATCCATCAATATCTGTGTGCGCTCCCGTGCCTGGGCATTCTCATAAACCACATCGTGCACATTGATATCATGGCCGATATCCTTGAAGTGCCGGATGCAGGATTCCTTGATGCTGACCTCACGAACGGTTATTCCTAAAGAATTCATCAAATCCACAGCATTCGTATGCGTACGGTCGGTTGTCCCGAAACCCGGCATCGTCACCCCGATAATGCCTTTACGCGACCATTCCAGTTTATCGAATGTCTTGACACATACCAGTAATGCCAGCGTGGAATCCAGTCCGCCGGAAATCCCGACAACTGCACTTTGGGCATGGGTATGCATCAAGCGCTGTGCCAGTCCGGACACTTGTATGGAGAAGATTTCTTCGCAACGCTCATTCAGTGCAGCTCCCTGCGGGACGAACGGGTGCGGTTCGAAGGTACGCGTCAGATTCAAGTCCTTACTATTCACATATTCCGTAGAAACCCGCACCGCCTCTCCCGGTGCACAATGCGCCCGGCAAGCCGCAAATGTCGTATTCACACGGCGCTCCGTACGAATATGCTCCACATCTATCTCACTGATAACGACCTGTCCCTCAAAAGAGAAACGCTTGCTGCGAGCCACCATCGTCCCGTTTTCAAAGATCAGTCCGTTCCCCGCAAACACCACGTCCGTAGTAGACTCTCCGAAGCCGCATGAACTGAACACATAACCGGCAATGCAACGCGCCGATTGCTGGCTGATCAGTGAACACAGATAGTTGTGCTTACCTATACCCTCATTATCCGCCGACAGGTTGAACAGGATTTCCGCTCCCTGCAATGCCAGTGAGGAACTGGGTGGAATGGCTGCCCATAAATCCTCACAGATTTCAATGCCGAATGTCGTATCGGCCATCTCAAACAGCAGATTAGCCCCCATAGGAACCATCTGCCCGCAAAGGCGCACACTTGTTTCCGACACATCAACGGCAGACGTGAACCAACGTTTCTCATAAAATTCCTTGTAATTGGGAAGATAGGTCTTAGGCACCACACCCAGCACCTTTCCTTTTTGAATTACGACAGCCGTATTCAGCAACATACCGTTCAGCGCCACCGGCATACCCAGTATGGCAATGATGTCCAGTTGTCTCGTGTTGTTTATAATCTGTATCAGCTCCATTTCCGCCTCTTCGAGCAGCAATTGCTGGGCAAACAAATCGCCACACGTATATCCCGTCACACACAGTTCGGGAAATGCAATGATCTGCACGCCTTTCCCTTCGGCAATGATTATTTCCTTTTCAATCTCACGGGCATTGAACTTACAGTCCGCCACCTTGACACGGGGCACAGCCGCCGCTACCTTTACATATCCGTAATTCATAAGGATGTCATTTATAATATTTGACGGCAAAAATACGCTTATTTATCCACAAACACAAAATTATCATTTCTTTCACCCGGTATATCCTAAATTATTAGTACTTTTAGCGGAATTTTTAAAACACGTTATGCAAAACTCATGAAAACCCGCAGTACACTCCATAAATGGCTACTTTCCCTGATACTTCTGGCAGGTTGCCTCTCCCTTCCAGCCCAAGAGAAGGAAAATGAGCATGTACTGTTTCTCAGTTCCGTCAGCGAAGAAGAAGCGTGGATACGCGGTTTCCTGAATGAACTCCATAAGCATTTCCCTTATGAGGGAAAACTCGGATTGCAGACTTATTTCCTGACCGTACCGATACTTCATAGCCAGGAGGAAGTCAGACAAGTTCAAAAAGACATTCTGCAAGCATGCCCCACTCCCCCTAAAGCTGTCATAATCGTAGGCGATCCGGGGTGGCTGGTCAGCGCTCCCATATTCGACGGTCCCTGGAAAGACATTCCCGTCATACTCTGTTATTCACGTGACCGCGTCCCGTCTACGCTGCAAACATTGCTGGACAAATCTCCCCTGACACAAGCAAACAGTATGCCCATCGAAGAATTCAACAAGAACTACAACATTACCGTACTGAAGCAACCTTATTATATCGGGCAAACCCTGAAACTTATCAAGCAGCTTCAGCCGGAAGTCAGACGGGTCGCTTTTATCTCCGACGACCGTTACATCAGCGTTGTCACCCGGCAATCCATAGAGGCAGTCATGCAAAAGGACTTCCCCGAACTGAAACTGGAGCTTTTATCATCGGCACAGATTACTACCGAAGAGCTACTGGATACGCTTACCGTTTACGACAAAACGACCGGCGTCATTTACTATGCCTGGCTTCGACAATACGGCAACAAGCAGAATTATTACTTGTCCGACCACCTCAAGAAGATACTTCCTACCTTCCTGAAAGTCCCTGTTTTCACCCTGGCCGACTTAAATTTGCAGGAAAACCTGTATGCAGGCGGCCACTATATTTCCGTTCAGGATTTCACAGCCACAGTAATGTCTATAATCAGCCGTATCATGAAAGGCGAGCCAGCCTCCTCCATCCCCTACCAAAACGGCGGAACTCCGCGTACATACCTCAATTTCTCCGATCTGAAATGGTGCAACATACCGGAAAACCTATATCCGGAGAATGCCGTTTACTATTTTCAGCCTCCCACTTTCTATCAGCAATACAAAACCTATATCTGGATGACAGGAATCTTCCTTGCCCTCCTCCTCACCTTTTATATCTTCTACCACATCCATTCCCGGAAACACAAAAAAGAACTTATCCAGGCCAAAGAGCGTGCAGAAGAATCGGACCGGCTGAAGTCGGCCTTTCTCGCCAATATGAGCCATGAGATACGTACCCCGCTCAATGCCATCGTCGGCTTTTCCAGTATCCTCGCCGAAACGGCGGATACTCCCGAATGCCACGAATATATCAGAATCATAGAAGACAATAATTACTTGTTGCTGCAACTCATCAATGATATTCTCGACCTCTCCAGGATAGAAGCCGGATTATTGGATTTCAGTTATACCGATGTCGACGTCAATGAATGCATGTGCAAACTCGAAGATGCTTTTCACTTCCGGATGCCTGCAAACGTGGTATGCGTCACAGAACTAGGCATGAAGAAATGCCACATCCGTACTGAGAAGAACCGCTTGCTGCAAGTGCTCGGAAACTATTTTTCCAACGCCATAAAATATACCTGCCAAGGCAGCATCACCATCGGCTATAACCCACCCAAGGAAGGCAGACTGCGCTTCTACGTCCGCGACACAGGCTGTGGCATCTCTCCCGACAAACAACAAACTATTTTCCAGCGCTTCGTAAAACTGGACAACTTCAAGCAAGGCACAGGTCTCGGGCTGTCCATCTGCCAGATGATTGCCGAAAAAATGGATGCCACTGTCGGAGTATCTTCCGAAGTAGGCCAAGGTTCCGAATTCTGGATAGAAATCCCCTACCAACCCGTATAAAGGAAAAGGGAAATTACATTTTATAGCATAGGCATACAAAAAAAACAAAAAATCTTTTGGTAAAATCCCAGAAGTATTTATCTTTGCAAGCGAAATAAAAATGTAATTATTACAAGTTTGAACTAAAAGAATATGGAAGTAGTAGTAGAACGTTTGCAAAAACATAACATTAAACCTTCAGTGCAGCGCATAGCTATCATGAAATATCTCATGGAGCACCGCACACACCCGACGGTAGATGAAATTTACACGGCGTTGTCTCCTACTATCCCTACACTCTCAAAAACTACAGTCTACAACACGCTGAAAATTTTGAGTGAACAAGGAGCTGCACAGACCCTGACCATCGATGAGCGTAACACATGTTATGACGCCGACACCACTCCGCATGCACATTTCCTCTGCAAACGTTGTGGGAAAATTTATGACTTACCATGCGACAATATGGTCAAAAGAGTGGTTAATACGGACATGGATGGACACGAAGTGCAGGAAATCCACTATTATTATAAAGGAATCTGTAAACAATGTAAAGAAGATTAACGTTATAATATAACAAACGAATAACTAATTCAATTAAATCAGAAAGAAAATGAAAAAATTCAGATGTACTGTATGCGGTTACGTATATGAAGGTGATGCCGCTCCTGAGAAATGCCCGTTGTGTAAAGCTCCTGCAAGCAAATTCGTAGAAGTAGTGGAAGCTACTGAAGACGGTCCTCTTACTTTTGCTGACGAACACGTTATCGGTGTAGCTAAAGGTTGCGACGAAGAAATGATCAAAGACCTGAACAACCACTTCATGGGCGAATGTACAGAAGTAGGTATGTACTTGGCAATGAGCCGTCAGGCTGACCGCGAAGGTTATCCCGAAGTAGCAGAAGCTTTCAAGCGTTACGCTTGGGAAGAAGCAGAACACGCCTCTAAATTTGCTGAACTGCTGGGTGACTGCGTATGGGATACAAAGACTAACCTCGAAAAGAGAATGAACGCTGAATCAGGCGCTTGCGAAGACAAAAAACGCATCGCTACCCGTGCAAAAGCTCTGAACCTGGATGCAATCCATGACACTGTTCATGAAATGGCAAAAGATGAAGCTCGTCATGGTAAAGGCTTCGAAGGTCTGTACAACCGTTATTTCAAGAAATAAAAAGAACACAAATTTTGTGTTGACAGAAGAGGATGCGGCAATGCATCCTCTTTTTTTATCCCTATATCACACTTTTTTCTATTTTTGATGTCACGTTCTCTTTTCCCGTTCGTCTTATCAATGTAAATGGAACTTAAACAATTCAAAATATCCGTTCTTCCGCTCCGCGATAAGCTGTTGAATTATGCGCGGAAGTTGACCGAGAGTCCGGACGATGCAGAAGATGCCGTGCAGGAAGTCCTGCTCAAGCTATGGAACAAAAGGCTTGAACTGGAACAGTACCGCAGCATTGAAGCGTTCGCCATGACCATGACACATAATCTCTGCATGGACATGTGGCGCACCAGGCATACCGGCAACGTACCGTTGGAATACGTACAGGATGCCACTCCCGGCGGAACACCGGAACGCCTGCTCGAAATAAAGGACGAAATCCGCCTGATGCGTGAAATCATCGACTCGCTGCCCACCTTGCAGCGCACCATCATGAGGATGAAGGACATTGAGGAATACGAAACGGAAGAGATAGCCGACATCACAGGCTGCAACCCGGAAGCCATCCGGAGCAACTTGTCGAGGGCACGGAAGAAAGTGAGGGAAATTTACCTGCAAACCATACAAGAAAGAAGAAGGAGGAACCAAGCATGAAGATAGAAGAATTAATAGAACGCTATTTCGAGGGACAGACCTCGTGCGAGGAAGAACGCGAACTGCGCCGTTTCTTCACCAGCGAAAGTGTGCCTGAACACCTTCAAGTGTACCGCCCCTTATTCGCTTGTCTGGCACAGGAAGCGAAAGCATTCCGGGAAGAAAGCACGCTCACAGCAAAAGCTCTCTCCCGTCACCGCCGATTTATTTATATGATGAGCGGTGTGGCGGCCGGATTATTATTGCTTATCGGTATTGCCGGTACCAAACAATATCTGCACATCACCCCGGAAAATTACGTCATCATTGACGGTAAACAATATACCGACGACAACCTGGTGCGCGAACAAGCCCTTGCCGCTTTCCGCGATATGCGGACCACAGAAGATGAAGTGCTCGACTTAATGTTTGAATAACAGAAAAAATAATAGATATGATTATGAAAAAGCTCATTCGTACCCTGCTATGTTGCCTGCTGTTAGTGTTCAGCAGCGGCATGTATGCCCAAAATGGGCTACAAATAGCTTCCGTATTCCAGAAATACGGCAACCAGAAAGGGGCTACCTACGTGGAACTTTCCAAGATGTTATCCAAGAACTGGGACATCACCCACTACCAAAGCCTGAAACTGGCGAAAGCAGAAAAAGCATTGCCCGACATCTACCGTTGCCTGGAAGCGGACCGTGAACATGCCAGAAAAATAAAAGAAGTGGTGACCGACGGACAGATACAGTCAGGCTACTACCAACTGCCTCCATTGCAAAACAAGACCAACCGTTTCATACTGTTCCGGCTTGGAAAGAAAGGAGAAGCCACACTTATTTATATTGAAGGCGAAATAGACAGTGACGACCTCGTCACACTGATATTCAGCAAAGACTGACTTTGGAAATTATAAATCACAAATTATAAAACTTATGAAACGAATCGTATTTTTATTCCTCATCATGACTTCCATGACTGTCATGGCACAAGAAAGTATCCCGCAAGACACTACCCTCTACCTCAACGGACGGAAGGTAGTTATCAAAGAACGTGACGGCAAAATCAAAGTAAAGATGTACGAAGCCAAAGCCGAAAACGATACCATAGAAAATACACAGGTATTCGAAGGTGTATATCTGGACGGTCGCAGCATTGAACGGACCACCACCGTTTCCGTACCTTTTATGAAGAAGAAAAAAGGCAATTATCGCTTCGATCCGCATTATCCTGCCATCTACTTTGGATTCAACAAACTGGCAAGCGGCAAGTTTCAATATTCCGCCGAAGTTCCGCAACTCGGCTCTAAATCCTGGGAATGGGGTATCAACCTGTTTAATACCGGTGTTGCCATCACCCGGAACAATCATTGGGGACTCACCACAACTCTTGGTTTGGCACGCATCGTCTATAAATTAGATGATAATTATGGTTTTGAGAAAGTGGACGGTATCACAGTCTGCCGCCCGGCTGAAGACGTAGACTATCAAAAAAGCTGGCTGCGGTATTGGGCTTTCCGCCTGCCCGTCAGCCTGGAATGGCAGACTAAATTCGGCAGTCGCCGAGCCTTTCTTGCAGCCGGTCCGGAAGTGGAATGGCGTGTGGGAGTTAAATCCAGAGCCAAATATGATAATAAAAAACACACATTGAGTGATAAGTTAAATACCCATCCGCTTGGATTGAACCTGTTGTTACAGGCAGGTTACGGTTGCCTGGGATTCAACGCTCGCTTCGCGCTCACTTCTTTGTTTGAAAAGAATAAAGGACCTGAACTCTATCCGGCTTCCATAGGCATAGGCTTATACTGGTAAGAGTAGCACTGCACCTGCAATATCGATTGGTTTTAGCTGATAAAGCAAAAAGATTTCTTATCTTTGCCTTATTACTAAAACCAATCATTGTATTATGACCAAAGAAGAACTAATGAGAAAAGCGATTGAGCTCTCTACGGAGAACGTCGCTAGCGGTGGCGGTCCGTTTGGTGCCGTCATTGCCAAAGATGGTGAAATTATAGCTACCGGAGTAAACCGTGTGACATCTTCGTGCGATCCGACAGCCCATGCCGAAGTCAGTGCCATCCGTGCAGCGGCAGCCAAACTGGGCACTTTCGACCTCAGCGGATACGAAATCTATACTTCTTGCGAACCATGCCCCATGTGCCTCGGTGCTATCTATTGGGCACGACTGGACAGAATGTATTACGGAAACAACAAGACTGATGCCAAAAATATAGGTTTCGACGACTCTTTCATTTATGACGAAATTGCCTTAAAGCCTGCCGACCGTAAACTGCCGTCGGAAATATTGTTGCATGACGAAGCGATCAGAGCTTTTGAAGCATGGAGTGAGAAGGAAGACAAGATAGCCTATTAAGAGACTGTCAACAAAGGATTAACTTCTTGAAAACCAACTCTTAGCTCCTTGTAAAAAATATCATTTTCAAAGTATTATAAAACAGTAAATCCCCAAAGTCCTGTAATGCAGGCTCCGGGGATTTTGGGTTAATACACAAGGTATTTGCAATGAAAGGTTATTTGCTTATATTGTTATTCTTTTAGAAACGCATACCTAAGGTTAATATCACCTGACTACGTGTATTTGTCACTTTTGTCTTATTCAGATATTCATCATCAAAAGCATAGAAATCAGACTTATAGGTACTATATTGATATGCCAAATCTGCATAAACCAATGAACCACGATATCCAATACCTAATGTATAATTACTCTTAGATTTCGTATTAGCATAGTCCGTATCTGTCATAACAGAATTCAATGGTAAATCTTTATATGCTCCATCTTTAAAAGCCGCAGAACTGTAATTATATCCGGCACGCAAAGCAAATTCCGGAATAACCTTATATTCAGCACCTAGACGAAGAGTACTTACTCCTTTCAGCATTTCTTTTACAGTCAAGTTCTCATATCCCATTTCATCTCCTTCAGGATAATGAAGACGTATACTTGAATAATCCTGATATTCATATTCAGCACCAAGAGCGAGGCTTGTACCTACTGTATATCCTAAACTTATATTATATTTCCACGGAGTACGAAGTTCATAATCATAAGCCATATCTTTATTATTCAGATAATTATAACTATCTACAGTTACACGACGAAGTTCAACATCTCCTGTATTATCTTCAGCTTTCCTATAAATATCAGATACAAGAATAGCATTAGTAGCCAATGTCAACTTATAAAATGTAGGAGTATGTATTGCAAGACCAATGCGCAAAGGGGATGTTTCAAAAGGACGTATAATCGCTCCGAATTTAAAATCAAATCCCGTTCCATCAATTTTTGTCCAACTGGTCAACTCATATCCCGCACGCTCTCCATAATCTTCACTGTAAACAGAACTTTTGGTATAATTCATATCATAAGCTCCAACAGTCATGCCTAAATATACTCGATCATTAAAGTTGAAAGAGATATTGAAATCATATTGATCAACTCCCCCTGTCTCACGTGATTTGAATTTACTATAAGGTTGAGGAAGATAAGCTTCGAATCCAGTTATTTGATCTTTATCATTACGAATCGGATTATAAAGATAACCTTCCCATCCTAAAGCAGACAACCATCCTACATTACTATCATCAAAAACATTACCTGTAGCGCTTACATCATCAATATTATACCCCTTGTTTAACATTCCACCAGCCTGTGAAGCCATTAAAAACGTTTGCGAAACAACATCACCATCAGGTGTCAGATTAAGCAAACCTTCCATCGACGTTGTCTTATTGAATGATTTGGCACGATTATAATTGAAAGCAAAGTTTACATAACGCAAAGCAGTCTGGTTACCTATTTTATTAGAAAACACAAAACCAGCATTATTCAATTGCCAACGGTTCTTATTCGAGTTGAAAGTATTTCCACCATATGTACTTTCCGTTCCAGTAGATGAGAAACCAAATGAAACAGCAGCGTCATTACTACGATAGATACCTATACCAGCAGGATTGGTTGCAATGGTAGACATGTCACCCCCCAGTGCTCCCATAGCTCCGCCCATACCTACAAAACGAGCTGTCCCATTCAAATCCTTCTCTGTCATCTTTGCAACATCATATATAGTCTGTGCCCCCATTCCTATTGAAGCAAGCAAGGAAAAGGCTACTAAAGTCAACTTCTTATTCATAATCAATATTCTTTCTAGTTCAAAAATATTACATTCTCACATCTATTTATCTTCTTCCACCGCTTCTGCTGGAAGAACCGCCTCCGCCCCCACTTGAACGAGAAGAACCTCCACTACCGCCTGAAGAATAACTACCACCGGAACGCGAACTACTACCTGATGAATAGCTACTACCGGAAGAACGAGTACTAGAAGAAGAAGAACGGTTATAGTCATAAGAACGAGTATTTGTACCATTATTATAACTACGTGGAGTAGATGAGCTGCCACGGTTGTATGTTGACGAACTGCGGGTACTACTACTGCGGGTACTGGTTCCCGAACGAACTGCAGAACTTCCACGAGTACTGCTGCTACGCACGTTTTCCACACCACTATTATATGAACTGCTACGAGTACTGCTCGGACGCGTATATGTAGACCGACGTGATGAAGCTGCATCTGTTCGTGTACTCATTCCAGGACGTTCAGAAGAAGAACGCGTCCCTACTACACGTCGAGTTGAGCTCGTACCGGAACTTCTTCTAACTTCTCCACTTGTAGAACCAGAACTACGACGAACCTGATAACCACTTGTAGAACCCGATGAACGACGGGCAGTAGATGATCCTGACACTCGATTTCCGGAAGATACGCGGTTTCCATAAGAGCGTCTGTCCGTATAGACACGACCACTTCCCCAGTTGCCCCCTCCCCAGTGTCCACCAGGATACCAGCCACCGCCGGGGTAATAATGATGATGATGATGGTGTCCCCATCCCCAGCTCCAGCCGCCGTAGAAGCCACCCCAACCTATACCCCAGCCGCCATAGCCGTAATAAGGCGAGTAACCTCCCCAGCCATAATAAGGATAGCCACCCCAACCATAGGAGTTATAGCGCCAATCCCACCATAAACGGTTGGAGAAAGTAGGGAAAGCATAAGCATACAACCCATCAGTATATACATTCCAGTCCCATGAATTCAGACCATAAACGACATCCCAATAATACGGGCTGCTGATGCTCACGGCATAACGCGGATTACGGAAACGCACGATACGCATTGCATATTCGTAATCATCTTCCGAACCTTCGAAGCCGTTCACCCATTCACCTTCCGGATCGGGCACTGCTTTTTCTTTAATATATAAGGTATCGTCTTCCATGACGAAATCATTCTCACGCGAATCATAACGACGGTTATATTCATCTACATCACGTGTGTTTCCTTTACGATCCTGTACTACAACGGTAGTGTTACCCGGCGACGTATAAACCGTAGTCGGTGCATTCGACTTTACTACAATTTCTTCAGCCGGAGCAGTAACTGTTACCTTTTTCTCCTGCTTCTTTTCCTTCTTGTCCTTGGAAGGAACGTAGTAAAGGTCGTCATCTATGCTCTGCGCCGCAACCATCCAGGGAAGGCACAAGGCAAAAAGCGATAAAAAAACAATCTTTTTCATATGGGTGTGGTTTATAGGTTTTACATTAATCCATTTTATCACGTCACAAAGATAGCGATGGGATTTACCGTATACAGGAGAATTTCCCCAAATGATTGTAGGGAATTCCCTAAATACCTTATCTTTAAAAAAGATAAGCTGCATCTCAGCACAACTTTTTCATGCAAGCATGAAAGTTCTGCATTCGATTTGTATTATCTTTGCAGATGATAAACAAATATACAAAGAAAGTGGTTCGTCTTATAGAGAAGCTCTTTGTATTTAACAATAAATTGTATTCCAATGAAATATTTAGAATTTACCTTCCGCACCTTGCCCTGTACTGAGACTGTAAATGATGTGCTTGCCGCTGTTTTGGGTGATGCAGGCTTTGAAAGCTTTGTTGAACAGGAAGATGGCATTGCCGCTTACATACAGCAAGATTTGTATGATGAAGTAGCCGTAAAGACGACTATTGAAGAATTTCCTTTGCCGGACACAAAGATTGAGTATACTTATGTAGAGGCCGAAGATAAAGACTGGAATGAGGAATGGGAAAAGAATTTCTTCCAGCCGATTGTGATTGGTGACCGCTGCGCCATTCACAGCACTTTCCACCACGACGTTCCTAAAACGGAGTATGATATTGTAATCAATCCGCAAATGGCTTTCGGCACGGGACACCACGAAACCACCAGCCTCATTATTGCCGAATTACTGGACAGTGACCTCAATGGCAAATCTCTGCTCGACATGGGTTGCGGCACTTCCATTCTTGCCATTCTCGCCCGTATGCGCGGTGCAACGCCTTGCACAGCTATCGACATCGACGAATGGTGTGTACGCAATTCATTGGAAAACATCGAACTGAATCATGTTGACAACATTTCCGTATTTCAAGGAGACGCTTCTTCGCTGGAAGGCAAAGGCCCGTTCGACGTAATCATTGCCAACATCAACCGGAATATTCTGCTGAATGACATGAAGCAGTATGTACGCTGTATGGAGCCAGGTTCTGAACTCTTCATGAGCGGTTTCTATGTCGATGACATTCCGTTGATTCAAGCGGAAGCCGAACGCAACGGACTGCATTTTGTACATCATCAGGAGAAAAACCGCTGGGCAGCAGTGAAATTTGAACTTTAAAGCTTACTCATTCCTGGTAGCATCTACCGGAGAACACCGGCTGATGCTACCTGTCCAATTATGAACAAAAAAAATCCCGACAAGACAATAAATGTCTGCCGGGAGCCAGTATGAGTATTATCTCAAACAGATAAATGCAATCTAAAATACTTCCTCATGAACCATATATAAATGAAGCTAAGCAATAAAATAGCGCATAAAAGATACAAGTATCCCCAATTCTGGCAATAGATGTATCCGATAATCACTATTGCCTGCACAGCCATATAAACCAACGAAACCACAACATGAGGTATTTTCAACTCATTGGCCATTAACTGATACATGTGTTTCCGATGTGGTAAACCGATGTTTTCATGGAGCATCAGACGGTGAATAATAGTCAAAACACTATCAACTCCGTAAACTGCCAAAAGAATAATCCAACTGAAATCCTCCGTTTTCAGAATCAACTTCCCTATCAAGAAAAGCAATATGAAAGCGATACTCACAGAACCTACATCACCGGCAAAACATTTTGCCTTCCTGCGGAAATTAAAAAAGCAGAACACCACCACAGAACAAAGCACCGTATAAATCAAAGCCGGTTCAACAAAGGTTACCATTTCTGCATTAATATAAGCCAATGCTCCTAAAATAATCAATGAGTAACCACCTGTAATACCATTAATGCCATCCATGAAGTTATAAGCGTTGATGATACCTGTGCAAACAATCAATGCTATGATGATCCACCACCAAGAAAGAGAAAACAATCCCCATTGATAAAACATCAAGGCCATGGCAGAAAAGTGAAACACCAGCCGTAATCCTTGAGAAGTAGAACGAATATCATCTACAAAGCTGATAAATGTTATTAGGGTTAATGCCAATATAAACCAGGGATATTCCCAATCATTAGTCAGGAAATAGGCCAAAGCTCCGAAATAGAAGATGATTCCACCACCACGCAAAGTAATCCGTGAATGAGAACTACGTTCATTGGGTTTATCTATGATATTAAACTTATCAGCTACCCTAAAATAAAAAAGTTCTGTCAGGAACAACAGAACCAAAATAATTACGTAATACATTATTCGTTTTTATTAATCCAGTGAAACCATACCTGAACACAGACAAATAAAAAAGCTGCTACACTTACTACAGCTATTACAATCCAAAAGCATATACTCATTCTATCTTGAAGTTTTCTAATACATTTGTTGGCTTCCACCCTAATTCACGCATTGCTTTCTCATTACTAAAGGTTAGCGACTTGGTTATTTTATTAAGCTTCAATGAATTTAATGGCGCTTTCTTACCCAAGCAATCCCCTATCAAAGCCATACCTTTTGCCAGCCAATAAGGGATCGATAAAGGCAGCGATTTATTCATCTGTTTACAAATCAGTGTTTCCAATTCCCTGAATGTAGGTTGATAACTATCACATACATTATAGATACCACCTTTTCTAGCCAGCAATGGAATCAGATTCGCAATATCTTGCACCATCAACACACTTTTCCGAGCTCTACCATCTGCAATACTGAAATACCTTCCTCTACGAATGCCTGTTATCATCGCTCCCAAATTGCCCGGAGGATTAGGGCCAGCTATCAAGGAAGGGCGAATTATCCCCAACACAACATTGTGTTTCCGACACCAATTCTGCAAATACTCTTCCGCCAGACGTTTACTCATAGCATAAGGAGTGGTTCCATTTAATGGATGTTCTTCCGTGATATTCAGTCCATAATCGCAACCATATACTGCTACTGTGGAAATAAAGATAAAAGCTCTCGGTACTCCGGCTTTCTCCAATGCGGCACAAAGATTTTTTGTACCTTGTAGATTTACATCGAAAAACGCCTGTCGTTCAGTTTCCGTTTTAGGAATAGAATGGGCTTTTCCGGCGGCATGTAATACGATATCATAGCGTTCACGCAAGGCAGGAATGCTTTTGGCAATGTTGACAGTGTAATTATCTTGCGGAGTTAGGCCAATAGTTGTAATGTCATATATTTCCTCCAAAATGGGGCACACGCTGTTGCCCAAGAACCCAGAGGCTCCTGTAAACAAAAGTTTCATAAGAAAAAATATTACTTTTTAGTACATTGCTTTAGTCTTCTTATTTACTAATTTACGTTCTTTATCGAAAAACCAACCCCATTTATTTAAATAATAAATAGCAGCTTTGACATGTATCCAAAATAAACGCAAACTCTTATGAGATCCTTTTTCGAAATTATGCGTAATCGTTACTTTAGGGTAATACATCGTCCTATATTTCTGATGAATACGCCGATTCAAATCAGTATCTTCACCGTACATAAAGATTTTTTCATCAAAGACACCAACTTCTTCGATAGTAGATTTTCGAAGAAACATGAAACAACCAGATAAATAAGGAACATTCATCTCTTGATTATAGTCTGCGAAACGCATCTCAAAATTATAATCAATTTTATCTTTTAACTTTTGAATAGGGATAAACATTCTTACTATCCAATCAGCTGGAGTAGGCAGTAGTTTACATAAATATTGTAACTCACCATTAGGATATACAATACGAGGCATTATATTTCCAATGTCAGGATTAGCATCCATATATTCACACAATTTCTCTAAACAACCTTTAGAAAAATACACATCGGGATTTAATACCAAATGATATTTTCCTAAATATGAAGGTCTCTTTAAAACAACATTATGCCCAGCTCCAAATCCACGATTTGAATTCAAAAAAATATATTGAATCCTATTATCAGATATTAAACTTTCTTCCAAAGGAATCGGAGAATTATCTATCAAATAAAGTTTTGTTACAAAAGATGATTCCAACACACTACTAATTGTATGATTTAATACCGATAAATCATTATTATACAATACGATTGAAACTGTTAATTGCATATTATCTATAACTTTTATGTTTATTCATATATTCTATAATAACTTTATCACGAGAATGACTAATCATCAAGTTTCTATTATATTGCCTCTTCTCTAAAGGCACATTTATATTTTCAATAATAAATTTATATTCCATAAGAGAATTTGCACAAAACATCATATCTGAAAATCTTTCAGATATACCTTCAAAAGCCACCTCTGTTCCTACAATTGGACATCCACACGCAATAGCTTCAACAACTTTAACTTTTACACCTGCACCTTTCTTTAAAGGAGCTATCAATGCTCTACTTTTTGATAAATACTCATATGGATTAGCTACAAATCCTACATAATCAATATTAGCTACTCTTTCTATTTTTTCTTGTAAACCCTCAGACAATCCTCCTCCCATAATTTTAATTGATATATTCATATCCAATAAAGGATAAATCTCATCCAAAAAAAAAGAAAGACTCTCTTCATTTTCCGGTCTATTCCAAGCCCCATAAAAGGTAAACCAGTCTTCCACTTTAACAGGGTATGACAAATTAACAATTGAATCACAGATATAAAAAGAAGTCACTAAAGAAGAAAATCCATATTGTGTAGTTATAATAGTTCTATCTTTCTCAGAAAAAGAAAATATCGTCACATTTTTTTGATTAAGTATTTTCTTTTCAGTACTTAGAGCCCATTTATAATTTAAGATAGAATTCCTTCTTAAATAATATTGTGATATAACATCATGACACATCAATATCTTTGAAGTTTTATGCAGAAATAAGCCATATACAAAACTTTGAGAAAAATCTAAATACACCCAGTCATATTTTTCCTGGTGTACCATTTTATAAAGCTTGTAAGCAATAAAAATATTAAAACGAGAAACAAAAAATGGATGAAAAAAAGGCAGTTGAATACATCCCAATATTCGATTTATATTATTAATAGAATACACTTTTATTTTTCTACATGCACTTTTACAATACAAATCCAACTGATGATGTGCAGCATCAAAGCAAATCAAATCAACTGTATTAGACTTTAGTAAGTCAGTTAACAAAAGCCTCGTATAATTCTGTCCCGCAGTTTTATCGCAAGGAACAAAAGCAGAAACAAATAAGATTTTTTTCATCAATTAAATCTTCTTTTTTATAATTAAAAGGTATCTCTAATGCCATTTAAACAGCAATTAGCCCATTTATTAAATAGCAAGCAAAAAACTTAGGATTATGATAAGACCTAGGATATCAAGAAAAACAGATAGCCTTATCGTGTATTCAATAACATAAAATTCAATTGAGTAAAAACCTTTTTATAGACCATATTTCAATTTACGAATAAAAAGATAACCTTTTCTCATAATTAAAAAAAGAGAGAAAGATTTCATTGATGTATAAATCAGTCCCCATCTTACCAGCCCCATTCTTTTTATAATCTGAGAGCTATATGAAGATAATTCAGGCTTAATTAGTCTAATAACACATTGTATATCGCGATAATTAGCACCATCCTTTAGCAACGAAAAGTATTCATTGAGAATAAAGAAATAATAATATCTTTCGTATTGATCAACACTTCTCAAATTTAAACAATAATAATTTTCAATCCATTCTAATAATTTTAATCGTTTATCAATTATCAATTTACTTTTTTTATTTATCATTGAAGATGGTCTTTGGATATAATGATAGATACAATCATCTATATAAGATATTTTCAGTGTCTTATTTAACAATATCTGGAATAAAGTTACCACATCTTCACCTATTGTAATATCACTAGGGGCATTCGTTTGCAAGAATACATCTTTCCTCATTAGTTTACCCCATATAGTGGGCGCTACATCCTTTATTAATACAGATTTAAGGACACTTTCTGCCGACAAACCATATTGATAAGTATTGTGTTGCTTAAAAATAAGTTTATTTTTTTCGGTTTCTACTAAAAAATTAGCAAGAATCAGATCTGCACCAGTTTTTATGTATTGCTCTATTAGAAGTGAAATGGCATTATTCTCTAATGTATCATCTGAATCTAAAAACACTATCAAATCATAAAGTGCATTTTTCACTCCAATTTTACGAGTTTCCACTAAACCTTTATTCGATTGTACAACTACATGTATCCTTTCATCCTTATACTGATATTCTCTTACTATCTTTAAAGATTGATCTGTACTTCCATCATCAACAACCAGTATCTCAATAGCTGAGTAAGTCTGATTTATGCATGTATTAAGACAAGCACTTATATACTGTTCTGAATTATACATCGGAATTATAATTGACACAAAAATATCAGCCATATTATTTCCTGTACTTATAGTATCCATAGTTTAAAGAAGCTATAATTAACGCATAAAAAATAAAAGACAACATATACAAAATTCCCGAACGAACTACATAAACCGAAAATCCACACACAACAACATAGATAATTGATTTATAGTAATCTGAAAACAAATCATTCTTCAACAACTTGACAATATAACCAAATAAATATGGAGCACCAACCACACCTATTATTCCAAAAGCTAAGTATGAACTTGCAATAAAATTAGTCCCCATACCAATCCCCATCGCAGTAGTTCCTAAATAATCACTAAAAATATAAGCACTATTGAGCATTTTCACAGGAAAACCAAATGTATTAACAATATAAGATTGGGAAAATGGTATTAACAATAATATACTGGCTAAAGAAGATATTCCCAAAGAAATCCCATAAGAATCTACATATTCCAAAGCTAAATAAGTATTCGTATTAGGTATTAGCAAATCCGAAACACGATAAAACCAATCTAAGTCAGCATCAAAACTATATCCTGAACGAAAATATTGAATATAATTCATCAAAATTAGAGAGACAAGTATGAAAGATAAAAAAGACCAAACAGAAACTTTCTTGAATTTCAAAGAATATAAAATTAGAATTGGCATTAATATATATAACGCCACTGTCCTATTACCCGATAACATAAATTGAGCAGCAACAAGTAAAGAATACACAAGTGGAAAAATGTTTTTCTTTTTAAAATGAATATAATTCCAAAATGCATTAAAGATTATTACATGAATTGATGCTATCAAAAATGGCATTATATACTTTTCAGCTCCTAATGCCCCACCTCCCTTATATGCATCTCTTATAGCATCAAACCCACCAAGTAGCCCAAATAGAGAATAACAAATTAAAGAAAATAGTACCAATACATTACTGGGTATATATTTTACAGCATGAGCACTTTTATTTTTTTGCTTACAATTCAATGAACCACAAAAAAAAGAAAACAACGCCACGGTAGAAACTATAGTACCCTTATTTATCGTTTCTAGAGAATATGGCAACCCAAATGAAAACAAATATGCCGTACTATCTCCATCAAATACAAACACAGGAAAGATATAAACCATTATCGTTGAAATAATGATAAATATCGGCTCAAAATCCAAATATGTTTCAAATTTAGAATACTTAAAATAAAAAAATGCATTTATAATATACAAAAATAGTAAAAATATATTTAGAGTCTTACAGTATGTAAGAGGCACAAAGAAGAAAAAGAAAATGAGTGCTCCAATCTCAATCAACAGTATTCCACAAAATTTATTTCTTATTTTCACTGATATATTTAGTTCTATTCTTAGTATAAAAAACGATCGTTATATTAAAAATGTCAATTCTTTAGCCTTAGCACCTGCTTCATCTTCACATAAAAATAATAACCTAAGATTAAAGGATAAGAATTCCAAAATCTAAAATGAAAAGGTAAACGCTTATAGTAACCTTTGCGAGTTAAAAAATGCGAATATTCCTTTTTTATATCCTTTATCTCACCAACGTGCTGAAGCCCTCTCATAGAAACCCAAAAATAAGTTTTGATAAAAGCGGTGATCACACGTATACAAAGCGAATTCAACTTCATATGAAAAGTTATAGAAAAATTGAGTAAATCCTCAATCGCTAATAAATGATCTTTAGCCATAAAAAAAGACAAAGAAGAATTCATTGCAGATCCATAACGCACTCGATAATTATAAAAGTGCTTATTCAGTACTATAACAAAAGGAATACACATTAAAGCTTTCAAGATAAACACCTGATCTTCTCCATATTTAATACCTGCCGGGAATTTTAAATTATATTTCTTTATCACATCCAATTTCACAACATAACCACAAATAGCAGGATGATATAATTGTAAATTACAATAATTTTGACTTGACAATTTTAAAATTTCATTAGGAACAGCACTATATTCAAGAACAGCACTATTGGTTTTCCTAAAACCAAATTGAACAAAGTCAACATCCTTTTTATGTGTTTCCACATAGCTAAGCATTTCTTTATCAATCCAGTCATCACTATCTATAAAAAGGACCCACTGTCCTTTAGCATTTTCTATCCCTAAATTACGAGCAGCGCTAACTCCACCGTTCTGTTTATGAAAAACTCGAATTCGATTATCTTTCAACGCATATTCATCACATATTACTCCTGAATTATCAGATGAACCATCATTTATTAATAATAATTCAAAATATGGAAATGACTGTTGCAATATACTATCAATACATTGAGATAAATATTGCTCAACATTATAAACAGGAACAATTATAGAAAAAACTGGAGAAAAATGGTTCATTGGTATTTCAAAGATTATTAATAAGGTAACACATCGAATCTTGCTTTTTTAATGACAGATTCACGCTAACAGTTTTATAGTCTATTTCTTTTCTACATATTTCATCTACATTGCCTATAGAAGTTATTAATCTATCTTCTAAATGCAACATCCTCAACAACGAAACAAATCTTGAAGAACCTCTTTTAGGATTTAAAATCGCAACAAACGGTTTGTTAAAAATAATAGAAAATACAGTTCCATGAAAGGAGTCAGTCACTACAAATTGAGCATCACGGAATCCTGCCAACCACTTAGATATCGAAGGATAAATACACTCTGAAGCATTATCCTCTACTATATTAGAAAAGTTCTTTGCAGGCCCATTTTCACAAAGGCTCAAGTGCAAAAGACTACTTATCTTTTCTATAATCATACTTTTCTCCGGTGTTCGGTCCAAAATATAAGTCAACAATATATCCTGTGAACATAATTTATCCTCATCTTCTATCAACTTCAGATAATCATTCTTATCTAAAAGCATTGTAGGATCTAAAACATGAACCGCATCTGTTTTTAAATAATCCCGACAAAGTTGGATTCCAGTTTCCTCTCTGACAGAGACTGCATTAAATAATTTTATATATTCCGAAGCTAATCCTATCTCTGCTTTTGAATACTCATTTAAATTATCCGTGCCAAATGAAGCAGCATAAGCCACACGTTTCAGATACATACCTTTGGTAAAAGACAAGAAATAAGTAGGAATATCGCTCATTGAAGCTCTCCAAACTTGATCACTCCCTACAACTATTGTATCAAAAAGTTTCACCTTATCACCCAAAGATTTCACATTTCCAGTAAAAAAATCAATTGTATCAATATAGATATCAACAAAACGTCTCATATTGATAGAAATAATATCTTGAGCTTTCTTTTCTTTATTGAATGAGGAAAATAAATAGCGATATGGATAGTAACGATAATCCTTCAGTATGTAAAACCGAATAGCATGATACACAAAACGTAAAATTCGACTCCATAGAGATAAGTCCCTCACAGCCCCATCCCGATCTGTCACAACATCATGCCCCATATTCTTCAGTACCTGCTGTAAAGCATAAGCCTGAAGCAATCCACCATAATTATTCCGCAGAGGTTGAGTAAGAATTAATATTCTCATAAGTACAAAGACACATTACTATCAAATAACCACTCAGCATCCTTCAGCCTTGGATGTACCTTATCTTTCTCGCTCAGCACCACCTTATCAGTCGATATACCCCAATCAATCCCCAAGTCCGGATCATCCCATGCGATTGCCCCCTCGCTTTTAGGTGCATAAAAGTTATCACATTTATATTGAAAAATAACTTCTTCACTCAATACACTGAAACCATGAGCAAAGCCACGAGGGATAAAGAACTGACGATGATTTTCATCTGTCAACTCTACTGCCACATGTTGTCCAAAAGTAGGAGAACCTTTACGAATATCCACAGCAACATCAAGTACCGCACCTTTCACAACACGCACTAATTTACTTTGAGCAAATGGAGGTTTCTGAAAATGCAACCCACGGACGACACCATAGGAAGACTTACTCTCATTATCCTGCACAAATGCAGTATGGCACACAATTTCTTCAAAATCCTTCTGATTGAAAGACTCGAAAAAATAGCCACGAGCATCCTTAAAAAGACGAGGTTCGATGATGACAACGCCATCAATCAAAGTCTTAATTACGTTCATTTCGATACAATTAAATAAAATGATTGGACTTCATACGGACACGACTGGCACGTATGTTTCTTATCTTGCAAGAACTAATAATACGGTCGTAAACGCTCCAACGCTTCACAGCCTACCATAAAATTATTCTATAAGTGTTACTATTTCAGAGGAATCAAATTACTTTTCAATCAATATTTCTATCTTCCACTCCCCCAGCATCCTCTGCTCGCTATCAAAATTAATCCCCACCTTCACCACCGGCAGACCACACAGTGCAAAGCGTTCGGGATAATTCTTCTGATTAATCTGATCCATAGCGGCATCGTCTGTCTTGTCCAGTTTCAGTTCAATCACATAGAGAACGGACAAACTACGCATCACCACATCCACGCTCTTTTATTGTGGTATCGGAAGTATCACACAAAAGGGCGATACTCTCACCCAAAGTTCTGTAAGCGTAAATCACTTTTTTCTTGTTTATCTTTAAATTAATATTTAACACTGGATACCACCATAGTGATAACACCGCTATCTTCTTTCGGTCTAACTTCACCGCAAATAAAAAAACAACAAGCAATGAAAACACTGAGAACAACCATTTCCGTAGCGGAACTGCAAAAAATAATCAGATTATGGAAAAGCTGAAAAATAACAGACTCATTTATTCCCAAACTACTGGAACCTTATCTCGGACTAACCGCATACATGAATAACGAACAGGTTTATCCGATAAAAAACTTCTACGATATCAGTAATATACTGAAGTTTAGAAATACACAACGTCTGATTGTAGCCGTTAAACAATGCAGTTCGTTCGCTTGTGAAAGCGAAGACAATGGGTACAGCATGAAATATTTTCACTTTTCATTCTCTCATAAGGAAGATATCCTTACGTTATCAGCGTACCTAACAGTACTTCAACCGATCTGGAAAAATTATTCGAAGCCTTCGAACCATGGCTCGAACAGATGAAAAATATCGTGATCTACGGAGACCGGAAGTTGTCTGGAAGAATACTGACCAAACATCTCACCGACTATTTCAGCACCTGCTGTCTGCTAATAACGTTGCCTGACGACTGCAAAGCACAGAACAACGTCTCATTAAAGCGTATCAAGCAGGACAAGCGATTGAGGACTGAACCCGATTTCGAGTGTATAAGCGCGCACTTGAAATAAAAACGGAGGGGGCGCTCTTAGATGGTTGCATCCGCTTCATGTTCAGACTAATCTTCTTCATTTTCCGATTACTTTTTAGATTCTTTTCATGCTATAAAAAAACTAAAAAATCATCAGATATCACTCATTCCGAATTAAAATTATCACCCTACAATATCACTCATTTTCACACTTTAACAAACTTGTATATTTGACTTGTCAGAAAGGGAAAAGAGCTTATTTTCTCACAAGTTTCATTCTTTAATTATCAACTTTTTAATTTATCATTTATGGCACTGAATTACAATTGCAATGCTCAAGAATCCGTTGAAACCGTACAAAGAGCCCCAAAGCTTATGGTAAGTCATAAATCACCAGAAAACTCAGCCTGAAATAATTGGGATATCGAGTAGCAAACCAGACAATTTTCAGCTGGACAGACTACAGTGGATATTTCAAAAATGCCCGCTTCCGGTGGTTCCCGTAGTAAACCGGATGACAGCGAGAAACCCGGAGGAGGCGGAGTAGACGAAAATCCGCTGGAATGAGATAAGTGGTTAACTGTTAGTGATTAACGACCAATCACTAACAGGCAATCGACAAAGTATTATTTTTCAATTTTCTAATTAACAACGTTATGGAAAAGAAATCAAAATCAGTATGAAGCATTGTCCTCAAAGTTATCGCCACGATAGTCACTGCCTTGGCCGATGTATTCGGTATAACCTCTTGCATGACTGATAAGAACCATCACGCTCATCATCATTCACTGCTCGGCTACGTCTCAGGGCATACGTCTGAGCCTTGACAACTGTCAGCAGGATCACATCCGCCACTGTGACTTCAGCGACATCAGCTATCACTTCTACGTGACTCAAGACGGTAAAATTTACTGCGGACGACCTTACTAACACATCGGAGCGCATTGTCAGAATCATAACCGCCACTCCTTAGACATCTACTATGAGGGCAGCCTTACCACTTCCAGCCAACCGGCCGATACGCACACCTTACATCAGAAAGCTTCGCTAGTAGCTTTATGCAGCAAACTAAAACGGGTATTTCCACGGAGGGAGGGATAGTAGACCATCATGACCTCAATCCGATGAAAAGGTGTCCTTACTTTGATGATACAAAGGAGTATAAAGGGCTGTGAGAACAGCTCCTTATATTTTCTTCAAATCAGACATTCCTTGCTGATTTAAAGTTCTTAATCTGTATATTCTGAATGAATTGTAACATTGACGTCAGTTACCCCTTTTATTTATTTTCTATGCAAAGAAGCAAAGTCCATTTCTCCTAATCACACGTTAACTTTCTTTGAATATAGTTCCTAAAAATATTAGTTTCATATAACAAATGACACCATATTAAACTAAATTTTCCGTTTTATATATGACCAGACTTTTTGTTTAGTCAGAACATCAATTCCAATCCAGTATATTGATGATAAAATTATTATAACAGTTACAATTCCTGTAAAAAAGAAATGCATAATGTTAGTAACATCCATTACATTATATAATAAAACAGGCATAGGTAAAGCAGCAGCTGTAACCAATAAGCACGGCTTAAAAACACCCCAAATATCCTTCCAATAATACCCTGCTATTTTTACGACCAATATAGGCTTTACTATCAAAGCCAATATAGCATAAGTCAACAAACTAGCCCATGAAAGAGCTACCGGAGAATATCCAGCTTTAAATAAAAAATAGATTATGGGAAACCTTATTAAACCTAAAGTTGGGGATATTAGAGCATTTTCCCTTAACTGTCCTTTGGCATATAATGCTATATAAAAAGAAGTATCAAAAACCTGAAATAAACTCTGAATAACTATAAGTTGAAGAAATATAACTGTATAATCCGGCACAACCCCCAACCATATTTTTAATAAAGGATAGGCTAAAAGACAAACCGGAAAACATATTATAAACATCAAATAATAGGAATACTTAGTAGATGCCAGTAGCAACTGCTTAGATCCTAGCAAATCACCTGCTGCCAGTTTTTTTACTATCTGCGGATTAGCTGCTGTACGAAAATTATCCACAAACTGACTAGCAGCCATGTTCACTTGAATGGAAATAGCTCGTGCGGCAACAACAGCAGGTTCAAAGAACATATTCAACAAAATTAAAATCCCTTGGCTATTGAGAGCGGTCGAACTACTAGCAAACAAACTCCACCCTGAAAAGCCAGCAATTTCCTTAAATATAGCTTTATCAAATACAAAATGATATACCGTTTCCTTAAAATGCCGACTACAATAAAAACGATAGATACAAATAAGCCCTACCTGAACAATAAATAATAAAGTAGCATACAATTTCAATTTATCATAATCACCAATAGCCAACAGATAAACTATTCCCAATTTGGCAGAAACTTCTAAAATACTCATGTATGCAAAAACCGACATTTTCTCATGCGCAATAATACTTGCATTATAAGGTACCTGCGTTAATGTAAACACAGCTGTCAGTATAGATATATGAAAAGTATATACAGCCGCATCCATTCGGTCTGCTGGTATCACTAACTTATTATAAAGAAACCATATCCCCAGTGTTTCTGCAATTATAACGATAAAAAGAGCGATTACGATATGAATCGTCAATGTTGTAGAAAAAGTTCTCTTTAACTTTTCAAGATTGCCTGTTCCAAGTTCATAAGTTAAAAAACGGGACGATCCAGTACTTAATGCACTATTGATAAAAGACAAAAAGCCAACAATACCACCCACTGACTGATAAATACCATAATTGTCAATTCCTAAAGTTTGCAGTATCACACGTGAAGTATACAATGAAACTATCATTGTAAACATCATACGGAAATACAGAAATGCGGTATTTTTTGCGATGGTTTTATTTGAAGAAAATGTAGACATTAAAAAAACTGTCAGAATTATTTTTTTATTTTCTTTCAGTCTCTACAATATAGAGAAATCACAATTATCAGGGTCATAACGAAGTCGTGAGTTAATATTAATGCTATCAATGGCTACCAACTCCTCTTTAGTCAGCTCAAAATCAAAAATTGAGATATTTTCCAGTTGACGTTTCTTATTCAAAGACCTCACAATGGGAATTAAACCATTTTGAATATGCCAGCGAAGTATAATTTGAGCAATAGATTTATGATATTTTTCAGATATACGTTTAAGCAAAGGCAAACGAGTCAACCTTACATCCATACGCGCAATTGGAGTATAAGCTTCGACCTGAATACCACATGACTTACAATATTTTATTAATTCCTTTTGTGTAAAAAGAGGATGGACTTCTATTTGATTTATCGCAGGAACAACTTCAGACACACTTAACAATGCTTCCAAATGATGTTTATGGCAATTAGCGACTCCAAGTGCCCGACAGTAACCCTCTTTATACAATTGAACCATCTGCTTCCACGTGTCTAAATATAAATCCGTAACTGGCCAATGAAACATCAATAAATCCACATAATCAATTCCCATGCCTTCCAATTGCTGAAATAAGCATTCTCGAATCTGACCACTTTTTTGCGCCTGATTACTCACCCTTGTTGTTAAAAACAAATCTTTTCGCTCAATATGGCTTTTTTTTATAGCCTTATTTATTAAAACACCATCCCCATAAGCAGAAGAAAAGTCCAATAATCTAAAGCCAGCCTGAAAAGAATGCGCCACAGAACTGACATAGTTATGATACAACACAGGGCGTATACAAAATTTATTATAAGCTCTAAATCCCCAATTAATTAAGTGAATATCTGATCTTAAATTAGGATTTCCACTACGAGCGGCAGCAGGGCCAATGCCAATAGCCGGAATAGATACACCATTATTTAATTGAACTTCATTCATAATATTCTATGTATTTCACCAATTTATTTATATCACTACAATTTCCAAGCAATATCTTTCATTACTACTTTGGCCGGATGCCCACTTACCAAACTATGAGCCGGCACATTCTGGATCACATAAGAACAAGCACCCACAACTGCACCTTCTTTTATCTTCACCCCCGGACAAATAACAGCACCACTACAAAGCCAAGTATGGTTTTCAATGATAACGGGACGTAATACTTTGTAACCTTCTATAGCAATTATATGAGCATTGGTATCACGAATACTCACATCCCGACCAAGAGAAACACGCCCCCTTAATTCTATTTTTTTTCCACAAATAATTGTAGTATTATAGTTTGTTCCACAATTGCCAATACTTAAATAAGCATTAGCAAATACCTCGACACTTGAACCATATCCTAGACAAAAACGCTCTAAAACCAACATACGAGCATTGTTTTCAAGAAGTAAACGGGTTTCTTCTTTCGATTTTCGAAATCTTTTCACTCCAAGAATCAATGGTCCATGTAATTCAAGTTCTGCTCCTGTGTGAAGCTCAATAATTGAATTGGGAGTAGGATATATAAATCCATTATTAGCCCAATCTGTTTTTATATGCTTGCAGAAAAAATTAAGATATAAAAAGCGAGAAAATATCCATGGATTATACTGACTATATCCCAAAGCTAATATCAAAGGCTTAACCACCAATCTTACTTTCTCTTTGCACCAAGCCTTGAATCCTCGTTTTTTTTCATAGAAAGGAAAATAACGCGGAACGACTTCCTCAATAGCCTCTCTATCTAAATCATGAAAAAAAGCACTTCTATCCATTTCCGGCATTTTCTGTGCATGCAAAAGTGCCGGATTGCCAGGTAGTATTTTCTCGATAGTTGTTTCTAAAGATGTTATATTTTTAAGCTGCTTATAAAAAGCCAGACCTTTTGAATTATTACAAATAACTGCTGATGTACCAGCATTATCATCAATCTCTTTCAGATAAGCATATTTTTCCACTCCCCAGAAATCAGCAATAGTTACATCTGACATACGGGGAAAACCTTTAAACGGACAAGAATAACAAGACGGGCGACTTACAATATTACCATGATAAGCTGCTGAATAAAGATCATTATCTTGTGCCCGGCTATACATTGTCTTACCATTCTTAAAATCAAAACGCTTCACAAGGCTACGCCATCCCAACTCCTTATCTTTAAACTTAAAAGAAACAAGTTGACTTCCTGCTTTTCGTTCCCAATACTCCAAATACTTATTATAGAATTTAGGAGATGTAATACTCTTACAAATAAAATCTACAATAATAAGATTCTCATAATCTTTATTGAGATAACGACGAAGGGCGGCCATTTGACAAGGAGTACCACAAATCAGCACCTTCTCCCCTGCTATCAACAACCGTTTTACTTCTTTATAAATTCCACAGGTCTGACTCTGAGAATACTTACTCTGACGCAACAAAACAAGATCTGCCGGATTATTAGAAATAAAATGTGAAACAGAGAAATCCTTATTATAAATGGCACCAGCAACGTAGCCCCCTTCTCTATACATCTGTTCGGCGAGAGCAGAAAAAATCCCTCCCGTAGTGCTTCCAAAACGGACTTCTATATTTTTATGTATGGCTGCAAAGCAAACTGGATATTCAAATTCATTTTTCTTCAGAGCTTCAATGTGTAACTGAGGACATGTACGTTCACAAAGTCCACAGTCAACACACTTACCTGTATCAATCTGAGGATACCAAAATCCTTCAATATCAGTAGTAAGTGTTATAGCATCCTTCGGACAGATATCATGACAAGCATTACATCCACAACAATTCTTTTTTTCCTTAATATCTATCATCAAATTCTATATTTAGATGCCAATACATATTGGACTATCTCGCTGTATAGCCTCCATCTACTATCAAATTTTGCCCTGTCACCCAACGAGATGCATCGCTAAGCAAATAGATACAAGCATTAGAGATATCCACAGTTTCACCCAACCCTAATGGAAATCCACTTACACGTTTCTGGTAATCTTCTTCTGAAAGATCTGAAAGAAAATTCCGCATCAAAGGAGTTAGGACTGTTCCGGGAGAGATACAATTTATACAAATATTCTTCTTGGCCAATTCCAATGCCATGGAACGAACTGCGCTGACCATTGCACCTTTAGAGGCAGCATAGGCCGATACGCCCCCCCTTCCTATAATTGAAGTAATAGAGGATATAAAAACAATATGCCCACCATCCCTGAAATATTTCTTATTACTAAAATAGCGAACAAACTCAAAAGCACTTAAAGCATTCACTTTAAATATGCTCATATAATCATCGGAGGTCAGCAATTCAATCGGTAAAGTTTTTTCAACTCCAGCAGCATGAACAAATCCATCAAGCTTGCCCTGCTTTTCGATTACTTCCTCTACTAAAGTTTTTATCTGATCTATCTGGAATAAATCAATTACATAATAACAATGCTTTTCTGGATGATCCAATAACGACAATGTCTCCTGTAGACGAACTTCATTACGAGCTATAAGTATAACTTTAGCCCCCATCCGGCTACAATCTATTGCACACTGACGACCAATACCAGAAGAAGCACCAGTCAGTAATACAGTTTTATCTTTAAGTGAAAAAGGATTATACATAACCAACTATTCTACAATTTCACCATTTTCAACTTCTACAATATTGCTAATTTTACAGTCCACAAAGGGAACAATTGCTGTAGCCCAAGTCATACCTACCCCAAAAGCAGTCATCAAAATATTCTTCTTACCCTGCAGTTTATCTTTCAGTTCACTAACAATCGTAAGAGGTACAGAAACAGAAGACGTATTACCAAACTTAGCAATAGTAGCTGGCATCTTGTTCTGATCAAGTTTCATCTTCTTTGCAATATAAGAATTAATAAAATTATTAGCCTGATGAAAGACAATATAATCAAGATGTTCCGTAGTCATTTGAGAAAACTCAAGTGTTTTCTTAATATCACGCGGAATTTCACGAATCACAAAATTAAATACATCACCTCCTTTCATATAGCCTTGTTCATCACTTCGAATATTGCCATATTCATCAACAACTTTTTCCCGAATGGTATCCTCGCTACTCATATGACGATAACCACCACCAGGAATCATAATCAAATCTGCACGAGAACCGTCTGAATTAAGTGAAAAAATACTTTTGCCATACTTTGCATCACATTCTACAAGAGCTGCAACACCACCATCACCAAAAATAAAAGCGCTGCGTCGATCTTTGGGAGAATATACCTTACTACGTGTCTCACCATCAAGAATCAAAGCCTTACGAATATTCCCCCCTTGCATCATAGAATATACCACTGAAAGACCGTAACAGAAAGCAGAACAACCAAGAGTTATATCGAAAGCCACACAATTATGGGAAAGACCTAAACGATTTTGAAGAATAAGTGAGGTTGCTGGCATACGATAGTCCGGCGTTTGTGATATGAAAACAAGAAGATCTATCTCAGAGCGGTCGACATCATTGTCCTTCAATAATTTTTCAGCAGCTGCAAAACAAAGATCAGACGAACAAGTATTTTTATCGGCAAAACGACGTTCGAAAACACCTACTTTATCAACTATTTCTTTGACCTGATCTGCAGGGAAATACTCCGTGTAATCATAATTATTTATTACAAACTTAGGTACAGCAGCAGCCATAGCTGATATGCCTATATTTTGATATGTAAGAAATGCCATTATCTCCCAATTATATATTTAAGCAATCGCTATTTTATAAAGATCTTCAATCGTAGAACATTCTTTTATGGTTGCATCACCTATTTCTTTTTCAAATTCTTCATCAAAAAAAGCGACAAGTAACATTACCGAAAGAGAAGACCATTCATCTAAATCACGAAAATTAGTACTGCTACTCAAGGAGTCTACATCCTCTACTTCTATTACTTCTGCAAATTTTTCTATAAATTCTTTCAAGTCCATAAATCAATAAATTAATAATTATAATATAACATTTAGAAGTCAACTTCTTCCCAAGGATAGGGATTTTCTTCAATATTCTTCAGTTCCTCGATTACTTCTTGTTGTTCTACAGCCAATTGAGTAACATCCCATGTAGCAATTATTGCATACGCTTCCCGAATCAATTCTTCTTCATAAACTTCCCCATAACAATAAGTCAAAAGACGAACTTTCAGTAAAGAAGCTGGAAGTTTGGGAAGAACATTGAAGCTACGTTCCAGAATATTTTGAATATATTGTTGCTTATGTCCATTATCATAGGCTGTCGCATTGAAAGCTACCAAAAGTCCCAGACATAGTTCGGCTTCAGCCTCAGGGGTGGAACCATAATTTCCATATAAGCTCAAGGCTTGCTCATAAACTTCACGATTCAAACGGGTAAAATGGTCAACGTAAATCGGACTACCATCCTGACCCAGTGTGAGAAGACTATGAGCCAAGGAAAATAAGGATGAAACTTGTTCACTCATTGTATTATGTTTTTAAAGATTTCTGCTTAATCGTCTATTGGTTCTACAAGCGAAGAATGGACAAACGTAGTGGCAATCGCCATGACACCCTCAATATTCACAACCACGCGACGGTCGTGACGGATGCGCACAAACTCACCAACTACTCCCTCGAAAACACCTCCCATAATACGCACTTTCTGACCTTTCACCAATTGAAGCTCGGCAGGCTCAACATACAGGACAGCTTCTTCATAGCTTCCGGCTACAAGGATAAAACTCCGCATCTGTACATCAGGAATAATAATGGGGCGATGACTTTCACGATCCATAATATAACGAATAGGAATGTTCACACCTGCTTTGTCCTTAAGCGCGTCTATGTGTTTGCGGGTAGAACGGATAAAAACCAAATTATGGACAGCAGGGACAAGTTTACGTATACGCTTGTCGCCCTTCTGAATATATTCGTAGCGCATTGGAATGAAACTTTCTATCTTTTCTTCGTCCAAAAGAGCTTTCAGGGCGAGCTCACGACTATAAGTGACACGCACTGCAAACCAGTGGAGAAGTGGATATTTGAAAGTAGAGGATTGAGAATTATTTCCTTCGTTCATGATAGACTCTCACGTCAGGATATTCTTTGGGGACACCGGAGTAATAAAATACCTCCCGGTTAAATTATGTAATGCGATTGCGTTCAGCAAGTTACGCCGCACTCATGTTATTTCGGAGCTGACTACCATCACGGAAAGAGAGCCTCAGAAATAGTTATATAATAAAAACTTGTAATAAGCTATAAACTAAAGAATTAAAAGAAAAAGACGTCTTTTAATCGTTCGTTTAATGTGCGCAAAGATAGCAGGTATTTTTCGAATGCACAAGATGTTGAATAAAAATGTTTCAATAATAAGTCGTTTTTTATATTATCTTGCTAATAATCAATGCTATTTGAATACTTAAAAACGTATTTCGTATCCTCTCATTTTTACAAATTCTTTTCATATCTTTTTATTCTCATCTTTGCGCACATTAAACGAACGTTTTTTGAACACCCCCATTTTACAGTTATATCCATCTTTAAACCAGTGCCTTACCCTCACGAATATTTTTCTCAACCTATATCCATTCTTAACATATACTAAGTCTTTTCATAATACAGATAACATCAAATATCCCTGCCTTTACTGCACAGAGAACCAATCGGAAAATTACTGAAAATCATTAACTTACGAATAAAATGAAAAAGTATCAAAAAGACACGATTGACAACGTAGCTTTATGACAAGAAAGAGATCCTTGGACAAACCTTCATTTTTGCAAAGTGAGTGCCTGTAACTGCTCCAATGTACCATTGAACACATTCAAATCGACCTCTTCTCTGATACCGGGAACATTTCCTGCATCCGTATGCTGCCAGAAGTGCCACGGGCCTTCATATTTCACAGAATCCACGTAATAGTGCGCAATCCAATAAGGATACGTATTGAATATGGAATCGCTGAGATAACGGCTCTTGAATTTATAAGAAGTATAAAGAATCGGCTTCACACCATAATGCGCCTCTATGCGGTCGAGCCAGGTTTTGACGGCAGTCTTTAAATCTTTCGGGGTACTTTTACCAATATTTTCCACATCCAGCACAGGCGGCAAGTCTCCGGCAGTAAGCTGAACGGTGCGGATAAAGAAATCGGCCTGTTTATTAGGATCTGTTTTAGGAGAAAAGAAATGATAAGCTCCACGAATGAAACCATAACGGCGTGCCTGGTCGAAATTAAACGGAAAGGTATCGTCACCATGGTCACCGCCTTCAGTGGCTTTCATGAAAACAAAATGTATGGGGAATCGGGATGCTTTGTTGGAGGTCAGTTGCACCCAGTCTATACTCCCCTGATAATGAGAAATGTCAATGCCATGCACTTCATAGTCGCAGGGCATGCAGACACCGTATCCTTTCTGTCCCGCACAGGGTTTCCAGCGATAGGCATACGGACGAATGAAGAACCAATAAAAACCAGCGGAGAACACGGCAATGATGCAGACTGCAACTATAGTGCGCAGCCATGCGGGCATAACACGCTCTTTGCTTGTCTTCTTGCCACGACGCACAGCAGGTGCGGCAGGGCGGGAAGAAGCGGGTTTCCGGCGGGTTGTAGTTATACGAGGTTTCTTGTCTGCCATAAATGACAATAATAATGATAAAGGAAAAGGATGTGATAAAAGTGATGACAGCACTTATAGGGGCGAATAATCATTCGCCCGCAAGTACAACACCTTTAACACATCCTTCTCTCAGAAGATTTATTTTGCTTGTTCTAACTGCAAAGTCTTCGTCGGCTGGTCACAAACTTCCGTAGGTCCGAAGTACTGGATAGGTCCCGGATATACATAGTCTGTAGTGATAGCCCACTGGTCGCGCTGAGCGGCAAATGCCTTGAACGGAGCACCGTCCAGTTTCACCAGAGCTTTCTGGATAACCGGCTTCATTTCGCCATGACGACGTTCCATGTTCATCATCATTGTAATGGGCACACCGCCTGCAATCCATTCGTCAGCCGGAGCAGTCGTGTTGCGTACAGAAGACATATAACCTGTCTTACCGTTAGCAATCAGAGAAGCTGCCGTGTAACCTAATGAGTAGCAGTAGTCAGCATCATAGTTGGACGGAGCTGCGCAACGGCCTTCATAACCGAAGAAATGGTGCTGGGAAGCAAACTTACCTACGAACTTACCTTCTTCTTTCCATGCAGCAAGCTTGGTAGCTACCATTTCAGACAACAGTTTCTCTGTTTCGATCAAAGATACCTGTACGTTTCCGTGCGGGTCACGATCCAGTGTCAACTGACGTGCAACACCTTCGGGCAGGCTGGCATAGATAGCGGCATTTTCCGGAGACAGTTTACGGATGATATAGTCACGTTGGTGTGACTTCTTGATCTGAGAGAATTCTTCAGCATTTGCAGCGAGGAAGTCATTCAACTCAGCAATCAGGCGCTTCATAGCGGGGATAAACTCAATCAAGCCTTCGGGGATAAGAACCGTACCGAAGTTGTTGCCTTGTGCAGCACGATTGGCTACTACTTGAGCGATATAAGTTACTACATCGTCCAAAGACATATCCTTTGCCTCAACTTCTTCTGATACGATACAAACGTTGGGCTGTACCTGCAAAGCACATTCCAGTGCAATGTGAGAAGCGGAACGTCCCATCAACTTGATGAAGTGCCAGTATTTACGGGCAGAGTTACAGTCACGTTGGATGTTACCGATCACTTCAGAGTAAACCTTACATGCAGTGTCGAAACCGAAAGAAGTCTCGATCATTTCGTTCTTCAGGTCACCGTCGATAGTCTTCGGACAACCGATTACCTGTACGCCACACTTCTTGGCAGCATAGTATTCAGCCAACACACAAGCATTCGTATTAGAGTCGTCACCACCGATGATGACCAATGCTTTGATATCAAGTTGTTTCAGGATTTCCAGACCCTTTTCGAACTGATCTTCTTTTTCCAGTTTCGTACGACCGGAACCGATGATATCGAAACCACCCGTGTTGCGGTATTCATCGATGATATCAGCTGTCAGTTCCATATAGTTGTGATCTACCAAACCACCGGGGCCGAGGATGAAGCCATAAAGTTTGCTATCCTTATTCAGCTTCTTGATACCGTCGAAGATACCTGAAATCACATTGTGACCACCGGGAGCCTGACCGCCTGAAAGGATAACGCCTACGTTCATAGCAGGGAACGTAACCACTTCGTCAGTAGCCTCAAACTTAATCAAAGGCATTCCGTACGTGTTGGGGAACAATTTCTGGATAGCTTCCTGATCGGCTACAGATTGAGTAGCTGCGCCAGCTACTGCCTTAACGGCACCCTTCAACGCTTTCGGAAGTTTGGGCTGATAGGCAGCCCTTGCAATTTGCAATGCACTTTTTGTCATTTTATCTAATTATTTAAAGGTGTTAGTAAAGTTTCGTTCAAAAGCGTCGCAAATTTCGTGTTTTTTTCTGAATTATGAAAGGATGCGCACATCAAAAAAAATATGAAATGTTGGTTTATACCGTGGAAAGTACTTATCTTTACCGGAGATATTTCAATTTATTCACTAAAAAAGTAAAGATTATGGCAAGTAGAAGAGAACTCAAGAAAAACGTCAATTATATCGCAGGTGAACTGTTCATGGAGTGTTTGGTAAACAGCTTATACGTACCTGGAACTGATAAGACCAAAGCCGACAAGCTGATGGCAGAAGTTCTGGAAATGCAGAATGAATTCATCAGCCGCATCAGTCATACCGAGCCGGGAAATGTCAAGGGATTTTACAAGAAGTTCCACGAAGACTTCAACAAGAAAGTGAATGAAATTATTGACGGTATCGGTAAACTGAAGTAAGAACCCGGAATGAAAAAAGCAATATACGGCTTTATCTACTATCGCATTTTGGGATGGAAGACTAACGTGACGGTGCCGGATTATGACAAATGTGTGATATGTGCGGCACCTCATACATCGAACTGGGATTTATTTATCGGCAAAC
Organism: uncultured bacterium; assembly: GCA_905215555.1. Classification (GTDB taxonomy): domain Bacteria; phylum Bacteroidota; class Bacteroidia; order Bacteroidales; family Bacteroidaceae; genus Bacteroides. Next base: position 40,848 of record CAJMQU010000022.1, read on the forward strand.
TCTTTTATGGCGCCATCGGACGAAAAACTAGTTTCATGATGAAAAAAGAGTGGTTCTTTTTTCCATTGGGACTGATATTCAAAGCTGTGGGCGGCATACCTGTGGATCGTGGACGTAAATCGTCATTGGTAGAGCAGATGGCAGAAAGGTTTGCGCAAAGCAAGAAATTCCAGCTTGCGATTACACCGGAAGGGACCCGCAAGGCTAACCCTAATTGGAAGAAAGGTTTTTATTTTATCGCTTTGAAAGCGCAAGTTCCCATTGTATTGATAGGAATTGATTATAGAAGCAAGACTATTTCTGCAACAAAAGCATTCATGCCTTCGGGAGACATCGAAAAGGATATGCGCGAGGTAAAGCTTTATTATAAGGACTTCGAAGGAAGGAATCCGGAAAACTTTGCTTTGGGAAGTATATAAAGGTACCGATTCCGTATCTTCCCCATAGTTTATCCATATCCGAACCGTATCTGGTTCGGATATGTTTCCGACTGACAGCTGAACGTATAAAGCTATCAATCATTTACTTAGTTATGTTCTGCACGGAAAAGCTTTATACATTTCTGTGCAGAAAGGCACAAAATCTGATCGATTGAAGTATAAAGTATTATGCGTGTAACTCTAGTACAAACAGACATTGTCTGGGAAGATAAAAAAGAAAATCTCCGCCTACTCCGCAAGAAGCTGGAAGCGCTCCGCGGAGAAGCGGAGATTGTTATCTTGCCAGAAACCTTCTCCACCGGATTCAGCATGAACAGCCAGCAACTGGCTGAGCCTGTAACTGGTGACACCATCACCACCCTGCGCCAATGGGCGGCCGAATTCCAGTTTGCCATCACAGGCAGTTACATCGCCTGTAACAAAGGGGCAGTTTCTTCTACAGTCCCCCACCCTTACTACAACCGCGCTTTCTTCCTGACTCCCGAAGGAGAAGCTTACTATTATGATAAGCGCCACCTCTTCCGCATGGGAAAAGAAACAGAGCACTTCAGTGCAGGAAAACAGCGACCAATCATTTCTTACCGGGGCTGGAATATTCTTTTGCTTGTCTGCTACGATTTGCGTTTTCCTGTCTGGAGCCGTAATGTGAATAACGAATATGACCTTTTGATATACGTTGCCAACTGGCCCGTTCCCCGTCGTCGGGTGTGGGATGTCCTGTTGCAGGCGCGTGCACTCGAAAATATCTGCTACGTATGTGGTGTAAATCGCGTAGGCACGGATAATAACCAGATGTTGTATAGTGGGGGCAGTGTGATCTATTCACCCAAAGGCGATCTCCTTGTCAGTGTGCCTGACAACGAAGAAGGTATCGGTACCACCTCTCTCGACCTCTCTGCCTTGAGAGAATTCAGAAAAAAATTTCCTGCATGGAAAGACGCAGAGTGTTTCCAAATTAATAATCAATAATTAAACCAAAGTTCATGGGACGAATGAAAGCTAAACATTGCATAGCAGATACGCTATTCTTTCTTTTACTGAATATTGTTGTCTTTGTTTCCTGCACAAGCAGCAAGAAAGACATAGTTCCCTCTGCCGAATACGCTCCTTATGTGAACGCATATACCGGAGGAGTCATCTCACAAACTTCAAATATCCGCATAGAGCTGACACGAGATCAACCCATGGTCGATTTAAATAATGAACTGAAAGAAAATCCGTTCAGTTTCTCTCCCTCCCTGAAAGGTAAAGCGTATTGGGTCAGCAACAATACCATTGAATTCGTTCCCGAAGCGGGTATTCTGAAACCGGGACAATTCTACGAAGGAACTTTCCAACTGGGTAAATTTGCAGAAGTGGACAGTCGCCTGAAAGAGTTCAAGTTTTCTTTCAGGGTGCAGGAGCCCAATTTTTCTCTCAACGTCGAACCGCTCACGACAGCTGACATAAACAGCCACTCCGAACAGGTAGGCATCAAAGGAGAAATACGTTTCAGTGATGCCGCAAAGAAAGAAGCGGTAGAGAAAATGCTGACTGCCAGAAACGGGGAAGGACATATCTATCCGGTAAACATCACCCCGACAGATAACCCGACACGCTACCGGTTCGAGATTATCGGCATTTCCCGTGAAGAAGAAGACTACCAACTGGAAATAAAAGCGGACGGCACTCCCGTAGACATCGACCACCAACTGACCGAGAGTGTACTGATTCCTTCAAAGAATAGTTTCCGTTTCCTTTCTGCCAAGCGCATCGAAGAGCCGGAAAACGGAATAGAAATTGTATTCTCCGACCCGGTTTCCACTACACAGGATTTGATGGGATTGATTGAAATTCCGGAAGTGTCCACCTCTATCCTCCAGATAGAAGATAACAAAGTATATATCTACTTCGAAGCAAACCAACTGAGTAAACTGACATTAAAGATACATGAGGGAGTGAAAAACAGCAAGGATAAATCACTCGGCACCTCTCATTCCATCTCATTCAGCGAACTCAACCTGAAACCGCAAGTAGAAATGTCTGCTTCAGCCGCGATCCTGCCCGACTCTAAAAGCCTGATTATCCCATTCCGGGCAGTCAATCTTTATGCGGTAGATTTGAGCATCATCCGCATTTTCGAGAACAATGTACTGATGTTTATGCAGACAAATACCCTTTCATCTGCCAGCGAACTGCGCCGTTCCGGACGGCTGGTTTACCAAAATACACTCTGGCTGAGTAAAGACAGTGCGAAAGATGTGCACCGCTGGGAAGATTATTCGATAGACCTTGCCGGACTTATCCGGCAGGAACCGGGAGCCATCTACCGCGTCATTCTTTCTTTCCGACAAGAATATTCGGCATATCCTTGCGGCGGAACAGAGAATCAGGAAATGAGCTTTGCCGACAATACCGCCTCCGAAGGACTGACAAAAGTCAGTGGAAGTACTGTTTTTGAAGAGAACGAAGCAGAATGGGACACTCCCGAAGCTTACTTCTATTATAATGGCGGAATTAAAATGGACTGGAGCCAGTATGACTGGAGGCAACGTAACAATCCCTGCCATCCTTCCTATTATATGGACTCCGACCGGACAGCGTCCTGCAATGTGTTCGCTTCGAATATAGGAATGATTGTAAAACGGAATTCCCTGAACAAACTATGGATTGCCGTATGCAATATTCTAGACACCCAACCGATGGAAAAAGCGAAAGTGACCGCTTATAACTTCCAGTTGCAGGCCATCGGAACAGGCGAGACCAACAGTGAAGGTTTTGTGGAAATCGCCCCGAAAGGCGTACCTTTCATAATTGTGGCCGAAGTGGACAAACAGAAAGCATACGTCCGCGTTGCAGATGGAGAAGAGCAGTCGGTCAGCCGGTTTGATGTAGGCGGAAAAGACATTCAGAAAGGCTTGAAAGGGTTTGTATATGGAGAAAGAGGGGTATGGAGACCGGGAGATACGCTTCATGTAGCCTTTATCCTAGAAGATCGGGAAAAGAGAATTCCGGATAAGCATCCCGTAGCGCTGGAACTTTATAATCCGAAAGGTCAGTTCTACACAAAAATGATTTCTACGCAAGGTGTGAATGGCTTCTATACTTTCGATATTCCGACACGGGCAGAAGATCCGACCGGACTATGGAACGCCTATGTCAAAGTAGGTGGAACCGCTTTCCACAAGAGTCTCCGCATAGAAACCGTAAAACCGAACCGGCTGAAGATTAATCTGAAATTTCTCGATAAGGTCATTCAGGCTTCAGCAAAAGAAATACCGGTAGCCCTTTCTTCCACATGGCTGACGGGCGCCACGGCATCCAGACTGAAAACCAAAGTGGAAATGTCTCTGTCAAAAGTAAATACACAATTCAAGAATTACAGTCAATACACCTTCAATAACCCGGCTACTGAATTTACGACAGTGAAGAACGACATATTCGACGGTACGCTGGATGCGGAAGGAAAGACCGCTTTCATTCTGAAGCTGCCGCCTGCCACCAATGCACCGGGCATGCTAAATGCAACCCTGACAAGCCGTGTATTCGAACCGGGAGGAGATGCCAGCATTTACACACAGACCATTCCATTCTCTCCTTTCTCATCCTATGTCGGCATCAACCTGAACCAACCGAAAGGAAAATATATAGAAACAGACAAGGATCATATGTTCGACCTTGTCACGGTGAATGCGGAAGGGCAATTGGTGAACCGCTCCAACCTGGAATACAGAATTTACCGCGTCTCCTGGAGTTGGTGGTGGGAGAATCAGGAAGAATCATTCGGCAGTTACATAAACAGTAGTTCCATCACTCCCGTAGCCAGTGGAAACATCCGGACTACAGGCGGAAAAGCGACTTTCAAGTTCCGAGTTGATTATCCGGATTGGGGACGCTATCTGGTGTACGTGAAGGACAAGGAAAGCGGACACGCCACCGGCGGAACCGTCTACATAGACTGGCCCGACTGGCGCGGACGTTCAAGCAAGACGGACCCCAGCGGCATCAAGATGCTTGCTTTCTCACTGGATAAGGAATCTTACGAAATCGGTGAAACAGCAACCGCCATCATTCCTGCCGCCGCAGGAGGACGGGCACTGGTTTCTCTGGAAAACGGTTCGACCGTATTGCAACGCGAATGGATTGAAGTTTCCAGCAACGGAGACACGAAATATGCCTTCAAGGTCACTCCGGAAATGGCTCCGAATGTCTACCTGCACATCAGCCTGCTACAACCTCATGCACAAACGGTGAATGATTTGCCAATACGTATGTACGGTGTCGTTCCGGTATTGGTGACCGATAAGCAAACCATATTGCAGCCGCAGATCAAAATGCCGGAAGTGTTGCGTCCTGAAACGGACTTCAATGTAACCGTCAGTGAGAAGAGCGGTAAACCGATGACGTATACGCTGGCTATCGTAGACGACGGATTGCTCGACCTGACGAACTTCAAGACCCCCGACCCGTGGAATGATTTTTATGCCCGCGAGGCATTGGGCATCCGCACCTGGGATATGTATGACGACGTGCTCGGAGCTTCGGCAGGACGCTACAGTTCTCTGTTCAGTACGGGCGGTGACGAAACATTGAAACCTGCCGATGCAAAAGCAAACCGATTCAAACCAGTAGTCAAATTCATCGGCCCGTTCTATCTGGATAAAGGCAAACAAAGAACGCATACGCTGAAACTGCCCATGTATGTGGGGTCTGTCCGCACAATGGTAGTCGCTGGACAGGATGGAGCTTATGGAAAGGCGGAAAAGACATCGTTTGTACGAACGCCGTTGATGTTGTTGTCCACTCTCCCGCGTGTTCTCAGTACGCAGGAGGAAATCACCGTTCCGGTGAATATCTTTGCCATGGAAAAAGAAGTAAAGAATGTGACGGTATCTATTCAGTCAACCGGTGGCGGGGTACAAGTAGTAGGAAACAAACAGCAGTCCATCACTTTTTCCCAACCGGGTGACCAGCTCACATTCTTCAAGATCAAGACAGACAGCCAAACCGGCAAGGCAACCATCCGACTGACCGCCAGCGGTGACGGAAAACAGACTAAAGAAACAATTGAAATAGAAGTACGGAATCCCAATCCGGCAGTCACCCTGCGCACCAGCAAATGGCTGGAAGGAGGAGAAAACTTAACCATCCCGTATAGTCTGAATAATGCTTCCCCAACAAACAGCCGCCTGCTGTTGGAGGTTTCGCGCATACCTTCGGTGGACATCAGCCGACGGTTCGACTTCCTGTACAACTACCAGCACCATTGCACGGAGCAGCTGACATCGAAAGTATTGCCGTTGCTGTTCGTCAGCCAGTTCAAGGACATAGACAGTGAAGAGGCGGAAAAAATAAAAGCCAATATTCAGGAAGGCATCCGGCAGATTTACTCTCGGCAGCTTCCTAACGGTGGGTTCGTCTACTGGCCGGGAAATGCAGCGGCTGACGAGTGGATAACTTCTTATACGGGTATGTTCCTCGTACTGGCGCAAGAAAAAGGCTATGCCGTTCATCCGAATGTACTGAACAAATGGAAACGCTTCCAGCGTGCCGCCGCCCAAAACTGGCGGATGCCAGAACAGAATGACAACTGGATGTACTGGCAATCAGGATTGCAACAGGCTTACAGGCTGTATACATTGGCACTGGCAGGCGTCCATGAACAGGGAGCCATGAACCGGATGAAGGAGCAAACTAACCTGTCGTTGCAAGCCAAATGGAGACTGGCGGCAGCGTATGCCCTGACGGGTAAAACGAAACCGGCAGAAGAACTGGTGTTCAATGCGGAAACGACCGTGAAACCCTATTCTTCGCAAAACTTTATCTACGGCTCGTATGACCGTGACGAAGCAATGATACTGGAAACCCTGCTCTTGTTGCATAAGGACCAGGCCGCCCTGCAACAAGCCAAAAAAGTTTCGCAGAATCTGGCAGATGAGAACCGGTTCAGCACGCAGTCCACAGCCTTCTCACTGATGGCAATGGGACGCTTGGCGGAAAAACTTTCAGGCACACTAGATTTCTCCTGGAGCTGGAACGGAAAACAACAACCTGCCGTGAAGTCAGCTAAGGCTGTATTCGGAAAGGAACTGGACACTACCCCTACAGCGGGAAATGTAACAGTGAAGAATCAAAGTAAGGGAGCATTGAATGTGGACTTTATCACACGCATACAGTTAGTCAACGATACACTGCCCGAGATTTCCAATAATCTACGTCTGGACGTGAAATATACAGATATGAACGGAGCAACTATCTCTATAGATGACATCAAACAAGGTACGGACTTTATGGCTGTCATCACCGTAGGGAATATCAGCGGGACTACCGGGTATAGCAACCTGGCATTGACACATATCATTCCGTCAGGTTGGGAGATTTACAATGAACGTTTCATAACCCCGGAAGCCACGCCGACCCGCAATTATACCTATCAGGATATTCGCGATGACCGCGTACTGACTTACTTTGACCTGCAACGCAGCGAACTGAAAAAGTTTACCGTAAGACTACAAGCCACGTATGCCGGTAATTTTGTTCTGCCTGCTATCCAGTGCGAAGCCATGTATGATGCTTCGGCACAGGCACGGACTAAGGCAGGAAGAACCACGGTTAGTAAATAACGAAACATCTCAAAAGGATGACTGTTTCAAAAGTGACTTTTTGAAACAGTCGCCCGAGACAGTCATATAAATCATGGATGAAAATTCAGATCATTAAATTCTTCAAACATCTGTCTATCACCAGAAAAGTAATACTGAGCATTATTACAATTCTGGTGATAGCCTATATGTTTTGTCTCCCACGACAATTGTTTCATGTCCCCTATTCCACCGTCGTGACCGACCGTAACGGAGATTTATTGGGGGCACGCATTGCCTCCGACGGCCAATGGCGCTTCCCTCCCCGAAACAGTACTCCAGAGAAGATCAGGCAATGTTTGATTATGTTTGAAGACAGGCATTTCTATCACCACTGGGGCATTAACCCATTCGCTACCGGAAGGGCGGCCTGGCAAAACCTGAAAAACAAACGTGTCGTCAGCGGTGGAAGCACCCTCACGATGCAGACCATCCGGCTGGCAAGAAATGAATCGCGCACCTTCGGAGAGAAATTCATTGAAATGATTCTGGCTACCCGCCTCGAATTCCGTGCTTCGAAAGAGCAAATCCTGTCAATGTACGTCTCGCACGCCCCCTTTGGCGGAAATGTTGTAGGGCTGGATGCCGCTGCGTGGAGATACTTCGGACATTCCGCGGAAGACTTATCGTGGGCAGAAGCTGCGATGCTGGCTGTACTGCCGAATGCGCCTTCTATGATTCATCTCTCCAAAGCACGCCAGGCATTGCTTGAAAAGCGCAACAGGCTCCTGAAACAACTATATACGCAAGAAGTAATAGATGAATCGGCTTACGAACTGGCTATCAGTGAACCACTCCCCGAGGAACCGCATCCGTTGCCACAAATAGCTCCGCACCTGGTCAGCCGCTTCTATCAAAAACGAAACGGGAAGTATTCCATATCGACCATAGACAGGGGAATACAGACCCGGATTGAAAGTCTGGCCGAACGATGGAGTAATGAGTTCAACCGAAGCGATATACGTAACCTGGCAATACTGGTAATTGATATCCGGACGAACCAAGTAATAGCCTATTGCGGAAATGTCAACTTTGAGCACAAACAATCTGGAAACCAAGTAGATGTTATTCAGGCTCCCAGAAGTACGGGAAGTATCCTGAAACCATTCCTATACTATACTATGTTGCAGGAAGGCAGTCTGCTGCCGAATATGCTGCTGCCGGATATACCAGTCAATATCAACGGATTCACTCCTCAGAACTTCAACTTGCAGTTTGAGGGGGCAGTTCCCGCATCGGAGGCTCTTGCACGGTCACTGAATATTCCGGCTGTCACGATGCTGCAAAGATATGGGGTTCCGAAATTTCATAGTTTCCTGCGGCAAACAGGATTCAGAACGATCAGCTGCCCGGCCTCCCATTACGGCTTGTCACTTATTCTGGGCGGCGCAGAAGCCACACTATGGGATGTGACAAGTGCATACGCCAACATGGGACGGAGTTTGCTGCAACTTCCGCAGATGCCTTGCGACTTATTGCTTCATGCACATGAAAACGAAGAGAGTAGTTCCTTTGACAAGCTCGGAATGACGGACGAAACATCAGGCAAGATATCACAGAAAACATCAGGCATATTCAAGCCGGGTGCCGTATGGCAAACCTTTGAAGCCCTGACTGAAGTCAACCGCCCCGAAGAAATAGACTGGAAATCCATCCCCTCCATGCACCCCATTGCCTGGAAAACCGGAACAAGTTATGGTTTCCGCGATGCTTGGGCTGTCGGAGTTACCCCCGGATATGCAGTAGGCGTATGGGTAGGGAACGCAACCGGAGAAGGAAAACCCGGTCTTGTAGGAGCACGAACAGCGGGTCCGGTATTGTTCGACATATTCAACATGCTTCCTGCCTCGCGATGGTTCAAACGTCCGGAGGGTATCTTTGTCACAGCTGAAATATGCCGGAAATCAGGACATCTGAAAAGTAGGTTCTGCGAGGAGACGGACTCCTTGCTCATTCTTCCCGCAGGACTCAAGACAAAAGCCTGCCCCTACCACCATCTCATCACGTTGTCGGCTGATGAGACCCAACGCATTTATGAGAATTGTGCCAATACAGAACCTACCATCCGGAAATCATGGTTCACTCTGCCCCCTGTATGGGAATGGTATTATAAGCAGCACCACCCGGAATACAAACCACTTCCCCCCTTCAAACCGGGCTGCGGAGAAGACGCCCTACAGCAGATGCAATTCATCTATCCACCGATGAATGCCCGCGTCATGCTGCCCCGACAGATGGACGGAAGCAAAGGTTTCATCACCGTCGAACTGGCGCATAGCAATCCAGCCACTACCATCTATTGGCACCTCGACAACAGCTATCTGACTCAAACTCAGGATTTCCATAAGATCTCCCTGCAACCCAGTCCCGGCAAGCACTCACTGACTGCCGTAGATGACGCAGGAAATACGGTCTCTACGACTTTCTTTGTAGAATAATGAACGTCAGTGGAAGCCTGCTATGAGTTGGTCCGACAATCGCATCAGAGCATTTTTTTAGGCTTTTTAAAGAAAATACCTAAAAGGAGTGAGTGCTTTGTTGCGAAAAAGTGCCTACATTTGTACCCCGAAACAGTGCGGCAAAAAACACCTTGTTCCGAAAAACAACCCCAATGCTTTTAGGAGTGAACATTGTTTTTCGTATATTTGTTAAATCTTAGAAGCGACAAGCTTTAATCAATTTATTAATACCAAATAAGTTATGAAAACCAATCTTAGTTCTCAAATCACTCTCAACAGAGTCTCCCCCAGGTATTACAGACCTGAGAATGCATTTGAAAGGTCAGTATTGACCCGACTTGAAAAAATTCCAACCGACATTTACGAATCGGCAGAGGAAGGTGCCAACCACATTGCCTGTGAAATTGCGCAGCTTATCCGCGATAAACAGAAAGCGGGACGCTTCTGCGTATTGGCATTGCCTGGTGGAAATTCTCCCCGCAACGTATATTCAGCCCTCATCCGCATGCATAAAGAAGAAGGCCTGAGCTTCCGTAATGTCATCATATTCAACCTTTACGAATATTATCCACTTACGTCGGATGCCATCAACAGCAACCTGAATGCCCTGAAAGAGATGTTTCTGGATCATGTGGATGTTGACAAGCAAAACATTTTCAGCCCTGACAGCACTATCCACAAAGATACCATCTTTGAATACTGCCGCCTGTACGAACAGCGCATAGAAAGTTTCGGTGGTCTGGACGCTGTACTGTTGGGTATCGGCCGCGTAGGTAACATCGGTTTCAACGAACCGGGTTCACGATTGAACTCCACCACCCGCTTGATTTTGTTGGATAATGACTCACGCAACGAAGCATCCAAAATGTTCGGCAGTATTGAAAGCACACCTATCAGTTCCATAACAATGGGTGTTTCTACCATATTGAGCGCCAAGAAAATCTATCTGATGGCTTGGGGTGAGGATAAAGCCAAAATGGTAAAAGAATGTGTGGAAGGTCCGGTTACAGATACTATCCCGGCTTCTTACCTGCAAACCCACAACAACGCTCATGTCGTTATCGACCTCTCTGCAGCAGGTAACCTGACACGCATCCAACGTCCGTGGCTGGTGACTTCCTGCGAATGGAACGATAAACTGATTCGCAGTGCCATCGTATGGCTTTGCCAACTGACCGGAAAACCAATCTTGAAACTGACCAATAAAGATTATAATGAAAACGGCCTGAGCGAATTGCTGGCTTTATTCGGTTCGGCATATAATGTGAATATCAAGATATTCAATGACTTGCAGCACACCATCACCGGCTGGCCCGGCGGAAAGCCAAACGCTGACGACACTTATCGTCCCGAACGTGCAAAACCATATCCGAAACGGGTCGTTGTATTCTCTCCGCATCCGGACGATGATGTGATTTCCATGGGTGGTACTATCCGCCGATTGGTAGAACAGAAACATGATGTACACGTAGCTTACGAGACTTCAGGCAACATTGCCGTAGGTGACGAAGAAGTGATCCGCTTCCTACATTTCATCAACGGTTTCAACCAGATTTTCAATAACAGCGAAGATCAGGTGGTTATCGATAAATATGCAGAAATCCGCAAATTCTTGAAAGAGAAGAAAGACGGTGACATCGATACACGCGACATCCTGACCATCAAAGGTTTGATTCGCCGCGGTGAAGCACGCACGGCATGTACTTACAACAACATACCGTTGGATCACTGCCACTTCCTCGACCTGCCGTTCTACGAAACAGGCCGTATCCAAAAAGGGCCACTGACAGAAGCTGATGTGGAAATCGTACGCAACCTGTTGCGCGAAGTGAAGCCTCACCAGATATTCGTTGCCGGTGACCTTGCCGACCCGCATGGAACACACCGGGTCTGCACCGATGCAGTGTTTGCAGCCATCGACCTGGAGAAAGAAGAAGGTGCCAAATGGCTGAAAGATTGTCGCATTTGGATGTATCGTGGCGCGTGGGCTGAATGGGAAATTGAAAACATCGAAATGGCAGTGCCTATCAGTCCGGAAGAACTGCGTGCAAAACGTAACTCCATCCTGAAACACCAATCACAGATGGAAAGTGCACCGTTCCTGGGTAATGACGAGCGCCTGTTCTGGCAACGCAGCGAAGACCGCAACCGTGGTACGGCTGCATTGTATGACAGCTTGGGTCTGGCATCTTACGAAGCAATGGAGGCATTTGTGGAGTATATTCCGCTGTAAATGTTTGCTAAATAGAAATAAAGAAGAGTGGGGAACTAAGGTTATCCACTCTTTTTTTATATACTTTTGCGGGAAAGTCCTCACCACAGAGGACACAAAGTTCACAGAGGATTTTCGTTATGAAGAAAAAATATATATTATTAGTTATCTGTTGCTTCATCTTCGCCTTCACCGGGAAGCTGAAGGCACAAGATATTGAGGCGAACGTACAGGATCGCCTTCAAGCCTTTTTCCGAGAATATACCACCACAACCGTTAATATCGGCACCTGCCGACTGGACAGTTTCCGTATCAATCACCAGAAGAAGAAATTAGCTATCTATGTTGACGATAAATTCTCTTACCAGCCTTTCCGCCCGGAAGCAGTGGAGGCCATCTACCGACATCTGAAACAGATATTGCCGGGGCCTGTTAACTATTACGACATGACAGTGATAACAAGCGGAAAACCCATCGAAGACCTGATTCCCAATCTCTACCGAAAAGGGAAAAAGGATAAATCCCGATTATATGGCGGACTGGAGTATAAAGGTGCCCCATGGGTGACACGCACTTCACGGCCTTATGAGATTAACCGTGGACTGGAAGGCAAGCATATCGCTTTATGGCAAAGCCATGGCAGATATTTCATCAATAAGACCGGAGAATGGGGATGGCAACGTCCACACCTGTTCTGCACAACGGAAGATCAGTTCACTCAGTCGTTCATTCTCCCATACGTTATCCCGATGTTGGAGAATGCCGGTGCCAACGTTTTCACTCCCCGTGAACGGGACACGCAAAAACATGAGGTCATCGTCGACAATGACACTCCGCAGAACTCACTGTATCTGGATGTAAAAAGCCGCAAAGCCAGTTGGAAGCAGACTACATTTCCCGGTTTTGCCCAACGGAAACAAGTCTATCTGGACGGTGAGAATCCGTTCACCAGTGGAAGTGCACGCTTTGCCGACACAGAGAAAAAAAAGAATAAAGCCTTTGCCGAATGGATACCCGACATTCCGGAAACAGGCGAATACGCCGTGTATGTCTCCTATCAGACATTGCCCAATAGCGTAAGTGATGCCAAGTACATCGTTTTCCACAATGGTGGTGCCACTGAGTTCAAGGTAAACCAGCAGATAGGCGGCGGTACCTGGGTATACCTCGGTACCTTCTCTTTTGATAAAGGCAAAAATGACTATGGCATGGTGGTGCTGAGCAATGAGAGCAAGCAGAAAGGAGTAGTTTGTGCAGATGCCGTACGCTTCGGCGGAGGAATGGGAAACATTGTTCGCGGTGGAGAAACCAGCGGACTTCCCCGGTATCTGGAAGGTTCACGTTACTTTGCACAATGGGCTGGTATGCCCTACCCTGTTTATAGCGGACGTGAGGGAAAAGATGATATGTCCGATGACATAAACTCCCGTTCCAAAATGATCAATTATCTGTCCGGAGGCTCCATCTTCAACCCTAAGGAAGAAGGCCTGAGAGTGCCTTTCGAAGTGGCAATGGCGTTACACAGCGATGCAGGTGCCAGCAAAGAGGACAAGATTATCGGTACGCTCGGCATCTATACCACCCACTTCAACGAAGGATTGCTTGCCGGCGGCACTGACCGGTATGCTTCACGCGACCTTTCCGATATCCTGCTCACGCAACTCCAGCGCGATATCCGCTCCAATTATGCCATAGACTGGACACGCCGCAGCCTATGGGACCGTAATTACAGCGAGACCCGCCTTCCGGCAGTTCCTTCTACCATCGTGGAACTGCTTTCACACCAGAACTTTGCCGACATGCGCCTCGGACACGATCCCAACTTCAAGTTTACTGTGGGACGCTCCATCTATAAAGCTATCCTTCAATATCTTTGCAACCAGCATGGCAAGGACTATGTGGTGCAGCCTCTTCCAGTAAGCAACTTTGCCATCCGTTTCGGCAGCAAGAAGAATACCCTGGAACTTTCCTGGAAAGGTGAAGAAGACATATCAGAACCTACAGCCAAACCACGCGAATACATCGTTTATACCCGCATCGGACGCGGTGGTTTTGATAACGGAGTACGTATAAGCAGTCCTTCCTACACCGCTAAGATAGAACCGGGCATCGTTTATTCTTTTAAAGTCACCGCAGCCAACCGTGGCGGAGAGAGCTTCCCGTCCGAAATCCTCGCAGCTTATAAAGCTAAAAAGGAAAAAAGACGTGTATTGATTGTCAACGGATTCGACCGTATCAGCGGTCCGGCAGTCATTGATACTCCCACCGCAGCCGGATTCGATCTGGCAAAAGACCCGGGGGTGCCTTATTTATACGACATTTCACTTTGCGGTGCCCAAATAGAATTTTCGCGTAAGCAGACGGGAAAAGAGTTGGGGCATAGCGGAAATGAATGGGAAGGGATCAGAATTGCCGGAAATACCTTCGACTATCCCTTTGTGCATGGAAAAGCGATTCAGGCTGCAGGCGACTATAGCTTCGTCTCGTGCAGCGACGAAGCCGTAGAGAATGGAAATGTCTCGCTGGAAGTTTACGATGTCGTAGACTACATCCTCGGACTTGAAAAAGAAGACCGGCAGAGCAACCCGGCTGGTAATATATATTACAAGACCTTCTCTTCGCCCATGCAACGTGCATTGGCGGCATATTGCCACTCTGGCGGCAACCTTCTTGTAAGCGGTTCCTACATCGGCAGCGATATGGACAGTTCGCAAGGTGACCGGGAGTTTACGCAAAATATCTTGAAATACGCTTACGGCCAATCTCTGAATGATACTGGGTCAGGAAACATCAACGGACTGGAACGCACATTCACCATCCCCCGCCTGCCCAATGAACAAGCCTACGCCGTGACCGCACCGGAATGTATCCTGCCGACAGACACGGCTTTCCCCGTGCTTACATATACTCCCGGCAACCAAAGCGCAGCCATTGCCTACCAAGGCGACTACCGCACCTTCGTTATGGGTTTTCCACTGGAAAGCATCGAACTGGAATCGGACCGCAATGCCGTCATGGCCTCCATCCTGCAATTCTTTCAAGCAAAAAAATAGAAAACAATACGCCTAATTAAAAATAACGCTTATCTTTGCTCTCAGAGTATAAACTTTTAAAAACATAACAGACTATGTACACTATACAAGCAAACCCCAGCGGTACCCGCAGTTTGGAGATATCCGAAGAGAATCTGACCACCATCGAGAAATACGGACTCTTCCGCCACCTCATTGACAGCAATGGGATTGTAGATGAATCCGTATTGGAGAAACTGAGACTGAACATCCGCTCCCTCATCGCATCACAAGAGGAGGACAGCAAAGACCTGCTCGACCTCTGCATCGACGTGATATACCACAATAACATGAAAGCTTTCGGACTACAGCAACTCATCAAGCTCTATTTGGAATGGCTTTCAAAGCAGGAACCCGTAGAAGAAGAATAATGAAATGAAAACAATCGACACATGTGGTCAAAAGCATTACAGCCCGCTTATCCCGGCTATGAAAGCCATATACGAAACCGCACCAGGTGAGAAACTGGAAATAATCATGGACGATGCCGCCGCTTTCAATGATTTGAAAGAGTATCTGGCCGAGCAACAGATTGGTTTTCGCGAAATTTATGACGGAGAACAAATGATGTTGCAATTCACAAGGCAGTCCGAAGAATGAGCACATCCCCACGTTGGGAGGTCGGAATCAACAGAAAAACAAATCCCGTTGCAGTCTTTTAAGATTTACAACGGGATTTGCTTCATTACCGATTCTCACTTTACCTGCCGACAGGAGTATTTCTTGAGGTATTATTTGATCATTTCCTCTTTCACAGCCAAAGGCAATATAAACCAGAATGTAGAGCCTTTGTTTATTTCTGATTCCAGCCCTGCCCTACCTCCCAGATTCCGAATAATGGATTGTGAAAGCGTCAGGCCAAGACCTGTTCCCGGCACCTCCCGGTCTAATTTTTTAAAGTGAGAAAATATCTCTTCCTGTTCTGCCACCGGTATTCCAATTCCTGTGTCGGATACATAGAAGAAGACTTCATCCGCCCCTTCCATACGACACCCAAAACGTATCTCGCCCGATTTGGTAAATTTGATTGCATTATGAATCAGGTTTGCCATTACCTGAATGACGCGGTGGCGCTCGGAATACATCATAACAGGCTGCAAATTAGCTCCACAAATCAAATCCACCGAAGGATTATCAGCCAACTTCACCTTAAAGATTCCTTCTAGCTCCCTTAACAAATCATTAGCATCAAACTCGGAAAACTCAAAAGTCAAGGTGCCGGATTCTATTTGCGAAAGGTCAAAGATGTCATTTATCAGGCGCAACAAACGCTCATTGTTCTCTGAAATAATATCCATATACATCTGCTTCTCTTCCTCACTGGAAGCAGTAGCTATTAATCCGGAAAAACCGATAATCGCATTGAGCGGTGTACGAATTTCATGGCTTATATTAGCAATAAAAGCAGATTTCAATTTGTCAGCGGATATAGAGTTTTCCCTCTCGATATTCAGCAGTCTCTGAACATTCTTCAATTCCGTCACATCATAAACGGTCAATACCATGTGGTCTTCTCCACCAATGTCGAGATAATTACCCGATACAGAAACATCACAAGGAATCACCCTATTTTCATCTTCACTCAAAAGATTCATGAAAGCATTCAGCTTCTTGAAGTTTTCTTTCGTACTGAAAGACTTTCCAATCGCTGCACGAACACGACAGATTTTGCATTGCTCATGCTTCCCACATTCACCGGCCGCGGCGGCATTTCTGCAATGCAACAGGTCACCTACCCTTTTTATCACCCCGTCTTCAGGAGCAGGGAGTCTGTTCAATGAATAATAGTTGGTATCACAAACTATAAATTCTTTGTCAATCAGTAGAAAATAAGCATTGATATTTCGCAAAATCAAAGTCGCCCGATCAAGCTTACGTTGTATCATATCCCTTGAACCCGATTCTTCGTACGGAGGTATTCCCATTATATGTTGATTTATATTTTTTATTCCATCAGCAGGCAAATGTATAAAATATACCAATAACACTGCTGTTTATTTATGTCTTTTTATAGATATTGCTCCGATAAATATCAAAAGTCTTCTTCGGACGGGCATTGTTTATCCCTCTCCGTTTTATCATCTAATCATTTTATGCGTATCTTTGCAACATGAAAGAATATCAACTGACTGATTGGTTGCCCACAACCAAAAAAGAAGTGGAATTGCGTGGATGGGACGAACTGGATGTTATCCTATTCAGCGGTGATGCCTATGTAGACCATCCCTCTTTCGGGGCTGCCGTCATCGGACGTATCCTCGAAGCAGAAGGTCTGCGTGTGGCGATTATTCCTCAACCCAACTGGCGGGACGACCTACGTGACTTCAAGAAACTGGGACGTCCACGTCTGTTCTTCGGCATCAGTCCCGGATGCATGGATTCAATGGTGAACAAATATACGGCAAACAAACGGTTGCGCAGTGATGATGCCTACACACCCGATGCTCGTCCGGATATGCGCCCGGAATATCCCTCAATTGTATATACCCGCATCCTGAAGAAAATATATCCTGATGTTCCCGTTGTATTGGGAGGTATCGAGGCAAGTATGCGCCGACTGACACATTATGACTACTGGCAGGACAAACTGCTGAAAAGTATTCTTGTAGAAAGCGGTGCGGATTTGCTGATTTACGGAATGGGAGAAAAACCGGTAGTGGAATTGGTAAGAAGAATGCAGCAAATCTGTAATATCCGAGCGAACCATGATTCGCCCCTACAAGTAGCCTGTGCATCCCTTTCCGACATTCCGCAAATTGCGTATTTATGCAAGACAGTGGATTTCGTTACCGAAGAAGGAGACATTCGTCTTTTCTCTCATGCCGAATGTCTGGAAGACAAGAAGAAACAAGCTGCTAACTTCCGCCATATCGAAGAAGAAAGCAATAAATACGTAGCTTCCCGCATCACACAGGAAGTGGATAATGTGACAGTGGTCGTCAACCCGCCCTATCCTCCATTGACAGAAGAAGAACTGGATCACTCTTTCGACCTTCCTTATACCCGGCTGCCTCATCCAAAATACAAAGGCAAGCGCATTCCGGCATACGATATGATTAAATTTTCCGTGAATATTCATCGCGGGTGTTTCGGAGGTTGCGCATTCTGCACCATCTCGGCGCATCAAGGAAAGTTTATTGTAAACCGCAGTAAGGAAAGTATTCTTAAAGAAGTGAAGGAGATCATGGAACTGCCAGACTTTAAAGGATATCTGAGTGACCTGGGAGGGCCGTCCGCCAACATGTACCGTATGAAAGGACGTGATGAGACCATGTGCAGAAAATGCAAACGCCCATCGTGCATTCACCCTAAAGTATGTCCGAACTTGAATACCGACCACCGCCCGCTGCTGGATATTTATCATGCAGTCGATACCTTGCCCGGCATTAAAAAGAGTTTCATCGGAAGCGGAGTAAGATATGATCTGTTACTGCATCAAAGTAAAGACCTTGCCACCAATAAAAGTACGCAGGAATATACCCGCGAACTGATTGCCCGCCATGTCAGTGGTCGACTGAAAGTTGCTCCAGAACATACCAGCAACCGTGTACTAAGTATCATGCGCAAACCGCCCTTCAGCCAGTTCCAGGAATTCAAGAAAATATTCGACCGTATCAATAAAGAAGAAGGGTTACGGCAACAACTCATTCCCTACTTCATTTCCAGTCATCCCGGCTGTAAGGAAGAGGATATGGCCGAACTTGCCGTCATCACCAAGCGTCTGGACTTCCATCTGGAACAGGTACAGGACTTCACTCCTACCCCCATGACCGTAGCTACCGAAGCATGGTATACCGGTTATCACCCGTACACCCTGGAACCCGTATTCAGTGCCAAAACTCCTCGCGAAAAGCTGGCACAACGACAGTTCTTCTTTTGGTACAAGCCCAAAGAGCGGAAGAATATCATCAACGAGTTGCGCCGCATAGGACGACAGGACTTGATTGACAAACTATATGTAAAACGATAAATGCCAAACAAGTTATGATGAAGCGACTATTTTTAATCATGCTTTCCGTCCTCCTGAATTATGTAGGTTCATCCCTGCAAGCACAAGACTATCTACCTCAAACTTTTAGTATAGCAGTGGGTGGCGGACTGGCACTGCCGCACGTAGAAGGAAACCAAAATGATTTTTTCAAAAAGAACGGTGATCGTGCAGGATACGACTTAATGTTGGAAGGGCGCTATTACTTCATCCCGAACTTCGCTCTGGGAGTTCAGTACGATTATCTGCGAATAGCTGATTTACCTGATAAGATGCACCTTCATTATGCACGGCCCACAATCACTTTTCGCCATCTGTGGAGTAACGGAAACCAAGGTGCATTCCTGTCATTCGGAATCGGCTATATGAACTATCAGGAGCGAACATACCAACGAGGCGAACGAAATGGTCATCTTTTTCAGAGAGGATATTGCGGTCTGTCATTCGGCATGGGATATGAGTTTCGTATTACAAAAAAAACATCGGGAGTCTTTCGGGCCGATATGCTCACGGCAGACTGGTTTGCCAATCCCGATGCTCGTTTATACAATACAGACGGATATGATGACGGGATAGACCACAGTTGGTTCAAGAATAACATTACGTTCCTTAATATAGGGTTTGCGGTACAGTTCGGACAATAGGATGTCTCCTTTCACTCCTCAATAATAAAAGCCCCTTCCATTCCTACAAAAAGGCACATAGGTATGGAAGGGGAACTAACTACTTAATCAATTTATATAATTCACTACCAGCCAGCAAGAAAGCACCTACACCGTACACATCGGTAGCGTCATGCCCCGCTGCTTTGGGAGCGGCTCCTACAGGCTGTATATATCCTAACTTGCCATCCGCATGTACCGCTTTAACCAATGACTTCCAACCTTTCTCAAGCACAGGTTTATAAGTACGTTTAGCCAGATATTCATTTCTGAGTCCCCATGCAATCCCATAACACATGAAAGCGGAACAACTATTTTCAGGCATATCATAAGAATTCGGATCCAGCAAACTTGTGCGCCAGTCTCCACCCTCACATTGCGTTTTACGTACAGCTTCAGCCATCTTTACAAACAGTTGGATGTAATAGTTGCGCGCCTCACAGTCTATTGGAAGATTATCTATAATCAATGGAAGCCCGGCAAATACCCAGCCATTACCACGTCCCCAAAATTGTTTGGCACCATTCTTTTCACGCATCGGGATTCGCTTATTATCCCTATAAAAAAGAAAATGCTCCTCGTCATACAATGAATCCACACATTCTTTATACTCACTATTCATATAATTAAGATAGACATCATCCCCCGTCATCGTATACAGAGCAGCATATACCGGTGGTGCCATGAACAGCGCATCTGCCCAGGACCAACGTTCCAATGTTCCCACTGCATCCGTTTTCAGCAGAGAAGCTTTTGAAGGATGAGTTGCCACATAATACGCCCGTTCCATTACCGGCTGCAGCATACGTTTATCCCCCAGCTTGCGGTACATTTCAATAAACGCCTGTCCTACACAAATATCATCTGCATGATAAACTCGATCCCACATATTCCAATTATACTTCTCCCCAATTTCACGTACAAAGTCATAGCATGTCTCATTACCAGAAACCTTTCCCCATTCTGTCATCCCCCGGTATAGTGCACCGTTTGTCCAATCCAGAGGATGATGCTTCACTTCCTTTTGATGGTTTATTTGCCATTTGGCCACTGCATCACAGACTTTCACTATATCAGCTTTCTTCATATTAACTGAAAACTGCTGAGCATATAGGCTATAACCTATTGAAAACAAAAACAGAACTAAAATTTTCTTCATGGTTTTAAATAATTTATTATTCAACATCTAATGCCGGTACGTTCTGATCGGCTCCCGGATATCCTAAATTCTGATTGATACGGCCACGAGAATTAGAAGCAATTGCATTCTCCGGAACAGGCCATAATATGTGATATGGCTTAATTGTATAAATATTAATACCATTATGATTGACCTTTTCACGGAAGAAATTATTGTATCTCATCATTCGGTCATAATAATAGTTCTTCTCTGAAATGCCACTCAGCGAATACCCATTCAGACCTTTTTCTGCCATAATATAAGCCACACGGGTCAATTCCGTCTTGCGAGGTTCCTCAAAGAACAATTCTTTGGCACGCTCATCTAATATAGATTCAATAGTCACTTGCTGAGAATTCGTTAACTTGGTCGCATTAGCACGTATCCGGATCTTATTAATATCATTCATCGCAGCATCCAAATTTCCTTTCCAATAATAAGCTTCAGCTCTCAATAAATAAGTTTCAGCCAAACGAAATACATACCAATCCGTATACCCTCCCTGTGGAGTATCAGGTTTATTATCTTCAGGAACAAAAGTTTTATAATGCATCATCGGGCTCCAAGCATAAATGGTATCGACGCAATACTTCTTTTGTAAAGGTTGCCCATAATATTTAGATGCCGGATTATTATAGACCATATCCTCCATATTCAGCCAGTTAGGAGCAGTATGACGATAATCTTCGTTAGAATCCCAGATTTCATAATTGAAATAATTAGTTGTCCTTATTCTACCGATACCACGTCCCACTTGCCCTATCTGAGGCTGTCCTGCCGCTTTATCCATTGTTCCGCGTTTACCATCCGGATCATTGTTGGTATTTGCATTCCACCAGCACGGCACAAGGTCTCTCATCCGGTAAGAACCAGTAGATGTGCCTCCTTCAACCAATCGTTTATCCTCAACCAGAAAAATGCCTTCTAAATTTTCAGAAGAGTTGATGTTCTCCCTATTAAAAAGGTCGCTTATAATGTTATATTGTGCATTCGATACATTAACTCCAAATCTCTTTTCCATCAGTTTATGCTGACTGTGGTCTATGACAGCAGTAGCAGCAGTGACGGCTCCGTCAAAATCACAACACGCCAAACATATTTTAGCCAGCAAATGATTTCCTGCCGCCTTGGATACAGCACCATGTGGAACCCTTTCCGGTAAATGTTGAACGGCAAACATCATATCTCGCCGCAAACGTTTCAAAATGCTACCACGCGTATGCGAATAGAAATCCAATTTAGGAGTAGTAACTTCTTTATCAATAAAAGGTACATCACCAAATTGATTAACCAATTTATAATACCAATAAGCTCTATGAAAATAGCCTTCAGCCAAAATTGTATTTTTATCATTCTCAGTAATCTCATCAGCAACCTGTACACGTGATATAATCGTATTTGCCTTCTGAATGGCACTATACCCTTTACTCCAAAAAGTACCAATTTGAGAATCTCCATAAGCACCCGGCTTTAACTGGATTTCCAAGTTCTTCAAAGCTTGGGCAACAATATTCCCAGCTACGGCAACATCCGAAGTCATAAGCTCCGTACAGGCATAAGAATTATTACCTATAAATTCCGGACGTATCATGGCACGACAAGAAACCAGAGCACCTTCTAGCCCCTCTTTCGTTACATAGGTGTTCTCTGGAGAATAAAATGACAGTGGTTCCGGCTTCAGCCAATCATTACAAGAAATCAACAAGGCGGCAAACAAAAATGCCGAGAATGCATAATGTGCCTTTCTGAATACTATTTGTGCTTTCATATCTATACTTTTATAACGAGAAATTAATACCAAAAGTAAACGTACGCGGTGCCGGAGATAACGATTCCGGATCCCAATAATCCCATCCTGTTATCAATAAAGGATTAGAAATGTTTATATAAACGCGGGCATTAGAAACACTCCATTTAGAAGTTATCTTATTAGGTATTCTGTAAGCCAGCGCAACTTCCTGCAGACGTACATACGAGCGTTTTTTATAAACATTGAACGATGGAGATTTTGTATTTGAACCTAAACGTGCAAATTCATTAGTAGGATTCTCCGGAGTCCAATAGTCATATTTATAAGCATTGACGCGGTCATAGTAATAGTCTGTGGGATGAGAATAATGACTATTAGAAGACTTATGACCAAGATCTGAACGAATAAAGAATGAAAAGTCCACGCACTTGAAGAACTCCATTGTATTACCAATACCGAATGAGAAACGAGGACGCTTGTGTCCTTGAAAAACTTTATCATCTTCCGGCAGATATTCTCCGTCATTATTTACATCCCATATATTAAAATCACCCGGTTCTTTACCATACTTAGCAGCCTCTTCACGCTCATTTTCCTGCCACACGCCCAAAATTTTATAATCATAGATTTCATCTAAGGCATGCCCGATATACCAACCATTCTGAATATCATCATCTTCTCTCTGACCTATTACATTACCATCTTTATCCAACACATCCACCATTTCGCCATATAAGTGGGCTATTTCATTCCGGTTAAGAGAAGCAATGAAAGAAGAAGACCATTTGAAGTTCTTATGCTCGATATTAACTGAATTTAAAGACAGTTCAAAACCCTTATTACGAACCTCTCCCAAGTTAGTGGTTACTCCAGAAAAGCCAATAATGTCCGGCAAAGAACGAGTCAGCAGTAAATCTTTCGTTGACATATAATAAGCCTCTATCGTTCCATTCAAACGGTTTCCCAGAAATGCGAAGTCTAAACCTACATTATACGCCTCTGTTTTCTCCCACTTCAGGTTTTCATTGGGAAGGCGAGTTGCATAAATACCAATAACAGTACTTCCATTATGCAGATATTTCTCTGAATCTAAATTTGCCAAAGCGGCATAACGTCCTATACTCCTGTTTCCATTGATTCCCCAAGATAAACGAAGTTTCAGATTATCGATCCACGAAACAGTTTTCATGAAGTTTTCTTCATTCATTCTCCAGCCAAATGCAAATGCAGGAAAATTAGCATACGGATTATTAGAACCAAACGCCGAATAACCATCACGTCGGAAAGAAGCAGTAAATAGATAACGATCCATTAAATTATAGTTCAGCCTTGCCATCATAGCATTTCCGGTATCCACTGTGTCATCACTCCCCACAACAGGATTCGTACCATTTGCAACAGCATGCCAGCCAAGCACTTCGGATGGGGTAAGATTGGAATTTTCCGCTTTATCAGACCAAGTCTGATTCTTTTCAAGATTAAACAAAAGAGTCAAATCGAACTTATGTATTTTATTGAATGCATGGTTCCACCTCAAAATATTATCCAACATCCAAGAATGAGTACTGTTATTACGCCGAACAGCATGTCCCTTATACTTTTCACCCGCCATACTGGTAGAGGAATCGAAATAATGATTCTTCTGCCAATCGTTGTAGTCGGAATAGTTCATTTCATACACAAATCCCAAAGGTAATGTAACCTTCGCACTGAGTGTAGCATTGAATGTCTGGGTCACATTGAAACGGTCACGTTGTTCATAACTTGCAAAGGGGTTCGTGCTCATGTTATCATCATTAGGATAGAATTTCAGGGAACCGTCTTCTTCATATTTACTGCCCCAGGGACTAGCCTGAATGGCTTCTGCCCAATCGACTTCATCCACACTTTCATTACGGGTGGCATAGTGTGCCTGCAAACCTACCTGAAGCCAATCTGTTACATTTACTTTCAGATTCAGGCGTGAACGAATAGTCTTATACTTGTCGCCTACTACAATTCCCTGATTATTAATGCTTCCTAATGACCAATAATAGGAAACTCTATCATTCTTACCGGAAATACTAACGTTATAATCCTGACGCAAAGCATTCTGGAAAGAAGCATCATACCAATCCGTTTCTCTACCTGCAAGATAATTGTCTATCTCTGTAGTAGAAAAAGCCAGACGATTCATCCAAATCTCTGCTAAATTCGAATCTGCAGAAGCCCCAGTATACGATAGCCAAGTATTCAGATCGACTCCCTGCGGTAAATTGTCCGGATTATGAAAGTATCCCAAAGGACGAGATGGATTACTCCGTATTTTTTCATCCCTTCTCATTATCATATATTCCTGCCCATTAAAAGGTCATTGATTACGAGTTAAATTCTGCATACCTATCTTCATGTCAAAATTGATAACCGGTTTCCCTTCATTGCCGTGTTTGGTTGATATGACAACCACCCCCGAAGCTGCACGCGATCCGTAAACGGCAGCAGAACTACCATCTTTTAAAATGTCAATCGTTTCAATGTCACTGGGATTAATATCCACCAGATCACCATTAAAGATAACTCCGTCCAATACAATCAAAGGAGAATTACTGGCATTAATAGACTTTTCACCACGAATCAACATAGAACCACCACCTTTGGCAGAAGTCCCGAATCCGGCTGAAAATCCAGCTACCGTACCACGTAACATCTCGGTTACACTGGTCACCGACTGTGTAGCATTCTCTGTTGAAATACGGGTAATCGCACCGGTGAGGTCCTTTTTCCTCATCGTTCCATAACCACCAACAACAACTTCTTCCAATTGAGCGACATCTTCTTCTAGTTCTACATTGATCACATTTTTTCCATTGACCGCAACCTCCTTAGACTGGTAACCTATAAATGAAAAAACAAGAGTCTCTTTAGAATTGTCCAACGCCAACCGATAATTACCGTCCACATCAGTGATGGCGCCGGTTATTTTCCCTTTCACTTGCACAGTTGCTCCAATGACGCTCTCGCCATTGGACATCACTTTACCGGTGACTACAAAATTTTGTGCACAGATACCTGCCGAAAAACTGATCAGACAGAAAAACAGGTACAGTTTCATAAATAAATTGTATTTCTCATGCATAGTTATTAATATTTAAATGGTTAATACTAAAACTTAGTGGTTATTTTATATTGCATCCTATTCACATCAGATTCAAAATAGGCAATATCCGCATACCCATTTCTATAAGGAATTCGTTTCTTTCTCCTTTGTACAGTAACATTTTGAGGCGATATGGCTTGAAAACAGATTCGACCATCACGAGACTGCAATATCACTTTTTTCTCCTGAAAGTCTATTTTTGTTTCTTCCATACCATCATCCACCAACATGGGATAACATGCCCGCATTTTCTTTACATTCCCTTTCAAAATATCACATATGGAAATTCCGGTATGATCTATATCAATACGTTGCGAAATTCGGCTAACCCCATCAAATCTACCCGTATAGACAACTTCAAATGCAACTCCATCTACAGATAGCTTGATGTTGTTCACATCGATTTCAGGAAGTCTATCACCTCCATACGCAGAAAAATGTGAGGTATCCGGAAATAAAATATTGGTATATTCTGCCAAACGATGTACTCTACCTTTGGTATCGCACCATTCCGGCCCTACCGCATACAATTCTCCGCCCAAATCCCTTTTCTTTTTGTTATCCCATTTATGAGGAATACCATCCGAAGGGCCTAACTGTGGATTCGAATTTCTAAGATGTATTCTGATCAGTCCTGTTGCATTGTAGCGAGGATCACCACTCAGTTCATATTCAACGTAATTTCCGCCGGAGTTAGCAAAAATCTTATGAAAGACGTCTTTCATGACTAACACATATCCACCGGTATCAGTAGGCGACGGGCACTCTTCAATAGAATTATCAGCATACAAATATGCTATACACATTAGCCAACATGCCAATAAATTGTACTGAGACTGCGCAGAATAACTTTCATATCCATGCATCACCTCGATTGGAAAACGATTTTTCACAATAAAACCACTTCCGTCTTCTCTGATCCATCTTCCAATACTCTTAAGCGCTAAATGAGCAGCTCGCTTAAAAGCACCTGCTTCCTGCTTTTTCCCCAAAGCAGCATACTGCGAAGCATAAATCTCATACGTCACAGCTGCCGCCGCCTCATTCCAAATATGCTGAGCACTTCTGCCACCTGTAGGCACCTCTCCATAAGGAGATTGCATAAAGAGAGAAGCCCATGCACCCAAACGCAACTTACGGGAATAAAAATCAAAAGATGTTCCACTATATCCCTCCACCAAAATAGAAGCCATAAACTGCCGCGTAAACTCATCATACACCATTGGTGGATTCGTCTTATTATCTATGTACAGACCAAAATCAGACATATATTGCCGTTGGTGTTCCAAGTGAATATAAAAAAAATCATTGTAACCGCCAATCCCTTTCTTTAACCGCAAATACTCACCGGCTAAAGCTACTACATTATGATTGTAACAGATTTTTTTACGTTTCAGATTATCCCGATACAGTACATAAGGATCTATTTCAGCCATCTTTTCATGCCAAACAGTCAGTTGTGCCTCAGAGACCAGTCCTTTATAAAGATCCATTGCCAGCATGATGGGCTGAATGAAGAATTCACCATGATGATGGGCACACCTATTTTCATGCATCTCACTCACTGAACAATCCAAAGCTTTTATTCCACTTTTTATCAAAGTGTTATCTCTCAAATACCCAGTTCGAGCCAATAGGCCTATAGATAAAGCGTAGCAAGGCGTTGAATATTGCCACTCGATTTTATAAACCGGATCAATAATAGCCCCAGTCGCTTTATCCTGAAAAGATGCAAAAGCACGAACCTGGCACTCTATCAACCTTAAATACTCATTATTATCCAATCCTGAAGATTGAAAATCAAGTACTCGTTTCTGATTTTTCAGAAAAGCCTCCACCAGTTTCCCTAATTGAACATTGTCTTCCCGAATGTCTTGTCCAGCCGGCAATATATTCTTTGCATCTCTTAACGCACCGGCATTTACCGTCGATACGCATATAAGGAGAGATATACAGACCAGACTTATCTTACGTATTAACTCCATTATCATGGTTTTATGGCCTTATCAAGTTTAACATCCGGATTTCCACCCCATATCTTCTTTCCGGTCCATTCGGCATATGGAGTATCCCAGAATTCATCAATAGAGGGCAATCCCAATGCTGCAAAGACTGCCGTGCACAGATAAAGGCTTCCTGTAGATATATATCTTTCCGCTATCTGTGGCTGGTGTCCGGCAAATCCTAATGTCAGCCATCCCCTCGCATCAAAATTCCCTTCAACTGACATATGTTTCTTTATAACAGCTGTCAAGGCACATCTCACCTGCGCCTTTACAACTGAAGTCGGCAATAAATCTTTCAATGCAGCTTGAGATAACACATGGAACGTTCCGAACCGATAAGCTATTGACCTTCCTATCACCGGATAGGCTCCATCCGGAGAAATCATTCTTTCCTGTTGTTCCGCATATCTGGTGAAACGCTTTTTCTCCAACCGGTAAAACTCTTCTTCACCCTTTGCATACTTTTGCATCACTTCCAAGACATCCAATAACATAGGATGGATAACATAACTATTGTAATAATCCATATGCAGGTCTGCTCCATCGCCATACCAACCGTCACCCTTATACCATTCCTTGAAACGCATAATTGCATAATTGATAGGCTCCATATTACACTTACCAGTCAGTTCCAGTAAAGTAGCCTCCACCATGGCTGAAAATAATAACCAATTACTTTCTATCGGTTTTATCTTACGTATCTGCTGCAATGCATTCAGTACATTCTGCCGGGCCTCGTCCGAAAGATTTCCCCAAATTTGCTTAGGTGCACGCAATATCCCCTGACAGAAAAAGGCAGCATCCACCAAAGGTTGCCGTGTTACTATAAAGTTTAAATAATCAGGCGACTGCGGGTTGAAGCCATGATCTATGGAAAGAATCATCAAACGTATGTATTTGTCCCTCAATCGACCTTCATCTGTCCCATCAGGACCAAGTTCCAACCATGGAGCTATACCAACGAGCAATCGTCCCAAAGCCTCCAAATGAGTGGTGCGTGTATTAGGAGGATTCAAAATACCGGATATAGTCTCCACCGGCATATTCTTTTTCAGTTCCCCCTTACTCATATTATTCAATACAGGATCTGTTATTTTTGTTAATACGTCAATCCAATAAGCACGGTCTTCCAAACCTGACGGATTCTGTGAATAACCACATAAACTTATCAATAGAAATAAAGTACAGGTAAAAATATTCTTTTTCATAGCATATAGTATATTAATTACGGTTTTATAAATTTATCAATAGGAAACTCTTCTCCGGAAAAAGCTTTAACACTGGTCCACGGAGCAAGAGGCTCTGTCCAAAAAGCATCAGCTGCCGACAATCCTAAAGGAAGAAAACCTAAAGAACAGAGGTAAACACAAGGAGTTGACAAATAAGAATCTCCCAATTCCAGTTGTTCTCCACACACTCCAATCGTCAACCAGCCATTTTTATCAAAAGTGCCAGGCTGTTCAAACAAACGCTTCAGCATAGCAGTCATTGCTCCTCGCACCTGCCCTGCCTTCAAACCCAATGGTAATTTATGAAACAATGCACTAGCACCCAGAACCTGAAAAGCCGCTGAACGATAACTTACTGAACGCCCCAACACAGGATAGCTTCCATCAGGCGCAATCATACGTTCCTGAATTTCTGCATATCTCACAAAGCGTCTCCACTCCTTATCTAAAAATTCCCGGTAAGACGAATCATGCTCCACTACTACCTTCAAAACCTGCAAGAGCATAGGATGAATTACATAACTATTGTAATAATCCAAATGGAACGTCTCTCCATCACCATAAATTCCATCTCCTTTATACCATTGTTCGTGTGATGAGATGGCCTTCTTTACCACTTCAAAATTCCATTCACTACCGAAACTTTTCAACCCACACTCTACCATTGCAGAAAACAATAACCAATTATTGTTTCCCGGTTTCATAGTACGGGTAGATTTCCATTGCTCTATCAAACGTTGTTGGGTTTTAACATCAAGATTTTCCCATAACTGAGTCGGCGCTTGCAGTAACCCTTGTATCAGAAAGGCACTATTAACCAAAATTTGCCGCGTAGCCGTACTGTTAAAATAATCATCCGCACGCGGGTCTACCGAATTTTCCAACGCTTTACAAGTCATCTTAATATATTTCTTGCGCAATTTCCCTTCTGTAGTCTTGTCCGGTCCCAACTCCAGCCATGGTGCTATTCCTGCTATTGTCCGTCCCACTGCCTCCATATGCGTAACGAATTCCCTACTACTGGCTTTTGCAGACGAAGAACGTCCAACCGGAATATTCTTCTTCAGCTGGTCTTTGCTCAAATTACTTAAAACCGGATCCACTATTTTTAATAATGTGTGTACCCAATATTCTCTATCGTTCTCCGAAGAGTTCTGTCCCTGTACTGTAGAAACTACTATAAAGGACAAGAAAAGAACCGATACTAATTTAATCAGTTGATG
>CAJMQU010000023.1 GCA_905215555.1 uncultured bacterium
AGAGTACGCGTCTGGGGGGCGTGTGGTCGCAAGTTCGAATCTTGTCATCCCGACTACCGATAAAGCATTGATAATCGAAAGATTATCGATGCTTTTTGCTTTTATATATGCTCACTAAATCCGGGGTAGTTGACGTTGTGGTCGACGCGAAGTTTCCGTCATCTGTTTAAACTGGGATTTAAACCATATCATTAATGAATTATCAATAAACGAAGCGAATCATACTCATGCAAGTACCTACAAACATACCAAAAGCAAAGTTCAGCTTCAATATCACAGTATACTTTTTGTATATTTACAGCCTAATTGCCTATATTTGCACAAATACTCATCTGAATATACTTATGAAAAAGATTCTTGCTTACATTGCCCTTGGTTTTACGGCAATAACCGGTTATGCAGCTACTCCTCTCTGGATGCGCGATTTACAAATCTCACCCGATGGAACGGAAATTGCATTCTGCTACAAAGGAGATATCTATAAAGTTCCCGTCAAGGGCGGAACCGCTACACAACTCACTACTCAGGATTCCTACGAGTGTACCCCCATATGGTCGCCGGACGGCAAACAAATCGCCTTTGCCAGCGACAGAAACGGAAATTTCGACCTCTTCGTGATGCCGGCAAACGGTGGAACTGCCCAACGGTTGACCACCCACTCGGCCAACGAACTCCCATCCACCTTTACACCGGATGGCAAATATATCTTATTTTCGGCCTCCATCCAAGACCCGGCCACCAGCGCCCTTTTTCCTGCGGCCTCAATGACCGAACTCTACAAAGTTCCCATAACCGGTGGACGCACGCAGCAAGTGTTGGGAACGCCTGCCGAAGCCGTTTGTTTCGACAAGTCCGGCAACCACTTTTTCTATCAGGATCGCAAGGGAGGTGAAAATGAGTGGAGAAAGCATCATACCTCTTCCATCACCCGGGACGTATGGATGTGCGATGCAAAGACAGGCAAGCACATCAACCTCACCAATCACGCAGGCGAAGACCGCAATCCTGTATTGGCACCGGACGGAGAAACCTTGTACTTCCTGAGCGAACGTGACGGCGGTTCATTCAACGTATATACCTTCCCGCTCTCCCAGCCTCAATCGGTGAAAGCGGTTACCTCCTTCAAAAACCACCCCGTGCGTTTCCTCTCGATGAGCAACGACGGCACTTTGTGTTATGGATACGACGGAGAAATCTACACCCAGCAAGCCGGTTCCGCCCCCCGAAAGATAAATGTGGAAATCATACGCGATGACCAGCCGCAAATTGCCAACCTGAAATATACCGACAAGGCAACTTCGGCCACTGTGTCACCCGACGGCAAACAGATAGCGTTCATCGTACGGGGCGAAGTATTCGTCACATCGGCGGACTATGTCACTACCAAACAGATCACTCACACCGCAGCACGGGAAAGTCATCTTTCATTTGCTCCGGACAACCGGACTCTGGCTTATGACAGCGAGCGCAATGGCAACCTGCAAATTTATCTGGCAAAAATAGTCAGGGAAGAAGAGCCTAACTTCCCCAATGCAACCCTGATAAAGGAAGAACTCCTACTCCCATCCACCACCATAGAACGCTCTCACCCGCAGTTCTCGCCCGACGGCAAAGAACTCGCCTTCATCGAAAACCGCAACCGCCTCATGGTGTTCAACCTGGAGAGCAAGAAGCTACGCCGGATTACCGATGGTTCTACCTGGTATAGCACCGGCGGCGGATTCGACTATGCATGGTCTCCGGACGGTAAATGGTTCACCCTCGAATTTATCGGAAACAAGCACGATCCGTACTCAGATATAGGTCTTGTAAGCGCACAGGGCGACAGTGAAATCATCAATCTGACCAATAGCGGATACAGCAGCGGTTCGCCTAGCTTCGTACTCGACGGTAATGCCATTCTTTTCGTGACCGAACGCTACGGTATGCGGGCACATGCCTCATGGGGCTCGCTGGACGACGCCATGCTAGTATTCCTCAATCAAGATGCCTACGACAAATTCTGTCTGAGCAAAGAAGACTATGAACTGTACAAGGCTGCGAATACCGACCGGAAAAAGACAGTGGAGAAAGACAGCAGTGAAGTGAAAGATATTGTGGTAGAACTGAAGAATATAGAAGACCGCATCGTGCGTCTGACTCCCAACTCTTCCGAAATGGGCAGTGCAATCCTCGACAAAGACGGCAAAACCCTTTACTACCTGGCAAGTACAAAAGGCGGGCGCAATCTATGGAAAATGGATTTGCGCAAGCAAGAAACCAAACTGCTCCACAAGATAGACACCGGATGGGCATCTCTGGAAATGAACAAGGACGGCAAGAACCTCTTCATCCTGAACGGTAAAAATATGCAGAAGATGAATCTGGCTTCCGATGAATTCAAACCCGTGAAGTACTTTGCCCAACTGAAACTGGATCTGGCCGCCGAACGCGAATATATGTTCGACCACGTGTACAGACAACAACAGAAGCGTTTCTACAATACCAGTATGCACGGCGTGGACTGGAATGCCATGTCGGCAGCTTATCGCAAGTTCCTGCCGCACATCAACAATAATTATGATTTCTCTGAAATGCTGAGCGAGTGGTTGGGCGAACTGAACGTGTCGCATACGGGCGGACGCTTCTATCCGGACGGACAAAGCGAGCCGACAGCCAGCATGGGATTGCTTTTCGACTGGAATTATCAGGGAAAAGGCATGCTCATTGCCGAAGTACTGGAAAAAGGCCCGTTCGACAAAGCCGATACCAAAGTGAAAGCAGGTGCCATCATTGAAAAAATAGACGGTACGGAAATTACTCCCGAAATGGATTATTACACGCTGCTCAATGATAAGGCCAAGAAGAAAACACTTGTTTCGTTGTATGACGCCAAGACCAAAGAGCGTTGGGAAGAGGTTGTAATCCCCATCAAAGACAGCGAACTGACCCAACTGCTCTACATGCGTTGGGTGAAACAACGTGCAGCAGATGTTGACAAATGGTCCGGCGGCCGTTTGGGATATGTACACATCAAGTCGATGGGCGATGATAGTTTCCGTTCCATCTACTCGGACATTCTGGGAAAATACAACAATCGTGAGGGGATCGTGATAGATACACGCTTCAATGGCGGCGGACGTTTGCACGAAGACATAGAGATATTGTTCAGCGGCAAAAAGTACTTCACACAAGTGGTTCGCGGACGTGAATCCTGCGATATGCCCAGCCGCCGCTGGAACAAACCTTCCATTATGCTGATGTGCGAAGCCAACTACTCCAATGCACATGGCACGCCCTGGGTATACAGTCATCAGAAGTTAGGCAAGTTAGTGGGTATGCCAGTTCCGGGCACCATGACCAGTGTGTCGTGGGAGCGCCTGCAAGACCCGACACTCGTATTCGGCATTCCCGTGGTCGGTTATCGTCTGCCTGACGGCAGTTATCTGGAAAACACACAGTTGGAACCTGACGTGAAGGTCGCCAATTCACCCGAAACAATCATAAAAGGTGAAGATACGCAACTGAAAACGGCAGTGGAGGAATTATTGAAACAGCTACCTTAGATAGTGATTATTAAGAAGCCAGGTTATGAACTTGGCTTCTTTTTACGTACCTTTGCGCGAAATATAACAAATCATCTAAATTCATGTTTACCGACCTACTGAATTCCTCTTATTTCGCGCTCTTCCTCATCGTTGCATTGGGCTTCATGCTGGGAAAAATCAAAATCAAAGGGTTGTCGCTGGACGTTTCAGCAGTCATCTTCATCGCCCTGCTCTTCGGACATTTCGGAGTAGTAATCCCTAAGGAATTAGGAAACTTCGGATTAGTTCTTTTCATCTTCACCATCGGTATCCAGGCGGGACCGGGTTTCTTCGACTCCTTCCGGAGTAAGGGGAAAACGCTGATCATAATCACCATGCTGATTATCTGTTCGGCCTCACTGACAGCTGTCGGGCTAAAGTATCTCTTCGATATCGACACTCCAAGCGTAGTAGGCCTGATAGCCGGTGCACTGACCAGTACACCGGGACTTGCCGTAGCCATCGACAGTACCAATTCTCCCCTGGCATCCATTTCCTATGGTATCGCTTACCCCTTCGGTGTGATTGGCGTTATCTTGTTTGTGAAACTGCTGCCCCGAATCATGCACATCGACCTGGACAAGGAAGCCCGCCGCCTGGAAAAAGAACGCCGCGGACAATTTCCCGAACTGAACACTTGCATCTACCGAGTTGCCAATCCTGCCGTATTCGGTCGCAGCCTCATGCAGATCAACGCCCGTGCCATGACCGGGGCCGTCATCTCACGCCATAAACACGGGGAGTTGATCTCTATCCCGACAGCACACACCGTGCTTCACGAAGATGACTACATACAAGCAGTAGGCAGCGAAGAAGCTCTGAACCAGCTTGCCGTTCTGGTCGGTGAACGCGAAGAGGGTGAATTGCCGCTGGTAGACACACAGGAAATCGAGTCTTTATTGCTGACCAAAAAAGATATGATTAACAAGCAGTTGGGAGATCTGAATCTGATGAAGAACTTCGGTTGTACCGTGACCCGTGTCCGCCGAAGTGGCATCGACTTATCCCCGTCTCCCGATCTGACCTTGAAATTCGGCGATAAGCTGATGGTAGTAGGAGAGAAAGAAGGACTCAAAGGACTGGCACGCCTGTTGGGAAACAATGCCAAAAAATTGTCGGATACGGATTTCTTCCCCATTGCGATGGGTATTGTATTAGGTGTATTATTCGGCAAACTGAATATTACCTTTCCCGGAGGGTTGTCGTTTTCGCCGGGACTGACGGGCGGCATCCTGATGGTAGCTTTATTTTTAAGTGCGATTGGTAAGACAGGTCCTATCCTATGGTCCATGTCCGGCCCCGCCAATCAGTTGTTGAGGCAACTGGGACTTTTGCTTTTCCTTGCCGAAGTCGGCACATCGGCAGGTACTAATTTGGTGGCAACGTTCCAGGAAAGTGGTTGGTTACTATTCGGGGTGGGTGCTGCAATCACACTGGTGCCGATGCTGGTGGCTGTATTCGTCGGACTGTTTGTATTCAAAATCAGTATCCTCGATCTGCTAGGCACCATTACCGGCGGCATGACCAGTACGCCGGGACTCGCTGCCGCCGACTCCATGACTGACAGCAATATTCCGAGTGTGGCCTATGCTACGGTTTATCCTATTGCAATGGTATTCCTTATTTTGTTTATACAGATTATTGCATCTGCGGTATATTGACAGCACCATCTGCTTTTTATCTCACTTTTATGCAAGTAGTCGTTATTTTCAGCAGAATTCTTCTAAATTTGCAAGTAATATAAAATAGCAATGAAATATGAAAGCATCAAAAGCCCAATCTATTATTAGTCTGGCAACCTGTTTCTTTCTAGTTCTGGCAGTAACCATCTGCAAAGAAAACAAGTTCTACAATATACTTCCGGACAATGAAAAAGCAACGGAAAAGCCAAACGAAAATACCGGGATACTGCGACAGGCAGATGACGGAGTACAAATAGTATCTACCCGACAGATAGCTAGAGACATCAATGGCTACGGCGGAAATGTACCGCTTGAAGTCTATATGAAGGATAACCGGATTATCAAAGTTGTAGCTCTGGAAAACGCTGAAACTCCCAGTTACTTTGCCAAAGTGCGGAATAGCGGCCTGCTGAAACAATGGGATAATCTGTCACCGGAAGAGGCATTAGGCAAAGAGGTAGACGGAATATCCGGTGCTACGGAGTCTTCCAGCGCCATTATCCGGTCCATGCAGAAAGCAATGGAGTATGCCAAAGAGCACTCGCTGGAAAGAGCCGGTTCTTCTTTCAGTTTCGACTGGATGCTCTTCCTGGGATTGTTAGCAGGAATTGCCGTGTGTACCTTGCTTATCACCTACTTCTCCAAGCAACCTAAGCCACAGACTATGCAATATGTGCTGAACGTTTTCAATCTAGCTTTGGTTATAGTAGTGACTGCTTTATCCATCCAGCCCAAAAACAATCAAGCTATTAATAAGGATCCGATAGGGTATCCGGCTGAAAATCCGCTACCGAAAGACAAATGGAAGCCGGAAAATGTGCACTATGAATGCTGGACAGAAGAAGAATGACATACTACAGGAAGCGTATATTGTGTTGCCGACGGAATTACGTAAAATATACCGGAGGAGGCATTTAAGCATAAGATTAATTACCCGCAATACTCACCACAGTTATCGCCTTTCCGATAGAATAAGGTTAAAGCTATTTTGCCATAAACAAGCTTCCCCTTATTCATCCATATCATTCAGATGTATTTCCAATGCCTTCACTGAAATATAAATCTCATACACAGAGATAGCCAAAGAAACGATCAGCAGCAGCATTGCCAAGCCAAAAATGTATATCGACACCAAATAGAGCTGTATATAGATGAAGAACATGCTTACAACACACAGTAACAGACTGCCTGTCCCCGTCACCTGCATGGCACGCGTCAGATAAAGGCGTTTCCGCAGATTAGCAATTTGTGCTGCGGTTATCAACGAATGATTGGCACGATATTGCTCTTTCAACGTGCGCACCAACTGGGCATACGACATGAAACGGTTAGTATATGCCAACATTATCAGTGAGATGGCCGAGAACAACAAGGCCGGAGTGGTTAAATCTATATCCATATATTTTATTCATTAAAGAGTTCGGAACGTTATCCCTGTTTAAATATAAAAGGAACTATCTATTTAAATAAGGAGCCGGTCTACCGCGTTGCATACCCAGTATCCATTTACCCATAAATTTCACTACCCGCAAGGCTTCTTTATCAAAATCCGGCCCCTAACGTACAAGTCATTCGGGGATCGGTAACGAGTCCTTTTTCATTGACTGTGAACTGAACAGTAACCCGTCCCTGCGTACATTCAGGCGCATTCTCCGGCCAGCGCAAATTATCTTTTATAAACTTAAGGTTCCTCTTCAGACATCAACGTATCCGGAGGCTGCACCGTATGTATCAGAATATCCGTTTTTTGAACGGCCTGCAAGTTGTTTCTTTTACTTTCAAAAGCCATTGCCGGCAATATGGACCTTCCTAATGATATCCCCAATAATGAGTCACCTTGATGCTGACAGCCTGCTGTTACAAATTCAATATCATTCACATCCGCTATCTGCCTACGCATATCCTTCAATATCCGACAAACTTGTTTTCCACGTTTCATTTCTGCACTATTTTTAAAGTGGATCGGACAGTAACTTTATCCAGTGAAAGCAAAGATAAATAAAAAACATGAGATATATCTGTTGACAGAATTAATTTCTTTCTGCACGGTTATGGGTTCAACCGACACTTGAAGTTTATCTTCTATATTCACATCCGATCAGAGACGTTATCTGAGGTCCCCTCAGTCGTTATATGAGGGTACCCCAGTCGTCATGTGAGACACGCGCCCTTTAAACATTTAATATACAAAGCTTTACAACCTCGTATTTTCATCTTTTTTTCGAAAAATCAAAATCTTCGGACAAAAGCAAGCAGTAATTTATCTTCAAACTTATAATTGACTGTACGAAAACAGTCTACACCAACGGACTAACGACTCATTTCTGCGCGGTTTTGCCCTTTTCCGCAAGCATATAAATCCCATGTTAGAATTCTGCAAAACGGAAAAAGGACAAATCAAGCTCTACTTCTTGTCATAGATGCCATTGGAAAATCTGCCGTACGCCATCACCTGATTAGTATCCGGGAAATGCACAATCTCCGGTACATTGTTCGTATCAAAATCAAGATATACCAGTTTCTCCGTATCCGACCCGTTACGGATGACGTGCGCACCTTCTGGCCCGGCAGGGAAAGTTATGACATCTCCCGCTTTCACCGTCACCTCCCCATGAGCGGTGCGTACAACGCCCGTACCACTGATGATATAGAACACTTCCTCATCCGTTTCATGATAATGATACCCATAGGCAAAATTACCCGGTTCCACTTCTACAAAATTGACACGGCAATGGGTTACATCTTCCTGAGCAACAATCGGTTTTACTGTAAACTCATTGCCTCCCTGACTGATTTTCCGACCTTCGGCGGTCTTGTAATTCTTTACTGCAAGTTCTTTCATTGTTCTTTTGTTTTTAAACAGTTAATAAAATAGTTGTATTCACCAGTTTTTTCACTAACTTCGCAAATGTGGTCAGTGACTTTCCGATGATGCAAAGCTATACACTATTTTACTCATAAACAAGAAGTTACAAACAAGTAAGATAGTTACCTAAAGGTTACTTTTGCTGAAAAGCAAGAGATTAAAAATGAAGAAAAAAGAAAAATAATCAAGTAGAACCTAATACTAACTGAATATATGGAAACAAGAATTACCTCAAACCGTATTACGGAACTAAAACCGAACGAGATATTCGTCTTCGGCAGTAACTTGGAAGGTGCCCACGGTGGCGGAGCCGCATATCTCGCCTGGAAGAAGTGGGGAGCTATCTGGGGACAAGGAACGGGACTACAAGGACAGACTTACGCCATCCCAACCATGCACGGTGGACCGGAAAGCATCAAACCTTATGTTGACCAATTCATCGGATTTGCCAAAGAACATGCCGAATATATTTTCCTCGTCACAGAAATAGGATGCGGCATTGCCGGATTTGCCCCCAAAGAGATTGCCCCTTTATTTAAAGAAGCTATGAATGTGCCCAACATTCATCTGCCTCAGCGCTTCTGGGATGTACTGAACGCCAAGTAAAACTTAACTTTCAACCGCCTTCCACCCAAAGCTAATAATATACCGGAAAGAGAACATACTGAGCATATTACAAAAATAATCCCTGTGGAGACCAGGATATTTCCAATCCCCACCAAGGGAGAGACAATGCCACCCAACGAAAAACAGACAGCTCCCAGCAATGCAGAAGCTGTCCCGGCATTAGTGCGCTCACACTCCATGGCCAATGTGGTAGAGGTAGTGAAAGTCATTCCCATCATAAACAGCACCGCCAGCAGCAACAGCTCGTATACCCAGAAGCTACAACCTAAAGTCAATGCGACACATTCCAGAACAGAGAAAACAAGCATCCCCATACATCCTATCAATGTTCCGTTTTCCGGCCGACGGAACTTCACGGAAAATGCTGCGGCACCACCGATGGCAATGGCATTAATGCTGAAGCATACGCTGAAAGCCAAAGGGGAGTAACCGTAATGTTGCTGAATAATGAAAGGAGACGAAGCTATATAGGCAAACAGCACTCCCTGTGCAAACGCCAGTTGCAACACATAACAAATATATTGTTTGTTGCGGAGAACCACCTTGAAACTATTGAACGTATCCACCCATTTCGTTGCCAGCCGGTTCTCTGCAGGAAGCGACTCCCGAAAGCGCATACAGCCTGCCAAAAGCAAGATGCCCAGTACAAGTAAAATACCGAAAATCCCCTGCCAACCAATGGCTTCCGTAAATACTCCTCCAATGATAGGCGCCACCACCGGAGCAATCCCGTTGATGGCACCGATAATTGCCAGCATCTTCGCTAGTTCCTTACCCGAGAACTTATCCGTAGCAATGGAACGGGCAATAACGATGCCGCCCGCACCGGCAATACCCTGTATCAGGCGGAAAGCGACAAACTGATGAATATCCTGCGCAAACAAACAGAGAACTGTTGAAGCAATGAACAGCCACATGGCAACCTGTAACGGTATACGCCTGCCATAGCGGTCGCTCAAAGGACCGAAAAATATTTGCCCGACTGCCAGCCCGATCATACTGGTGGTAAGTCCCAACTGGACCATTGAAGAACTCGCATTGAAATATTCTCCCATAGCCGGCAGGCTCGGCAGATACATATCTGTGACAAACGGCCCGAAGGCTGTCAACATGCCTAATAAGACAAGAATAAACAGTTTTGAATTATCTTTTCCCATATAATTATCCTTAATTAATTGCAGGGCAAAATTAAGAATAAATCAGTTTGCCCACTC
Organism: uncultured bacterium; assembly: GCA_905215555.1. Lineage (GTDB taxonomy): Bacteria > Bacteroidota > Bacteroidia > Bacteroidales > Bacteroidaceae > Bacteroides. The sequence goes on from CAJMQU010000023.1 coordinate 9,956, forward strand.
CACCTAATTTAGTCTATATTGTTCAAAACAAGAACAGACAGACACTAAATCATCCGGTCACTCCCAACTTCTGGTCCATACGCAACTCATGCTTCACAAAGCGGCGGATGGAGCGATAAGTGGGATGCAACACTTTATGCGGACGGATATCGCTCTCATAAATCAGGAATACCAACAAGCAAAACAAAGCTATCAGAATGAGCCAGCCATACAATTCTTTCATCGAAACCATCAACGCCTGTCGCTGCACAGCGCTATAAAGTTCTCCGGCAGATATCCGGCTGATGAACGGATTCACATGGTCTAATGACGAAGCAAGCAGCATCGCATTCTTCTTTAAAGTCACACTCAAAGCACGCCCCAGGATAGCCGTGCCCAAAGCCCCGCCAAATCCGGCACTGACAAATGCCTGTACGGACACCGCCTGAAAAAAGTGCGGGAAAGGCACACGGGACAAAGCCGTAAGAAAACAAATGGCTATTATGACATACCCGAAACTACGCAGGAACAACGGCACAAACAGCGTCTCCTTCGGCAAGGCATAATCAATGCCAAAGTAGAAATACATCAGATAGACAGTGATGGAAGAGAAAGCAATCACCGTCATCGTCTTATAGCGCCACTTACGGCGGGAAAAGGTCAGAAAAGTAAAAGCTGCTCCGGCCACAATGCCCGACAACACTATCCAGTTGAGCGAAATCACATTCAAGGCATCATACCCCAATATACCCTCCATATAAATATGTTCGAACAGGTGCGAAGGAGCTAATAGTATATCTATTACTATATAAAGCATAAAGGTCAGCCACACGGAACGATACGTCCACGTCTTCAGCGCGATGAACGGATGACGGATGAAAGATGCGCGCCACAGGTTCAGTGACAGGACTACTATGCCGATGACGGTTGCCGCCCGGATTTGGAAAGACCGGTACCAATCGTAATGCTCACCATAGACACAGACGAAAAGAATGCACAGCAGAGCGAGTCCCCACATCAAAGCCCCCAGCCAGTCAATACCAAATAACGGTAGCTTCGGTAAGGAGCGATAGCTGCGGAACAGCCACAATATAGCCAGCATCACCAGTAGCAACAAGCCCACTATAAGCCAATGCATATACTCCCACTTCGCCCAGAAAGCTGTGTAGACAGTTATCAAACCCGACAACTGGATGCAACTCTGCACCAGCAGATAGATGAAGCAAAAGAACACCGATAAATCCCGCTTAGGAGTCAGCCACAACTGAATAGTAGAGTTACACTCGAACGTGGCCCACATGCGGAAGATACCGGCAAAGAAGCAAGTCGCCACCAACAAGGGAATGCTGCGGGTATGCATACATATCAGGTTAGCAACAATCAGGGCTATGCAGCACGTCATCAGCGAAGTCTTCGAAACAAAGCGGAATTTCAGGCGGAACATGATGGCGAATGTCAGCCCCATGCCTACCATAGACGCATAACCCGCCATCATTATGTCTTCCTGCATCAAGGCCGTTGAACCGACCATCTCACTAACCGCCGACAGATAGATACCACCGGAAAACTGGAAGACGATGACAAAGGCTATGATAACCCAGGGACGCAATTTAGGCGGAACAAAGTCGCGAATGGCCGGAATAGAGAAAGGTCCTGTTTCGTGCATCGCATTAATAGTTTACTACACATTCCACATTCATGCCGGCACGCAGGCGCTCCATATCTTCCGGACGATTATCCGCGGAGAACTCGATACGGATGGGGATACGCTGTTCTACTTTCACGAAGTTTCCGGCGGAATTATCCTGCGGGAGAAGTGAGAAGCTGGCACCCGTAGCGCGGGAGATGGACTTCACGGTTCCTTTGAAGACGATATCGGGAACAGCATCCACTTCTATTTCCACGGACTGGCCTTCCTGGATATGTGCGGTTTGGGTTTCCTTGTAATTGGCCACTATCCATCTTTCGTTTTCATCAACCAAGTCCACCAGTGTTTGTCCGGGTTGTATCAACTGTCCTTCCTGAATTTCTTTCCGTCCGGTAGTTCCGTTGCAAGGGGCGAGGATGACGGTGTAGGAAAGATTCAAGCGTGCCAGTTCGAGGGCGGCCTGTGCAAGTTTGATGCCTGCATCGGTTTGTTCTAGGCGGTGGGTTTGTTCCTGTTTCACCAAGGTGGTGGATTGCTTCTGGCGTAACAGGAGTTCGTAGCGGGCTTTGGAAGCCTCGTAGTTCGTTTGTACGGCATCATATTGTTGTTTGGTGACTGCATCCTGCACCAACAGGTTCTTGTAACGGTGATATTCACGTCCGGCATTATCGAGGCGGACCTTGGCTTCCTGCAAGCCTGCATCGGATACGGCAATGTTATTCTGAGTAGTGTGTACAGTGGTAGCCACAGCATTTTTGCCGGAGATGGCATTCTGGAAATCAGCCTCAGCCTGTGCCAGACGGAAACGGAACTCGGCATCTTCTATCACAGCCAGCGTATCGCCTTTGCGAACCTGTTCGTATTCATCGAAATATATCTTCTTGATAAATCCCTGCACGCGGCTGTTGACGGGAACAATGAGTTGTTTCACCTGTGCATTGTCCGTGTATGCCACACTGCCGAGGTGGACGAAATGAGAGCACACCCACCCCAGTCCGGCAATGAGTAAGAGACTAACCACCACGTTATAAATCATTTTTTTCTTCTTGCGTTCCATATTCTATTATTATTTAAAATTCGTTTATAGACTTCCGGCTGTCTTTCTCAGCTTATAGAAATTGAAAAGTATATTGATCTGTGCATTCACCAACTGTAATTCCGCATTCAACTTGGAGTTACTGGCATCCAGCATATCAGTAATCAGCGCCAGGTCATTCAGATAGCGGTTATTCACCACACTGTAGTTCTGCGTTGCCAGCTCCAGACTTTTCTCCTGCGTATCACAGATTGTGAAAGCCTCCAGAAAACGGATATATGCCGCTTTCACCTCCGTACGTACATGTTCCTGCAACAACAAATCATTCTCCTGTGCCCGTCGGGTAGACAACCGCGCCAGACGAATCTTCTTACCGGACTTGAACGTAGAAGCTATATCGAACTTCAGCCCGACACCCACATACCAATAATTCAGATTTTTATTAATGGGAGGTACTTCAATCGTAATAGGCCCGTCCAGTTTGTCACCGGCAAAGAAGACCACGGACGGTAAACGTTCCGCCTTCGCTATCCGCTCGTTATACTGTGATTGCTTGATATTCAGCTTCATCTGTTGCAGTACGGGTGAGCCCAACACTGCCGTTTCCTGCCAATGCACCTCTTCCGATGGTTTCGGAAGCCGTCCCAGCAAAGTAGTATCCACATCAATCATCGTTTCCTCCGACAATCCAAGTACCGTGGTTAACTGGTTGTTCAGAATGAGAATACCGTTTTCGACCTGTGTCAAAGCCAGTTCCAAAGACTTGAGCTGTAATTCATACCGGGTGATATCATTCTTCAATGCCAGTCCCTGCGATTGTCTGGCATTGATATCTTCCACCAACTTGCGGGTTTGCTCGATATTCTTCCGATACACTTCCGCCTGGTTCCGCAACTTATACATCTCCAAATAATTACCTACCAACAGAAAACGAATATCCTGTTTGTTCTTCTCCCTGTCCAGTTCCGCCAACTGTTGCTGCAACCGGGCAATAGCGATACGGCTCGTGATAGCCCCGCCCGCATAAATGACCTGCAACGCTTCTATCGCAAAGTTATTACCGAAATGCGGCATAGCGGCATTCTCACCATTCCCGAAGTCACGGTCAGCCAGCCAGGCATCACCCAGATAGCTTGCGGAAACGGAAACGTCAATGGAAGGAAGTTGAGCATTCCTGGCTACCTTCACTGCTTGACAGGCCTCCTCCTCCGCCAGACGAAATGTGCGGATACTGCGGCTGTTGGCATCCGCCAACTCGAACATCTCTTCAATTGTCATCTTCTGAATGGTTTGTGCAGATACAAGAGCAACGTTCAGCGTTAAAATCAAGACCACTAAATCTTTCAATCTTTTCATTCGTTATAATTGATTAGTATTTACCTATTTAAATTGTTACCTCAATAACGGCTGCAAAGGTCGGATAAATTCTTAACTAAAGGGAAATCCGATTTTTATCAAAATTGGTTTAATTTGGAGAATTCAAAGTTTCACACTACCTTTGCCATGCAACAAAAAGACTACTTAATGGCCCCTTCCATACGCATTAAAAACATCCGTGAGTTACCTATCATCAGCGGCAGTAAAAACGATACGCGAGAAAAAATCAGCTGCATCATCATCGGACACCGGGAAGCGGAAGAACAGTTTTCGTCCGACATCCATCTCGATGCCTTTATCATCCTATTGGTTTTGTCCGGAAAAGGACGAGCTGTAATCAATTATAAAACGTATGACATTCAAGTAAATACGCTCCTATTGCTGACTTCTGCCCATTTGTTCCATTTTTATGATTGTAGCAATGATTTCCAATGCCAATGCCTCTTTGTCAGCAAGGAGTTTACTGACGAAATGGACTCAACCGACATGATTTACCGGAGAACAAAATACGGCGTACGGCTATACAATGAACCCGTAATACCTTTGGAGCATCCGCATGCCGCCCTATTGGCGAAACGGCTGGACAGTGTCAATCAGAACATTGACCGTACAGAGCATTTCTATCACAAAGAAGTGATCCTAAACCGACTGTTTGCTTTCTACCTCGATTTAAGCGACATCCTCGAACGTACCAATCTACCCCATACGAACGGTCGCCTGAGCCGTTACGAAAGTGTCATCAAGTCGTTCATCGAACTACTGGCAGCGCATTACCGTGAAGAACACAAAGTAGACTTTTACGCTGCCCGGCTGAACCTGTCCGCCCACCACCTGACGCAAATACTTAAACTCGTGACAGGACAAAGTGTGAGCGACTTTATCTTTGAAATGCTATTCAGCGAGGCGCGCAACTTGCTGATGCACTCCAAACTATCCGTACAGGAAATAGCCACTGCCCTCAACTTTTCCGACCAGTCTTCTTTCGGGAAGTTCTTCAAGCGGAAAGCAGGTATATCGCCCGTAGATTTCAGAAAAGATATGAAACAAGAGAAAGAAGAAGCTAGCGCTCTACATCACAGTACAGAAATGCACTAAATCTGCCAACGGAACATAAAGCAGTTTCGTTATTCAGATATTTATCGTACTTTTGTAGTCTGTAAACCAGCTATTAGATTCTAAATAGAGAATACAACTATGCGCTATAAACTTACGGCACCTGCCACTCTGCACACCACTATTCAGCTCCCGGCTTCCAAGAGTATCAGTAACCGGGCTTTGATATTACATGCTTTAGCACAGGGATGCATCACGCCCGCCAATCTGAGCGATTGCGATGACACCCGTGTCATGATAAAGGCCCTGGACGGAACTCCCGAACATATCGACATCCTTGCCGCCGGAACAGCGATGCGTTTCCTCACCGCCTATCTCAGCGTAACACCCGGCACACGCATCATTACGGGTACCGAGCGAATGCAACAACGTCCTATACGGATTCTTGTAGATGCCCTGCGCGAACTGGGTGCGCAAATAGAATATGCCGGCAAAGAGGGTTACCCTCCGCTACGCATCACAGGCACAGAGCTGACGGGTGCAGAAATCACATTGGCCGGAAACGTAAGTTCACAATATATATCTGCCTTACTGATGATCGGTCCGGTTCTGAAAAACGGACTGAAACTGAATCTGACGGGAGAAATCATCTCGCGCCCATATATCAACCTGACGTTGCAACTGATGAAAGAATTCGGTGCTGAAGCCGCATGGAGTTCCGAAAACAGCATCACCGTCCGCCCCGGCAATTACAAAGACATATCCTTCACTGTAGAAAGTGACTGGAGTGCTGCATCCTATTGGTATCAAATGATTGCCCTGAGCCAGGACCATAGGACTAATGAGGAAAAAGCCGTAAAGACAGAAGTGGAATTATCGGGACTTTTCCCACGCAGCTATCAGGGAGACAGCCGGGGAGCGGAGATATTCACGAAACTTGGTGTACGGACAACGCATACCGGCCGTGGAGTGGTATTGACTCAGATAGGCAGCCCTGTTGCCCACATCAAGGAAGATTTGGTCGATATCCCCGATCTGGCACAAACTTTCGTTGTGACTTGTTGTTTAATGAACATACCTTTCCGTTTTACCGGATTGCAGAGCCTGAAAATCAAGGAGACAGACCGGATTCAGGCACTCATCACCGAATTGCATAAGTTGGGATATGTGGTGAAGTCGGAAGAGGACAGTATATTAATCTGGAACGGTGAGCGTTGCGAACCGGAAGCCAATCCCGTTATTGCAACTTACGAGGACCACCGGATGGCAATGGCCTTTGCACCTGCCGCCATGCGGGTGCCGTCCTTACGGATTGCCGACCCTCAAGTGGTTTCCAAATCTTATCCGGGATATTGGAAAGATTTGCAACAAGCCGGATTTGAAATTGAAACAATAAAATGAAGAATTTGACTGTGCCATACAAGCATACCGTCAAGTAATTCTTCATGTTTAATTTTTCGTTCTTAATTAAAAAAAGATATGTGGATACTGATAATAAGTCTGATTGCCCTCGCCTGCATTGCCCTTCTGGCAGGATACATCCGCAACCGCCGCTTACAGAAAAAGATAGAGCGCGGAGAACTGGATGCCATGCCCGAAGTAAAGGAAGTAGATGCAGAATGTTGCGGACAGCATGAGGTGTGCGAACGGGACAGCCTGCTGGCTGCCGTCAGCAAGAAGATAGAGTATTACGACGATGAAGAACTGGACAAATACATCGGCATCGCCCCCGAAAACTATACTCCCAAACAGGAAGATGAATTCAGGGACATATTCTATACAATGCAGGATACTGATGTCGCCGGATGGGTGCGAAGCTTGCAACTGCGCGGAATTGCATTGCCGGATAATATCAAAGACGAAGTATTCCTCATTATAGGAGAGAGAAGAACTCATTAAATACAAAAGATTAAATATTAATAGTTGGAGTTGATACGAATGTACAAAGCAATACCTTATAATTAATATTTCATAACTGGTTACAATGGACCTACTACAATATACATTCTTTCAACACGCCCTCATCGGCAGCTTGCTGGCAAGCATCGTTTGCGGACTTATCGGTACATACATTGTAACGAGGCGGTTGGTGTTCATTAGCGGCGGACTGACACATGCTTCTTTCGGTGGTATCGGTCTGGGACTCTATTCGGGCATCTCTCCTATTCTGGCAGCCGGTGTTTTTGCGGTATTGTCTGCCTTTGGGGTGGAGTGGCTAAGCAAACGCAATGACATGCGTGAAGATTCGGCCATTGCTGTGTTCTGGACGCTGGGGATGGCATTGGGCATCATGTTCACTTTCCTTTCACCGGGTTTTGCGCCCGACCTTTCGGCCTATCTGTTTGGCAATATCCTGACAATCACGATGACTGATATAGCTTTGTTGGCAGGGCTTGCGGTGATACTGACTATCTTCTTTGTCCTCTATTTGCGCCCGATTATTTATGTTGCTTTCGACAGGGAATTTGCCCGGTCTCAAGGGATTCCGGTACAGATATTCGAGTATGTGCTAATGATGTTCATTGCACTGACTATTGTCGCCTGCCTGCGCATGGTGGGCATTGTATTGGTCATTTCGCTGCTCACCATTCCGCAAATGACAGCGAACTTATTCACACATCGTTTCCACCGCATTATATGGCTGTCCATCGGCATCGGTTATCTCAGTTGCCTGGGCGGATTGATGATATCTTATTATCTCAATGTTCCTTCGGGGGCGGCTATCATCTTCTTTTCCATCATTATATATGTGGTATGTAAATTGGGAAAGAGTTTTTATTTATCTTTACGGCAGAAAAAGCAGAACCCGTAAAAATCCATTGGCATAGTTTGAAACGCAAAGTAATCTACCTCTCTGGCATCTTAATGACTTTGATGCTCGTTGCCGGGTGTTCTACACGAAAGAACACAGCCGGTACACGCTTCTACCATGCCCTGACCACCCGCTACAACGTTTACTTCAACGGCAATGAAGCCTATAAAGCCGGGCTCGAAGCACAACAGCAAGGAAATAAAGACAATTACATGGAGGTGCTCCCCCTCTACCCCATAGGCAATAAAGAAACCACAGGCATCGGAACTTCCGACTTCGACCGAGCTATCGAGAAAGCACAAAAAGCCATCCGGCAGCACTCCATCAAACGGCGCCCTATCCGCAAACCGGGACGGGCATACACAGATGAATACAAGAAATGGCTGGCACGCCGTGAATTCAATCCTTTCATAAACCGCGCATGGCTGTTGCTGGGCAAAGCGCAATATCAGAAAGGTGACTTTCCGGAAGCCGCATCAACATTCTCCTACATCGCACGCCTTTACGACGGACAAACGGGCATCACTTCCGAGGCACTCATCTGGCTATCCCGCTGTTACTCTGCACTGGGTTGGCAATATGACGCTGAAGACGCCCTGAACCGGGTGAACAACGACAGCCTACCCCTGTCACTGGCAGTTCCGTATGCCTCGGCAACGGGAAATTTCCTGTTGGGCAGCAAGCGATACAGGGAAGCGATTCCGCATCTGGAGAAAACCGCCAGGAACGAAAAAAACAAGAAACAGAAAGCACGCTGTTACTACCTTCTGGGGCAGACCTACCAAATGTTGCAACAAACGGAACAAGCTTATCAGGCTTACAGCAAAGTAATCCGCCTCAACCCACCGTACGAACTGGCCCTCAGCGCCCGCATCCGGCAAACAGAAGTGATGCCTTCCGCCAACAGCCGCAAAATCACAGGAAAACTGTTGCGCCTCAGCCGCGACGAAAAGAATGAAGAATTTCTCGACCAGATATATTATGCACTGGGCAATGTATATCTCGCCAAAAACGATACGGTTCAGGCTCTTGCCGCCTATCATAAGGGAATAGAAAACAGCAAACGGAACGGTGTGGAGAAAGGCATTCTGCAACTCACACTGGGAAATCTGTACTGGCAACAGGCACGCTATGCCGAAGCACAAAAAGCATATACCGAAGCCATCGGACTGATAGATAAGACGCATCAAGAATATGATACCGCTACCACCCGTTCGGAAATTCTGGACGAACTGGTGCCACACACCACCGCCATACAACTGCAAGACAGCTTACAGCGCCTTGCCGGAATGACAGAAGAAGAACGGTTGGCCGTGATAGAGGAAATCATCGCGCAAGTCATTGCCCGGGAAGAAGCGGAACGCAAAGTGGCAGAGGAAGCGGAACGGGAAACCAACCGTCAACAAATGCTTGATGAAGCAGCCAACCAATTGCCCGCCACCGCTGTCGTCACCCGACCGGGACGAAACGCCGCCACTCCCCCGCAAACCACCCAGCCCACCATAGGGGGAAAGCAGGCCTGGTACTTCTACAACCCGCAATTAGTGGAACAGGGCAAAGCTGAATTCCAGCGTCTATGGGGACGCCGGAAACTGGAAGATAACTGGCGAAGAAAGAATAAAACAGTGGTCGCCCTGGATGATTTCGGGGAAATAAATTATAACGAACCCGACCAGACTGCCGGAACAGACTCTATCCCAAACAATAAGGAGAACAAAACCGGCAGCAACGGCTCACAAGGCAGCAAGAACGGGAAAGAGAGTATCGGTAGTAACGGAAAAGCCGGCACCGACAGCACTGCCAACGACACGCATCGCCCGGAATACTATCTGTCACAGATTCCATTGACAGAAGAAGCAATGCAAACCTCAAACGCATTGTTATCAGAAGCCTTGTATGGCGCCGGAATGATATTCAAAGACCGCATGCAGGATTTCCGAAAGGCGGAATCCGTCTTTGAACGACTTGTACACCAGTTCCCGGACTTCGCGCAACTGGATGAGGTGTATTATCAGCTATTCCTGACCGAATTAGCTATGGAGTATTATGGGAAAGAGAATAAATCCTTCGACAAGCCCAAGAGGATGGGTGACACTCTTTCCGCACATCAATATGCGGAAGCGGTATTACCAAAAGCCGAAAGATACAAGTCCGAACTTATCGCCCGCTTCCCCGAAAGCCGTTATGCCAAAACACTGGCCGACCCGGATTTTGCAGAAAACGCAGTGCACGGCAAGCAACGCGAAGATTCGCTCTACACCCGTGCCTACGAGCATTTTCAAACGGGAGATACTGCCACCGTACGTGCTGCCGCGCATCTTTCCGCAGAGATATATCCCCTGGGTCAGCATCGCCCGAAGTTCATGTTCCTCGATGCCGTCACCCGTCTGCAAAGCGGAGAAACCAACCAATTCCTCGCTATTCTGAAACAGCTTGTACAGCAATATCCGCAGAATGAAATTACCGATCTCGCCGCCCATATACTGAAAGGTGTACAGGAAGGACGTTTACTGGCCCGCGACAGCCATACATTCGGTTCCATCTGGCAACGCCGGAATACTGAACTTGCCGAAGCCGGTAACTTGTTAGGCGACAGTCTGGGCAGTGCAACCATCCTTTCCCCGGACAGTGCATTCAGCACAGAGCGCAACATTCCGTTCCTCTTCATCCTCGCCTATGAAGAAGGAAAAGTCAACGAAAACATGCTTCTGTTTGAAGTGGCACGCTATAATTTCTCCACCTTCTTGGTGAAGAACTTCGACCTGGCTTTTGCTCACGAACGGGGCATCGGGATGCTGCAAATCAAGCCGTTCAGTAATTACGATGAAGCGCAGCAATATTTCCGCAGGCTCTACTCCACTCCCGAAATGGCTGCCCGACTGAGCGGTATACGTGCAGTGCTCATTTCAGAAGCAAACTATGAACAACTCATCAAGCAATACAGTTTTGATGACTACGACACCTTCTACCGTGCCCACTTCTCTTCCATCCCGGAACCCGAACTGAAAGGTTACATGCTGGACGAACCCCTGTTGAACCTGCCCACCGAGGAAGAAGAACGACAGAAAGAAGAAAATCTGCCTATGGAAGAGGATGACCCGGAAAATGGTGTTATCTTTGAGGACTGAAAACATAAAATATGAAGAAAGACAGATTACTTTGGGTAGACGATGAAATCAGTTTGTTGCGACCGCACATCCTGTTTCTGGAAGGCAAAGGTTACGAGGTCGACACCGTAACCAACGGACAGGATGCGCTTGACCGCTGCCGTGCCACTACCTACGACCTCATCTTTCTGGACGAGAACATGCCCGGACTGAGCGGTCTGCAAACCCTGGCACTGATAAAAGAAATCTGCCCTACCGTCCCCGTCATCATGATCACCAAAAGTGAAGAAGAAAATATCATGGACATGGCTATCGGGCAAAAGATAGCGGATTATCTTATCAAACCCGTCAATCCCAACCAGATATTACTGTCACTGAAAAAGAATCTGCACCGCCGAGACATTGTCAGCGAAGCCGCCCAGACCGGCTATCAACAGAACTTCGGCAAGATAGGCATGCAAATCAACGATTCGCTGACCGCCGCCGACTGGATGGAACTATACCGCCGCCTCGTCTACTGGGAACTGGAACTGGAAGCGACGGACAGCCCCATGAGTGAAATGCTTGCCATGCAGAAAGCAGAAGCCAACTCCGCTTTTGCCAAATTCATCAAGAAGCACTACGCGGACTGGATATCAGCAAAGGATGCTTCCCCCGACTACCCCCTCATGAGTCCGGATATTTTCAAACGTATTCTTTTCCCTCTGTTGGACAAAGGCGTAAAGGTATTCTTTATCGTCCTCGACAACTTCCGCTACGACCAGTGGCGTGTCCTTGCCGACGAGTTGTCCGGCTTGTTCAACATAGACGAGCAACTCTATTTCAGCATCCTGCCCACTGCCACGCAATATGCCCGCAACGCCATCTTCTCCGGTCTGATGCCCGACCAGATAGCACGGCTCTTTCCGGAATTGTGGATAGACGAGGACGAAGAAGAAAACAAGAACCTGAACGAAGCTCCGCTGATACGCACTATCATCGAGCGTTACCGTCGCAACGATACATTCTCTTACCATAAAATAAATGATGCCGCAAGTGCCGAACGCCTGTTGGCACAACTGCCTGCACTGTCCCAGAATGACCTCAACGTTGCCGTGTTCAACTTCATCGATATGTTGAGCCACAGCCGCACAGAAAGTAAGATGATACGCGAACTCGCCTCCACCGAGGCAGCCTACCGCAGCATCACGCTTTCGTGGTTTCGCCATTCACCGCTGAGCGACTTGCTGAAAGCGCTTGCCAGCCGACAGTATCGTGTCATCATCACTACGGACCACGGCAGTATCCGTGTAGACAACCCGATAAAAGTGCAAAGTAACAGTAAAGAAATCAATGCCAACCTGCGCTACAAGCTATCGCGCAACATGGCATATAATCCCAAACAGGTATTCGAAATCACCCGCCCCGCAGATGTACACCTGCCCTCGCCCAACGTGAGCACGCGTTATATCTTTGCAACCGGACGGGATTTCTTTGCTTATCCGAATAACTATAATCACTACGTCAGCTACTACACTGATACCTTCCAGCATGGAGGAATATCGATGGAGGAGATGATTATTCCGCTTATCACATTGAGCGGACGAGGAGGGGGATAGAAGAAGCTGTACCTTCAATTCAGAAGTTATTATCAGCCTACTACTAAATTGTTTTTCTCCTATTGGGAAAAATAAAACGCCCGTTTATACCACTTTATTTTTCAAACGTTACTTAAAACTATAGATAAAAGATTATATGGAAATCAAAATTCAATCTCTGGACCATATCCACGAAGCCGCCCGCGAATTCATCGCTGCGATGGGCGACAATACCGTTTTCGCTCTTTACGGAAAGATGGGAGCCGGTAAAACAACATTTATCAAGGCACTCTGCCAGGAACTGGGTGTTGAGGACGTCGTCACCTCTCCCACTTTTGCCGTCATCAATGAGTACCGCTCGGACATAGCGGGCGAGTTGATTTATCATTTCGACTTCTATCGCATCAAAAAGTTGGAAGAAGTATATGACATGGGATATGAGGATTATTTCTACAGCGGAGCGCTCTGCTTTATCGAATGGCCGGAATTGATAGAGGAACTCCTACCGGGCAATACGGTACGCGTCACTATCGAAGAACTGGAAGACGGCTCACGCAAGCTGACAATGGAAAGCCAGGAATAAGTCATTATGAGCCAATACATCATTCAGGGAATTTTTGCAGTGGCCGGCATCATTTCGTTGCTGGCTGCGGTGTTCGACTGGGAGTGGTTCTTTACCGCACGAAACACGCAGTTTGCGGTAAGGAGTGTGGGGCGACAGCGTGCGAGGTTATTCTATGGAGTGCTAGGAGTTATCCTTATCGGGATGTCGGTGTTCTTCTTTCTGAATACACCGCCGGCATGATTTCTCAGACACGGATAACGCGGATTTTTCTTCTTACTACGTGTATACTGATCGGTTATAGCATAGCATTAAGATCCACGTCATCCGTGTCTGAAAAATACATATATTACTGCCACCCCCCACCGAGCGCTTTATACAGCCGCACCAGCGTTATCTGTTTATCTCGTATCGCATTGCTCAGTCCTATCTGCGCATCAAAGTATCCACGCTGGGCATCCAGCACATCCAAATATCCGATAACCCCATTGATATACTGCAACTGGGCCAACTCAACATTCGTCCGTGCCGCCTGCTCCAATTGCAGACGTGACTCATAAATCTCCTTTATCTTGCCGAAATCCACAATCGCATTCCGCGCATCCTTGAAAGCAGTCAGCACCGATTTCTCATACGCATAAACCTCCGCCTCATACGCTGCCTTCTTCGCTTTCAGTACAGCACGGTTCTTACCCATAGCAAACAGCGGCGTCAGCAACGAACCACTCAGGAAATGATAAGGCGACTTCAAGAAATCCGAAAACTCAGCACTCTCCAACCCATAGTGAACCGTCAGGCTCAAACGGGGAAACATATTGGTGTATGCAAGCCCCACCGCCGCATTCGCAGCGATCAGCTTCTGTTCTGCCTGACGCACATCCGGACGGCGTTCCAACAATGTGGAAGGAAGCCCCACAGGAAGGCTTTCCGGCAATTTCACCTCTTCCGGCAACACTGAACGCTCTATCTTCCGCGGATACTCGCCCGCCAGAAAAGCAATGTCGTTCTCTTTGATAGAAATCTTCCGTTCCAGATCTGGCACCAGCGTTGCCGTACGTGCCAACTCCACTTGAGCCTGCTGATAAGAAGTCTCCGAGGTCAGACCACCCTCAAAACGGAGCTTCGCCAGCCGGACGCCTTCTTTACGGGCACCAAGTGTCTGGCGCACAATTGCCAATTCATTATCCAATGCCACCAGTTCGAAATATGCCTGCGCCACTTCTGCCACCAGACTCATTTTCAATGCACGTTGTGCTTCTATCGAACCCAGGAAATCCGCCATACTCTTATCCTTCGCCCAACGCAGATTTCCCCAAAGATCCACTTCCCATGAAACGATTGCCTTGGCCTCATAACTCCGATCCGAATCGTAATTATCACCTCCATAGTTCTCCGCCTCCTTATCCGCATACAGTTTACCACTGACTTGCGGGAAGAGATTGGCAAAGTCTATGCGCTTCATCGCCGCCAGTTCCTTCACCCGTGCGGCAGCAATCTTCATATCCTTATTATATTCAAGCGTCCGCTCGATGAGCGCTTGCAGGGTAGTATCAGTGTAGATAGTCCACCACTGGCGATCGGCAATGGAAAGTGTATCCTGTTCAGTAGAGTCGAGTTGCTGTGGCAGGTCCAGTTCCGGACGCGCATAGTGTTTACCCAACTGGCAGGAACTGAGCACCACTGCCAGTACCATCATATAGTATATCGTATATTTCCTTTTCATAACTTATCGTTTAAATCGCTTCGTAACTTTCTTAATATTCGCACCTTTCGCTTTTGCCTTCGCCTTATAAATCAGCACGAAGAAGAACGGTACCAGCAAGATACCTATTGTCACAGCCAGAATCATTCCAAAGAACACCCCTGTACCGATGGCCTGACGGCTTGCCGACCCCGGTCCGCTGGCAATCACCATCGGCAACATACCGAGGATAAACGCCAGCGACGTCATCAGAATAGGACGGAAACGTAACTGTGATGCATGCAAAGCCGCTTTAACCACATTCGCCCCACGGTCCACCTGTTCCTTGGCAAACTCTACAATCAGAATTGCATTCTTTGCTGCCAGGCCGACCAGCATTACCAAACCGATCTGGAAATAAACGTCATTTTCCAGTCCGCACAGCCATACTCCGAGGTAAGCTCCCAATGCGGCAACCGGCAGCGAAAGTAATACGGCGATAGGCACCGACCAGCTCTCATAGAGCGCAGCCAGGAAAAGAAATACGAACAGGAACACCAGTGCCAGCACCATTGCTGTCTGTCCGCCTGCCTGCTTCTCCTGATAAGAAAGTCCGCTCCATTCCACACCGATATTGTCCGGCAAGTGTTCACGGGCTATCTGTTCAATGATTTCCATTGCCTGACCGGAACTGTAACCATCGGCAGCCCCGCCACGAATCACGGCACTGTTGAACATATTGAAACGCTTGATGCTACCCGGTCCCGTGGTGTACGAAGTTGTTCCGAGGGAAGTCAACGGTATCATTACATTATCCGCACCACGCACAAAGAAAAGGTTAATATTCTCTTTATGTTCCCGATAGGGAGCTTCCGCCTGAATATATACACGATAGATACGGTTGAACATATTGAAGTCATTCACATATACCGAACCTGTATAGGCCTTCATGGTCGAGAATACATCAGCCAGAGGCACACCCGCCAGTTTCACCTTATCCCGGTCTACATCGAAATAAAGTTGCGGAATATCCGCCTGCAAAGACGATGAAAGTCCCGACAACTCCTTGCGCTGTGATGCGTAATACATCAATGTATCCGTTGCCTGTACCAAGTTATCGAAAGTGGCATCACCGCGTGCTTCAAGTTGCATCTCGAAACCACCGGAACTTCCCAATCCAGGAATGACTGGTGGCGTAGAGAGATAAACCTTACATTCGGGATATTCCTGAAGGTCTTTCTTCACTTGTGCCATTACTTCATCAATGGTCTGCCCGTCCCGTGCTCCCCACGGTTTCATGATGACGGTCAGTTCACTGCGTGCCTGACTGCTGCCTACACGCGGGCTGCTACCCACTACGCTCTGCACATATTCCACAGCCGGGTTCAACATCAGATATTCCACTGCACGTTCCGATACGGTACGCGTGCGTTCCAGCGTTGCACCTTCAGGCAACTCAAGTTCAACTTTAAAGTATCCCTGATCTTCTACAGGCAGGAAGCTGGTCGGAATCAGCCGGTTTACCAGGAAAATGGCTATCACTATTACACCGAACGCTCCCAGCACCCTGCGAGGATTACCTATCACGCGTGAAATCTGGCGCACGTATTTGCGGTTACCCATATTCAGTGCATAATTGATATAACGGAATACGATGTTTTTCCGCTTATGGGAATCCGGTTTCAATATCAGCGAGCACATTACCGGACTCAGTGTTAATGCAACCACCGTAGAAAGCAATACGGAAACTACAATCGTCACCGTAAACTGACGGTAAAGCTGCCCTGTGATACCACCGAGGAAACTAACCGGAACAAACACGGCTGCCAGCACCAGTGACGTAGCGATAATTGCCCCCGTCAATCCTTCCATAGCTTTCTTCGTGGCTTCATAAGGCGGCAGCTTCTCTTCGTGCATGATGCGCTCCACATTCTCCACCACCACAATGGCGTCGTCCACCACAATACCGATGGCAAGTACCAGTCCGAGCAACGTAAGTATATTGAGTGAAAAACCGAATATCAACATGAACCCGAATGTACCAATCAGAGAAATAGGTACCGCTACAATCGGAATCAATGTGGCACGCCAACTTTGCAATGACAGGAACACTACGATAATCACCAGTATCAAGGCCTCAAACAATGTCTTATATACCTCATGGATAGACTCGGAGATATAGGTTGTCATATCGAACGGTATCTCATAACTCAATCCATCAGGGAAATTAGCACTAATCTCGTTCATTGCCTTTTTCACATTCTCCGCTACTTCCATAGCGTTGGCACCCGGAAGCATATAGATACCCAGCACCGCTGCATTCTCACCGTTGATGCTACTCTCTGTATTGTAAGAAGAAGCCTCCAGAGATATGCGTGCCACATCGCGCAAACGAATAATAGAACCATCCGCATTGGCACGTATCACAATTTCTTCAAACTGCGCAACTGTGGACAGACGTCCCTGCGTGGTGATAGGAATAGTGATATCCAGCCCTTTCACCGGTTGCTGTCCCAGCACACCGGCTGCGGACTCACGGTTCTGGTCTTTCAGGGCATTCTGTAAATCGGCTACAGTCAGTCCGAAGTTAGCTAATTTATCAGGCTGCACCCAGATCTGCATGGCGTAGTAGCGGCTACCGATGTTCGACACACGACCTACACCGGGAATACGGCGCAGCAAGTCGAGCACATTCAGCGTAGCAAAGTTACTCAGGTAGATTTCATCAAACTTCGGATCGGAAGACATAAGGCAGATGGTCATCAACTGGCTGGCTGCTTGTTTTTCTACCGAAATACCGTTTTGCACCACTTCCGCCGGCAGACGGGACTCCGCCAGTTTCAGACGGTTCTGAATTTCCACTGCCGCCAAATCCGGGTCGGCAGAGATGTCAAATGTCACTGTAGCCGAGAAACCACCGGAATTGGAACTGTTGGATTCCATATAGAGCATTCCCGGAGTTCCGTTCAGCTCCTGTTCGATAGGTGTGGCTACTGCCTGAGATACCGTCAGTGCGCTGGCACCCGGATAAGATGCGCTGATTTTCACTACCGGCGGCGTTATTTGCGGATATTGGTCAATGGGAAGCATTGACAATCCGATGATACCCACAATGACAATCAGTATGGAGATGACAGCCGAGAATACCGGTCTGTCTATAAAGAAACTTACTTTCATATGCTCTCCCCTCCCTCCTCATCTTCTTTCTTCAACAAGGCATTGTTAACCTTGACTTTGATACCCGGACTCAACTTATGATATCCTTCCAC
Source organism: uncultured bacterium (assembly GCA_905215555.1). Classification (GTDB taxonomy): domain Bacteria; phylum Bacteroidota; class Bacteroidia; order Bacteroidales; family Bacteroidaceae; genus Bacteroides. The sequence goes on from CAJMQU010000023.1 coordinate 28,057, forward strand.
CACTATGGTTTCACCCGGAACCAAACCTCTTTCCACCACCACCTGGTTCTGGAATTCCGGTCCTAATTCAATGAAGCGCCGTTCTACGGTAGAGTCGCGACGCATTACAAACACGTAAGCCCCCCCCTTTTCGATGATCACCGATTTCAGGGGAACAACCGTCGCATTCTCACGGACATCCAGCAACAACTTCACTTTAGTAAACTGTCCCGGCAGCAACACATGTTTCGGATTAGGCATCTCGGCACGAACAGAGAATGTACCGGTGCGAGGGTCAACCTGAGGTTCGGCAAAATCAACCAAACCTTTGAACGGATAAACTGTATTATCGGCAAGTGTAATAGAAATATTCGGTTGCCAGGAACGGGTGGAGTCTTTTTGTCCCAGGTTCACATTGCGCTCTTTGGTTTTCAGATAGTCCAATGCCGTCATACTGAAATCGACCAGCACGGTATCACTTTTTACGACAGCTGCCAGTAACGACTTGCCTCCTGTGCCTACCAGCGTACCAAGGTCTACATAGCGTTCACTGATATGTCCTGACAACGGGGAACGGACAATTGTATAACCCAGTTCCAGTTCTGCCTGATCCAGATCGGCCTGACTCATGGCTACGCTGGCTTGCGCTGTTTCATAAGCCGCTATCGCATTATCCAAATCCAACTGGCTGGCAGCATTCTGCTCATACAGCGGACGGATACGTTCCAAGTCACGTTGCGCTTTGTGTGCCTGTGCTTCATCCTTTTTCAGTTGTGCACGTGCCTTATCCGCCTTGGCCGCATACTGGTCGCGATTGATTACAAACAATACCTGGTTCTTCGTCACATAAGTGCCTTCTTCAAAGAGCATATTTTCCAAATACCCTTCTACACGAGCACGTACCTCCACAAACTGCTGGGCGCGGATACGTCCCACGTATTCACCATAAATTTCCACATCATCTTGCGTCACCGGTTCTACGGCTACTACCGGCAGTTCCGGTGCTGGTGCAGGACGATGGGTGACGAACCAATAAATCCCTACTAACAATACTATACCTACTGCGGCAATCACTACCTGCTTTTTCGTTATTCTAATTTCTCTCTGTTTGAAAAACGATTTCATAAGCTCTCTGTTTATGTTAATGTTAAAAACCCTACAAATAAAAAACACAACTGGCGTGCCAAAGTTCGTTAACCACACCTTTATTATTCACAGCCAAAGTATTAAGCGCTTAAAGGGAGATTGCACAAAGTGTGGAATCCACTCTACAAGTGTGGAATAATTCCACAAAAAAGTCCGAACGAAACGCCCGGACTCTTCTTTTACTTGCTGAAACTACTTATTCGTCATCATCCAATGACTCTGTATATTCCAGTTCCCCTTGAACCACGAACAGAATCTCTTCCGGATCATAGTCACCCATCTTGTCTTTATGAGCTTCCTTGATGATGTAATCTACAATCTGTCCCAGGTCGACTTCGACGCATCCTTCTTCATCCGGCTCTACATCGAGAATGCCGCTTTCAGAATAATACTCATCAATCAAATCGAGGAAATAATAGAATTCGTCGTCAGAGAACTTTTCCTTTAACTCCTGCGGCAAATAATTTTTGATGTATTCGATGGTCTTTTCGTCATCGAGGTCATCCTTTAAGAAATCGTCTTCCAGTCCCATAATAATTAGTTTTTTAGGGGTGAATACCTTATTTATATAAATACTCCTTACAGGAGCATTTTCTTTATTTTTTCATCAAAAGCTGATTTAGGCGCAGAACCGACCTGCTTGTCAACCAACTCACCGTTCTTGAAGAACAATACGGTAGGAATGTTACGAATGCCATATTCGGCAGGCAAATCACTGCTTTCATCCACATCACACTTACCGATGATTACCTGACCTTCATACAATTCTGCCAGTTCGTCAATAATAGGACCTACCATCTTACAAGGGCCGCACCAAGGAGCCCAAAAGTCAATCACTACAGGTTTACCCTCTGCCAGGATTTCCTTATAGTTGCTGTCTGTAATTTCTAAAGCCATTTCTTTAATTATTAATTATTAATTATCAATTTGGTATCTCATTGATGAAGCAAAGATACTAATTTATCCGGAATTCCAGTTCGGGACGCTCATTTAAATAAGATATTAAATCACGCCCTACGGAAAGCTTCACCGGACGGGAAATCATATCCACTACCGTCTTACTGTCCGGATCGCTCACTTTGAAATACAACTCCGTCGTACCGGGATGTTCTTTCATCAGCGCTGCAAGCTCTGTTACCAATGCCTGGTTCAGTACGGAAAGCGGTATCAGTATAGTGATTTTGGAAATCAGCTTTTCCTTCACATCGGGCAATAACTCCATGGAAGTGATTTTAACTTCCAACTCATCCTGCCGCCACTGTTTGGGCTGGCAACGGGCCTTAATAAAGAGGAAAGTACGTTCACCCAGATATCCTTGGTAAGTCACCCAATCATTACCGAAGAACGGAAGTTCCGCAGAACCGGAATAATCTTCAATCTTGGCGATGCCATAAGGATTACCGTTCTTGCTGATACCCCGGCGCACAGAGGTCACAATACCTCCCATCGTAATTTCGCGTCCGGCAAGCGCAGCTTTATCTTCCAATTCGGCCATGCGCGTGTTGCAAACGTGCTGCAATACAACGGAATATTCATCCAGCGGGTGGGCGGAAAGGTAGATACCTACCAGGTCACGCTCTCTGTTCAGGCGGTCGAGATCACTCCAACGTTCCGCCTCGGGAATTTCGGGAGTGGCTATATCCACTACATTTTCTCCACCGAACAATGAATTGGCTGCTGCCGCCTGGTCGGCCTGATAACGGTTACCATAGCGCACCAAAGTTTCCAGAAAGACTTCATTCTTCGAATTTACGGCAAAGTATTGCTCACGCTTCAATTCCGGAAATCCATCGAAGCCACCCGCCAAAGCAAGACATTCCAAGTTCTTCTTATTACAAGCCGTCAGATTGACACGCTGCACAAAATCAAATATCCCCTTGAAAGGACCGTTCTTCTCACGTTCTTCCATGATATTCAACACAGCACCTTCGCCCACACCCTTCACCGCGCCAAGACCGAAACGGATATTTCCTTCCTGGTTAACAGTGAACTTCAGGTTACTCTCATTTACATCTGGCCCCAATACTTTGATACCCATTGCCTTACACTCGTCCATCAACTTGGTGATATCGGTGATGTTCGATAAACTTCGGCTCATCACGGCTGCCATATACTCGGCAGGGTAATTAGCTTTCAAATAAGCAGTCTGATAAGCAACCCACGAGTAACAAGTGGCATGAGACTTATTGAAAGCGTAGGATGCAAACTTCTCCCAGTCTCCCCAAATCTTTTCAAGCACTTTCGGATCGTGTCCGTTCTTGCGCCCGCCTTCAACGAATTTGGGTTTCATGTGATCCAGTTTGTCACGCAACTTTTTACCCATCGCCTTACGCAAGGCATCAGACTCACCACGGGTAAAGTCAGCCAACAGACGGGACAGAAGCATCACCTGCTCCTGATATACCGTAATACCGTACGTATCTTTCAGATACTTCTCCATGACGGGAATATCATACTCAATCGGTTTCCGCCCATGCTTACGGTCGATGAAATCCGGAATGTAATCCATAGGACCCGGACGGTAAAGGGCGTTCATCGCAATCAAGTCCTCGAAAGTAGAAGGCTGCAACTCACGCAAGTACTTCTGCATACCGGCAGACTCGAACTGGAACGTACCGATGGTACGGCCATCGCTATATAATTTATAGGTAACCGGATCGTCAATAGGTACCTTATCTATATTTAACACCAGGCCACGGTGCAAACGCACATTTTCAACAGCCTCCTTGATGATTGACAATGTTTTCAATCCCAGGAAGTCCATCTTGATCAAACCCGTATCTTCAATTACCGAACCTTCATACTGGGTCACCAGCATCTTCTCCCCCGTCTCCTTGTCGTCAGCCGTACTTACAGGTACCCAGTCGGTGATGTCGTCACGACAAATAATCGTACCACAGGCATGTACACCCGTACCGCGCACGTTACCCTCCAACATCTTGGCATATTTCAGCGTATCACGCACCAGAGGATCGGGAGACGCCTCCGCAGCCTGCAATTCGGGAACGTAATCAATGGCATTCCGCAGATTCAGTTTCTTATCGGGGATTTTATCGGGAACAAGCTTTGCCAGGCGGTCGGACTCCGACAGAGGAAGCTTCTGCACACGGGCAACGTCCTTGATGGCAAGCTTGGTGGCCATCGTACCATAAGTGATGATATGCGCCACCTTTTCCTGCCCATACTTATTGGTCACCCAACGAAGCACTTCACCGCGTCCGTCATCATCGAAGTCGATATCGATATCAGGCAATGAGATACGGTCGGGGTTCAGGAAACGCTCGAAAAGCAAGTCATATTTAATAGGGTCGATTTTCGTAATCTGCAGGCAGTATGCCACTGCCGAACCGGCAGCCGATCCACGTCCCGGTCCGATTGACACCCCCATACTACGTCCGGCAGCAATAAAATCCTGCACAATCAGGAAGTATCCCGGGAAACCCATTGTCTTCATGATGTGAAGTTCGAACTTCAAACGTTCCCGAACTTCCTCCGACATGGGATCACCATAAAATATCTTAGCACCGTCAAAAGTCAGTTTGGCAAGATAGTCTGCTTCCAACTTGATACGATACAATTTATCATATCCCCCCAGACGCTTGATCTTTGCTTTGGCATCCTCTTCACTCAGCACCACATTTCCATTCTCGTCCTGAGTGAACTCATCAAACAAATCCTTTTCGGTGAATCTCTGCCGATACCCTTCTTCCGTTCCAAAGTCTTCGGGGATGGCAAAGGTAGGCATGATAGGCGCATGATCGATGGAATAGTATTCCACCTTATCCAAAATTTCAAGCGTATTGGACAAAGCTTCGGGAATATCCGCAAATAGCTCGTTCATCTCCGCTTTCGTCTTCATCCACTCCTGCTTGGTATAAAGCATGCGGTTGGGATCATCCAAGTCCTTACCCGTACTCAAACAGATCAGACGGTCATGCGCTTCGGCATGTTCCTCATTCACAAAGTGAACGTCATTAGAACAGATTAGCTTGATATTATATTTCTTGGCATACTCTATCAGTTTGGCATTTGCCCGCTGCTGCAACGGGTAAGCCTCATGATTAGCACGAGGCACGGTCGCTTTATGACGTTGCAATTCCAGATAATAATCTTCTCCAAAGAGATTCTTGTACCAACGCACAGCCTCTTCCGCCTCTTCCAATTGATCGTTAAGTATCTTTTTAGGTACTTCACCACCGATACAGGCCGAACAGACAATCAGCCCTTCATGATACTTTTCCAATTCATTGCGATCGGTTCGCGGACGCATATAATACCCATTCGTCCAAGCTCTGGACACCAGCTTTATCAGGTTATGATAACCTTTCTCATTCTTCGCCAGCACAATCAAGTGCCATCCGCTCTGATCGGGTTTACCTTCCTTCTTGTCCATGGTGCGGCGTGCCACATACATCTCGCAACCGATTATCGGTTTGAACAGTTTATTTTCAGCTTCCGTAAGTTTTGCACGGCAGTCGGCAAGTTCCGCTTCCTTATCTTCGCAAGCTATCTCACCGCTCTCGATGCCGGCAATCCTCTTTTTGAGATCTTTAATCTCTCCCTTCGGTCCGCTATTCTTCTTGTTGACGTAATTGGTAAACTCCTTGATGCCGAACATATTACCGTGGTCTGTTACGGCAATGCCCTTCATTCCATCCTTCATCGCCTTGTCAACCAGCGCACTAACACTGGCCTGACCGTCGAGGAGGGAATACTGGGTATGAACGTGCAAATGAACAAAATCCTGCATAAATATCTCCTTTCAATTGAGAGCATAAAAGTACAATCTATATAAGACCTAACAAAAATATTTCCCTAAAAGTTATCAACATCTGCATTTCTACAGCCAAATGCTTGTTAGATTTTCAAAATAAGTCTATTTTTGCGGATAATTTGTATTCACAAGGAATAAAACAACTTACATGAGTCGACTAAAGAAACTAAAAAAGATACGAATTCACCGCGAAGGAACACATACTCTGGCAGGCAGTCTATTGTTGCTGCTGGTAGTCAATTCCGCCTTGTACTTCGGGTTGGAGTGTAAATTGCCGTTCTATATTGTAGCCGTGGTCAGTATCGTATTGTACGGAATGCTGGTGAACTTCTTCCGATGTCCTATCCGCCTTTTTGAGCAGGAAGACACCGAAAAGATCGTGGTAGCACCTGCCGATGGCAAGATAGTGGTCGTAGAAGAAGTGGAAGAAAATGAGTATTTCCATGACCGCCGCCTTATGATATCCATCTTCATGAGTGTTTTCAACGTTCACGCCAACTGGTATCCGGTAGACGGAACCGTGAAAAAGGTGGCACATCAGAACGGTAAGTTCATGAAAGCCTGGCTGCCGAAAGCCAGTACGGACAACGAACGCTCCATGGTGGTTATCGAAACTCCCGAAGGCGTGGAGGTAATGGCACGCCAGATTGCCGGTGCTATGGCTCGCCGCATCGTCACCTACGCCGAACCGGGCGAGGACTGTTATATCGATGAACATATGGGCTTCATCAAGTTCGGATCTCGTGTAGATGTTTATCTCCCGTTGGGCACTGAAGTGTTCGTGAAACTGGGACAAACTACTACAGGAAACCAGACTGTGATAGCCAAACTAAAATAACTGAGCAATGGCTAACTGTATTACCCGTTATATACCCAATACATTGACGTGCATGAACCTGTTCTCAGGGTGTATTGCGTGTGTGATGGCGTTTGAGTTCAAATATGAATGGGCCCTCACTTTCATCATCATCAGTGCTGTATTCGACTTCCTCGACGGAATGTCGGCACGGCTTCTGAATGCCCCCTCCCCCATCGGAAAGGAGTTGGACTCTCTGGCAGATGACGTCAGTTTCGGAGTAGCCCCCTCACTCATCGTATTCTCTTTGCTGCGTGAGACCACTTATCCCGGCTGGATGAGCGGTTTTCAGGAATATATTCCATATTTTGCTTTCCTCATTGCCGTATTCTCTGCACTGCGCCTGGCTAAATTCAATATTGATGAGCGTCAGAGCAGCTCGTTCATCGGTCTGAACACCCCTGCCAACACTCTGTTCTGGGCAGCGGCAGCAGCACAATACCACGACTGGCTGATACAAGGCGGAGCAGTTCTATATGGATTGCTGGCCTGCATCGTCCTGTTCTCTTTATTATTGGTTTCCGAATTCCCGATGTTCGCCTTCAAATTGAAGAGCCTCTCTTGGAAAGAAAATAAGATTCGTTATTTGTTCCTGATAGTCAGCATTCCCTTGCTTATCTTTATAGGCCTTGCAGCTGTCATCGGCTGGTACATCATTTTATGCTGGTTTGTACGGAAGAAACTCTAAACAAATCTCTGGCACAGTTGTTGTACTATCGTTCGGAAGACGAACAAATATAAAAACGATTAGCCCATGTTTCACATCTTAGGATTTCTATTCATCATTATAGTCGTTATTCTGGTCATTGGACTCAGTATTATCGGCACCGTCCTCCGGAGTATCTTCGGACTGGGGAAGCGTCGTACCTCTCCAGGAACTTATCAGAATGGAGGAGGTAATTATCAATCCGGAGGAGGATATTCTTTCTCAGGTAATCAACAGCAGAATTCTGCCTCACAGGCCGATGAAGACACCGTTTCTTCCAGAGATGACATTCATAGAAAGCGAAAAAAACTCTTCGCCAAAGATGAAGGGGAATATGTAGACTTCGAGGAAATCAAAGAATAAGTCTGTAAGTCAGATTTTAGACATGCCGGTCAAGATATACTTGCCTTTCAGATTATGTTCTTTCATATAAATCTGAACTTCTATCCGGCAGGCTGACATCAGTGAATAGCCTGTTAATCTATCATTCATAGCTTTGATAAATGAATACTCTGTATCGTTGTGAATAAAAGATATACGATGATATTCCATTACATGTGGTATTTTAAAAGTCCGTTGAGAAGTCAAATATACGGATAAAATACGGAATATGAGTCCAAAAGAGGAATTATATTAGATTTCAACGGCGTTTTGTCATAAAGAAATCCTTCATAAGTGCTGCACAGTCATCGGCAAGCACCCCTTTCACTACCTTCGTCTTCGGATGCAAAGCCTGCGGTGCATAACGCTGGTATCCACGTTTCTCATCTTCCGCGCCGAACACAAGCCGTCCCATCTGCGCCCAAGCAATAGCACCGGCACACATCACGCAAGGTTCAACGGTAACATAAAGAGTACATTCATTCAGATACTTTCCGCCAAGAGTAGAAGCAGCGGCAGTAATCGCCTGCATTTCGGCATGAGCAGTCACATCTGTCAAAGTTTCAGTCAGATTATGGGCACGGGCAATGATACGGTCTTTGCATACAACAACCGCACCTACAGGTACTTCTCCCCGCTCAGCAGCTTTACTCGCTTCCGCAAGCGCCTGTTTCATATAAAAGCTATCGTCCAACTTCCCCTCTGATTTTTAATTCTCAATTTTTAATTCTCTCCTATCTCCTCATATCATGCTCTCCGAAAAGAGTCGGATAATCTTCTTCCATATTCTTATGGATAAACATGAGAATAGTCTCCCGTAGCCAACGCGATTTGTTCGTTATCTTGTATTTCTCCAGATAACGGTCTACAATCCGTAGCTCTTCCTCGCTCATCAGACATACGATGCGTTGTTCACGTTTCGGTTCTTCGGGTGTTGCTTTCGCACACGTTTTATCTCTCTTTCTCATATTTCCTGCAAAATTAGTTTTCCTTCTGTAAATACAAAGCAGAAAAAACGTATTTTTGCATTGAAACAGCTAAAAAGCAGAACAAATATAGGTATGGCAGCACACAATGCCCTCGGAAAAGCAGGAGAAGATGCCGCAATGGCATATTTGGAACGCAACGGATACACCATCCGCCACCGCAACTGGCGAAAAAACCGCCTCGAACTGGACATTGTGGCAGTCAAAGACGAACAACTGATTGTAGTGGAGGTAAAAACCCGCAGCAATACGGACTACGTCGAACCGCAGGATGCCGTCAATTGGCAGAAGGTACGCCACATTGTGGTGGCTGCTGATGCTTACATCAAGCATTTTAGCATCGATGCTCCCGTTCGTTTTGATATTATTACCGCTGTCGGCGAGGCTGGCGCATTTGAGATTGAACATATCAAGGATGCATTTTATCCGCCGATGTTCTGAGGAAATTGGAAATATACTCTGATGTTAAAAGTCAGATAAGGTTTTGAACAAGGCTAATTGAAAAATATTCTGCGTCAGGATAACGCAGAACAATTAATAATTAATAGTGACCCAAATGGATATAGAAACCGCCCGCGAATACTGTCTCGCAAAGAAAGCCGTAACGGAGTGTCTTCCGTTCGATGAGTATTCACTTGTGATGAAAGTGATGGACAAGATGTTTGCACTGATTGACTTGGAAGGTTCCAACAAAATCTCAATGAAGTGCGATCCGGAATATGCAATAGAATTGCGTGAGCATTACTCAGCTATTGAGGGCGCCTACCACTTCAACAAGAAATACTGGAACCAGATTTTCCTTGACGGCGATGTGGACGATAAACTGATAAAAAGCCTCATCGACCATGCTTATGAGGAAGTACTAAAGAAGTTCACCAAGAAAATGCGTGCCGAATATGATGCCCTGCCCTGATATGAAGAAAGACCCGAATTTGATGATTACCTCTGCAGAGTTTCCTGTTCCGCTGGTCATATTGCCGGAAACAGACTCTACGAACAACTATTTAACGCAACTTTGCGACGGGCAGCAGTCCGCTGTCCGAGAGTTTACGACAGTCATAGCCGAACGCCAGACTGCCGGTAAAGGGCAGCGTGGCAACAGTTGGGAGTCAGAAGACTTCCGGAACATTACATTCAGCTTCGTACTCTATCCCACTTTTATTGAAGCCCGTCGCCAGTTCATCCTTTCTCAAATCGTCTCCCTCTCCATCAAGGAAGAACTGGACGAATGGACGGAAGGCATTTCCATCAAATGGCCGAACGACATCTATTGGAACGAAAAGAAAATTTGCGGCATACTGATAGAGAACGACCTTTCCGGGCACCACATCGGACGCAGCATCTCCGGCATCGGGGTAAACATAAATCAGGAAACCTTCCGGAGCAATGCTCCCAATCCGGTATCTTTAAAGCAAATCACAGGGCAAGAGTACGACCGCTACCTGATACTCGCCAACATCATGAGGCGACTAAAAGAGTACTACACCCTCCTGCAAACAGACACTTCGGGTGATGCCGCCAACCGTATTGCCGAACGTTATGCCCATTCCCTTTTTCGCCGCGAAGGCTTTCATCGCTATGCCGATGCAGACAGTGAGTTCCTTGCCCGCTTGCTACGCGTTGAACCGGACGGACGATTTATCCTTGAAGACCAGACAGGAAAAGAGCGCGGATACCTGTTTAAGGAAGTGCAATACATTCTCTGACGCAAAGCAATCACTCAATATCAAACCGTATTGTTTAAAAGTCTTCAAGCACCGATGGTATATCGTAGCTCGCAGCCCTTATTATGAGACTATTATGATTTATGCACTCGATCGCATTCATAAATTACAAATTACGGATATACAACTGTTCATAGCATTTGCTTATATTAGAATAAAATATTATATTTGAACAAAGTTGTTTGATGAGATGCAAAGCACAAAATTTCAATGCAGTTACATTGTCTCCAAATTGTTACCAACAACTTTCGACTTCTCTACTTAATTCTGTCAGTCAGTCAGATACAGGAAGATTTCTTATCCGAGGCAAAGATAAGATCGTTCTGTCCTTTCAGCCCCCACCGAATCTTCCTGTTCATCGGCATTCCGGCTGAAACTACTTTCCCGTTTCACCGCTTCACCTTCGCATCCCGTGACACGCCGTAATATCCCGGCATCGGGCGATAGATGGGTTGCGTACGCCGCCCTACGTTCATCAACTTGCCTTCTTCCAGAAGCCGTTTCAAGTGCCCGTTGGCAGTGGTGCGGGCCATGCCGCACAGGTTCTGGAAATCGTAGCGAATCAGTATATCATGTTCGGCGAAGTATTCCTTCAAACGCATGTCTATCTCCACTTCCGAGAGGCGTTGGGAGTGACGGGTATATTTACTTCGGGTGGTAGTGATACCCGTCAGCGCACTTTTCAGGTTGACGTCGGGACGGAAACTGATGCTCTTCAGTCGCAATTTCAGATGCTTGTTCGGCGTGCTGCGCGTCACTTTCTGCGTAGCTTCCAACGTGGGGGCAAAATATCCTAAACCTTCGATGTGCACCTCACGACCTTCGCGCAACTCCTCGCTGCAAATCTGCGTCAGGCAATCTATCGCGTTCATCACATCGCCCACCGTGAGCGAACTGCGGGCATGCACGCGGGCATAAAGTTGCTTCATGCTGACTTTTCCGTTAAGCAACGGACGGGGATGCAGTCCCCTTTCTTCCGGATCACCCTCAGCGTTGGGGTTCTCATACCAATCATATACTATTGCCATAAACCTTATTCTTTTCTACGTTAATAACCTTGCTTTATTGTGCTAAAGATACTGGTTGAAAAATGAACCACTATGGTCGGTCGAACAAATGACTGGAGTCATTTAATCAAACAACTCCGGTCGAAAGAGCGAACAACTAAAGTCGGTCATTTATAAAACAGCATACAAAGGTACATAAAATAGGGTATTATGTACCTAAAAGTCCTGTCTTTTTCTGCAAGCGCCTTTTAGAAAGAATGCCTTATACCTCGAAGCACATGACGAAGGCATCCCTTGCTGGGACAAAGACCTGAGCCGCTACGTCTTTTCCTCCTACATTCCCTCTTAGCATCCTTTTCACCTCTACAATAAAGCTATTAAAACTCCCCATGTCTTTCTTTGATACCAAACTGATGGGCGACTTGCTCCAACGGATGAGCGATCACAATCGGGTGGAGAAATTCCTTACCACACAAACACTCAGTGTTATGTTCTCATTACTCAGCTTTATTGTTTTCGGAATTGTATTGCTATGCTACAACCTGCAAATTTTCTTCATCTTCCTCGCAGGCAGCATCTTCCATTCTATCTGGATTACTCTTTTCCTGAAACGTAGAAAGCAGATAGACTACCTCTACTTTGAGAAACAAGCCAAAAATAGCAATAAAACTTATCAATTCATCACAGCCATGCAGGAGATAAAGTTGCAAGACTGCGAACAGCGCCGTCGTTGGGAATGGGAAGACGTACAAGCTGAACTTTTCGATGCCAATATGAAAACCCTGAAACTGCAACAGACACAAGAGGCAGGTAGTATCTTCATCAATGAGATAAAGAATATCGTAATCACTGTGATAGCAGCAAGAGCCGTGATAAGCGGACAAATGACATTGGGTATGATGTTAGCTGTAAATATATCATCGGACAAGATGGTGTAGGGCTGAGCCAAGGACAAAAACAACGGATACTAATAGCACGTGCCGTCTATAAAAATCCCCAGTACATCTTTCTGGATGAAGCCACCAACGCATTGGACGCCAACAATGAACGGGTTATAGTGGAAAACCTATTGGAATTCTATAAAGGAAAAATTATAGAAACCGGAATACATCAAGAGCTGATTGCCAATAGAAAAGCCTATTACGATCTTGTAAAAAATCAATTAGAATTGGGTAACTAAATAAAAGATAGAATCATGGATAACATAGAACTTAGGAGCGAACAGGTACAAAAAATCATTGGACAAATTCCTTCGATATTGACACGCAGTGGAATCAGTCTTATCGGAGTAATTGTAACATTGCTACTGGCAGTGGCCGCATTTGTTCCATATCCTGAAACACTTGAAGGAGAAGTAACAATAGAAGAAAATGATAATGAGAATACATATGCCAAAGGATTATTACCTTACGCTTCCATCACACAAGTTAAAAAGGACATGAGTGTTGAAATAGAATTAGAGGGCTTCAACGCCAGAGAATATGGCTATCAACATGGTATTATATCCTATGTTTTGCCGGAAGTAATTACAAATAACAAAAAAACTACTTCTCATTTAACATCATACTTAAAGAAAATCCTTTCATGCAAAAAGGCATGAAAGGATATGTATCTGTTATATTGTCAAATAAGACATTATTGGAAAGAATCATCTCAAAATAAAGTTAGTTTTCCACTATTTAATCTCCGCCTCCAACTTCTTTATCTTCTCCAGCGTCTTCCCCGCCTCCGTAGATGGAAACAGTTGCAACACCCGCTGTAAGTACCCTTTTGCCTTGGAGTAACCATTGGAGTAGACCTCCGAAAGTCCGTTCCGGTAACGGGCATATTGCATCCGTGTAGGAGAAACTATCTTTTTGTAATCATCTTCCAACTTCTTCTTATCGCGCTCTGCCTGCAAATAAAAATAATTTCCCAGAAAAATATTCGCCTGCAGATTGTTGGCATCAAGCATCAAAACCTTTTCGTAAGTCTTCAAGGCATCCTTTTCCTTCCCCCTCATCATCTCCATTTCAGCACACGCCATGAGAGCAGGAACATCTTCTGAATGATACTGCAAGAATTCTCTGTAAAATAAATAAGCTTTATCATAATTCCGCTTACGTTTATAGTACGTAGCCAACTCGTTTGCCAGGCGGGGAGCCACGGCACTATTCTTTTCTACCTGAGTCAAGTAAAACATCTCTGTCTGCTCCACTCCTGCATTTGCCGACTGACGAAACACACTCACAGCATAGTCGTCCTGCCCCTCAGACAAAGCGACAGATACTTTCTGTAACAATTCCCCAGCCGATTGCGCAGAGAGTGTAAAGGGGAAAGCCACTATTAATGAAAATAGCAAAGTTAAGGTTCTCATCTCTTATTAATATTACCCGGTTTTTGTTCCACAAAGATATTCATTTTTAAAACATTATGTAGCATAAAAATTGTTATTATCGAATGCTTTTTTACCGTTCCAGGCAAAAAGAGTACCTTTGCCGGCAAATAGAACAAATCTACACCTTAAAATGATTGTCCAAAGTTCGAATATTATCAATAAAAGAATCCTACAGATAGCCGTACCGTCCATTATCTCAAACATTACAGTGCCTCTGCTGGGAGTGATCGACGTGACCATTGTCGGCCATCTGGGAGCAGCTGCTTATATCGGTGCCATTGCCGTCGGAGGTATGCTGTTCAACATCATTTACTGGATTTTCGGATTCCTGAGAATGGGTACCAGCGGAATGACCTCGCAAGCATACGGCAGGCATGATATGGAAGAAGTCACGCGGTTATTGCTACGGTCCGTCAGTGTGGGATTATTAATATCTGTCTGCCTGTTGGCTTTGCAGTATCCTATCCGCCAACTCGCATTCACTTTCATACAAACAACGAAAGAGGTGGAAGGGCCGGCTACGATTTACTTCCGAATCTGCATCTGGGGTGCTCCCGCCATGCTCGGACTTTATGGTTTTGCTGGATGGTTCATTGGCATGCAGAATTCACGCTTCCCGATGTACATCGCCATCACACAAAACATTGTGAATATCATCGCAAGCCTTTGCTTCGTCTATTTATTCCACATGAAAGTGGCCGGAGTAGCTTTCGGTACACTCACCGCCCAGTATGCCGGCTTTCTGATGGCTCTGATATTATGGAAGCGCTACTATAACGGACTGAAAAAACACATCAACTGGAGGGATGTATTGCAAAAGCAAGCTATGCTGCGCTTCTTCCAAGTAAACCGGGACATCTTCCTGCGAACACTTTGTCTGGTTATTGTCACCTTGTTTTTCACTTCCGCCGGAGCAGCACAGGGAGAGGTGGTGCTGGCTGTCAATACTTTGCTGATGCAGCTATTCACTCTGTTCTCATATATCATGGATGGTTTCGCCTATTCAGGCGAAGCCCTGGCAGGCAAATACATCGGTGCTGGCAACCGGACTGCACTGCATCTTACCGTTCGCCAGCTCTTTGTCTGGGGCATCGGGCTTTCCACAGGATTCACATTGCTCTATCTCTTCGGTGGTAAAGCTTTTTTAGGATTACTCACCAACGAGGTATCGGTAATCCGGGAAGCCGGAAACTATTTCTACTGGGTACTGGCTATTCCGCTTGCAGGTTTCGCAGCCTTTCTGTGGGATGGCATTTTTATCGGGGCTACTGCCACCCGGCAGATGTTCTACTCCATGCTTGCAGCCTCGGCCAGCTTCTTTCTCGTCTATTACTCTTTACACGAATGGATGGGAAATCATGCCTTGTGGTTGGCTTTCATCGCTTATTTAGCCCTTCGTGGCATTATGCAGACGGTTTTAAGCAGAAAAATCCTGCATCAAAGTTAATCTTTACAGCCAGAAAGCGTATATTTGCAAAAACTAAATATAATATCGTATGGCAAAGTATAAAAGAGTTCTGCTAAAGCTCAGCGGCGAAAGCCTGATGGGTGAAAAACAATATGGCATCGACGAGAAGCGCCTTGCCGAATATGCAGCACAAATCAAGGAAATCCACGAACTGGGTGTCCAGATAGGTATCGTGATCGGTGGTGGCAACATCTTCCGCGGACTGAGTGGTGCAAACAAAGGTTTCGACCGCGTGAAAGGTGACCAGATGGGAATGCTCGCCACTGTTATCAACAGCCTGGCATTAAGTTCCGCCTTGGTAGCCGCCGGTGTGAAGGCGCGTGTGTTGACAGCCGTTCGCATGGAGCCTATCGGAGAATTCTATAATAAATGGAAAGCTATAGAGTGTATGGAAGCAGGCGAAATAGTCATCATGTCTGCCGGAACAGGCAATCCGTTCTTTACAACCGACACCGGTTCTTCCCTCCGTGGCATCGAAATTGAAGCTGACGTCATGCTGAAAGGTACACGCGTAGACGGCATCTACACTGCCGACCCCGAGAAAGACCCTACTGCCACTAAATTCGACGATATCACTTATGATGAAGTGCTGAAACGTGGCCTGAAAGTGATGGACCTCACTGCTACATGCATGTGCAAAGAAAACAATTTGCCAATCATTGTGTTCGACATGGATACAGTGGGCAATTTGAAGAAGGTGATGCAAGGAGAAGAAATAGGAACACTGGTACACAATTGACAAATTAAAAGATGAGTGCCATTCATTTCTTAATTTTCAATTCTCAAGTTTCAATTTAATAAGTTTAATAATTATATTTGCAAAGTTTCAATTAAAGTACAACTCCAAAACCAAAGAATATGAGAGAAGTAAAAGAAATCTTAGATGAAGCGCAAGAGAAAATGGATATGGCCATTATGTATCTGGAAGAAGCATTGGCTCACATCCGTGCCGGAAAAGCAGACGTTCGTTTGCTGGACGGTATTCGTGTGGACTCTTACGGAAGCATGGTTCCTATCAATAATGTAGCTGCCGTTAACACTCCGGATGCCCGCAGCATAGCTATTAAGCCATGGGATAAGAGTATGTTCCGGGTGATTGAAAAAGCCATCATCGACTCCAGCCTTGGTATTATGCCGGAGAATAATGGTGAAGTTATCCGCATCGGTATTCCGCCATTGACTGAAGAACGCCGCAGACAACTTGCCAAACAATGTAAAGCAGAAGGCGAAACTGCCAAAGTGAGCGTACGTAACGCCCGTCGTGATGCCATTGATGCCTTGAAAAAGTCTGTAAAAGACGGGTTGGCAGAAGATGCACAGAAAGGTGGCGAAGAAAAATTGCAGAAGATTCACGATAAGTATATCAAGCAGATTGATGACATGCTGGCTGCAAAGGATAAAGAAATTATGACCGTATAATTAATTCAATGAAGAATGAAGAATGAAGAATGAAGAATCTGCCATGCAGCTATAAATGTAACAGATTCTCCATTCTTCATTACTCACTCTTCATTACTCATTTTATTTAGTAGTGAGGGGACTGGTAATAAAAAATACAGGAAGTTGGTATTTGGTGAAGACCGACGAAGGGAAATGTGTAGAGTGTAAAGTCAAAGGTAACTTCCGCCTTAAAGGCATCCGCAGTACCAACCCGGTGGCTGTGGGCGATTATGTACAAATCATATTAAACTCGGAAGGCACTGCTTTCATCAGCGAAATCGAGGACCGGAAGAATTATATCATACGGCGTGCTTCCAACCTTTCCAAACAATCACACATTCTTGCTGCCAACCTTGACCAATGCATGCTCATCGTGACAGTGAACTATCCGGAAACATCCACTACTTTTATCGACCGTTTCCTGGCTTCCGCCGAAGCATACCGCGTACCGGTCAAAATAATCTTCAATAAAATAGACGCTTACAATGAAGATGAACTTCATTATCTAGACGGGCTTATCAATCTATACACTACCATCGGCTATCCTTGTTTCAAGGTTTCCGCCAAAGGCGGCGAAGGTGTTGCAAAAATTCAGGAAGAACTGAAAGGACGAGTAACACTCTTTTCCGGGCATTCCGGTGTAGGGAAATCGACGCTCATCAACGCCATATTACCTGATCAAGATGTAAAAACGGGTGAGATTTCCGTATATCATAATAAAGGTATGCATACCACCACGTTCTCTGAAATGTTTCCCGTTGCGGGAGACGGATATATCATCGACACACCGGGCATCAAAGGGTTTGGAACATTCGATATGAAGGAAGAAGAAATAGGACACTATTTTCCGGAAATATTCAAGTTCTCCGCCGACTGCCGCTATGGCAACTGCACCCACCGGCAAGAACCGGGTTGCGCCGTACGAAAAGCCATAGAAGAACATTACATCAGCGAATCACGCTACGCCTCTTACCTCAACATGCTGGAAGACAAAGAAGAAGGTAAATACAGGGCAGCGTATTAATCACTTTTTTTAACGCTTTCCGCATTAAACCTTTCTATCCCCAACATGTCCAAAAACCATGCTGACATAATCTGACGTAATACTAATACTGATACATGAATAAGAAAGTTAAATGGGGCATTATTATTTTTATTGGTGCCGGACTGATTGGCTGGGGCATTTATTCTCAGCTCCCTAAAGAGAACAAAGAACTGACGGCTGCCGACAAAGTTATGAGTGGTAACCGCAATACAAAGAGAACATTAAATGTTAATGCAAAAGTCATAAAGCCACAACTGCTGAAAGACGAAATCAAAATCAGCGGTAGCCTGCTGCCGGATGAAGAAGTGGACCTCTCCTTCGAGACCTCCGGTAAAATAATAGAAATCAATTTTGAGGAAGGTAGCCAGGTTAAGAAAGGACAATTACTGGCTAAAGTAAACGACCGCCCTTTGCAGGCACAGTTGCAGCGCCTTGTCGCCCAGTTGAAACTGGCCGAGGATCGTGTCTTCCGCCAGAATGCACTGTTGGAGAGGGATGCAGTCAGTAAGGAAGCCTACGAACAAGTAAAAACCGAGTTGGCAACCCTTAACGCTGATATAGACCTGATAAAAGCCAACATTGCACAAACCGAGCTGCGTGCTCCGTTCGATGGAGTAATCGGTCTGCGCCAAGTCAGTGTCGGTACATACGCTTCCCCTTCTACCATTGTAGCCAAACTCACCAAAGTATCTCCGCTGAAAGTAGAGTTCTCTGTTCCCGAACGTTACGCGAACGATGTGAAAATCGGTGCGGGAGTTGATTTCGGACTCGAAGGCAAACTTGAAACATTCCATGCCAAAGTATATGCACGTGAATCGCGAATGGACCAGAACACCCATACATTAACTTTGCGCGCCCTCTATCCCAATGCCAACGGCAGCGTCATGCCGGGACGCTATGCCGACATCCGTTTAAGTAAAAACGAAATACATGATGCCCTTGCCGTTCCCTCCGAAGCCATCGTGCCGGAAATGGGTAAAGACAAGATATTCCTTTATAAATCGGGAAAAGCACAACCGGTAGAAATACAAGCCGGCATCCGTACAGAAGCTGAAACGCAGGTATTGCAGGGTTTGCAAGTCGGAGATACCATCATTATTTCGGGTACGCTGCAACTTCGCACAGGATTGCCTGTAACTTTGGACGAGATAAATTAAAAATTGAAAATTGAAAATAAAAAAACACGATGCCGGGACACATCACTTTCAATCCCCCATCTATCTTTTTTATTTTTTAATTTCCAATCTATCATTTTTTAATTTTTAATTCTCAATTTAAGATGAATATATCCGAACTCAGTATACGGCGCCCAGTACTTTCCACGGTGCTTACCCTTATAATCCTGCTCTTTGGACTTATCGGGTACAGCTACCTCGGCGTGCGTGAATATCCGTCCGTGGATAACCCCATCATTTCGGTATCCTGTTCCTATCCGGGAGCAAATGCAGATGTTATCGAAAACCAGATTACCGAACCGTTGGAACAAAACATCAACGGTATTCCGGGCATCCGTTCCTTGTCCAGCGTCAGCCAGCAAGGTTCATCCCGTATTACGGTAGAGTTTGAACTTTCCGTAGACCTGGAAACGGCAGCCAATGACGTGCGTGATAAAGTATCACGCGCTCAACGCTATCTGCCCCGCGACTGCGATCCTCCCACCGTATCGAAAGCAGATGCAGATGCCATGCCCATCCTTATGGTGGCATTGCAAAGTGACAAACGTTCCTTGCTGGAATTGAGTGAGATTGCCGACCTCACAGTGAAAGAGCAATTGCAGACCATCGCGGACGTCAGCGGTGTAAGCATCTGGGGTGAAAAGCGCTACTCGATGCGCCTGTGGCTCGATCCAGTCAAGATGTCCGGTTACGGCATTACCCCTATCGACGTTAAAAATGCAGTAGATAAAGAAAATGTAGAGCTTCCGTCCGGAAGTATCGAAGGAAATACGGTGGAACTTACCATCCGTACGCTGGGATTGATGCATACGGCGGAAGAGTTCAACAACCTGATTCTGCGGGAAGACAACAACCGCATTGTCCGGTTCAGTGATATCGGACGGGCTGAACTGGGCCCGGCAGACATCAAGAGTTATATGAAGATGAATGGGGTGCCTATGGTCGGCATCGTAGTAGTGCCCCAGCCGGGCGCCAACCACATCAAGATTGCCGATGCCGTCTACGAACGTATGGAACTGATGAAGAAAGACCTTCCGGAAGACGTCAAGTACTCCTACGGTTTCGACAACACCAAGTTTATCCGTGCATCCATCAATGAAGTAAAGGAGACGGTGTATGTAGCCTTCATACTCGTTATCATCATCATCTTCCTCTTCCTGCGCGACTGGCGCGTGACATTAGTGCCTTGCATTGTAATCCCTGTTTCACTTATCGGAGCTTTCTTCGTCATGTATCTGGCCGGGTTCTCCATCAACGTACTTTCCATGCTGGCAGTGGTGCTGGCGGTAGGTCTGGTGGTAGATGATGCCATCGTAATGACGGAAAATATCTATGTCCGCATAGAACGCGGGATGCCCCCGAAAGAGGCGGGTATCGAGGGAGCCAAGGAAATCTTCTTTGCAGTTATCTCCACCACCATCACACTGGTAGCCGTATTCTTTCCCATCGTATTCATGGATGGTATGACGGGACGCCTGTTCCGTGAGTTCAGTATCGTAGTATCCGGTTCGGTAATCATTTCCTCATTTGCCGCACTGACCTTCACCCCGATGCTTGCCACAAAGCTGCTGGTGAAACAGGACAAAAAGAACTGGTTCTACCAGAAAACCGAACCGTTCTTTGAAGGGATGAACCGCATTTACAGCCGTTCACTGGAAATATTTTTACGCAAACGCTGGCTGGCAATGCCGCTCGTGTTAGGAACATTAGTTATCATCATATTCCTGTGGAATACCATCCCTGCCGAAATGGCACCGTTGGAGGACCGTTCGCAAATCAGCATCAACACACGTGGTGCGGAAGGTGTGACGTATGAATACATACGCGACTATACAGAAGACATCAACAGCCTGGTAGATTCGATTCTTCCGGATGCTGAATCTGTAACGGCACGTGTATCGAGCGGGAGCGGTAACGTACGCATCACGTTGAAAGATATGAAAGAACGCAACTACACACAGATGGAAGTTGCAGAACAGATCTCGAAAGCGGTGCAGAAGAAAACCAAGGCACGCTCATTCGTACAACAATCCTCTTCTTTCGGCGGACGTCGTGGCGGTATGCCGGTGCAATATGTATTGCAGGCCACCAATATAGAAAAACTGCAAGAAGTGTTGCCGGTATTCATGGCAAAGGTTTATGAAAATCCGGTCTTCCAGATGGCGGACGTGAACCTGAAATTCAGTAAACCGGAAGCCCGCATCAATATCAACCGCGACAAAGCGAGCATCATGGGGGTCAGTACACGCAACATCGCCCAAACCCTGCAATACGGATTGAGTGGTCAGCGTATGGGCTATTTCTATATGAACGGAAAACAATACGAGATATTGGGAGAAATCAACCGCCAGCAACGCAATAAACCCGCCGACCTGAAAGGTATCTATATCCGCAGCGATAAAGGTGAAATGGTTCAACTGGACAACCTTATCGAACTGACCGGAGGCATCGCTCCCCCGCAACTATATCGTTACAACCGTTTTGTTTCCGCCACCATCTCTGCCGGACTTGCCGATGGAAAGACCATCGGACAAGGCCTCGACGAAATGGACAAGATAGCCAAAGAAACACTGGACGAAACTTTCCGTACCGCACTGACCGGAGACTCCAAAGAGTATCGCGAAAGCTCTTCCAGCCTCATGTTCGCCTTTATATTGGCTATCCTGCTCATCTACTTGATTCTGGCAGCCCAATTCGAAAGCTTCAAGGATCCGCTGATTGTCATGCTTACCGTCCCCCTCGCCATTGCCGGAGCGCTGGTGTTCATGTACTTCAATAATATAACCATGAATATCTTCAGCCAGATTGGTATTATCATGCTGATTGGACTGGTGGCAAAGAACGGTATCCTTATCGTAGAGTTTGCCAACCAGAAACAAGAAGCCGGAGAAGACAAGATGGATGCCATCAAAGATGCTTCCCTGCAACGCCTGCGCCCTATCCTGATGACCAGCGCCTCCACCATTCTGGGATTGATACCGCTGGCTTTCGCTACTGGCGAAGGCTGTAACCAGCGTATCGCCATGGGCACGGCGGTAGTGGGCGGTATGTTAGTATCCACATTCCTGACCATGTATATCGTACCTGCCATATACAGTTACGTATCTACTAACCGAAGTAAGTTAAAGAAATCATGAAACGTACTATCTTATCCCTCATAGTGGCCGGTTGCGCTTCGCTTGCTTTGCAGGCGCAGGCCCCTCAAATCTATACGTTAAAATCCTGCCTGGAATATGGGCTTCAGAATAATTACTCGCTCCGCATCACCCGCAATGAGGAACAAGTCACCAAGAATAACGCCACACTGG
Organism: uncultured bacterium; assembly: GCA_905215555.1. Taxonomy (GTDB): domain Bacteria; phylum Bacteroidota; class Bacteroidia; order Bacteroidales; family Bacteroidaceae; genus Bacteroides. Next base: position 50,429 of record CAJMQU010000023.1, read on the forward strand.
GCAATGCGGGTTACCTGCCTACAGTCGATCTTTCGGCAAGTTATAAAGGAACCGTAGACAATACTGACAGCAAAGTGCGCGCCACGGGAGAACATCTCAAAGAGAATGGTGTCTTCGACCAGACCATGAACGTAGGGTTAAACCTAAACTGGACCATCTTCGACGGTTTCAACATCACCGCCAATTACCAGAAGTTGAAAGAACTGGAACGACAAGGAGAAACGAACACCCGTATCGCCGTAGAAGACCTGATAGCCAACATTGCAGCGGAATATTATAACTACGTGCAGCATAAAATCCGCCTGAACAACTTCCGTTATGCCGTGTCTCTGTCCAAAGAACGCCTGCGCATCGTAGAAGAGCGTTACCACATCGGTAACTTCTCCCGCTTGGATTATCAGCAGGCAAAAGTGGACTTCAATGCCGACAGCGCCCAATACATGAAACAGCAGGAACTTCTGCACACCTCCCGCATCCAGTTGAACGAACTGATGGCTAACGAGAATGTAGACCAGCCGATCATTATCCGGGACAGCCTGATCGATGCGGACAGCAGATTGAACTTCGAAGAATTGTGGAATGCCACCCTTCAAACCAACGCCTCTTTGCTGAGAGCCCACCAGAATAATACCCTTGCCCAACTGGACTATAAAAAAGTTTGTTCACGTGACTATCCTTATCTGAAAATGAGTGGCGGATATGGCTATACCTTTAATAAATACGATGTTGCCTCCAACATCCAGCGTGGTAACCTCGGAGCAAACTTCGGCTTGACCATCGGCTTCAACCTGTTCGACGGTAATCGCCGCCGGGAACGCAATAATGCCCGGATCGCCATTCAAAATGCCCGCCTGGAACGTGAACAATTGGAGCAGGCTTTGCGTGCCGACTTGAGCAATTTGTGGCAGGCATATCAAAACAACCTGCAAATGTTGCATCTGGAACGCCAGAATCTTGTAGCCGCCAAAGAGAACCACGAAATTGCCATGGAACGTTATATGTTGGGAAACCTCTCCGGTATTGAAATGCGCGAAGCGCAAAAAAGCCTCCTGGATGCGGAAGAGAGAATTCTTTCTGCGGAATATAACACTAAATTATGTGAAATATCTTTGCTGCAAATCAGTGGAAAAGTGACAAAATACCTGGAATAAAACAATTATTCCCCATTAGGCGAATGTTTTTCCCGTACTTTTGTCACCATAGAACTATAAACAGCAACGACCATGAAAAAGATTTGCCTATGTTGTCTGGCTTTATTATGCCTGACAAAATTATTTGCACAAGAGACCGTAAACTACAAAGAAAAGAAGCCTTATAAGACTTGGGTGAAAATGGCGCCTAAGTTGGACGATGAATTCTTTAAAACTACTGAGGCCATCCGTATTGGCGACAACGTATTGCTCTACCAACAAGTCACCGGCGGCTGGCCCAAAAACATTTACATGCCTGCCGAACTGACGGAACAAGAACGTGAAGATGTGCTAGCCGCTAAAGATGACGTAAACGAAAGCACAATCGACAACGATGCAACCAGTACGGAAATCGAATACCTCTCCCGCCTGTATTTGGCTACGAATATCGGAAAGTACAGAGACGCTGCCCTGGATGGTATCCGCTATATCCTTAAAGCTCAGTATCCCAACGGTGGTTGGCCGCAATTCTGGCCCCGCCCCAAAGGTTACTATACCCATATCACCTACAACGACAACGCTATGGTGAACGTAATGAAACTGCTGCGCCAGGTATATGAAAAAAAAGCACCCTACACCTACGTTCCCGACAGCATTTGCGACCATGCACGCACCGCTTTCGACAAAGGCGTGGAATGCATCCTTAAGACTCAGGTTGTCAGAAACGGCAAACCGACCGTCTGGTGTGCACAGCATGACGAACATACCCTTGCCCCGGCCAAAGCCCGTGCTTACGAACTACCCTCTCTTAGTGGCGCCGAATCAGATGAAATTGTCATCCTCTTAATGTCTCTGCCCAATCCCTCACAAGAAGTGATTGCATCCATAGAAAACGCAATTGAATGGTTCAAGGCATCAAAGATTGAAGGGATGAAAAAGGAATTCTTTACGAACGACGAAGGCAAGAAAGACTTCCGCATGGTTCCGTGTACGGATTGTCCCCCCTTGTGGGCACGCTTCTATACTTTGGAAGACAACCGTCCTTTCGTCAGCGACCGCGATGGAGTGAAGAAATTCGATATCTCGGAAATCGGATATGAACGTCGCAACGGATATAGCTGGTATAACAGCGACGGACTGAAAGTATTAAAGAAATATGAGCAGTGGAAAAAGAAACACCATAAATGATAGCTTCGGGGCAGCATACACTGCCCCTATTTTTTCATCCTATCCCAATACCCATTTCGTCTTTTTCCCGAAACAACGGTACGCCAGTGCCACCAAAAACCAGGATATGCCAAATGCCAGCACTGCAGCGGCAGGTATCTGCAAGTATAACGGAACACCTGCTACTCGCATCAACACCACCGACGGACCCGTGAAGAAGTAGTGTATCATATAAATTCCAAAACCACAAAGAGTCAGATTGGCCAATACTTTTATCACCCGCTCCGAACGGATATTCACTTTCTTAGCCCACATAAACACCGGAATAGTCATCATCATCACATTCAGCGAACAGTAGGTAAAGAATAGTTCCAACATCTCGTCCGTACAGTTCGGCAATGCCGTCATATGGCGGAAACCGAAAAAAGTAACCACATATCCAGCCGCAAACATAGGAATACCTATCAGTACGGATTGCCGTCCCGTCCAGTTGTGGTTTCTCAGGTAATGCCCCAAAAGCAAATATCCATTGAATCCCGCAAAATAGTAAAGCATACCGAAAGAGTTCCATGAACAAGTTCCCCACAAGTATTTTGCAACGAACTCATTATAATAAGGTACAAGCAGTGTCACACCCCATGCAGCCAGAAACCACAGTTTGGCACGCTCTGATGCTTTCTCCACCCAAGCAGAGAATATCGGCAGATAGAGATAAAGCCCTATCAATAGATAAATGTACCACATGTGCACATCCAGCAGTGAGAAATTGAAAGGTAACTCCGCAATATACCCTACACTGACGGCAAAAGACTGGCGCATCACCTCCTCACCCGAATATGGGAAAAAATCGAGAATCACCTGCGGTGCTATTCCCAGCACACCGGTAATCCAAGGAAAAAGATTATAAATCACCGACCAGATAAGAAACGGGAAGAGCACCCGCGGAATACGTTTCTTATAGAATACCGACGTATCGCCACGCACCGGAAGCAACAAAGCCCCTGTTATCATCACAAAAAGCGGCACACATGGACGCAACACCGCTCCATAGACAGCACCCCAAAATTTTATATCTGCGATATTGGGAGCCGTGCCCGGATAGAAATTAAAAGGATCTGTACAATGACAACAAACAACGGTAAACATAGCTATCAGTCGCACGACATCGAGCCAGACAACACGGGAATCCGCTTTCGGAAAGAAAAGGGGGGTGGTCAGTTCCATACTATCAATAAGATTAATCAAACTTTTGAAAGCGTAAAGATAAGCATTAGAATCTGCAGGGCAATAATATCTTATTATTTTTCTGCCTCCTGCCCGCAATCGGAGGGAAACCTGTAACATGATTAATCAGAAAGTGCAAAGATGTATCCTCATAATGATGAGAATAAAAAAAGAGAGCTGTCCCGAAGAAGTTTATCAGCCTCTTGGGACAGCTCGATTAGTCCATAGAAAAAATTTCTTATTTACTGCAATTCCAAGGTTTCAGCTGTTTGAAGAAATCGTTGCCCTTATCATCTACCAAGATAAATGCAGGGAAGTCTTCCACTTCAATCTTCCAGATAGCTTCCATGCCGAGTTCAGGATACTCTACACATTCGATGCTCTTGATGTTGTTCTGCGCCAAAATAGCGGCAGGACCACCTATGGAACCCAGATAGAAACCACCGTACTTCTTGCAGGCATCCGTCACCTGTTGGCTACGGTTACCCTTGGCAAGCATAACCATACTGCCACCATGACTTTGGAACAATTCTACGTACGAGTCCATACGTCCCGCAGTAGTGGGGCCCATCGAGCCGCAAGCCATTCCGGTCGGAGTTTTGGCAGGGCCGGCATAGTAAATAGGATGGTCTTTGATATATTGCGGCAAGTCTTCGCCACGATCCAGACGTTCTTTCAGTTTGGCATGTGCGATGTCGCGGCCTACGATGATCGTACCGTTCAGTGACAGGCGGGTAGCCACCGGATATTTAGTCAGTTCCTTCAGAATATCCGCCATCGGTTGGTTCAGGTTGATTTTTACCACAGCACCTTCGCCTGCATGACGCATTTCTTCCGGAATCAGTTCGCCCGGATTGCTGTCCAGTTTCTCAATCCAGATACCGTCTTTGTTAATCTTGCACTTGATGTTACGGTCAGCAGAGCAGGAAACACCCAAGCCTACCGGGCAGGAAGCACCGTGACGGGGCAGACGGATGATACGTACATCGTGGGCGAGGTATTTACCACCAAACTGTGCACCGAGGCCAATCTTATGAGCTTCTTCCAACACTTGCTTTTCAAGTTCTACATCGCGGAAAGCACGACCGTATTCATTACCCGTAGTGGGCAACTCATCGTAGTAGTGGGTAGAAGCCAGTTTCACCGTCAGCAGATTCTTCTCGGCAGAAGTACCGCCGATAACGAAAGCAATGTGATAAGGAGGACAGGCAGCCGTACCCAATGTCTTCATCTTCTCCACAAGGAAGGGAACCAATGTTCCGGGGTTCAGGATAGCTTTGGTTTCCTGATACAGGTAAGTCTTGTTTGCCGAGCCGCCCCCTTTGGTTACGCAGAGGAATTTATATTCCATTCCCTCAGTGGCTTCGATATCGATCTGTGCGGGCAAGTTACACTTCGTGTTCACCTCATCGTACATGTTCAGCGGAGCATTCTGAGAGTAACGCAGATTTTCTTCGGTATACGTTTTGTAGACACCCAGTGAAAGGGCTTCTTCATCGCAATAGCCCGTCCATACTTGTTGTCCCTTTTCACCGTGAACAATGGCCGTACCAGTGTCCTGGCAGAAAGGAAGTACACCTTTGGAAGCTACTTCCGCATTGCGCAGGAAGGTAAGTGCCACATATTTATCGTTATCACTTGCTTCGGGGTCGCGCAAAATCTTAGCAACTTGCTCATTGTGCGAACGGCGCAACATAAATGACACATCGCGGAAAGCCGTGTTAGCCATTGCCGTAAGACCTTCTTTTTCAATCTTCAGCATCGGTTTTCCTTCAAACTCGCTTACAGATACATAGTCTTTTGTAAGCAGATAATACTCAGTCTTATCTTCCCCATGCTCAAACATAGGTTGATAGTGGAACGGAGGTGTTGTTGCCATAATTACTCGTAAATTAAATTAATGAATCGTAGCACAAAGGTAAGAACTATTATTGAAATATTTCTTTAATTAGAGTGAAAATGATGCCACCCTCTGCATACGTTCTATCAATTCATCCCCCAGCGCCGTCTTATCCTCAATATGCTTCAGCACCGCTGTAACAAACGGATTGCTCTCAAAGTCTCCACGCACCTGCTCGAAGTCCATTTCCTTCTCCGCACGCGAACCGTCGGCACCGAATCCCGTCATAGAAGCCAGCGAGAATTCTTTCTTGGCATCATCGTATACCATGCGGTCCAGTCCTACCACGGCTTCCTTCCACTTCTCTACAATGCGGATAATATCTCCGGTTGTTATGTTCTCAGGCTTGATTCCATAGAATTCTTCCAGCTTCTCATAAGCCCACGTCCACTCGTAAGTGTAGTAGTTCTGATGCATCTTCTCAAATTCCGCATTGATATACTTCAGGCGGTCTACTTTGCCGCACTCTATATCATTGATCAGAGCATCTATCTCACTCTTCGGCGCTATCAGACCGGAAATGTCCACCCACTCACCACTGCCTATCGAAGTTTCTGGTTTCAGGCGGGCACGTATCTCTTCATTACTTTTGAAGTCTATGCCTTCCAGACGCTTGATAACGGAGTTTCCGAGGAATTTATGGATGGCAATCTCATAGAATTTAATGCCCTTCACCAAAGCTGAATTACGAATTTTAGCACTATGAAAAGAGTAAATATCCGAAAGTTCACCCGAAGCATGGCGCAGGTTCTGCAAAGTTTCCCGCCCCTTAAACATCTTCTGCACGGTATAGGGACTGAGCAGGTTATAATTGATAAAATCCAGTTTATTAGAATCCGTACGCCCGTCACGCTTCGGCCATTTCTGTGCGTCACGGATGGTTCCCACACTGCGCAGGTTGACACCCGGCACGAGATAAGTGGTATTGTTCTGCTCTATCAAATAAGAGAAAGGCAGGTTGGAAGTGTCGGAATGATTAACGTGACGCCCCATCACCAGTGAGAAAGCACCCACACGGGCAGGCCACAGGATATAAGAATCGGAGGTTGTTTTAGCGCCACGTTCCAGGGTTCCCTGATGGATAGGCCCTAACTTATACATATGGTTACTTTGGTTAGATCCCGAACCGGCGTTCATGAATGAGAACATACCGGCAATCAACAAGGTGGATTTATGATGCGTCACCGTGAATGGTCCCGCAAAGATGGCACAGGCTTCACCGTTCTCTCCCTGACAATTGCTGAAGAAAAGCGATTCGGATGCAGAATAATTGTGTCCCAAGCGGCAAGCCTGCCCCACGAAGCAACGGCTCAGCATTGCCCCGTCATCTATGTGCGAACCGGAAGAGATGATAAAATCGTCACAGATAACCCCGTGCCCGATATGCACCGGAGCTTCCTCATTACTATTGACGCTACCGTTATAGAGGCGGCAAGTTCCACAGATATGGCAATGGTCGCCAATGCGCACATTCTTGATAGACCCGGTATTGAGTATCATCACATGATTGCCGATGCTGCCTACCGCAGAAGCATGCTTATTGGAATAAAAATCAGTGATAGCCCTCATCCGGCAAATCAACTCCGGACGGTGACGGTAGAGAGCCAGTATATACGCCTGGTGTGCAGAAAGTTTATCGTTGATAAGCACTTCACGCCCACCGGTCTCATTCAGCACGGACACCTCTACCCCGTTACCGAACTTGCTCACCCCATCCACCAAGACAATGTCTACATTCTCAATGAATGTATCGTGCCCGATTTCATAATTAGCAATATAGTTCTGGATGTTTTCTATGCAACAGTTGTCCCCCACCGTGACATTGTGGAGCGTTACATGGCGTAAGCCGGAATGCTTCTTAATTCCTCCCGGTAATGTGAATTCTGATTGAAACACTCCCAAACGTACATCACCCGAAAACCGGGTGTGATGCACAAACTCGGTAACAAAATCTTCCGCTACCATTACTTTCCCCCAATCATCCGCCAGACACGACTGGCTTTTCAACCGGAGTACTTCGTCTTCGGTCAAATGTCTGTAATTCATATTCTTTATCGGTTTATATAGTTGGCAAGACATTCAAGTTACAGCCGGCAAGGCATCCGTACACAACAATGCACGACCTCCTTGTCAAGCAGTATCTTGTCACCTGTCAACTCAATTTACTCCTCTTCCTCTTCGTAGGTCTGATAAAGAAAATCGTTATAAGGGTACTTCTGTACGTGCAACTCCTTCACACGCGTGTAAACCACACTCTTCAGTTCCTCTAGATTAATCTTTTCGCGGGCGGAAATAAAGAGGCAGTTATCCTCCATCTTTGCCATCCACGTCTTCATCAGTTCTTCGAGTGTCAAGTTTTCCTTTGTTTTGGGGGTAAGGTCGTCAGACGCTTTCTCAATGTATGTGTAAGCATCTATTTTATTGAATACCAATATCATTGGTTTACCAGCTGCACCGATATCCGCCAATGTTTTATTGACTACTTCTATCTGTTCTTCAAAATCCGGATGCGAGATGTCTACAATGTGCAACAACAAGTCTGCCTCGCGCACCTCATCCAGTGTCGACTTAAAGGAGTCGACCAGATCTGTCGGCAACTTACGGATAAACCCAACCGTATCTGAAAGCAGGAACGGAAGGTTTTCGATAATCACCTTACGCACGGTCGTGTCCAACGTTGCAAACAACTTATTTTCTGCAAACACTTCACTCTTGGCAAGCAGGTTCATCAAAGTAGATTTTCCTACGTTGGTATATCCCACCAACGCCGCACGAATCATGCGGCCCCGGTTCTTCCGTTGGGTCGCCTTCTGCTTATCAATCTCTGCAAGACGTTCCTTCAGCAACGACATACGGTTCAGGATGATACGGCGGTCCATTTCCAACTGCGTTTCACCCGGACCACGAAGTCCCACGGAACCTTTACCGCCACCGGCACCGGAACCACCACCCTGGCGTTCCAAGTGAGTCCATAAACGTTGCAAGCGAGGAAGCATATATTTATACTGTGCCAACTCTACCTGCGTTTTTGCATTGGCAGTTTGTGCCCGCATGGCAAAAATATCGAGAATGAGCGAAGTACGATCCAAAATTTTAATCTTCAACTCCGCTTCAATGTTACGTATCTGTTTCGCAGAAAGCTCATCGTCGAAAATCACCATACCGATTTCCCGTTCAGCTTCCTCTTCGTTCCGGATATATTCTTTAATTTCTTCCAGCTTACCTTTGCCGACGTAGGTCACAGAATGTGCCTGGTCCAGCTTCTGGGTAAAACGTTTCACTACTTCCGCCCCGGCTGTCTCAGCCAAGAATGCCAGTTCATCGAGGTATTCGTTCGTCTTGCGCTCATCCTGGGTTTTTGTGATGAGACCAACCAATACCGCCGTTTCTGCCTGTACTTCGGAGATTATAAATTCTTTCATTTACTATGCCTTAATTATATATATGTATTATTAGCGGCGACAAATATAATTATTTTTGCAGAAATCCTTCAGAAATCTTTTCATTTAATTCAGAAACGATATCCTTATAGTCAGCCCGCCTGCCACACGCACGTATCTCTAATAACGGATATTTCTCGACAATGTTCGCCATTAAATCTTCTATAGAAGGGGCTTCCGGAAGTTTGCTGTACTCTTCATAAGTATAGGTAAGAAAAGCAACATTAGGACCTATTCCTTTATTATCCAGCCAATAATCCTGTTCCAACAGAGTGGGCAAACGAAGTTCATCTCCCCAAAGCAAGTCGGTCGGGTGTGGGTAAGAAACAATTCGGCTACGCGACTGATCCATCATTACAGGCACCTGATGGGAGTAGTCCTTTTTCATCTTATAAATATATACCACAGGAGAAGTAGAAGCTGAATTACCACCGGTCATCAAAGTAGTTGCAACCGAAGAGGTCAGCCCGTTTTTTTGTCCATCAGATATCATAACACTCTCTTTCTTTACGGAACGGCAGCCTGCAAACAGCACAAGCAATGTTACCATTCCAATATTCATAACCTTCTTCATTTCTTCACGAACTTACGGGTTTCAATACCTTTTTCTGTTTTTACTTGCAACATATAAACTCCGGCAGGATAACCGCCAAGAGCCAGAGAATAGGACGCTAACTTTTCTATTGGTTTCTTTTCCAATATTCTGCCATCCAGATCATATAATACAATTTCATCTATGGACTCAGTCGTATGCACCGTTACATAATCTTGCTCTACAAAGACTGATACGGTTTCCTCTTTTTCCGTTTTTTCAATAGAAGTAGGATCGACCTTCAGCACTATTTCAGAGACAGCACCACTTGCCCCCATCACTCTCTGCCATCCGTCCGAGTTCGAACTCTTGTAACGCAACCAGATACGGTCACCCGGATTTATAGTTGTCGTGATTTCACAAAGAATACCGTTATGACCATAACCAGTACCCGGTTTCCAGTCTGGGAGCTTCATCAAAGCAGAAATATCTTCTATAAATACCCCATCTTTATTCATCAGTGAAAGAACGAGTTCAGCATTAATATTGCTAAATCCCATATTAAAGAAATAATTTGCCGCAATAACAAAACGCTTTCTTGGTTGAAAATCAGTCTCAGTGGTAAACAAACCCTTACCAGCAGAATCAGCTCCCGGCATAAGAACTATAGTTTCAACGTAAGCAGAGCCGGTTTGTGCTTTCCCTATGCCCAGAACAGCATCCTGACCGACAGTAAACCCGCCAACATTTCCTCCTATGCCCTGTCCTTCCGGCTTAAGCCCAGAAAGTAGATAAAGTCCATTACAATATCCACTCCAGCCCCAGTTCACAGAAAAATAATCATCGTCAGTATATCCGTCCAAAATAAACTGATGGCCTGCTCCTTCTTCATTGGCACCGCCGTACAGCACCAGCCGCCCCGCAGCAATTTCTTCTTTCATTATTTTATTCCATTCTACATCTGTATACCACTCACGCAACAAGAATCTGGCCCCCTTATCATAGCTCATATAGTTAATCAACCCTTGAATAGCTACTTGTGTAATAGCCCCCGTTCCTCCGTTTGCACTTGTGTCAAATTGAGCTTGTGACATAACTCCACAATCATACATTAAAGTAGCCACTGCGGACTTAGCTTCCGCAGACTCTCCGCCCTTATACGAAAGCGGCATTTTCTTCCAATCATACAAATGTCCCAATTGTCTGGATTCTATGCTTTTAGTAACTGACAAGTATCCCTGCATCATTTCATATTCATAAGCTGGAAGAGTACCCTCACCTTTTTCAGGCCACTCATAGTACTTCATCAGAATAGCTAGTGCTGTTGCAACACAACCTGTTACGGTTCTCGTTGCACCATTCAAAGGACAAAGAGCATTATAAGGAGCCCCCTGATCCCAATTGGCGGTATTAAGTTTTTTTTCAAGAGTTCCAACTGCCTTACGGGCTGCACTTTGCCAAGCTTCAACAGTAACCGCGGACGCTATACTGTTTTCCTCCCGTGCAGCATTTATCTGTTCCCGAAGTCCATTCATCCAATTTCGAATATTGCTAGGCATGCCATCTACTACAAAGTTATTAGTATAAGAATAGCCAAGTATAGGCAAAGCTACATCATCACCCGCCACTATAACAAACCCATTGCTATCCGTACGATTAAAGACATAAAAAGCAGGAGCTGTTCCGGCGGCACGCGTTTCCACTCTCTCTCCATCCCATACCAATTGTATCTGTGGAGATGCGCTACGAGTTTGCGCATTGACATTAAAAAAGTTTGCAGCCAGAGCCTGAGCCTGCTCTACCGATACGCTATCAGCATATAGCACACAGGTAAACAAGCAAAAAGAAAGGAATAGTAAATGCCTCATATATTATCATTTATGAAATACACTTGTGTAAATTGCGCTAATATAAAGATATTTACCGGAATGACAGCAAAAGAATTCTTTTTTTTGAGTAGCCTGTAGCAATCAAGAGGTTAAAACCATTCATCAGAATACAAAACAAGGCTACCCCAATGTATGAGATAGCCTCTGAAAGTTCATTTATATAAAGAAGGAGAATCTCTAGTTTGGATTATACAATACCTTTAAAACATTCTTTCCTTGTTTTATAATATAAAGACCGCTCTGTGATAATGCCACAGTAGCTTTTCCTCCTTTTAAACTTGCAATTTTACCCCCATAGCCGGAATATACATCAATCACTTCATCAAGGTTCTCACTGATAATATCCAAACCGGTATTTGTAGTAATAACTTTCAATGGCTGAACAGATTCAGCCTGTTCAATGCCTGTTTCTACATCTTTGATGGTGAAAATGAGCCTCAATTCATTGCCCGTAAACTGTTTCCATGTACCTGCCTCCCGATAACTTCCTATAGCATAATATTTTCCTGCCGGTAATTCAGGATTTCCTGAAATAGTAATGGTAGTTGAAGCATTACCCGGTATTACGGTATAATTGCTTATACGTGTATAGGGGACTAATGCTCCATTTTTACGTATATAAACAGCAAAATCGTCCTCATATTTCATACCTTTATTCTCTATTTGCAGTGTAAAAGTTATGTCTTTCCCCTCTACAGCTTCGCCAATCAATTCTGCCTGAGCCAATTGTGATAGCCCGAACTTATTATCCGGACTACTAAGCAGAATACTGTTGTCTGTGATTTCTATATTAAAACAAGTATTCATATCCTCTAATCCACGCAACATAGTCGGCACTTTCTCACCCACTTTTTGTGAAGCGAAGTGGAGCTGATAGTTGCCGTTGGAAATCCCAGTAGGGACCACTCCGCTAAATGTAATACTATTCCATCCGCTTCCTATGGCTATGTCCGAAACTGAAGTCGGTTCTGTAAGGAATGTGATGAACTCATCTCCTTGATATAAAGCCAATCCGATGATGCCACTCATTGTAGTAGAAGTATTCCATATCTTTGTGAACTTTACACTGACACTCTCATTTCTTCCATATTGATTCTTCGTGGCATTCATACTTCCTTCCAATGTAAATCCACTGATAATCTCTCCGGTTGCTTCCGGTTGTACAAGAAGCATGATATATTGCATGTCATTATAGGCACCACTTCCACTTCCTGTCCCCCCCGATCCGGGATTCAGAGCACTTAAAGAATAATATCCGTTTGCATATCCGCTCCATCCCCAGTTAAAATGATACAGATCATCTTCATTGCAACCATCCAATACGAATGCATGGCCTCCCCCTGAACTTTGTCCATTATATAAGACAGGACGTCCAGCAAGTAATTCCTTCTGAATCATATTCTTCCAACGTCCTTCAGTGTTATAGTCACGTCCTTCAAAATAGATGTTAGGATTATACCCGAAAAATTTCGTCAATGCATTATATTGTTTGAAGATACCTGCACCGCTACCACCGGATGCACTCAAATTATAATCCATATCCATGGCAACGCCACAGTGAAACATCAATTCGGCTACAGCTTTCTTTTGTTCCTCAGTTGCGGTACTTGTGTATTGAGGTAACATCAAATTCCATTTATAGCTTGTCTCTCCAAAGTTTACGGAAAGTGTTCTTTTTAAAGTAGAAGTTGTATAACTGTGACTCCCTGTTCCCTGTTTGGGATACTCATAATATTTCATCACCATAGCCAGTGCCGTAGCTGCACAACCGGTAACTGTCAGTTCGCCTTTTTCTTCCGGACAATCCAGATTATATGGATTTCCCTGATCCCATTCTATTTTATCCAACAACGGTGTGATAACCGGCGGAACTACTCTCGTTACCAAGCCCTGAGCTTCAGCCAGATTTTCCACAGAACTACCATTTATATTCATCCGTTCTATTTCAGTTGCATAGAAATCCAGCCAATACCTGACGTTGGCAGGTAAATGTTCGTAATCCAAACTTCCTTTATCTGAATATGCTAATACGTCCCGTGCACAATCATCCCCCGAAATGATGACAAATCCCTTATCATTCCCTGCATTAACAATATAATAAGCAGGATAAACCATGGCACGTGTCTGTATACTTTGTCCATTTATCAGTTTCAACTCCTTTGTATCAATATGCCTCATACTTACATGAGAACGTACAAATGTGCGGGCCACTTCTAATGCTTGCAGTGGAGTGCGCGGAGCCGCAAAAAGCCATCCTGAGCAGACCAGAAAAGCCAGAACAAAGATGATAATAGTTTTTTTCATATTTCAATCTTATTTAATGATGAAAAGGCTATGCCGTAAAAGCAGCATAGCCTTTTCTATACATAAAGTCAATTATTCAAAGAACAATTTATTTTTTGGTCATGTAGCATTCTGCATATACAGCCCAATAACCTGCATACTCTCCAGAATCGAATACACCTACACCGATAATTCCATCGGGATCAAATTCAATCCTGTCGAATGTTTCATTCCAAGTACCTTCCAGAGATTTGGACAATGCAGCAGTAAAATCCATTGGACAAACTCGTACTTCACCCACAAATCCGAAATTGTATTTTGCATAAGTCGGACCTTGCACAACAGAAAGTGTTTCTGAAGTTTTATTATAATCTACCGTCCAAGGTATGGTTGCATCATATCCCGCTCCATCTGTAAATCCATTAAAGACATAACTCTTTTCCAGATTTGCTTCATCGCCACCATCGGAAATCGTCACAGTAAAGCTAACTGCACTACCATCTGTTGCTTTAACGGCATTAAATGTCCAAGTACCCATCAATTTGAAGTATGGATTCTTATCCACATCTTTCAGTATAACATTGCATGTAGAGGTTGCTCCTGCCTGCGCACCTTCTACATTTTCAATACTCACTTTCAGATTGCGGTCGTCATTCTCAGTCATACCGTCATCTAATAGACGCACCTCACAGCCAAAAGTATCACCGGCATCAACGGGGATATAAACGGTTGTAGCTGTAACAATATAATGCTCGTTCACAATGGCACTGCCATCTTCAACTTTAAATGTCACTTTAATCATTCCGTTCCGTTCACCCTCAATTGCAAGAGGAATTTTTACTATACCAGCATTCTCATTGAAAATCACTTCAGATTGTGCAAATGAGACTGTCGTATTTGTACTGTTCATTGCTGGATCATCATCCGAACAGCCGACAATTAAGATTGTCAATAAAGCCAATAAATATATATTCAAATATTTCATATTTCAAAAATTAAGAATTCAACAAATTAATATCCGGGATTTTGTTGGCCTTTGATCTGCGGATTAACGTCTGTTTCCGATTTTGGAATGGGCCATACCATTCGGAAGTCATCAGCTGCTTTAGTTAAAGCTGTTGTATTGGTACCACCAGGCAATAACACCAAAGCTGCGTCCTGAGTTGCATTTTCGCGATTTACTCCTAATCCCCATCGCTTCAAATCTGTCAGACGGAAACCTTCGCCAACTAATTCTTTGTGACGTTCGTCTTGGATATCAGCTAATAAAGCGTTCGGACTATTATAAGTAACATCTACATAATCAACAAGGCGACTAGCTCTCAGTAAGTTCAGATACTTTGCTCCATTAATGATGTCGTTGTCACCGACATAGGCTTCGGCTGCAATCAAATACTGTTCGGAAATCCGGAAAGGTTTCGACTTATTGGTATAATGGTTGTCAACACCTACCACATTATAGATTTCCGGATTGCCGGGATATTTATCGAATACGTAGATATCTCCTGTAGCGCCGGTAGAGACTTTTAACGTGAAAGGAGCAAAATAAGCTGCAAAACGAATATCGCGATCCTGTTCATAAAGGTCGATAAGCTTTTGTGAAGGAATGTAGTCCATTACCTGTGAAGAAAGATCATCCTTTTTATACTGTCCCCAGAAAGTAGTTCCTGTAGCGCTTCCCAATTCATCTGCACTCATGTAAATTTGCCAGATTACTTCAGAACCAGTATCTTTTACCCACATATTACGGAAAGCTTCGCCTCCATCTTCAGAATCCAATAAAGGATACTTCCCTCCACTGATCAGCGATGTTGAATGACTGATAGCCGTTGCATAATCCTTCATTTGCAACGCAACACGTGCTTGAAATGCAGTTACTACATCTTGAGAAATATAGTTTAAAGCTCTTTGTGATTGGATAACTGTTTTACTTGTATTTACAAGTTTCTTGGCTTCTGTCAAATCACTGAGTATCTGTTCATAAGTTGCTTTCAGAGAAGAACGTCCCGGATAAGCACTTGCATCTGATGTCGGTGAATAAACCAATTGCAGAGGTAAGCCTAAATCACTTTCTGCAGTTGCGGGATTATAAGCTTTACAAAAATATCCCACCAGTTGAAAGTAATTATAAGCTCTTGTGAAATATGCTTCACCGGCATAAGCTGCAATGAGTTCTTTATTAGCGTCACTCAAATCGGTAACAGTACCATCCAGCACTTTATTATAGCCATCAATAAAGTAGTTACAACGTGCAATGTGCGCATAATGATTTTTCCATACCCCTTCAACATTACCGTCTGAAGATTGGAAATCCCAACGATACTGATTGCCATATGAATTGGAAAAACCAGCCGTAGCGTGAAAATCATCACATTGTAACTCAGGAGTTAATATGTACCCACCTGTTGTTAAGGAACGATAGTAGGAATATATTCCAATACGTGCATTTGCAAAGTCGTTCATTGTTGTCAGGTATTTAGACTCTTCTACTGAACTGTATGGGTATTTCTCCATATCGCAGGAAGAGAGACCTGTAACAAGCAATGTTGCTAATATGATAGATATTTTCTTCATTGTTTTAATCTCTTTTATAGTTAATGTTTAGAAAGTAAGTTCAAGGCCGAATGAGAATTGCTTCGTATTCGGATAGTTTCCTAATTGCATATTACTGTTGATTTCCGGATCGAATCCTTTGTATTTAGTAACAGTTAATAAATTACGCCCAACAAAGAATATTTTGGCACCTTCAATAAATCCGGTCTTTTTCATTATGCGTTGAGGCATAGTATAACTTACAGTTAAATTCTTCAAACGCATAAATGAAGCATTCTCCAATAAATGAGAATCAAACTGCATAGGAGAGTCCGGAGTCGAGATATTAGTAATATCACCAGGCTTTTGCCACATAGTCAACATTTCAGTGGTTTGATTGCGACTATTAGCCATTTGTGGATTCTCCGTAAACCAGCGTTCGTTATTTATCATATACTGTCCGAGCATAAATGAAAAATCTGCGCTGACCGTTATCCCCTTCCAAGCGAGACGAGTACCAAAACCACCTGACCACGGCGCATAGCGTTGCTTTCCTAAAAAGACAGCATCATCCGCTGAATATGTTTTAGTTAAATTTCCATTCTTATCATACCACATATTGTAACCATCACGTGGATCGACACCTGCCCATTTGGTATAATAGTATTCTCCATAAGGCTTGCCTACTTCAAGTTTCAGACCGGTATTTGCCAATACATATTCATCAAGTCCATTGAATAATTGAGTAATCTCATTTTTATTATAGTTCACGTTAGCTGAAATGGTCCAGTCAAAACCGTTCACACCTCTCAATACATCAACATTTGCAGTGATATCCACTCCTCGGTTACGCATATTTGCTACGTTACCCCAACCTGCTTCAAAACCAGTTGTATAAGAGTACGGGATTTCCATAAGCATGTTTTCTGTCATGCGATTATAGAACTCAACATCCAAACTTACACGATCAAACAGACGAGTGCTCAATCCTACGTTTGTAGATTTAACAACCTCCCAAGTCAAATCAGGATTAGCAGGATTAGCAACTGCAGTACCACTTTGTCCACCATACAATGGGCCTGTTCCAATTAGACCAAATGACATATAAGGGTCAAGACCTGAAGAGTTACCTACAGAACCATAACTTACTTTTAATTGTAATTGATCCAGCCAAGAAACATCACTCAAGAAGTTTTCTTTCTTCAGATCCCACATTGCACCTGCAGACCAGAAGTTACCCCATTGAGAATTCAAACCAAACAATGATGAACCGTCTCTACGATAAGTAAGGTCTAAATAGTACTTCTCATCATAAT
This sequence comes from uncultured bacterium, assembly GCA_905215555.1. GTDB lineage: Bacteria > Bacteroidota > Bacteroidia > Bacteroidales > Bacteroidaceae > Bacteroides. The sequence continues at coordinate 67,842 of CAJMQU010000023.1, forward strand.
TATAGCTGAAAGTGGCAAAGTAAGAATTAAAAATCTTATCATATTTTGAATGAGAAGGCATCGTTGCATTAGCTGCTGCACTTAATAACATTAAGCGCGGGTCAGTCAACTTCTCTACCTCAGATGTAAATGACTGATTTTTGGTAACAATAGACTCTTGTCCTATTAAGGCATTGAAATTATGATTATTCCATGCTGTAAATTTATACTCTGCAGTATTGGTATAGGTAAACGAGTAGTAGCGCTGGAAAGACTCTGTTGCACTACCTGCACCCTCAAACGGCCCAACAGGTAAAGCTTTATAAGAATATCGATAATCAAAAGCCTCAACAGCTTGAGCAGCACGGATATTCAATCCTTTGATTGGATTAATATTAATGAATGTATTACCATTGATACGTGCCATATCGCGTGCAGCAGGCTGTATCTCTGATAAGTAATATGGATTATAGTAGTTCAATTTATCGAAGTAATCCAAACGGTCACCATAGCCGATAAAATCTCCATTATCATCACGCAAAATCTCATAATAGCTCTGGTCCGGACGATAAACGCGGGCTGCATATGCTTTATTATATACTTGATTAGGAGTAGTACCAAAAGCAGCAGTAGCATACTTTTGATATGAAAGATTCAGGTTTACCCCTGCCTTTAACCATTTAGTAATATTCGTTTCGATGTTTGAGCGTAGTGTCTCACGGCGTAAATTCGAATCATCCATTATACCATCGGCATCATAATGTCCAAAGGATAAGAAGTAATTTAAACTTTCCGTTCCACCGGAAATACTTAAGTCATATTGTTGCATAGGTGCTGTACCCCCAAAGAATACATCAGCCCAATCTGTAGAAATTCCGTTTTTAATATAGAAATCCTTTTCGCTTTGGAAAGACTGATTTGTTTTCAATGATGGGTCAAGTATTTCCTGCAGATTCAACCATTGTTCTGCATTCATCATAGTAATGTTATCGCCAGTCATCTTCGATACACCATATTGGGCACTTATCGTAATTTTGGCCTTCTCTCCTCTTTTTCCTCTTTTAGAGGTTAGGATTACAACACCGTTTGCTGCACGTGAACCGTAAATGGCAGTTGAAGATGCATCTTTCAATACAGTCATACTCTCAATATCATTGGGATTTAATGCAGTAAATGCACCGGAAGAGATAGGAGAGCCATCCAATATAAACAATGGTTCAGAGCTACTATTAATAGAACTTACACCACGCAAACGCATTTGTACAGCCCCACTAGGTTCCCCACTAGGAGTAAACACCTGCAAACCTGCAACTTGTCCTTGTAAAGCGTCACCGATGTTTGCAACCGGTTTTTTCTCCAGTTTTTCACCATTTACAGCTGTAACAGAACCAACAACTGAGCCCAGCTTCTTACTAGAACCATATCCTACAATAACAACCTCATCTAACAAGGCTGCATCCGCCTTCAATACGACCTTCAAGTTAGATTTAATAGCCACTTCTTGCGTCTGCATTCCAATGTACGAAATCTGCAAAGTCTTCGCAGAACTTGGTACGTTCGATAAAGTAAAATCACCATCTACACCAGTAATAGTACCTAACTGAGTACCTTTTACTAATACAGAGGCTCCAATAACTGGCTGCCCGTCTTCTTCAGAAATCACAACACCCGTGATCGTCTGAGTTTGGGCAGTTACTAGGCCTATTCCAACAAAAAGACAGGCCAATAACAGCATTAATTTTCTTTTCATAAATTCTCTCTTAA
>CAJMQU010000024.1 GCA_905215555.1 uncultured bacterium
ATTAGATTTAAGGTTAACAAAGATTGGCTGTCTGGGATAGATAGCCTTTTTTTTGCCATATATGAAGAGACTATAACTAAATTGCTAATTGTTATATTATTGACTAATATGTGGTTATCGGGTAATCTGTCGAAATAAACTGTCCGATTTTTAACTTTGCAGCACAGAATAACATGAAACAACTGTTTCTTTGCTCGTGCGGTGATTGAGTAAAATTTACGTGGACAAGTCAGTAAGGCCCCAGACCTTGTATATATCCCCCCCCTATGGAATGTCTTTGCTATTTGGTAAATGTGATAATGATGAATTTAACCAGAAGTTAAAAAAAATAAGAATATGAAACTTTGGAAATATAGTGGAACATTTCTTGTTATAACAGGAATAATCCACACGATTTATGCACTACTGCTTGAAAAAGAGGAATTTGCAGACATGATAAAAGATGGATTCATAAACTCCACAGGTGATAATTACAACCGTGCTTTCGCCCTTTGGTTTTTAGTGTGTGGGATTATACTTGTTCTCTGGGGGCAAACACTCCAATACTATATCCAAAAAGAGCATAAACCTGCACCTCTGTTTTTGGGATACTGCATTTTGGTATTTACTGTGGTAGGATGTATTGCAGAGCCTATTTCTGGTTTCTGGCTTTTTTTGCCACAAGCATTGATAATAATTGCTGCAAATAGAAAAAGATAGATATCTTAAAATGAAGCTAAGTGAATATGATAGATTATAAAGACAAGGCGATACATTGTGTCAAGGATACGGTATTGCCAATGCAAAGAAAGCAATTTGAAGAATGTGGTTGCTGTTTAGACGAACAGTACAAACGATATGGGAATACAGAATGGCTTTTCGCAAAGACAATTGAAGAAGGACATGTTTATGAAATTGGTTACCCGGCATGTGTCTGTCCGGACGTGGCAAGCGGAAAAGTAAAAGACGTATCACATTGCGAATGTTCACGCCAGAGCGTATTGTATATTATCGGAAATTTGTTACCCGATAAAAAAATCAGCGTGGAAATAATTGAAACCGTTTTGGGTGGCGCAGAAAAATGCCGTTTTAAGGTAACTGTCGAGTGAGACTGGATTGATGCTCTCCAAAAGAGTTTTTTGTGGAACGGAGTCACTATCCTGTCCGGAACTCCCGCAATACTTCTCTATATAAACTTCCATCATAACTTTTATATTCGGCATGTTGGTAGAGATTGACTAATCTTTTGCTAGATTCAAGAATCAATGTATTTGATTTCTGTGACAGGTTTGTAGCTAAAATGCCACTGCCTACTATCCCCGGATTGCAGATTATTGTATCTTTCCTGATGGAATTCATGGTCAGTTCCACGCAAGTGTATTCATGGATACCTGCTTCTTCCAGTTTGTCGGCAATATATTGATTGAGATGAGTCTTGTCATCTCCGGTCATAAAACCATACCACAACAGGCACCTCATGCCTGCTTGTGTAGCTTTTACTAATATATCGAGATACGTAGTTCCGGACGTTCCTTTTTTATCAATCTCATAAGGGTCGATGTGGACGAAAGAAGATGCAGGGAGTGAGGGTAAGAGCTCCATTACTCCTGTCAGTGAATCAGAATTGCAGGTCTGGACAGCAGTATTTAGCTTCATTCTATCAGCATAGCGACTCACGTTTTCTAAAGCCTCCTTTTCTATATCAAAGAATTGATATTGCCGGGTTTGTTCTCCCAATATGTTCATGGCTAAAGCAGGAGACCCTAAATAATTCCCTTTTGCCATCTCCGGGCTTTCTAATTTATAATAAGTGGAATTCTTTAGTACTTCTTCTCTATCTGCATTTTCCAGAAAGTGATAAATGCCGTATTGTTGTTCCGGTGTATGTTCCATCCGGTAAATGGCGGAGGCTGAATTTGTCTCCACATAGACTGAAGGTTTTTCGTTTTGAAGAACCTCACAAAATATCAAATGTTTGAATACATCTGCCTGCTTTCCGAAATGTGTGTAAGTTGCCATATGCTTGAAGATTTATATTAAATTTGTCCGCGCTCATGGTTGTTAGTACATAGGACAAAGGTACGAAATTCAAAGAAAAAAACATCTTATCGTGTAAATAACCTGAAATATGAATGATTAATGTGTTTTTAAGTCTATATTAATTCTGTTTCGACCACCTTTTTAATGTCCTGTCGTTTACTTTGCAGACAGAACATAAATATGTCTAATATCTAATTAATAGTATCTTAAATGAAACGAAATGCAATTTTAGTATGCTTGCTGTCAGTCTTGTTTACACTACCCGGAAAAGTGGTGGGGCAGAGTGCGTCAAGCGACGGGAAATTGGTGTATGATTTCGCATTTGCACCAAGTGAGGGCCTTGTGAACAAGACCGAAAAAGAGTATAGGAAAGAGATTTGCCTGAATGGGTTCTGGGATTTCCAACCTGTGGCTTTGCCGCAGGGATATGTGCAAGGTAAAGGTATTGCACCGGAATTGCCGCTTCCACAAGAAAATGCATGGAGCCAAACGCGCATCAAGATTCCTTCTCCATGGAATATCAACTCTTTTGCTAACAGAGGCTTGGAAGGCCCCGACCATCGTAACTATCCATCTTATCCGAAGGAATGGGAACAAGTGAAAATGGCATGGATGAAGAGGAAGATAACCGTTCCTACTGATTGGGACGGGCAACAGATAAAACTTTATTTTGAAGCTGTATCCGGATATACGGAAGTATATGTGAATAAAGAGAAAGTAGGTGAGAATTTTGATATCTTCCTTCCGTTCAGCGTAGACATTACGGATAAGGTGGCTGCCGGTGAAACTGCCGAAGTATGGGTGGGGGTTCGTAGCCAGTCGCTATTTGAGAACAATTCTACTATCGGTCGTCGCATTATTCCCGCAGGTTCCATGTGGGGTTATCACATTGTGGGTATCTGGCAGGATGTATATATGCTGGCTTTGCCCAAAGTACACGTGGAAGATGTATACGTGAAACCGCTTGTTTCGAAGAATATGCTCGAACTGGAAGTAACCGTACAGAATAATACGGAGAAGAAAGCTGACTTGCAGATTCAGGGTAATATTAATGAATGGCTGAATTTAGCGGGAACAGACGTGAACTCTGCTCCGGTGCCTGCCTGGGAACTGGGACAGGAAGCGCTGAAAGTGGCTCCCGTGAAAGTGGCTGTCCCTGCCAATGCTTCAACAAAGGTGGTGTTGCAGGTTCCGGTATCCGGTGAATTGAACTTCTGGACACCCGAACAACCTAATCTTTATGCCGTATTGCTTTCATTGCAGGCAAAGAAACAAACTCTGGACGTCAAATATGAGCGTTTCGGATGGCGTGAATGGACTTTGCAAGGTACTACGCAATATCTGAACGGCAAACCTTATCAGTTGAGAGGTGACTCCTGGCACTTCATGGGAATTCCGCAGATGACGCGTAGATATGCATGGGCTTGGTTTACTGCCATAAAGGGTATGAATGGAAATGCAGTTCGTCCTCATGCACAAATCTATCCTCGTTTTTATCTGGATGTAGCTGACGAAATGGGTATCTGTGTACTGAATGAAACTGCCAACTGGGCAAGTGACGGTGGCCCGAAACTGGACTCTGACCTTTTCTGGGAAGCATCCAAAGAACATCTGAGACGCTTTGTGCTCAGAGACCGCAACCATGCTTCTGTATTCGGTTGGAGTATCAGTAATGAAAATAAGCCTGTAATACTACATGTATATAACAGACCGGAATTGATGCCTCTTCAGAAAAAGGCTTGGGAAGATTGGAGGGATATTGTTCGTGCCAACGACCCTACGCGTCCCTGGATTTCTGCTGATGGCGAGGATGACGGAGACGGTATATTGCCGGTTACGGTAGGTCACTATGGTGATATGGGCTCAATGAAGCATTGGGTGGAAATCGGCAAGCCCTGGGGGATCGGCGAACATAGTATGGCTTACTACGGTACGCCGGAGCAAGTAGCCAAATATAACGGTGAAAGAGCTTATGAATCTCAACTGGGTCGTATGGAAGGATTGGCAAACGAATGTTATCATCTGCTTGCCAACCAGCGTTCTATGAATGCTTCTTACAGTACGGTCTTCAATATGGCATGGTATTCTCTGAAACCTCTGCCGCTGGGTAAGAGAGACTTAACTACGGAACCGGATATCAACAAAGATGGTATTTTCTTCACAGAATACAAAGAAGGTGTACCGGGTGTACAGCCGGAACGTGTAGGGCCTTATTGCACTACGTTCAACCCGGGATATGATCCTAACCTGCCTTTGTACGATCCGTGGCCTATGTATGATGCCATGCGTGCGGCTAATGCACCGGGACATCCGGCTTGGTCGGCTTATGCTGAGGTTGACAAAAAGCAATATGAAGCTCCTGAGGCGGCTCCTGCTGAAAAATATAAGGAAGTTATTTTCATAGGAGGAGAGGATAGTAAGTTAAAGGGCATAATGGATGCACAGGGTGTGAAGTTTGCTACTAGAGTGACTGCTCCTGCACGGATGATTTATATTGTAGACGGTACTTACACTTTGGCTGCTGCTGAAAAGAAGAGTATGCTGGCTAATATTGCCAAAGGTGCTGACGTGTGGATATGGGGTTTGACTCCTGAAACTGTAAATGCATATAATGAGATACTGCCTCTTCCGGTAGCGTTGGACAATTTGAAACGTTCTTCTTACCTGCCGGTTCAGAAGTCATGGATTCGTGGATTGAATAACTCTGATTTCTATTTCTGTGAACTTCAGCGGGCAGATGCTTCGGAATATTCTTTGAAGGGTGCTTTAGTGGAAGAAGGAGATGTATTGCTGAATGCTTGTAAGACCGATTGGAGAGCTTGGAATAAGCGTCCGGAAGAAATTAAGACTGCCGGTACGGTACGAAGTGAGTATGAATGTACAGCCGCTACTCCCGTATTTGTGAAATATCAGAATAGTGCTTCCTGCTTCTATATCAGTACATTGAAAGAATTTACTAATTCAGAAAAGGGATATAATACATTGGGAATGATATTGAAGAATGCTGGAATTGACTGCCGGGAGATTGAAGTAAAATCAAATGAAGTATTCTTCTTGCGTGATAATCAACTGGTATTCCCGGCTGCTGTAAAAGATAAGTTAGTGAAAACGGCTGATGGATGGGCATTGGATATCTATGTGTTTAGTCCCCGCCCATTGGATGACTTATTGATTGAGCCTAATATGCCTAAGCTGACTTTGGTAGTGAAAGCTAAAGAATGCCAGCTTGCCATTAATGATAAGACATATGCTGTTGCCGGACAAAACAGACACGAGGCTACTTATAAAGAATTGCCTTTGTTACAAGGTTGGAATAAAGTAAGCATCAAAATCGGAGAAAGAGACAAGAATGAATTCAGTGGCAACTTCAGATGTGATAATAGAAATGAGTTCCTCCCTTCGTTGAAAGTGTTGTTTGTAAATCCCGAAGCAAAATAGAAAATGGCAGGTAAATAGATTGAGGATAAAAGATAGTTTTAAATAGGTTCTTTTTCGATAAGTTCAGTGCTACAATCCAGTGCATGCGTTGGCATGACACTGGATTGTTTTTATTCACTATTCTCTACCGTTATGAAGGCTTCTGTTATCTTTGTTATTTAGTTGGATGGCTGTTTGGGCATCAATACCGCAATATCTGTTATTTTGTACGGTGTTCTGATGGATTGTAATGTCTTTACATGGGTTCATTTGCTTCTCGATGAATATTCCGTGCTCGTTGTTACCTTCAGCAAGACTGTTGTTGATGATTATCCGGCTACTTTCTGCACATCGTATGCCTGAGAGTCCGTTACGGGCCATCTCTGAGTTGATAACTTTCACATTCTGACAGAAAGTGGCATTTATGCCGTTTCCGTAGGGGGAGGTATCGAAACGACTACTTATTATATCACAATTTGTGATGTATGACAAATGAAGATTATGATGGAAACCGGCACCTGGCACTACGCTGGCACCGTTATCACTGAAATCACATTGGTTAATGCGAATATTCTTTCCACCAACTATGGCTACACCGTTTTTGGTGAAATTCTGTACGGTAATATTTTCAAATGTAATGTCCTGTATGCCGTCTTTCTCTTTTGATTTGAAAATAATGCCTTCCCGGCTGGGAGCGTTCATATATGAGCGGCTACGACGGTCGTGATTGGGATCGGCATTTTCGATTACTTTAGTGGCTCCTTCTATCAGAAGATCGCGAATAGTGACGTCAGAGAGAATTTCTTCTCCATTAATGATTGCAGTTCCTGTTTGTGGGGCCGGAAAGATAATAGTTTCGCGTCCCTGACCGGCAAGGAGAGTACCACTATATATCTTTAGAGGAGTCTCCAGCGTATGTACTCCTGCTTCCAAAATGATCCATTTACCGCTCTTTTGGTTGGAGTCTATGGCTTTTTGTATAGATTCTCCCGGTTTTACAAAGATGCTGTTGGCAGGAAGCATTTTTGATTTGCCTTTTAATGCTCCGATTACTGTCGGTTTCAGGAATTTATCGAAACCTGTATAAAGAGATGTTTTTGTCGGAGCGTTGGAAACTGGAGCTTTGGCTGCTGTCAGAAAACCTACTGATGACTTCGGACGTGTGTGTTGTTTTATTGCTTTTTCGGTGTATGGCAGTAATAGTCCTTTTGTATCCTTGTAATGCTGGTATATGGATTCGTAGATATCTCTGAATTTGTCGTTATCTCTGTCTGTAAAGACTCCGAACAAGTCAATATGTTCTCCTAACATGAAACGTGCTGTATATTCGAAGCCCTGTGCCAGCCTGTCATCAGCTACACTATAAAAATCTAATCCTTGCGTGTCGGCGGTTTGTGCAGCTTTGGCAAATTCACCTATACCTAATTGTACATGTCCCCAGTCCCGGGTAGTTTCTTGGCATTGTCCGCCCGGATAGAGATAGCGGGTGATGCCGGAATTGCCTTCCCCCCAGTAGAATCTTTCTACTGCCCGGTTGAAAATTTCGTGATTATCAGTAAAAACGCCGATACACATGATGGTACTAATCATGGATGCATCCCAATTGCCATTAGCTTCGGTGAAGAAGTCTTTGATAGTGGGATAAAGGATTGTAAGGACCATTTGAGTGAATTGCTGTAGGTCTTTGGATGCCCAGCCGGAATCGGTATGTTTCAGAATTTCAGCAGCATTGAGATAGTAATATCCGAATAGACCTACATTCAGCTTGGCATTGTTTGCATCGAATCCCCGGAGAACATAGCTCCACGCATTCAAGATTTCAATGGCTTTACGCGCATAGGCTTTGTCTTTGGTTATATACCACATTAATGCATGGTTATAGGCCGTTTCTGCACTCTCGGAAAACTCACGTCCGCCTATACTGTTTGCTCCATAGGGACCTACTGATATTTCAGCAAATGGTTTGGGGATAAAATCTAAAGAGGTATTTTTCTTTAAATTTTCAAAAGCGGCTTTCCAGGGTTGTATGCCTTTTATTACCATTTCGCGCATGTAGTCAAGGTCCTGTTTGCTTTGTGCCATGCCCGGATGTACGAAAGCCTTGGCTAGGAACTCTGGATTAGAGTTCTTTTCTGGTTGGGCTGCTATATTGTGTACTAAGGTACACAGTATGCATATTAATAAGAGTATTCTTTTTCTCATGTCCATTCCTTTTATTTTATTAATCAGTGTTCTACCAATTGTCTGTTCTGAAGGGAGCTACGGGGATACCATAGATGTTGAATACGCTTGCTTGGGCATAATTCTTATAAGCATATCGGACGGCTACCGGATGCTGCACTTTATCGCATGATACGGCAAGACGGGTAGTTTTGGTTTCTATTTCAGCGTGGGCCGGGTAGAAAACTTTATCTTCACCGGCAATTTCAAATCCTTCGAGCGGGGTCCACATAGGACAAAGACCACGCTGTGCGTTGTCCACATTGATGTATATTTTGTTACCTGATATTTCCATGGATTTATAAATAGGAGTGGCGTAACCGAATCCTTTTCGTCCATAGGTTTGGGCAAGTGCCCAAAGAGCCAGACGATTACCTACCGTTTCTTTATCTGTCGGGTGGATGAAGACCGGATGACCTATATCCAGAGTGGTGACCATTCCGCTGTTAGGGATATCCTTCATATTTTGTTGCTGGACTTCACGCATGCGGGCGGCTGAGATACCATCGGCACCTTCATAATTGAAGGGAGCAATCTCTACAAAGTAAAAAGGAAATTCCCCTATATTCCATTTGCTGCGTAAGTCTTTGACAAAAGCGGGCATCAGACTTTGGTATAAATCAGCATTGTCACGATTGCTTTCGCCTTGATACCAAAGGAAGCCTTTAATGGTGAAATTAGTGAAAGGAGCTATTTTCCCATTGTAGAGTACACATGGGGTAGCTGTGATGTTTTTTACAGGTTCATCATTGTCGAGTATGGCTAAATCAATACTTTTAAATGGGCTTATGGCCTCCCGACTCATCCATGCTTCTACTTTTGACCCTCCAAGAGAAGATACAATAATACCAACCGGTAGTTCTAGAACTTCCTGAATATATCGGGCGAAAAAGTAAGCTGCTGCACTTGTGTGGGATACGTTGACTGGAGTATTCTCTAACCACTCACCTTTACAATCTTCCTGTGGAGTTTTGCTATATTGCCGTACCCATCTTCCATCTCTAGAATCGGTGTTGTAGATGCGGATTGGGGTAGAGGCTTTCGCTTTGGCTATGATATCGTTTGTGCCCAGAGTGGGTTGGCGGTCGAAACCACTCATAGGCATTTCCATATTCGATTGTCCGGAGCAGAACCAGACTTCACCTATTAATATGTTTTTCAATGTTAAAGCCTCTCCATCGCTGAATGTAATTTCATAGGGGCCTCCGGCCGTTGGTGTGGAGACACTTAATAACCATTTTCCTTGCTTGTCTGCAGTCGTTTTATACGTTTTGTTATCCCATGATGTTTTTATGGTAACAGACGAATTTTCTTTGGCTTTTCCCCATAGCTTTACATCTGCTTGTTGTTGCAATACCATGTTGCTACTAAGCACGGAGGGTAATTGTACTTTGGCTCCTACGAATGTGGAGACAGATAAAAAGTGTGCTAATAGTAAAAAAGTAATCAACGATTTTACTTTCATGTGACTAAAAAAAAGTTTTTTCATAATACTGTTTTAATTTGATGATAGAACAAGCTTTTTGTCCTTTGCTACAAAAGTAAACCAGAGATATTACTTCTCTGATTAATTTGTTATTAATTTGCGCATAATATCAGTTTAATTGAATTCAGATTCCAATTTCTCGTGTCCTTTATTTGTTATGGGGGATTTTTTTATACCTTTGCAGAGTGTTCTTTAACGAGATACTATGAAAAGTAAATTGCTAATTTGGATATTATGTTTCTTCTCATTGGGAAATTTGAAGGTGTTGGCTTCTACAGATTATGGCCTTCATTTTAAATCTCATTCTGTGCCAGGTAATGAACGCACCTCTTTGTCTCTTGATGGGAACTCTCCTTTTCATGTGGAGAATGAGTTTATTATAGATTTTCAAATGTGGGTTCGCAATGAGCCTGACTTCGGGGCTATCCTCCATTTATGTACAAATGAAAATCAATTTCTTCATTTTGTTTTTGCTGCAGGTGATAATAACAGGAATTTTCCTGCTCTCGTTTTTAATGAGGGAATGTTTGCCATTAATACCAATATTGAAAAAGGTAAATGGGTTCCTGTGTCCTTACACCTTAATATAAAGGAGAATCAAATTGATTTGAAATATGACAGTAAGGACACTACGATGGTAGTGCCATTGCGTGGTACCAAAGACATTACAGTTTTGTTTGGAAAATCTCCATATTTCTCAGCAGATGTAGTTCCTATGGACATTAGGGATATAAAGATTACCCGCGATGGAGAACTGATAAGATATTGGAAGCTGTGGAAGCATAATGGTGATGTTTGTCTTGATGAGGTTGAAGGCGCTGTGGCATTAGCAACCTATCCCTCATGGCTGATTGATAATCATATTGAATGGCGGAAAATATATGCAGAGAAAACATCAGGCCGTTTGGATGTTGCTTTTAATGCCCGTGATGCCTTGTTCTATCTTGTGCGACAAAATAAAGTAGAAGTATTAAATGGTATTTCCGGTAATCGGAACGAGGTCTCTATTGTGGAGGGATATCCGGCCATGGAATATACAGATCACATGGTTTATGATACACTGACTAATCAGTTATTGTCTTATTCTTTACACGAAAAGTTGGTTGCAGCTTTGTCTGTCGATGAAGGGAAATGGAGTCTGAGTGAAAGACATTTGGATGAACCTCGTTACTACAACCATGCACGTACGTTTAATCCATCTGATTCTTCATTTTATTTTTGGGGAGGATATGGATTCTACCAATATAGGAATAACCTATATCGGTTGAAAGTGGGTGTGAAACAAGTTGAAGAAGTTGCATATACCCCTGCTCTTTCTCCCCGTTACTCGTCTGCAGCAGGTATAGTAGGCGATGAACTGTATATTTTTGGTGGTCGTGGAAATAAACAGGGAAAGCAAGAATTCAATGCTCATTTTTATTATGAGTTGTGTGCCATTAATCTGAAAACGGGAAAGTCTCGTAGTGTATGGAAGAAAAGACAGGCTACAGATGTATTGCTGATGGCATCTTCCATGTACTTTGAACCTTCGGACAGTTCTTTTTATGCTGTTAGTATGAAAGGGGGAGGCAGCCTTTGGAAAGTTTTTATGAATGATTCTGCTTGGGTAGAGATATCGAAACCTATTCATAATGATTTGGTTCATCAGGATTGCGATTTTAGCTTTTATTCGTCTCCTGCCCATCATAAATTGTATCTGGTGATGGATAAAATTTTGAGTGACCGTACACATGATGTGGCTATTTATTCTATCAATACTCCTTTGCTGAATGATAATGAAATTGCGCAGACGGTGAATAAAGACTCTGCTTCGGTGTGGTTATGGTGGTCATGTGGTATCCTGTTATTGGGAGGAGTAGTATTTCTTTTCTACCGGATAAAGTGCAGCAGAAAGAAAGTCGAATTTGAAGATACAAAAGAAAATAACACTCAGGTGGAGGTTCTCTCTGTTAATGAAACGGCAGAGGAGGTTGCAGTAGTAGAAAAGTACTTTGATCGCAGTCGTTCGGCAATCTCTTTGTTGGGCACATTTAATGTTCGTGATAAAGACGGTAATGACATAACAGGAGCTTTTACACCACGATTGAAAAGCTTGCTTATATTGCTGGTGCTTTATACGGAAAAAAGCAAGCAAGGTATTTTGACTAAAAAAGCTACAGATATTCTGTGGTCAGACAAAGAAGAAGAATCTGCTCGCAATAACCGTAATGTGACTTTGCGTAAGTTGCGTGTATTGTTAGAAAAAGTAGGTGATGTGGAAGTTGTCAGTGATGCGGGATTTCTGTGTATCAGATGGCGTGAGGGAGTATTTTGTGATTATCGGATGGCGCTGGATTGTATTCGTCAATTTAAGGAAAATGGTGAGCATGGAGATGATAAGCTCCTGAATCAGATATTGGAAATCTTATTGTATGGTCCGTTGCTGTCAAACACCATTGTTGATTGGTTGGATGAATTTAAAGATTCTTATTCCAGTCTTTCTATTGATTTGCTGAGGAATTTGTTGGATGTACAACGTAATAATTATGATACAGTACTGCGTATTGCCGATATCCTGTTCTTGCATGATCCTCTGAATGAAGAAGCTTTGGCGGCTAAATGCTCTATTCTTTTTATACAAGGTAAAAAGGGTATTGCAAAGAGTGTATATGACCGCTTCTGCAAAGAGTATAGAGATTCATTAGGAGAGGAATATAAGGTTCCCTTATGTAATTTATATGGATGATAATTTTTGAAAGTAAGAAAAGAGCGCTTAATTGTTATGATTAAGCGCTTTTTTAATGTCCAATTAATAAAGGATGGCCCGCTTTTTTAAGACTGATACTTTTATTTTGCATTCGTGGAAGTATTCTTGAAACCTTTCATATGAAAAATTAAAATGATGTGTAATTTAGTCGTTAAACTATGAAAAAGCACTTGTTCGTCGGATTGTTTTTATTAGGGCTGTTTATTTATCCTATTAGAGGCATTTCAGGTAATACCCCTGAAGAGTTATATGAGAATTTACAAAAGCGATTGGCTTCCGGTTGGAATACTTGGGATACACGTAGTGTGTTGACTCATGTATTTCTTCCTTATGGTTTTGCTGTCGATCTTAATATGATGGATACGGATGGGAGTCGCGTGAGGAAATTCAGAATCGGAGATAGAGCTAAAGAGGCACCATTATTGCAGCCGGGCCCTCATTCATTTGATGGAGCTTATACCAAAATGACCATAGATTGGAGAGGATATAAGTTACAAGTAGAAAGTGCCGCTATGGGGCTTAAAAATGTAATTCTAATCAGGCCACTGACTGAGACGAAGAAAGGAGGACGATTGGTGGTTACCCCTGAAAATCTTTGGAAACGTGGCAATACACTTATCGTGGATAGTTTAGGCTTTACACAGGCATCACGTGACAAAGTTGTTGAAATAAAAACTAATATAGAAGGTGAACTTTTAAAGAAAAAAGGAAGGGAGTTCATTCTGTCTTTAGATGCTCCGGTTGCTATCTGTTGCGGAGAAAATATGGGATTAGATGATGCAATTACTTTTATTAATAATCGTGCCCGGGATTTTATTAATTCTAATCAGAAACAATTTGGTGAAAATTATGATTGCTATAATGCCATGCAAAGTGTTTTGGCTTGGGATAATATATATGATCCTGGCATTAGAAGGGTGATTACTCCTGTAAGTCGGATTTGGAGCTCCGAATGGTTTGCCAGTGAAGATTTTGGTGGTTTTACACTGTTCTGTTGGGATACTTACTTTGCATCGATGATGCTTGCTGTTGGCAATAAAGAATTGGCTTATGCAAATGCTGTAGAGATGACCAAAGCGATAACAGAGAGTGGATTTGTACCTAACTGTTTTTATAGCAATAATTTTAAATCAAGAGATCGTTCTCAGCCACCTGTTGGCTCTTTGGCTGTCTGGACAATATATAAGCAATATCAAGAAAAATGGTTCTTGGAATTATTGTATAAAGAATTACTAACCTGGAATCGCTGGTGGAGCCAGAATAGAGAAGATGGAGGGTTATTATGCTTAGGTAGTAATCCTTATGAAAAGGTCACTTATTTCAGGTCTGAGTTTGATACGGATTGTCACTATGGTGCTGTTTTGGAATCTGGATTGGATAATTCTCCAATGTATGATGGAGTGCCTTTTAATAAGCAAAAACATTTGTTGGAGCAGCATGATGTAGGTATGTCTTCTTTATACATCATGGATTGTGATTATCTGGCTTTAATAGCGGAAGAACTTGGCCATAAAGAAGATGTAACCGAACTTAGAAAACGTGCGGAATATTATCGTAACAATTTGGCAGGATTATGGGATGATAAGACTGGATTTTACTATAATCGTTCTACCAGAGATCTGAAATTTAATTATCGTACTTCACCCACTTGCTTTTATCCATTGCTGGCAAAAGTACCTGCAAAGAATCAAGCTGAGAGGATGATAAAAGAGCATTTACTGAATACTGATGAATTCTGGGGGGAATATGTAATACCTTCTGTTCCTAAAAATGATCCTGCATTTAAAGATAATGAGTATTGGCGGGGACGCATTTGGGCACCATTGAATTTTTTGGTGTACCTGGGATTGAATAATTATGAATTTCCGGAAGTAAGACATGCCTTTGCCGAAAAATCCCAAAAATTATTATTGAAATCCTGGTTATCACATGGATATGTCTTTGAGAATTATAATGCTCTCACTGGTGAAGGTGATGATGTTGTGCGAAGTGATAAGTTCTATCATTGGGGGGCTTTATTGGGATATATCTCTCTTATGGAGAATGGAGTTGTAAGTAAATGTTGTAAATAATAGTCGGTCATGAGAAATATAATTTTGATTATCAGTATCTTGTTTTATTCTGTTTCTATTGTATATGCCCAAAAACAGCCTGTATTAAAGGATTCCTGGAAAGGGAATATGAACTCTGTAAAGCAAGAAAAAGGAAGCCTGAAGATAGCATCTGTTGCTGCGCCTGAAATGTGTTGGCATTTAGATGCCTCTTCTAAAAAGGTGAGTATATATAGAGATGTGCAATTGGACGAAGTGAATAAAACTGTCTGGTGTAGTTTTCTGGCGTTGAAAGAAAAAGGAAGCTCGCGTTTGGGCTTTTCATTAGAGAAAGGTAATAGTGAAAAAATATTTGTTGAAGTTAAACAGATGCAGGAGCCGCAGTTGGTTGTAGTGCGTATCGATTTTTCTGAAAAGGCTGATAAGGCATATGTTTTTTATAGTCCTACCGCAGCTTCTGTGCCTGATTTGGAAAATGCTGAGTATACTTTATCGGGTAAATTTGATTTTGACCGCATTAGAATCATAGCAGAAAAAGGGAGCAAAGGGATTTTTAGCGATGTCTCTTTGGGTGAGAATTACCAGGATGTAGTACATCCTAATGTCTTACAAGTCGTGGCTAAGGAAGGACAACCACAAACTGTCCTTTCCTGGGAAAAGAAACAGCAGGCTTTGTGGATTCAGACTTCAGGTGGAACTTTGTATTTGCAACCTTATAATATAGGAAGTGTACATGTGATGTTCGGCTCTGAGAATGAAATAAGAGAATATAAAAGTTTTGCCGTAACGCAACAGGCAAAAGTGGCAGAGTTTAAAGTGGAGGATACTCGGGAAGATATTGTATTACGTTCTTCCCGTTTAGTTGTTACTGTAAATAAGAATAAAGGGTATATCAGTCTGCTTGATGAGTCTGGAAATATTTTATTGAAAGAGTTTCCGGAAAAAGCGAGAATGAATATGTGTGGAGATTCTGTCAATGCATATTGTAAGTTCCTGTTGCGGGATGAAGAAGCTTTATATGGTTTGGGCCAGTTCAGAGATAACTTGATGAACTTGCGGAATGCCAAGCGGGAACTGGTCCAGTTTAATACGCAAGCTGCGGTACCGGTTATTTATTCTACTGGCGGTTGGGGATTGTTTTGGGATAATCCTTCCCGGACTATTTATACAGACAATAGTACCGGTATGAGTTTGGCTTCTGATTACGGTAAGATCGTTAACTATTATCTTTTTGTAGGTGATAAAATGGATAATTTGGTAGCTGCATATCGTTCTTTGACGGGAGGGGCTCCGATGTTGCCCGATTGGGCTTTAGGTTATCACCAAAGCCGTAACCGTTATGCTACACAAAAAGAGGTGATGGAGATAGCTAAAAAGATGAAGGAAGAGGATATTCCTGCAAGTACTATCTTTATAGATTATCATTATTGGGGTAAGTACGGAACTGGTTCACATAGGTTTGATGAAACTTTATTCCCTGATGTTCCTTCAATGTTGGACAGTCTCCATAACGTTTATGACATGAAAGTAGTTTTGACGATGTGGCCCTGCTTCAAACCGGGCATCCCTAATTATAATGAAATGTCACAAAAAGGGTATATATTGGAAGGAGCCAAAGCTATTGACGGCTATATATATGACACTTTTAATCCGAATGCAGCCCAAATGTATTGGGATAAGGTTTCTTCTTTAGTGGACTTGAATATCGATGGATGGTTTTTAGATGGGCCGGAACCTGACCATGTAGCCTCATACTTGCCACTTAATACTTATGCCGGACCAGCTCAGAAGGTACGAAATGTATATCCTTTGGTTCATGCATCGCATTTCTATGAAGGAATAACCAAAGCTCGTCCCGGTATCCGTCCTTATATGTTGACCCGTTGTGCGTGGGCTTCCCAACAAAAGTGGGGAACGGCTGTGTGGTCTGGTGATATTCCAACAACATTTGCCGAATTACAAACACAGGTAGCAGCAGGATTAAACTTTACGGCAACAGGAATTCCCTACTGGACTACAGACATTGGTGGTTATTCAGGAGGAGACCCTTCTAGAAAAGATTATCAGGAATTGTTTGTACGTTGGTTTCAGTATGGAACATTCTGTCCCGTTTTTCGCTGCCATGGACGTCGTTATCCGGGAGATACGAAAGCACCGAATGAGTTATGGGCATACGGACCAGAAGTACAACGTATCTGTACTGACCTTATAAAGTTGCGATACCGGCTTTTGCCTTATATTTATACTCTATCTGGTAAAGTTACTCACGAGCATTATACGCCAATGCGCTTACTGGCTTTTGATTTTGCTTATGATCGAAATGTATTAGACTGTAAAGATCAGTTTATGTATGGACCTGCTCTTTTGGTTTGCCCCGTTTTGGAGGCAGGAGCAACTTCCCGCTCTGTATATTTGCCACAAGGATGTACTTGGGTAGATTTTTGGACCGGTGCAATCTACCAAGGAGGAAATACAATTACAGCAGAAGCACCTCTGGATAAAATGCCTTTGTTTGTGAAGTCTGGTTCTATCATCCCCTATTATACTTCTGTTGAGAAAAATATTAATGTTGATGTTCCGCTTGAAATTCATGTCTTTGGTGGGGAAAATGCAAGTTTCAATTTATACGAAGATGATGGTGAGACATTGAAATATAAAAATGGTAATTATAGTACTATTCCGTTTATGTGGAATGATCGTACAAAGGAATTTATAGTTGGAGAACGCACCGGCGA
The DNA here is from genome assembly GCA_905215555.1 of uncultured bacterium. Lineage (GTDB taxonomy): Bacteria > Bacteroidota > Bacteroidia > Bacteroidales > Bacteroidaceae > Bacteroides. The sequence continues at coordinate 16,675 of CAJMQU010000024.1, forward strand.
CTATGCAGTAAAGGACAGGGACCTTATTATTAAACTCAAAGGTAAAGATGTGATAAAGAGGATAAGATATAGTGGTAAAGAAATAAAAGTTATATTGAAATGAGCCTCAGGAGATTTATAATCTCCTGAAGTTTGGATTACTGCTTATCCGATGCCTCATGAAAAAAGACATTAGTAATTCATCAATCTCCTACAGAATAATCGCTCTGATAGCCATATGGTCAACATAGAATGAAAAAGAAGTTCTTATTTGTTCTAGCTCATTCTATATGTTGGTAAAGAAGCAATTAATCTTTTAATTTAATTCAAAATTAAGCACCAGATAAGCGTGATATCACTCGATTTTTAATCTTAGGCATGTAATTTTGCCATATCAATAACGATAATAATAGGTTCAATAAGTTCTTTTTTTTAAGAATTAAATACAAGATTGTATTTAGGATAACAATTTAAAAAAGACAAGGAAATTAAAAGGATATATAACTTTAAAAGAAATGCATATGAAAGATACAAGTTAACCGAAGACACATCCTTCCTACTTATTTTATCTAAAGGATACGTTATTTTATGAAAAACAATTTTAAAAGTGAGATTATGAAACACATGAAAAACAAATCTAATTTTGTGAAAGTTAGCAAATACGCTTTTGGGTATATGCTAATGATGTTCTTGATGGTGCTTACTCCGATGCATGCACAAACTTCCCGAAGTATATCCGGGCAGGTTGTTGATGAATTAGGTGAAGCAATTATTGGTGCTAATGTTACGGTAGTTGGAAATAAGTCATTAGGTACAATAACTGATATTGATGGAAATTTTACTCTAACAGTTCCCCAAGGAATAACATTGGAAGTTTCTTATATTGGTTATGTGAATAAAAAAGTGGCAGTTGATAACAAAACCAGCTATAAAATTACTTTAAAAGAAGATTCAGAACAACTGGATGAAGTTGTGGTAGTAGGATACGGTACTCAGAAAAGAGTGAATCTGACAGGAGCTGTGTCTGCTATTACTAATGAAGAACTGGTTGCTACTAAAAGCCAGAATGCTCAGAACATGTTGACTGGTAAAGTTCCTGGCGTTCGTGTAATTCAAAAAACATCTGAGCCGGGTGAATTCACTAACCAGTTTGATATCCGTGGTTTTGGTTCTCCATTGATCGTAGTTGATGGTGTTCCTCGTGGTAATTTGCAACGTATGGATCCGAATGAAATTGAATCAATTTCTGTTTTGAAAGATGCTTCGGCTGCTATATATGGTGTACGTGCGGCTAATGGCGTTGTTTTGATTACTACAAAGAAAGGTGAAAAGAATAAGCCAAAGATTGAATACAACATGTATTATGGTATTCAAACTCCGGCAGAAATGTTGGAACCAGTAGGTGCTGTAGATCGTATGAGACTATTTAATGAAAAGTCAATGCGTAATCTGACAAATCCGCAACTTACTTATTCAGATGAGCAGATTGAAGAGTATCTGAATGGGACATTGAAATCTACTGATTGGTATGATGCGGTAATTCGTAATTCAGCTCCTCAGCAGCAACACAATGTTTCATTAAGTGGTGGAAGTGAAAAAACTGATTATTATGTAAACTTCGGTTATACGGATCAGGAAGGCTTCTTCAAGTCAAAAGCGATGGATTATAACCGTTATAATCTTCGTGCAAATTTGAATGCTGAAGTTGCTAAAAATTTAAAGGCCTCGATTAAAATAAATGGTATTATTGATAGTAAACAACGTCAATACTTATCAACTTGGGAGGTTTATAAAGCTTTGTGGCGTGCAAGTCCTAATGAGAAATTGTATGCTAATGATAATCCGGAATATTTCCAAAAGATGTCATCTGACCAGTTGAACCTTCTGGCAGCAACAGATCCTGATGTTTCCGGTTATAATAAGACAACAAATAAAATCTTCCAGTCTACGATGGAACTTGAATATGCTGTGCCATTTGTAAAAGGTCTGAAGGTGAAAGGCATGTTCAGTTATGATACTTCTATAGCTGATAATACCATATATAAGAAAGAGTATAATGAGTATACTTATAGTGAGGCAACTGATACTTATACTGCTTATGCTATGCAGTCACCGACTAATCTGGAACGCTATTATGGGAATTCATGGACTACTTTGTGGCAAGCTTCTGTAAGCTATGAGAATACTTTTGCATCAAATCATAATGTATCTGGATTGTTGCTGTTTGAAGAAGCACACAGCGTAGGTGATAATATTCGTGCAGCCCGTGATTTCTCTATTCCTTTGCCTTATTTATTTGCAGGTAATTCAGCTAATCAAGTTGGTACAGCTAATGCAAATGGATTGACAGAAAGTGCATCTCAGGCGCTGGTTGGTAGATTTAATTATGATTATAAAGGGCGTTATTTGTTAGAATTCGCCTTTCGTTATGACGGTTCTTCCAAATTTCCGTCACATAGCCGTTGGGGCTTTTTCCCCAGTGCTTCTGTGGGGTGGCGCATGAGTGAAGAAACTTTTATAAAAGATAAATTGCCGTTTGTTAATAACCTGAAACTTCGAGGTTCTTATGGTAAGATGGGAGATGATTCAGTTGCTGATTACCAATTTATTTCCGGATATGATTATCCGAATACCAGTGGTGATAAATTTAATAAAACTCCGAAAGGATATTTTTTCAATGGTTCATTCATGAATTCATTAGGTTTCCGTGCGGTAGCCAATCCTAATATTACGTGGTATACTGTTAAAACTCTGAATGTGGGTGTTGATGCTGATTTGTGGAATGGCCTATTAGGAGTTTCTTTTGATTTGTTTCAGCGTGACCGTGATAACCTGATGGCTAATCGTATTGCTACTATCCCAGGAACATTTGGTGCTGCAATGCCTAAAGAGAATTTGGAGAGTGACCGTACAAAAGGTTTTGAAGTTGAACTGAGACATCGTAATCGTGTAGGGTCGGTAAATTATAGTGTTTCTGGAAACATTGCTATTACTCGTTCCATGTGGCGTTACAAAGAACGCACCCCGTCAGGTAACTCATATGATAACTGGAGAAATAACTTAACTAACCGTTATAATGACATCTGGTTTGGTTATGGTGCAGACGGTCGCTATGCCTCATGGGAACAAATTGCTAACTCTCATATATTTACTGGTAATGCAACTCTTCCTGGTGATTATGTTTATGAAGACTGGAATGGTGATGGTACAATTGATGATATGGATAGATATCCTATTGCTACAACTACTAATTCTACTGCTGCTAATTTCCAGGATAAGAAAAACTATCCGTTGATGAACTTTGGTTTAACTCTTTCTGCTCAATGGAAAGGTTTTGATGTTAATATGACTTTCCAAGGTGCTGCAATGTCTTATGTATCTTATGGCGAACAGTTGTCTGCTCCGTTACAATTTAATGGTAATGCTTTGGATATGTTTTTGGATAGATGGCGTCCGGTTGATCCTAAACAGGATCCCTATGATCCTTCTTGCCAATGGATTTCAGGGTATTATTCTTATGGTGGTACAACTCCGGATATTAATTCTGAATTCTCTATTCAGAAAGGTACTTATCTGCGTTTGAAGACGGCTGAAATAGGTTACACTTTACCAAAGAATTGTTTGTCATTCGTAGGTATAAAGAATCTGAGAATTTATATGAATGGATATAACTTGTTCACTATAACAGGTGTGAAAGGTGTTGATCCGGAAAGACCGGCTGAACTCTATGGATATATGTATCCGTTGAATAGAACATATAACTTTGGTGCAAGTGTTACATTTTAAGTAAAAGGAGATTATCGTATGAAAAAGCTAAGAAATATATTGATGTGTGTTGCTATAGGGGGTATGTTTGTAGGATGCCAGGATTTGGATATTCCTCCTAAGAATATTCTGTCGGGAGAAGATATATATAATGAAGGTGGTATTACAGCCTATATGGCAGGTTTGTATAGTCAGTTGCCGATGGAAGATTTTAATACGTCAAATGATGGTGATTACAATGGTTTTTATAACTGGAATTGTATTATTTGGGATATGCTCAGCACGGGTGAAACTGTAAATCGTAACAATACAGGTATTTATATTCCCCAAAAGGGATATTGGAGTATGGGTTACAAAACGATTCGCCAGGCTAATGATCTGATTGCTAATCTGCCTGCATATGTGGGAAAACTGAAAGGTGCTGAATCATGGATTGCTGAAGCAAAGTTTATTCGGGCTTATGTTTATTTTGCAATGGTAAAACGCTATGGCGGTGTACCTATTTTGGAGACACCACAGGACATGACTGATGATGAGAAGGCGTTGTGGGTAGCGCGTAGCAGTCATGAAGAGTGTATAGACTTTATTCTTTCAGATTTAGATTATGCCATTGAGAATTTAGGTAAAACAAAAGTGGCAGGCCGTGCAAATAATACTTATGTAGCAGCAGCTTTCAAGTCGCGTGTTGCTTTGTATGCTGGCTCTGTTGCCCGTTATGGACAGACATTTAATTATTCAGGAAGTGAAAGTGGCAAGATGCTTACTGGTATTCCTGCAGGGAGAGCCAATGATTATTTTATGCAGGCTTATAAAGCATCCAAGATTGTAGAAGAAGGTGGTTATAAATTATATGAAGGAAACTCTGATAAAGAAGCCAATTTCCGTGAGATATTTGCAAATGCCGATAAGAGCGATGAATCTATTCTTATCCGGCAGTATAGTAAAAATGACTTTGTTCATAGTTTTGATGCTGTATATTGTCCGCCTCGTATGACGGCAACTTATGGTGACCGTTATAATGTAACATTGGATTGGGTAGAACTGTTTGATGGTCTGCCTATTGATCCTGCAACAGGGTACTTGAAAACAACGGATGACGATGGTAATTATATTGTTTACAATGATGTTAAAGACTTATTAGACAATGCAGAACCTCGTTTAAGGGGCTCTATCTTATTACCTGGACATACTTATAAAGGAGTTGAACTGGATATTCGTTTTGGTATAATAAAGGAGGAAATTGATCCGTCTACACCTATTGCCAAGTTTATAAAGGATGATGGACAGACTACCGCCAATTATACAAGTAATGATTGGTTCAAGAATAACGTTTTGACAACAGCCGAGAATATAAAAGAACAAAAGCCTTATGAGACTTCTACAGGTGCGAAACTTAATAAGAGTGGAATGGATGGTCCGGCTAATGGTGGAACGAGCAATACACTGACAGGCTTTCATGGAGCTAAATGGCTGAATTTGAACTGGACAATTGCTGAAACACAGTTACACAGTTCAACACAATCTTGGATTGATATTCGTTATGCCGAAATATTATTGAATCGTGCTGAAGCTGCATTGGAACTTTACCAGAATGGCGTTACTAGTATCGATGGAAAAGATATGCAACAGGACGCTTACGAATGTATCAATAAGATACGTTCAAGAGCTGGTGCTGAGTTGCTGACCAGTCCTGCAGAATTATCCAGTGTATCACGTGATGGCATTGAACGTGGTCAAGGTATCCGTTCGTTTGTATTTGCTCCGAATGAAGGTATGCATATTATTCGTGTAGAACGTTATAAGGAATTGGCTTTCGAGCATAAGATTTATTGGGATCTGCGTCGTTGGTTTACTTTCGATTCACAAATTTATCAATATCGCCGCAGAATGCTGTCTCCATTCTTGTTTGCCAAAGGAGCAACAGTAAATGAAGCAGGTAATCCGGTGGGTAAGTATATTTTTGATACCCGTGTTTGTGAAAGAGCTAATAACTCATTGACATTTGCTACTAAAAATTACTATGATAAGATTCCTGATGGTGAACGTAAGGTAAATCCGTTACTTGAGCAAAATAATCAGTATTAATTAGAAAAAGGAAAATAGTATGAAAAAGATATTTAATTTACTGTTAGTTACTGCATTAGTTTTAGGCTTTTCATCGTGTGAAAAGGATAATTATGATGCACCGGAAGCCGGTGTCTTCGGGCAGGTCGTAGACCATAATGGTAAACCTCTGCAAACAGCTATGGGACAGGGAAGTATGAAGATACAGATTACGGAATTGAGTTATGCGGGTGGCGATGAATCGATTGTTGTGACGAATCAGAACCTCAATATGAGGCAGGACGGTTCATATTCCAATTCTAAACTGTTTGCAGGTACTTACCGTATGATTCCGTTGGAAGGTGCATTTTATCCTTATGATGCAGAAGGAGAAACGGTGGAACTGAAGAACGGGAAAATGGCAGAACGTAACTTTACTGTTACCCCCTATCTGGAAGTAGAATGGGTGACGGAACCTTACTTGACTTCTGATAATTTTTTGAAATGTGCAGTGAAATTTAAGAGAATAGCAAAAGAAGGAATGGCTATGCCTGATGTGAACAATATACAATTGTATATTTCGCATACGCAGTATTGTGGAACAGAATCTGACGGAAATTATACTCCCGGCTCTGTGAAAATAACTAATGATCAGGAGGGCACAACTATTGAGTTAACTTCTAAAGCTGCTATTAAATATTCCAATACTTATTGGGTAAGAGTAGGTGCGTGCTGTAACGACACTTACAAGAAATATAACTTTACTGATATCAAGAAAATTGATCTGAAATTGAATTGACTAAATAAGTAGGTAGGTAAGTAAGGAGGGTATTTGTTTCCGTAATGAGTGCTCTCCTTCTTTTTTGACTCGAATTTCAATATAACTTTTGGTCAGAAGCTCTTTTGTGATATATCCAGTTCGTACTTTCTTCGCTTCTATACGGATATGAAGATAGCGAAGCAGATACGAGGAGGGTATATACCTGATAATAACATTATTTAAAAGTTTATCGGATGAATTGTAATGTTACCAGCTACGATTAATTGCTTTTTAATGTCTAATTAATTATTTATTTCACTTTCTGTTAATGAGTCGAAGCTACATTTGCAGAAAATAATATTATATTGTAATATCATGAAGAATTTCTATACAGTCTTTTGGACTGCCGTATGTCTTTTGATTTCATTATCCGGATATGCGCAATCTGGATGGAAAAATAATTTCTCCGATCAGGGAGAAATACTGAAAACCGTGGGACGGGGTGAATGTAGCATTGCAGACGGGGTGTTCCGTTCAAAAGGTTCTTATGCTTGTTTCGGTAATCCTGAGTGGAAGAACTATACTATGTCCTTTAAAGCGCGTGTTCCCCAAGAAGCGGAACAAGTTCAAATCTGGGCAGGATTTCGTGCCAATAATCGTTTTGATCGTTATGTAGTCGGTATAAAAGGAGGATTGCAAGATGATTTATACCTGATGCGCATGGGGTATATGGGTACGGATGAATTTATGGGCGTTCGTCCGTTAGGATTTCATCCGGTACCGGGTCAATGGTATCAGTTAAAGGTAGAAGTCTGTGGTAGCCGTATTCGCGTTTTCTTGAATGATGAGAAGGAACCCCGGATGGATATCACAGATAAAAACAGCAACCTGGCACCTTCCGGTCCTGTGACTTTGGGAGGCGGTTGGATTGAAACAGAGTTTGATGACCTCGTTGTTACTCCGTTGGAAGAAGATGCATTGAAAAATGTGAAAGTTGCAGAATATCGTAAGGTGGCAACACCACAAGAGAAAGAAAGCAAGCGCCAGCTTGAAAGAACAAATTATGTGTCTGTGAAAGTGAATAGACTGGAGGAAGGACGCACGGATATTTCACTGGATGGTAATTGGCTCTTTATGCCCGGATATCAGCTGGACGATAAGGAGAAAGCGGTATCTACAGCTACGGATGATAAGGATTGGCATGTAATGTCTGTGCCTAATTTCTGGAACCCGATTCGTATCTGGTTGCATGGAGAAACCATGCCCTCACCTACAGGACCTCAGCCAAAAGGTGTTTCGGATACCTATTACCAACAGGAAACCGATCGTTGCGAGGGTTATACATTTGATTATAGAAAAACGAACGCTGCCTGGTATCGTCAATGGATAGAGTTACCGGCTGGCGTTGAAGGCAAAAATATGACTCTGACTTTTGATGCTGTTTCAAAGGTAGCTGAGATCTATATTAATGGAGAACTGGCAGGTTCGCATATCGGCATGTATGGTGAAATACAGGTTGATGGAAGTAAGTTACTGAAGCCCGGCAAAAATCTGGTAGTAGTGAAAGTGACCCGTAAGGCGGAGGGAAGTGCTTCTGAAAGCGGTAGCGCTGCTATTGATTTCTTCTATTCTTCTGTTCGCGAAAGTGAAAAAGAAGATGGGAAAGTAGCAGTGAAGAGTAATATTCTGAAAGATATAGCACATGGATTTTATGGTGATGAGCCTGCAGGTATCTGGCAGCCGGTAAAACTTACTATCACCAACCCGGTGAAGGTGGAAGATGTCTTTATTAAACCTACTCTGGAGGGAGCTACTTTTGACCTGACGGTAAAGAATCATAGCGGTAAGAAGAATCAGTTTGATCTTTATACTGACATTGTGGACAAAGAGACCGGTTCTGTGCTTTACAGTAGTCTTTCTTTGCAAAAACTGGTGCTGAATGCTGATGAAGAAAAGATGTTCACTTACAGTGTGAGTGGACTTAAACCTCGTCTCTGGACACCTCATCATCCTAATCTATACGATTTCCGCTTTAGGCTGGTTACTGCCAAAGGTGTTGAATTAGACTGTCTGTCAGAGACTTCCGGCTTCCGTACTTTTGAAGTGAAGGAAGGCTTGTTCTTCCTGAACGGTAATCGCTACTGGCTGCGTGGTGGCAATCACATTCCGTTTGCCCTTGCTCCGAACGACTTGAATCTGGCTAATACTTTCATGCAACTGATGAAAGCCGGTAACATAGATGTCACCCGTACTCACACCACTCCGTGGAATAAACTTTGGATGGGAGCTGCTGATAAAAATGGCATTGGTGTTAGCTTTGAAGGTACCTGGCCCTGGCTGATGATTCATTCCACCCCGCTGCCTGATGCAAAACTGATTGAAATGTGGAAGGAAGAATTCCTCACCTTACTGAAAAAGTATCGTAACCATCCTTCACTGCTTTTCTGGACGGTGAATAATGAAATGAAGTTCTACGATAATGATAATGACCTGGAACGTGCTAAGGAGAAATACCGTGTGATTTCGGATGTGGTAAAAGAAATGCGTCGCGTTGATCCTACACGCCCCATTTGCTTCGACTCCAACTATCAGGCAAAGGGCAAAAAGGAAAAGTATGGTGCTGACTTTATGAATAGCATAGATGATGGCGACATCGATGATATGCATGCTTATTATAACTGGTATGATTTCTCACTCTTCCGGTTCTTCAACGGAGAATTCCAGCAGAGGTTTAAGATGCCCGAACGTCCGCTTATCAGCCAGGAGATGTCAACCGGATACCCGAATAATGAAACCGGACATCCGACCCGTTCTTACCAGTTGATTCATCAGAATCCTCAATCCCTGATAGGCTATGAATGTTATGACTTCTCAGATCCTAAATCATTCCTTAATGTGCAGGCGTTCATAACCGGAGAATTGGCTGAAGCGCTCCGCCGTTCCAACGATCAGGCATCGGGTATTATGCATTTTGCCCTACTCACTTGGTTCCGTCAGGTTTATGATTATCAGAAGATTGAGCCATATCCTACGTATTACGCCTTGAAGCGTGCTTTGCAACCTGTGTTGGTAAGTGCCGAGTTGTGGGGACGTAATCTTTATGGTGGAGATAAACTGCCGACACGTATTTATGTAGTGAATGACCGCGAGGATGGTACAGCCCTGAAACCTACTTTATTGCGTTGGGAAGTACAGGATGAAACCGGAAAGAAACTGGTTTGGGGTAGTGAGGAACTCCCGGCTGTGAAGCATTATGGACGCTACTATATTGAACCGAGTATCCAATTACCGGTTAACTTGCCGGCCGACAAGGTGAAAGCTAAATTGGTATTGAAGTTGACTGAGAATGGCTTACCGGTATCGGAAAATGAATATAATCTGCTGTTGGCCCGTAAAGGCTGGAACATAAACCAAGTAGCAGAAGGTAAAAAAGTGCTTCTTCTGGATAAAGAGGGTATGAAAGATAAATTTGATTTCCTTCATATAAACTATCAGGCGGTTTCTACTATAAAAGAAATGATGAACCCGAAACAGAAAGCTGACCTTTGCATTATTTCCGGATTGACCACGTGTACGGACGAAGAAAGAGAAATGCTTCGCTCTTATCAGTCAAAGGGAGGAAAGTTGCTTTTGCTGAATAGTAAAGAAGTTGCGAAGACCATTTATCCTGAACATATCACGAGTTGGATTATCCCGACAGAGGGTGATATCGTGAATATGGAACGCAATGATGCACCGGTGTTTGATGGTATTGATGTATTGGAACTGCGTTATTTCAATAATAATAAGAGAGAAATTCCTTTGGCTTGCAATGCTACCCTGAAAGTAAACCGGAATGAAAACCTGATAGAATTGGCAGGGCAGATGAAGATTCATGCTTATATCGACGGTGGAAAGCCGGAAGATCGTATTCGTAAAATCGATTCGATGCGAGGTTTAACCTTATTGCAGATAAAGGATGGAAAGGGATTGGCTACAGTTTCTACCATGTGTACGGAGAAGGCTGATACCGACCCGATAGCTGGAAAGCTGTTAGTGAACATGATAAATGAATTATTGAAATAGCAAGCAACGAATAGTTTGATACGGTTCTGATTTTACTGATACAATCAAAATACTATGGTCAAGAAAATTCTGATATCCTTTTGTTTGAGTGCTGTAGCCCTGGGGGCTACAGCACAAAATGAACCCTACAAAAACCCGGATTTGACACCTTCCGAACGGGCGTGGGACTTGTTGAAACGTATGACTCTGGAAGAGAAAATCAGCCAGATGAAAAATGGTTCGCCAGCCATTGAACGCCTCGGAATACCGGCATATAACTGGTGGAATGAAGCATTACACGGAGTGGCGCGCGCTGGAAAAGCAACTGTTTTTCCTCAGGCGATAGGGCTTGCTGCCACTTTTGATAATCAGGCTGTTCATGAAACCTTCAGCATCGTATCGGATGAAGCCCGTGCCAAATACCATGATTTTCAACGTAAGGGTGAGCGGGATGGTTACAAGGGATTGACGTTTTGGACTCCGAATATCAATATATACCGTGATCCGCGTTGGGGGCGAGGCATGGAAACTTATGGAGAAGACCCGTATCTGACATCTCTGATGGGATTGGCCGTAGTGAAAGGTTTGCAGGGTGATGGCACCGGAAAATATGATAAGACACATGCTTGTGCCAAGCACTATGCCGTGCACAGTGGCCCAGAATGGAACAGGCATAGTTTTGATGCCAAGAATATTTCCCAGCGCGATTTATGGGAAACCTACTTGCCTGCTTTTAAAACTCTGGTGACGGAAGGAAAAGTAAAAGAGGTGATGTGTGCCTATAACCGCTATGAAGGAGAACCGTGTTGCTCTAACAAGCAATTGTTGATTCGTATTCTGCGCGAGGACTGGGGATATGATGATATTGTGGTTTCAGATTGTGGAGCTATCGGAGATTTCTACTATCCTAATCATCATGAAACCCACCCTACGGCTGCTGCAGCTTCGGCTGACGCTGTTGTTTCAGGGACAGATCTGGAATGTGGCGGCAGTTATTCTTCTTTAAATGAAGCGGTACGGAAAGGACTGATATCAGAAGACAAAATCAATGAATCGGTTTTCCGTTTATTGCGCGCTCGTTTCCAGTTGGGCATGTTTGATGATAATACACTTGTTTCGTGGTCTGAAATACCATATTCGGTTGTAGAGTCAGAAGAACATGTAGCCAAAGCTTTGGAGATGGCACGTAAGAGTATGGTATTGCTGACTAACAAGAATAATATCTTGCCGTTGAGTAAATCTGTTCGTAAAGTTGCCGTACTGGGTCCTAATGCCAATGATTCCGTGATGCTTTGGGCAAACTATAACGGTTTCCCTACTAAGTCTGTCACCATTCTTGAAGGTATTAGAAGTAAACTTCCCGAAGGAACTGTATACTATGAGAAAGGTTGTGATTTTGTAAATACACAGACTGTTTTTAGCTACTTTGATTGTTGCTCGTATGATGGGAAGAAAGGCTTTAAGGCAACCTTCTGGAATAATAAAGAACTGGAAGGTGAAGCGGTGGCTGTCGGCCATTTTAGTGAGCCGCTGAACTTTGGTAATGGGGGTAACACCGTATTTATGCCGGGAGTAAATCTGCATGATTTCTCGGCACGCTTTGAGTCGGTATATACCCCGAAGGAATCCGGCGAAGTTTCTTTCATTATTTCTGCCGATGATGGTTCCCGACTGTTCATTGATGGGGAAGAGGTTTACTCTGAATGGCATGATGGAGCTACAAGAGAGAAAATGTATAATCTGAATGCAGTGAAGGGTAAAGCCTATAAGGTTGTATTAGAGTATTTTCAGGCTGGCGGAGAAGCTTCATTGAAATTTGATATAGGTATTAAGAAAGAAATAAATTATAAGGAAGTGGCCGATAAAGCGGCTGAAGCTGACGTGATTATCTTTGTTGGCGGACTTTCTTCTTCACTGGAAGGTGAGGAAATGCCGGTGGATCTTCCCGGATTCAGAAAAGGTGACCGCACCAATATCGATCTGCCTCAGGTGCAGGAAGAGATGCTGAAAGCTTTGAAAAAAACAGGTAAACCGGTTGTTTTTGTCTTATGTTCCGGCAGTACGCTGGCATTACCTTGGGAAGCAGAAAACCTGGATGCGATTATTGAAGCATGGTATCCTGGTCAGCAGGGAGGAACAGCCGTTGCTGATGTCCTGTTTGGTGATTATAATCCTGCCGGACGCTTGCCGCTTACTTTCTATGCATCGAGCAGTGATCTACCCGATTTTGAGGACTATGATATGAGCAACCGTACATACCGCTATTTCAAGGGAAAACCTCTGTTTCCTTTTGGACATGGATTGAGCTATACCACTTTTGACTATGGTAAGGCTAAGGCGGATAAGAAAATACTTCGGGCAGGTGAGGGGTTGACTTTAACCATACCATTGAAGAACATCGGTAAACTGTCAGGAGATGAAGTTGTGCAAGTCTATCTGCGTAATCCCGGTGATAAGGATGGGCCGATTAAAACATTGAGAGCTTTCCGCAGGATTTCTCTGGAAGCTGGTCAGGCGGAAGATGTTCTGTTTGAATTGCCCGTCTCAACATTTGAATGGTTTAATCCGGCTACAAACTGCATGGAGGTTCTTCCCGGTAAGTATGAACTGCTCTATGGCGGAACTTCGGATGAGAAAGCGCTACAGAGACTGACAGTTACGTTGAAGAAATGAAACTCTGCATTTTGCAATGATATTTAAACGCTATTTGAACAATCCTTAACTACCTGTAGGTAATCTACTGACTACTACGTAGTAGTTGGCAAACTACCTATAGGTAATCGGGTAACTACTTATAGGTAGTTTTATCACTTATCCCGCACGATTCGTAATAGATTGAACCTTTAACACTGATATTTATGAAGAAGTATTTTCTTTTTATGTTCTTTTTCCTTTTTGTCCTTTCTGTTAATGCCGGAGAAGGAAGATATACCCTCCCGTTGACAGGAGGAGGCTGGTCGCTATGGCTCGATAAAGAAGCGAGCTGGCAGAACGATCGCCTTTACCTTCCGCACGAGATAACTGACTTGTCTTTGCTGCCTGTGAATCGTCCCACAGGTGGCTGGCAGGTTTTGAGTAATAATCCTGATGCAGTTTCTGTCGAAGTACCGGGTACGGTGGAAGAATATCTCACCGTTTCTGATAATCCCCGTCCGGAAGATTTCCGGGGAGTCAGTTGGTGGTATCGTAAGATTAAGATTCCTGCTGACCAGAAGAATAAACGCTTTATAATTTACTTTGAATCAGTCAGGATGCGTGCAGAAGTTTATCTTGACGGTAAACTCATGGCTTACGACCTGATTGGTGAAACTCCTTTTCAGGTAGACATAACCGATGAGGCCAAGCCGGGGACAGAGCAATTACTGGCAGTACGTGTCACCAATCCCGGAGGTAATTTCCACTGGCAGGACTTCGATATACTGAAATGGGGAGAGTATAATATTCCTCCTGCAAGAAGTTTCAGTGGAATTATCGGTAGGGTCAGGTTAGAGAGTGTGAACCCTGTGTTCATTTCTGATATTTATATGCAGAATACTCCTGAGTTGACAAAAGTGAATGCTGTTGTTTCTTTCACTAACGAAACGCCTGCTGATGTGAAGCAGGATATTGAACTTACAGTGAGCGAAAAAGCTAATCCTGATAAAGTTGTGTTCCGGCAAATACTGAAAAAAGTTTCTTTCCCTTCGGGAAATCATGAGGTGACAATACCTGTAAATGTTCCTGGTGCCAAACTATGGGACCTTTCTACTCCGGAGTTGTATACCTGCAATATTCAGATAAAGAAGGGCAAAAAGATACTCGATCAGGACCGGAAGGTTTTCGGTTTCCGCTGGTTTACCGTAGATGGCGTGGGGAAGGATGCAGTACTGCGTCTGAATGGTCGCCGCGTGATGCTGAGAAGCGCAATCAGTTGGGGATACTTCCCGGTTACGGGATTGATAGCAATGAGTGCGATGGCTGAAAAGCAGATTCTTACGGCTAAAAAGTTAGGCTTGAACATGCTGAATTTTCATCGCTGCATAGGTAGTCCGGTGGTTCTTGAAAAAGCGGATGAGTTGGGATTACTCTATTATGAAGAACCGGGCTCATTCCATTCGGCCAACCATGATCCGTTTATCCGTACAATTGTGAATGAGAAACTGAAACGTATGGTTCGCCGTGACCGTAGTCACCCGAGCCTCGTAATCTTTAATCTGATTAATGAATTTGGCGGTCGGTTGTCACAGGATAAGGAACTTGTTGCTAAGCGTATGAATGATATGCGTGAAGCACATGCTGTAGACCCCGGCAGGATTATGACGTTTACGTCCGGTTGGGCAGGCAGTGAAGACAAAGAAGAGGATTCCAAAGCACACATGTTGCCGTTTGACACGACGTTATACCGGAAGGGATGGCACGATAACCATCGTGCCGGAGGACCGGAGACTTGGGTGGAAAATTACTATAAAGGACCAAAGGATAATATCATGTATACCGGCAACCGCACGGAAGTCTTTTTGCGAGGTGAAGAAGGAGCAATATCTACTCCTCCCCGTATTCAGTTGATAAATGATGAAGTAGAACGTACCGGTAAAACCGGCTGGGATGGTCTTTTCTGGAAAAGCCAGTATAAGGCTTTCACTGATTACTTTCAGAAGAAAGGGCTTGCCTCTCACTTCGGCACTCTTGATGCTCTGACACGTTCTATGGCTAATGTGTCATTCGAACATCAGGGCAGGCGTATTGAGGGCATGAGAATGCAGAATCTGGGTGATGCCTACATGGTGAATGGCTGGGAAGCGATGCCTTATGACAATCATTCCGGCATTGTAGACATCTACCGCAATCCCAAAGGGGATGCTTCTATATTGGCGTACTATAACCAACCGCTGTATGTAGCTGTTGCTTCGCGCAATCAGGTTGTAAAACTGCCGGGCAGTGCAATCGTAGATTTCTATATCGTGAATGAGAAGAATCTGAAAGGCGATCACACTCTGGAGATAAAAGTGATTGCTCCCGATGGAAAAGTGGTTTATACCCGGAATGAAACAGTCAGCATTGAAGGTGGTGAAACGTTTGGGCAGCTTTTGCTGGAGAATGTGGAGGTTCCCATAAATGGTAAAGAAGGAACTTATCGCATACTGGCTGATATAAAAGCTGATAATCAGCAGATATGCGCCCAGGGGTACGATGAAGTAGTGGCTGTAGGCTGGCAGGCAAATGACCTGGCTGGCAATGGAGCTTATTATGGAAGTGAGAATGATAAAGTGGCCGCTTTCTATAAGGAGGCTACCGGAAAAGAACTTCCGGCCTTTACTTCCGAAACCGGTAAATTGGACTGGCTTGTTGTGAACCGTTCATCGTTAGATGAACCTGTTGTCATACCTTCAGACTTTTTCAAGGATAAGAATGGAAAGTCCACATTGAAGGCCACCTGGTATAGTGAGCCTGATATGAATATTGTAGCTTCTATTAAGCCGGATGCGGAGCTTAACCGGACTTTTATAGACGGTGCGCAGCCTGATGAATCTGTTCCTGCCAACCAGCCTTTCTCGGTAATATGGGAAGGTGAGATATATCCGCCTGAGTCCGGACAGTATTTGCTGGGTGTTGAAACCAATCGTGGCGTGCGTATGTACGTTGACGACAGGCAGCTGATTGATGAGTATTATAATGCTTCCCCTATGAAGCAGGACAGACCCGTGGTTATGGAGGCCGGAAAGCCGGTAAGGGTGAGGGTGGTATATCGCCAGACTCATCAGTCCGGTCGGATACAATTGAAATGGTCCCGGCCGAGTGCAGCCGCCATTGCTCCGCAAAAGTTATTCGAGCGGGTGAAGAATGAGGGTACCACTTTGATTTTGCTTGGCTCTACCGAAACCTGGATGAAGGCTGTGGCAGAATATACGAATACTGTATATAACGGTTATTATAACGTCGGAAAGAACTGGATTGGCGGAATTCATTTTGTGAAAGAGCATCCTTTGTTTGCAGGGCTTCCGGTGAACGTTGCCTTGAACTGGCCTTACCAGTCGGTAGTGAAGAATGGTGACCAGAGGTTTGGCTTCCGTATGCAAGGAGAAGAATTGGTGGTTGGTTCCTATCGGAGCACTCCGTTTGAGTTAGGCACAGCCGTAGGAATCATTCCTTGTGGAAAGGGAAAGATTATTTTCTCTTCACTGGATATTGCAGACAACCTGGATGACTCGTCGGGACCTGCAGAAGTGGCTAAGAAAATATTGTGTAACTATATCAAATACTCTTTTCATGAAAACATCTTCTAAGGTAGGGGCGGCGACTATACTGATACTGTTGGCGTTGCTTCCTATGAACATTGCCTGTGCACAAGCACAGAAACAGCAAGCGATCCGGCAGAGTATCAAAACCACTTATCCGACAAAGGACTGGGCGATATCCGACTTTGTTGTGACCGACCCTGCCTTCGGTGCCAAAGCCGAACCGGGATTTGACAACAGGGCTGCTTTTCAGGCGGCTATTGACGCTGCTTATAAAAGCGGCGGCGGGGTAGTGTATATACCTGCCGGAAATTATGAATTCCGTAGTACACAACTTGGTACAAAGAATGTAAGAGTTCGTCAGGGCCGTTCGGAAAGCAAGAAAGATTTCCACTTTGAATACGTTTTGCGCCTCCATCCCGGAGTACAACTCCGTGGCGACTGGGCTAATCCGGAGGTCAATAACGGAAAAGTTCTCGGAACCATTCTTGAAGTGCGTGTCGGCAAAGATGCACCGAATTATGACGGAAGTGTTGAAAGCTGGTGGAACGACGGACAGGCGGACAATGCACTTCGCACGACCTATACAAGCATAGCTGACAGATTCATCGAGATGAATGCGGGCACCGGAGTTACTAATCTCTCCATCTGGTATCCTGAGCAGGACATCAATGATGTGAAACCCTATCCGTGGACATTGTTCCAAACCCAGGGAGACTGTGCTACGATAGAGCATGTCACTCTCGTCAACTCTTACAACGGCTTTAATTCTGCACCAAGTGAGTTGCACTATGTGCTGGATAGTTATATCACAGCACTAAACAAGGGTATCGAAGTCCATGTATGTACCGATATCGGGCGTATTGAGAATGTCAGGATAAGTCCTGAGTATTGGGCTGAATCCGGTCTTCCGGGAGCACCTTCTCTGGCTGATGTGACGGCCTATACCAAAGCGAACGGCACGGGGTACCAGATGCACCGTTCGGACTGGGAATATGTTTCTTACCTGCAAGTATCAGGTTACAAGACAGGCGTATGGATTGGACGTGAACCCGGCTTTGCCGATGCCCCGAACGCTCAGTTGTATGAGGTACATGTAGATAATTGCGGGAATGGATTGTATGTGGAAGATGTCAATCCGTATGGCATACTTATATCGAATTCTTCATTCGGAGCGGCTGAGGATGGCAATGCCGTATACTTTTACAAGGATTTCAGCACTTCGGTACAATTCAATGGGGTGGATTTCAGCGGACCTGTTGTAAGTGACGGCAGCGATGGAGTCGTGTCGTTTGAAAGCTGTACATTTAGTGAATACGGAGATTATGCCCTCAAGATGAACAGTGGCAATGCATTGCTGTCCCAATGCGATTTCAGGAAGAATGCCGGCCATGTATATCTCGGTGCGGATATGCATACGCTGAAGTCGGTTAATTCGGGCTATAAATGCAATCTGAAAGTTGATAACCACAGCACTTCGGCTAAAGTGGAAGTGATTACGGGGAAGAAGTACCTTTTTGACCCCATACCTAAGCACGTAAAAACAAATATAGATGTGCACCCGAGGCCGGCATCGGATAAAGTCTTGAAAGCAGATCTGGCAAGGGCAACGGGGTTTAATAATGACCGTCCAGTGAAAGACGTATCGGCTGAACTGCAATCTGCACTTGATGCGGTGAAAGCTGCCGGTGGCGGTACGCTCTACTTGCCTGCCGGAAGGTATCTGGTGGATAATCCTATCAAAGTTCCTTCGGGAGTTGAATTGAGGGGTTCATGGGATGTGCAGCATCACACGCAAAGTGGCGGTACTGCTATATTTACCAACTATGATGGCGGAGCTGCCGGAGAAAACGGTCCTTCACTGATACAACTTGAAGCGGGTGCCGGCATCAGGGGCATTACGCTGGCACAGCTCAATATCGCTTCTGATGGCTATAGTATATCAAACCCGCGGAAAACTCCGTTCCTGATACAGGGACAAGGTCCTAAGGTGTATATTATCAATGTAACCATAGCAGTAGGCGACAAAGGGATAGACCTGGCTTCATATGACACCAGTGGTCACTATGTCGATTATCTGGGTGGTGTGCCTTTAAGGGCAGGCATCTGGGTTGGCGGTGGAGCCGAAGGTGGATTCATCCGCAATATGCAGTTTAATCCTCACTATGGGTCGAGACTTCCGGAAGGAGGACAGGGTTATCCGGAGGTATTTATGATGCGGTTTGTACAATCTAATTGCAGTGCGCTTAAGTTTGCGGATGTCAAGAACCAGACTATTTTCAACAATTTCGTTTATGGTTCGGTATATGGAATACATTTCCTGAAAGATGCAATAACCGGTAAGTATCCGGGAAAGATGACCGTTATAGGACATGGTTCTGACGGATGCACCTATTCTTTGTTTGTAGAAGATGCGGATAAGAATACTAAGATTGTTGCGGTTAATTCAGAGCTAGTCAATACCAAGATTCCCAATGAGCCGGTAAGGTCGTATGTTCTCATGGGAGATGAAGTTAATACCGGTAAGGTTCATCCTAATGCCAAGCTTATCTTGTATAATAGTGCGTTTTGGGGAAGTCCTGTTTTCGGCGCGATAATAAACAATGGTATTGTGTCATTCCAGCAAGCCAATTTCTCGCGTTCCGGTACGCAGGGGGTAGATGTCAGAGGTGGCAAAGCGCATGTGTATACTTCTTATTTCGCTCAGAAAATAACAGGTCCGGCCACCGGAGATGGAGGGTATGCGAGGCTGGGCGTACAGGGTAAATCGATAGAGCTCACTAATAACTACTATATCTCCGGATTTCGGTTTCATAAATCGGGGGAGGGACTGATTTATGGTTCTGATAAAAAGTAGGCATGGCAGGACTACAATGTTTATGTACGAGATTTAAATCTAAGTTTAAGGATAAATTACTACCCGTTTTTGTCCTAAGATTTTAAATTCTCGAAAAAAAGAAGAAAATACATGGCTGTAATCATTTCTTTTTCAAAGGTTTAAGAAGTGGCTATCTCGCATAACGACAGTGATACCCTCACATAACGACTGAGATAGCCTCTCATAACGACTGAGGGTACCTCAAATAACGCCTCTGATCGGATGTAAAAATAGAAGATGAATTTCAAGTGTCGGTCTAGCTCATAACTGGCAAGAAAGGAGGCAAATGATAATTTATGCTTTTTTAGATACGGATTTCACGGATTACACGGTTGTGATGATTTTCAAGATGTGAAGAGAAAAGAGCGTGATTTGCTGATGGGTGGTCCTACAGATTGATAAAAAGGCGATTAATGTTTCATTTTAATTGAAAATTAATTGCCAGATAAGCGCAATATAGCTGAATGCTTAATCTGTGGGTTCTACTTTTGCAGTAAAGATTATCAAGTGGAATAGGTAGCAAGTTTTTAATAACAGATATAAAGATAATACATTATGAGGAATAAGTTATTCGTTACGTTGGGTATACTTGGTATAAGTATGTTGGCTTATGCCGCTCCCAAACACTCTCAGGAAACTTCTTATCCAAGTTACAAAGGATTGATTATGGCAGGATACCAAGGTTGGTTCCGCGGTCCGCAGGATGGAACCAATCAAGGCTATGGCCATTATGGGACCGGAAAACAATTTGACGAGAAGCATTGCACTATTGATGCATGGCCTGATGTCAGTGAATATGAAAAGACCTATGAGACGTCTTTCCGGCATGCCGACGGAAGAAAGGCACATGTATTCAGTTCAGCGGACAAGTCTACTGTCGACCTGCACTTCAAATGGATGAAGGAGTATGGAGTAGATGGAGTATTCGTGCAACGCTTTTTTAGCTATACCCGCGGAGACCAGCAAAACTCGGTACCTAACCGTATTTTAGCGAATGCCTTGGAAGCTGCTTCAAAGTATGACCGCGCAATAGCTGTCATGTATGATTTATCTGGGTTGAAAAAGTCAGGTGAAGACTGTTCCCTGATTATGGAAGACTGGAAAAGACTGGTAGACAAGCAGAAGGTAACTAATCAGGCTGGAAAAAAGACTTATCTGCATCATAATGGAAAGCCAGTGGTGGCTATATGGGGAGTCGGTTTTCCCGACCGTCCTTATAATATCAGGAATATCGGTTTAGACCGTTTGATCGACTTCTTGCAGAATGATCCTGTTTATGGCGGCTGCACGGTGATGTTGGGTGTTCCTACTTTCTGGCGTAATCTGGAGGCTGATTGTATCAATGATCCCTATCTGCATACAGTGATTAAGAAAGCGGATATAGTTCTGCCATGGACTGTCCAGCGTTTTTCTCCTTTATTGCATAACGACATGGACCGCTTCCGTGACTTGGTGATTGAAGATATCCGTTGGTGCAAGGAGAACGGTATAGATTATGTTCCTGCCGTAACTCCCGGATTCAGTTGGCACAATCTTAGCAAACTGGAATTTCCGGATGACGTGAAGCCTGTTGGCAGTATTCCGCGTCAGGGAGGACGTTTCTATTGGCAGCAGCTTTCTACTGCAATGTTGGCAGGTGCCGAGATGATTTATGTGGCCATGTTTGATGAAGTGGACGAGGGAACCGCCATCTTTAAATGTACGGGAGACCATCCGGTTAGTGATGTGGCCAAGTTTATTGATATGGACGGACAGCCTTCCGACCATTATCTGTGGCTGACAGGTGAGGCTGCCCGCATGCTCAGGAAAGAGATTCCACTGACGTTTAAGATGCCCGTAAGAGAATAACTTATGAAACGATCCTGCTTTATAATAGTCCTGTTTGTATCTTTCTTGCTTTGGGCGGGCGGGGTACAGGCACGAATAACATTACCGTCCTTTTTTTCGGATGGGATGGTGTTGCAGCAACAAAGTTCAGTTGCCATTTGGGGAAACAGTGACAGAAAACTGCAGAAAGTTACTGTAAAGACTTCGTGGAATAACAAAAAATATACAGTAACGACTGATGAATCGGGTAGCTGGAAAGTAAAAGTAGAAACACCGGTGTATGGTGGTCCCTACCATATTGAGATGAATGATGGCGAGACAGTACGAATTAATGATGTATTGATTGGTGAGGTCTGGCTCTGTTCAGGTCAGTCTAATATGGATATGCGTGTAGGCGGGCGTTATAGTGATCCGGTGATTGGGTCGTTGGATGCGATTGTCACTTCCGGAAATCCTGATATACGTATGTTTACAGTAGGAAGTAAAATGACGTCCGAACCGCTGACTGATTGTGAAGGTGAGTGGCAGGAAGCCTCATCGGAGACTGTTCCCGGGTTTTCGGCTGCGGGATACTTTTTCGCACGTAAACTGAATCAGGTGTTGGGCATTCCCGTGGGCATTATTCATGCCAGTTATGGAGGCTCACGGGTGGAGGCCTGGATGAGTAAAGAAGGTGTAGCGCCTTACAAAGACTTGCCGGATGTGCATAATGCTTCTATTCTCTATAATGGAATGTTGAGTCCTGTGGTCGGATATGGCATTCGGGGATGTTTATGGTATCAGGGGGAAGCAAATGTGGATGCACCTGATTTATATACCCAGTTGTTTCCCTCATTGGTGAGCGACTGGCGTAAACAATGGGGGATAGGGGAATTCCCCTTCTACTATGCCCAGATTGCTCCGTTCAATTATAATAAAGGAGAGGGGAAAGGCAAGAATTCGGCTTATCTGCGTGAGGCGCAAGTGAAATGTCTTCATCTTATACCTTCTTCGGGTATGATTGTGCTGACTGATGTTGGTGATGACCGCACTATACATCCTATGGAGAAAGAAACGGTGGGCAATCGGTTTGCTTATCTGGCCTTGGGACGTACGTATGCTAAGAAGGGCTTTCCGGTAACGGGGCCGTTGTATAAATCTATGCAGACGGAGGGCAACAAGATTATCTTGTCATTTGATGAAATGGGTAAAGGATTGACTACTTATCGGCAGCCATTGAATGGCTTTGAAGTAGCCGGCGAGGATAGAGTATTTCATCCGGCCAATGCACGTTTTGGAAAAGATGCACAAACGGTTGTAGTGTCAAGCCCGGAGGTGGAACATCCTGTCGCGGTGCGCTATGCCTTTAAGGATTATGTGGAAGGTTGCCTTTATAATATGTCCGGCCTTCCGGCATCTTCATTCAGAACAGATAACTGGTAATAAGAGAATATCATGAAAAACAAAAACGATTTCCTTAAAATAGCTTGTGCCGTACTACTCCTTTTAGTGGGGGCAACCGGGAAAAGCAGGGCACAAGAGACAAAGAAGAGTTATTGGAACCTGCGTACCCAATTGGTTCCTTTACGCTTGCCTCCTCCGCCCCCCGGCTATAAACCGGAGTATCTGGACCTGAATGGAGACGGGAAACCGGATGCTATTAAGTCTGTCACCCACAACGATATACCCATCTTGTGGCTGGATGATGACGGCAATATGAAAGAAGGGGACCTGGAAGGTGATATGGTGAATGATTGCCTGTTGGTTGACCGCAACAAGGATGGCATTTATGGAGGTCAGGGCGACTTGATTATCGACTGGGTGGATACGGATGGAGACGGGAAAGCGGATATGCAGATCGTCATCGAATATCCGAAAGAACGTACGGGAGAGGTATGGCCCAACGGGCATTATATGATTATGCTCGATCCGGATCATGACAATGTCTTCAATTATATCAATTGGAATAATTTTACCCTTCAGTGCTGGGATCGCAGTGGCTTGTCCGATTTCTATGAGGATTACAGCGGCCGTACGGCTTTCATGAAGATACATACTTCCACGTATGATATGAAGGATTTGCGCTTGAACTGGGAGAACCCTTTCCTGTTCTATGATCCGGATGGAGACCATCTGACGGAAATGGCTATCCGTATGGTTGATTCGCCCAAGATTCATGATCCGGATGCACCTTCCAATAGCTATGTAAATCGCCAGTTGGAAGGACGGGTGGACTGGGTCTCATTGGCAGTCGATCTGGATAATGATAATACTACCGGAAATGAATTCGACTTTGATTTCACGATTGGTTTCCAGGGAGAAGGCTTTGATTATATGGATCAGGTTCATCCTGTTAAAAACCTGCGTGGCTTGCCGGAAGCAGACCGGTTCTTTATGGATCCCCGCTATCGGCAGTTGACGGAGCTGGTTTATCCGGACCATGACAGTGCACAGGAACTCATCTTCCGGCGTGGCAAATGGAACCGCATTAACTTTGTATATGATGAGGATGACGATTGCAGCCGTTGGGAACGTGTGGAGTTCTATGATCCCAAAGATCCGTTTAAAGTAGGATGGAATAAGGGTGGTATCGACAACAATAAACAGAGTGATGCCGCCGGTGACCGGGGTGAGTGGGATATGGACAATTCTGGAAATGCCCGGCTCTATATCAGCCGTTTCGATGGACGTCTGCATCTTTATGGAGCGGAAACCGGTGTTTGGCGTATCGACCAGAATGCCGGATATTTTCAGGGATGGGATCGTATGTGGATGGACTTCCGCGACCCGAAGCGCTTTGCTACTGTACTTTATAGTGACCGTGACAACAATGGTTTCTTTGACCATATAGAGTATGATCTGGATGGTGACATGCAGATGGAGACTGTGATAGACTTCAAGGAACTGGGTATTGACGACACCTGTGAGGTGATTGATATTTCAGAATTTACCTATGATGATTATGTAGCGTTAGGTAAACGGATGTCGGAGGGTATCTGGAAAAAGGCGGATCAGGCGGTGCAAGTGGCGCGTCAGTATGGAATAGAGCCCCTTTGGTATGCCAAATGGATGCAAGCTTCTACTACTCGCGACAAGTATAGCCGTGGCTACTGGTTGCAATTCTATTTATATAAGGATTTGGAGAATCTGTTTATCCGGCAGGGAGATGAGGCGAAACTTCGTTTGTTGAATCAGGCTTATTATTCCGGTGACTGGTCAGTCCTGGCAAAGAAAAATGCAGAAGGTTTCTACTTCTTCTCAGAGGAAGATGTGGCGGCTATCCGTGCATCGGCCAAAACCCGTTGGGGAAAGAAGATTATAGCCGACCTGGAACAGAAGATAAAGGAAAGACGAAAACATCCTATGGAAGTGCCGAAAGAGGAAAGTGGACATTTCCACGATTACTTCTGTCCGGTACATAACTTACTGTTTACTTTCCGTTGGGATAGGCCCCTGGCACATTATTGTTCGGCTTGTGACAAAGAGTGGATAGGAAACAACCGTTATGACTGGGCATGGATTCATGAAGTGCACACACGGAACAAGGAGTATCTTTATCAGTGCATGTACCTTTATTTGGCGACGGACAAACAAGTGTATGCCGATTATATCCGCACTATGTTGCTGGATTATGCCAGCAAATATGATGGTTGGTTTGAGCACAATTCCGCCAGAGAAGCTACGGATAAACACAGTGGAAAGGCTTTTGCACAGAGCTTGGATGAGTCGAGTTGGGCAACAAAAGTGGCTATGGCCTATACCGTGATAAAGCCTACTTTGTCCGCAGCAGACATCAAGGCGATAGAGAATGGTTATCTGAAACCGGCGGCAAAGCTGTTGCTCCATCGTCCGGCAGGTGCCAATTGGCAAATGTGGCACAATAGCGGTTTGGTTGCTTTGGGTGTTGCGTTGGAGAACGATTCCATAATCGATGTGGCAATCAATAAAAATATATATGGCTACCATTTCCTGATGAAGAAGCATAAGAACAGTGACGGCTGGATTAATGAAGGTTCTCCGCACTATCATTATTATCCGTTGGAAGCCCTGTTGTTCACGGCTAATGCGGTGAAGTGCCGCGGAATCAAGCTTTTCGACAGGGACTTGCACGACATGTTTGTTGAACCGGTGAAGGGTACTTATCCCGATTTGTCTTTTCCGGCACATAGCGACGGATGGTATGGCGCTAATCTGCTTTCTCAGTCGGCATTGTATGAGATTGCTGACGCCCGTTATAATGACCCGCTGCTGAAACGGGTGTTGGAACTGACCTATGCACAGAAGAAGCGCCTTGATCCGGAGGCTCTGTTGAACAATCAGACTATAAATGCATCAGATGAAAAAATGATTCAGCAAAGTTACTCATTTGGTACCTCAGGGTTCTGCCTGTTGCGCAGTGATGCACGCACAGTGGTACTGAAATTCGGTGGTGAAGGCATCGGGCATGGACATCCCGACAAGCTTTCCATCACGATTCATGACGGCAAGAATGAACTGGTTTCCGACTTTGGAACTTCCGGTTATGGAGTTCCTGATTACTTGAAATGGTATAAACGCAGTCTGTCGCACAATACGGTGACGGTGGATGCAAAAGATCAGAAGAGAAGTGTGGGCAAACTGTTGAAATTCATCCCCCGTCCTGATGGCGGATATGCCGAAGCTGAGACGGTTACTGCTTATCCGGGAGTTGATATGAAGCGTAGCCTGGATTTGAAAGGAAATCAGTTGCAAGATGTA
Organism: uncultured bacterium; assembly: GCA_905215555.1. Lineage (GTDB taxonomy): Bacteria > Bacteroidota > Bacteroidia > Bacteroidales > Bacteroidaceae > Bacteroides. The sequence goes on from CAJMQU010000024.1 coordinate 42,902, forward strand.
TATACTTGTACTTCCGATTCTTCCCATCTGTATGAGTATGTGATTCTTTTCAATGAAAAACCTGTTTTAGAGGGGCAGCCGGTGGCAACAACACTCACGGGCAGTGAAGTGCATGAACGGATTCATAATACTTATTCTTATCCTTATCGACCGGGATTTACTTGCCGGACTCCGTCGGCTACTGTCCGCCTGAATGTCTCTGAAGGAGAAGTGATGGAAGTGGTGCTGGGGGAAGCCTCGGGAATACCCGCAAACCCGACCGTAAAAGACGGGCCGGGGGCAGGAGACATAGCGGTGAAGCCTTGCTATCCGCTGATTATCCGTACAAAAGGCAAAACAATGAAGGTAGAGGCTGACTGGAATCTTATACAATAGAATCGTATAAAATATAAACTTATAATTTTATGAAGAACAAACTCTGCATGCTGTTGCTGGCTACGGGGATCGGATTGTTTTCTTGTGCAGAAAAGGAACTTCCGAAAGAATATACCGATAGCGTAAATGTATTTATAGGAACAGGAGGACATGGACATACTTTTCCCGGTGCTACTTTACCTCATGGAATGGTACAGTTAAGTCCCGACACCCGTCTCTTTGGCTGGGATGCCTGTTCAGGCTATTATTATGATGATACTTCTATTATGGGGTTCAGTCATACTCATCTTAGCGGAACCGGTATCGGCGATTATGGCGATATACTTTTTATGCCGGTAGTAGGAGAGAAACCTCTGATTGCCGGAACGGCAGAAAATCCGGACGAAGGTTATCGTTCCCGTTTCTCGCATGAGCAAGAAAGTGCCCGTCCGGGATATTATCAGGTTTTGTTGCAGGATGATTCCATCAATGTGGAACTGACAGCTACTTTGCGTGCCGGATTGCATCGGTATACCTATCCCAAGGCAAGTGATGCCCGCCTGATTCTTGATATGGAACCTACCATTCACGGACATCAGCACCCCGTTACCCAAGTCCGTGTTGTGAACGACTCTACTATAGCCGGAATGAAATATACGAAAGGCTGGGCTAAACATCACTATGTGTATTTCTATGCCGTATTTTCAAAGCCCTTTGACTATAAGTTGTACTCAGGAACCGAATACCAGCCGGATAGTACCTCTGTTATCGTCAATACGGCAAAAGCAGTGATGACTTTCAGGGATATTGCTGCGGATGGGCGTGTGTTGGTTAAAGTCGGCATTTCGAGTGTGGATGAAGAAGGTGCGAAGCGGAACATGGAGGCTGAAATTCCGGATTGGAATTTTGAAAGAGTAGCGCAGCAGGCGAATACAGCCTGGAATGAAACCTTAGGCAAGATTGATATTGAAACTCCGGACAATGACAACCGTACTGTTTTCTATACTTCCTTGTATCATGCATTCATACAGCCAAGTCTGGCATCGGATGTAGACGGTCGTTATCGTACCATGGGGCATGAGATAAAGCAAGATACTTCTTATACCAATTATACGGTGTTCTCTTTGTGGGATACCTTCCGTGCGGCTCATCCGCTTTACACGATTGTAACGCCGGAACAGAACCAGGCATTTATCCGTTCGTTGCTTCGCAAATATGATGAGTCGGGTATTCTGCCTAAGTGGGAGTTGGCTTCCAATGAAACCGGAACGATGATCGGTTATCATGCTGTTTCTGTTATTGCAGACGCCATGATGAAGAAACAATGTGATTTTGATGTGAAGAAAGCATTGGAAGCCTGTATACGTTCTTCGGTATATGACACTACCGGCATTACACCTATGATGGATCGTCAGATACTTTATGGAAGATTGATGTCGCCTGCCATTAAATATAAAAATGAGTTAGGCTATATTCCTTGTGATAAAGTGGGCGGTTCCGTTTCGCAGGGTTTGGAGTTTGCCTATAATGACTGGCTGATTGCACAGATGATGAAGGAATATAACCGTAAAGACATGTATGATAAATACATGAAGTTGTCAAAGAATTATCAGTATTATTTTGATCCGGAAACGAAGCTGATGCGTGGCAAGTTGAGTGACGGGAACTGGATCACTCCTTTTGATCCTTCCTCAGTGCAACGCCCCAGTAATTATGTGGAAGGTAATGCCTGGCAATGGGCATGGTTTGTGCCACAGGACGTGGATGGATTAATGGAGTTGGTGGGCGGCAAAGAGGCATTTGAAGCACATCTGGATACGCTGTTTACCACAAGTTCCGAACTGACCGGTGATCCGGATGCGGCTGCCGATGTGACGGGGATGATCGGGCAATATGCACATGGCAACGAACCGAGCCATCATATTCCTTATCTTTATAATTATGCCGGTGCACCCCGCAAGACGCAAGCTTTGGTAGATCATATTCTTCGTACGCTTTATCATAACGATCCTGACGGACTCTCCGGAAATGAAGACGTGGGACAAATGTCGGCTTGGTATGCACTCAGTTCTATGGGGTTCTATTCATTCTGCCCGGGTCGTCCGGTTTATGAAATTGGCCGTCCTTTGTTTGATAAGGTAACCATTCATTTGAGTAACGGAAAAGATTTTGTGATCCGTACAAAGAATAATAGCGTAGAAAATAAGTATATTCGCTCCATGAAACTGAACGGTGAAGAATTGAGAGAACCGAGATTTTCTCATTTCGACCTGATGGAAGGTGGTGAACTTGTATTAGAAATGGAAAAATAGAAATGCTATGAAAAGAAGAATCGCTTTATGCATTGCTGTATCGCTTTGCGCTGGCATGTATGCGGGGAATCCCCCCGGTATATATAAGAAAGGCTGGATTGATTTTAATAAAAACGGGGTGATGGATGTCTATGAAGACCCATCGGCACCTTTGGAGGCAAGAGTCAAAGACTTGTTGTCGCAGATGACAATGGAGGAAAAGACTTGCCAGATGGCTACGTTGTATGGCTCAGGTCGTGTACTGAAAGACTCCCTGCCCACAGAGCAATGGAAAAATGAAATCTGGAAAGACGGTATAGCGAACATAGACGAGCAGGCCAATGGCTTGGGGAAATTCGGTTCTTCTTTGTCCTATCCTTATGTGAATAGTGTAGAGAACCGACAGGCCATCCAACGCTGGTTTGTAGAACAAACCCGCCTTGGGATACCTGTTGACTTTACCAATGAAGGTATTCGTGGGCTTTGCCATGACCGGGCTACCATGTTTCCGGCACAGTGTGGACAGGGTGCTACCTGGAATAAGGAACTGATCAGTGAAATAGCCAAGGTTACGGCCGAAGAGGCGAAAGCGCTGGGCTATACCAACATCTATTCCCCTATTCTGGATATTGCACAAGATCCCCGTTGGGGACGCGTAGTGGAGTGTTACGGCGAAGACCCTTTCCTGGTGGGAGAACTTGGAAAGCGGATGATCAAAGGGCTTCAGGCAGAAGGACTTGTTTCCACTCCCAAGCATTTTGCCGTATATAGTATTCCTGTTGGAGGACGTGATGCCGGTACCCGTACCGATCCGCATGTAGCTCCCCGTGAGATGAGGACGCTTTATATAGAACCCTTCCGCAAGGCTTTTTGTGAAGCCGGGGCATTGGGAGTTATGAGTTCTTATAATGATTATGACGGCGAACCGATTACGGGCAGTTATCATTTCCTGACAGAGATACTTCGCCATGAGTGGGGATTTAAAGGGTATGTGGTTTCGGATAGTGAAGCGGTGGAGTTTCTCTATTCCAAGCATAACGTAGCTGCCAATGCTGTGGATGGAGCTGCCCAGGTGATAAACGCCGGGCTGAATGTACGTACTAATTTTACTCTGCCCGAGAATTTCATTCGTCCGCTTCGCCAGGCTATCAGCGAGGGCAAAGTATCGGAACAAACTATTGATAGTCGTGTAGCGGATGTGTTGCGGGTAAAATTCATGATGGGTCTGTTTGATAATCCTTATAAGGGTGATGCAAAGAAACCGGAAAAGGTGGTACATAGCAAGGAACATCAGGCGGTATCCATGAGGGCTGCATTAGAGTCCATTGTCTTATTGAAGAATGAGAATAATATCCTGCCACTCTCCAAGAGTACTAAAAAGGTGGCGGTGATTGGTCCGAATGCTGCTGAAGTTGACAACCTGATTTGCCGTTATGGCCCTGCCAATGCTCCGATAAAAACAGTATATCAGGGTATTAAGGATTATTTGCCCGATGCGGACGTTCGCTATGCAAAGGGAGCCGACATTATTGATAAGTACTTTCCGGAAAGCGAACTCTACGATGTACCTTTAGATAAGGATGAACAGGCTATGATAGATGAGGCTGTTGCTTTGGCTAAAGAATCGGATGTAGCTATCATGGTGCTGGGAGGAAACGAGAAAACAGTGCGTGAAGAGTATTCTCGTACTAATCTGGATCTGTGCGGACGGCAGGAGAAACTGTTGCAGGCTGTGTATGCCACCGGAAAGCCTGTTGTCCTGCTGTTGGTGGATGGACGTGCCGCCACTATCAATTGGGCTGAACGTTATATTCCGGGCATCGTACATGCCTGGTTCCCCGGAGAATTTATGGGTGATGCAGTAGCGAAAGTTCTTTTCGGTGATTATAATCCGGGAGGCAAACTGGCGGTGACTTTCCCCCGTTCGGTGGGACAGATACCTTTCGCTTTTCCTTTTAAACCGGGCTCTGACTCTAAAGGTTTCGTTCGCGTGACGGGGACTCTTTATCCTTTCGGATATGGTCTGAGTTATACCACTTTTGCCTATAATGATTTGAAGATAGAAAATCCGGTGATAGGCGTACAAGGTTCTGTGAAACTGAGTTGTAAAGTGAAGAATACCGGTAAGGTGGCCGGTGATGAAGTCGTTCAGCTTTATCTGCATGATGAGATGAGTTCTGTGACTACTTATGTGAAGGTTTTACGCGGTTTCGAACGTGTTCATCTGGAACCGGGAGAAGAAAAAACTGTTAATTTCATGCTTACTCCCCAGGAGTTAGGCTTGTGGAATAAGGATAATCATTTTGTAGTAGAACCGGGGACATTTGCCGTAATGGTGGGAAGTTCCTCACAGGATATCCGGTTACAGGACAAGTTTGAAGTGAAATAGTTCATAAACATATTATGAGGGGACTTAGTGGCCCCTCTTTTTTATCGGTAATCTTGGGAAGAGTTTTCTGAACCGCACTAACTGAGTAGTGATATTGCTTCCGGCTATAATGAACGTCACAGCCAGGATAATCAGCAATATTCCGAAACTTAATCGGACAGTCAGAGCTTCCCCGAAGATTGTCACTCCGAAGAAAACAGCCGTAACAGGCTCCAAAGCCCCAAGAATCGCTGTCGGGGTAGAACCTATATACTGAATGGCCTGTGTGGTACAGAGAAATGATATAGCCGTTGGGAAGACTGCCAGTGCTATCAGATTACCCCATAAATACCACTTATCAACAATATGCAGGCTTTGCCCGAAATCTACGCGGACCAAAAAGAGGGATAATCCGAAAAGCAGTACATAGAAAGTCACTTTCAGGGTTGCCACATCTTTCAGCATCGGGCGGTTCACGCCTACAATATAGATGGCGTAGGAGAGGGCCGAAGCCATAACCAGACTGACACCAACCAGACTGAGAGTAGTACCGTCACCGCCTTTGTAGAGCAGCCCGATGCCGCTTAACGCCAGGAAGATACATAAAACCGTCTGTAGCGTTATCTTCTCCTTAAAGACAAATGCCATAATCAGCGCTACCAGAATAGGATAGACAAACAGTATGGTGGACGCAATGCCGGCTTCCATATAATTATAACTCTGAAACAAAGTCAGGGAAGAGATAGCGACCAACCAGCCCAGTATAATGAGCGGCAACACTTCTTTCCGTTTCAGTTTGAAGCTTCTTCCCCGGGCTTTGAGCATAATACCCAATATTGGGATGGCAAACAAATATCTGAAAAAGAGTACTGAATCCGGGTCCATACCCTCCTTGTAAAGGGGGAGGGTGAAGAGGGGATTCATTCCGTAAGTGGCAGCGGCAACGGCTCCCAATATATAGCCTTTTACTTTCGCATTCATAAGCATTGATATTGATCTTTTCTTTTGGGCTGCAAAGGTAGGTCTTCTTTTATGAAAGTGCTGTTATTATCTTGCAATTTCTTTTAATGACTTCGTAAATTGCTCTCTGTCTATCAGAATAACATCTCCGTTTCTCACCTTTTGCTTTTGCAGTGCTCTATGTTTTGCTTAATCTTCTTTACGAAATTTTCCATCCGTATTCAGCGCATTCATAACTTTCGGCCGGTCTTGGTGAAACCCAACCCGGAGTTTGAATAGCGAATTACAATTGTCTTGGAAAGACAATGTAGTTAATATTAAAAATGATAAAATGAAAAACCTGTCTGAATAGAAATACTCAAATGAAAGAAATTAGCCTGTGGTTTGTGAGGCTAATATTAAGTGATAACAAATTTAAGAATTGTGCCCAAAATCGTTGCTTTTAGAATTCGGATGCCAATGTAGTGTTTGTCTTTATAATAGGTATCGTGCTGGGGAGAAAGTTACTGAGCAAACTTTATCAACGGATATAGCGTATTTCACTATAGGACTGAGCATTTATCAGTCCCGGACTGAAAGGTCAAAACATCCCTATCTTATCGCTGAAAACACCCGGATGTTTTACCCAAAAACATCCGGGTGTTATAGGGTAAAACATCCCCATGTTTTGGGTGAAAACATCCGGGTGTTTTGGGTATTCAGTCCCGGAGTGTTGGATGCTCAGTTACGGAGTGTTATGTGCTCACTCATAAAGTGCTGTGACCTATCAGAATATATATTGTACCCCAAATTGGTATCCTATATATAATTGTTGTAATCTTGTAGAACCCTCCTTCTTCCATAATGAATGATTAGGGAATATTTTATGGTTATTGATATCCTTTGTCTCCATATAGTTGATACCTACTCCCGCAAATAACTCAATGTGTTTTCCGATTCTGAAGGCCGGAATCAGCGAATAGCCTCCATTCAATACAGGCTCGTCCGAATCATTGCCAATAGCCGAGAATTTAAGCTCATTATTGATTCTGAACCAGGGAGTGACAGGAATGTGTGCACCAAATCCGCCTTCAGTTACCAATGAGTTATTGCTGGTTTTATGATTATAGCCCACACCTATTATACCATAAGTATATTTACCACCCGAGCGGAATGATGCCACCGTGCTTCCTATGGCATCATAAGTAACAGCAACTCCCATCTCACCATTCTTAATGATGTTGATCAGTCCGATAGGGCAATCACTATTCTCAGCTATATTCACCAATCCTGAAAACTGGACGCCTCTTACGTTCTTTGCAATATTGACCAATCCTGCAAATTGAACACCCGTCACATCTTTTGCAATATTAGTCAACCCTGAGAACTGGAAGCCTTTCATCTCCGAGGCAGTATTTGCCAATCCTCCCAGTTGGAAACCGCTAAAGCTGTTCTTATTTATATTGACTAATCCTGCAACCTGTAATCCTTGCCCGTCATTTCCTACATAATTTGACACTCCTGCCCATTGAAGGCCTTTTGCATCATTGAGGATAATGTTCGAGAGTCCTCCCCAAGTGAGTAATTCCTCATTTTGGGAAACACCTATCAATAAATTGAGGGAGACTTGATTGGTATACTCCGATGCATGCATCCCGTTAGTGCTCAGAGGTGGCACAAAGCTCAACTGAAAGGCCGACTTCTTGTTCTCGTCTGTTTGGGCGGATAATGTACTATAAGCCAATGCACATAGTATTAATACTAGAATTTTCTTCATCTTTTTGTTTTTCTTCGTTATTAATCTTTTTATTTCACTCTTTTAATTCCGGCAACAAAGGTAAGCAGAATTAGTTTCTCATCGGGAGTTTGTAGACCAACCTTCCTGTTTCTGATGACGAAATAGAGTCAAAAAGAGACAAACTTAACAATGGGAGTCCGGTTCATTTGTGTTCGGCCCTTGCAGTATACTAAATCAATTGTGTGGTTTATTGTAAATATGTAACTGATTACATGTTTTTGTCGAAACATTTGGTGGTATTATCAGAACTCTTTATGTTTTTGTAATCAATTACGTATCTAATAACGCAAATATAACTAATATGGATTTCTTTAATCAAACTGGCAAATTAGCCATTGGCAGCAGGCTAAGTATGCTGACCGATAAAATAACAATGGATGCCACATCAATCTATAAAATGTTCGGCGTAGATCTCAAACCAAAGTGGTTTCCGGTATTCTTTGTTTTATCCCGTGGAGAGGCGAGGACCATTACATCTATTGCAAGAGAAATCGGGCATTCCCACCCTTCGGTGAGCAATATTATTAAAGAGATGGTAGCCAAAGGGCTGGTGAAAGAGACAAAAGATAAGTCGGACGGCAGAAGAAACGTCGTGATGTTGTCTTCCAAAGGTAAAAGAATGTCCGACTCCTTTGCCGAGCAGTGTGTGGACGTGGCGGCTACCATTGAAGAAATAACCCGGCAGACCCGAAATGACTTGTGGAAAGCTATCGGGGAGTGGGAGGACTTGTTGGCGGAAAAGTCATTGTTGGAGCGAGTGAGAGAGGAGAAGAAAATAAGGGAAAGCAAGAATGTGAAGATTGTGCCTTATGAATCCTGTTATCAGCCAGCCTTTAAGGCGCTTACGGAAGAATGGATTAGCGCCCACTGGAAAATGGAAGAAGCTGATATTAAAGCAGTGGAGCATCCGCAGGAATACATTTTGGATAAAGGTGGTCATATCTTTGTAGCTCTTTATAAGGATGAGCCGGTCGGTGTATGTGCTTTGTATAAACTGAATGATTCTGTCTACGATTATGAGTTGGCAAAACTTGCTGTCAGTCCGAAGGTGCAAGGCAAGGGCATCGGAATATTACTGTGCGAAACCGTTATAAACAAAGCGGAAGAACTGGGTGGTAAGAAAATATTCTTAGAGAGCAACACTCTTTTGACGCCCGCCATTCACCTGTACCGGAAATTGGGTTTCAAGGAACTTGCGGAATATTGTCCTGCGTATGAAAGAGGGGATATACAAATGGAATTATCGATAAAATAGGAAGTTATGGGACAGATTAATAATGAATTTATAAAGAGCCGTGTTGCCCCTTGTGGTTTACATTGTGGAAAGTGTTTTGCTTTTGCTAATGGTGATATTCATATTCTCAGCAGCCAGTTAAAACAGGCATTGGGTAATTTTGATATATATGCCGAGCGTTTTGTTGAGATGCTTAATGACCCCGTGTTTTCTAAATATCCGGACTTTAAATAGTTTTTAAGTAAATTGTCCGTGGCTTCCTGCCAGGGATGCAGAAAAGAAAAGTGTAAGTTGTTCAAAACCTGCAATGTTAGGACTTATAGTGAAGAAAAACAAGTTGATTTTTGTTTTCAATGCGCACAGTTTCCTTGTGATAATACAGGGTTTGATGAGCATCTATATAAGAGATTTGTAGTGATAAATAGACGAATGCGGGAAATCGGGGTGGAAAAGTACTATGAAGAAGTGAGGCTAGTGTCTCGTTATTAACTCTACTTTCCTTTTATATTGACGGCTACTTTATTCCAACTCCGCCCTCTTATAAAGAGTTGTCCTATATAGTCATTTTAGTATTTACTTTTGAGAATCGGATAGCTATTTCTCGTACCTTTGCCCCGTTTTTAGAAAGAGGCTTTAAGATGATCAATAAATATGAAGAACGTCTGGGAACCGAGCGCATGCTGCCATTGGTTTTCAAGATGGCGCTTCCGGCAGTAGCAGCACAATTCGTCAATTTGCTTTATAGCATTGTCGACCGTATCTATATCGGACACATACCGGGCATCGGAACCGATGCGTTGGCAGGCGTGGGGGTAACCATTTCTCTTGTCGTACTGATTTCTTCTTTTTCGGCAATTGTAGGTGGAGGTGGTGCGCCACTGGCTGCCATAGCCCTCGGGCAAGGTGACCGCCAGCGTGCCGGGAAGATATTGGGGAACGGTTTTGTCATGCTGATTCTGTTCACCTTGCTGACCTCTTCCATAGCCTATACCTTTATGGAGCCTATCCTCCTCTTTACAGGTGCCTCAGAGCATACCTTGGGATATGCCGTCGATTATCTCTCCATTTATTTGCTGGGAACCATCTTTGTGGAGATTTCCACCGGACTGAATTCTTTTATCAATGCCCAAGGGCGTCCTGCCATTGCCATGTACTCTGTCCTGATCGGAGCTTTATTGAATATCGTTCTTGATCCTATCTTTATCTTCTGGTTCGATATGGGAGTAAAAGGTGCGGCTTTGGCTACGGTGATTTCACAGGCTTGTAGTGCTGCGTGGGTATTGTCTTTCCTTTTTTCCCGAAAGGCTTCTCTGCCTCTTGAGCGACGCTATATGAAATTGAACCGGGGAATTGTAGCTGCGATGCTGGCTCTTGGTGTATCTCCGTTCATTATGGCAAGTACGGAGAGCCTGGTAGGCTTTGTACTGAATAGTAGCTTGAAGGAGTTTGGAGATATCTACGTCAGTGCGCTGACTATTTTACAGACCTCGATGCAGTTTGCCAGTGTGCCGCTGACGGGGTTTGCGCAAGGCTTTGTCCCGATTGTGAGTTACAATTATGGGCATGGAGACAGGCAGCGTGTGAAGGACTGTTTCCGTATTGCCCTGTTTACCATGTTTTCTTTCAATCTGATTCTGATGTTGTTTATGATTCTCTTCCCTTCAACGGTTGCATCAGCTTTTACGAGCGATGAACGGCTGATAGAGACGGTTCGTTGGACAATGCCTGTCTTTCTGGGTGGTATGACCATTTTCGGATTGCAACGTGCTTGCCAGAATATGTTTGTGGCATTGGGACAAGCCAAGATATCCATTTTTATCGCTTTGCTCCGTAAGGCGATTCTTTTGATTCCGTTGGCACTGATACTGCCCCGTTTTATGGGAGTGACCGGAGTATATGCGGCTGAGGCAATATCCGATGCTACGGCTGCAATTTGCTGTACGTTGCTGTTCTTTTGGCAGTTCCCTAAGATTTTGGGAAAGATGAAATAGGGCAGGAGGAAGCTTCCCAACCACTCTTAAAGTGATTATTTTCATCTTATTGGTTTGATAATTGAAACTATGATTAACTTTGTAAGTGCTCATATAATAGTAGTTATTGCATGAGAAATGGAGTAAATGATGATATATTGTCACTTATAAACAAAACGCCCGATTTGTTGATGCTGGGTGTTGCTGAACGGGTAAAGCAGAGGCGACTGGAAAAAGGCTGGACGCAAAATATGCTTGCTACGAAATCAGGAGTTTCTTTGGCTTCTTACAGGCGTTTTGAATCGTCAGGAGAAATGTTTCAGTCGTATGGTAAAGAAAAAAAGTCATATAGACTTCTGTCGTGAATTGAAAGCACAGAACGCTAAAATTACTCTCTTGGGAACATACAAGGGGTATAACTCTAAAATTGCTGTAAGATGTGATAAATGTGGTTGTGAATGGTCTCCGAGTGCAGCAAGTCTATTGCACGGACATGGATGTCCCAAGTGTGCCGGAGTCAAACTGAAATCCCATGCAGAATTTGTGAAGGACTTAAAATCACAAAGAGATGATGTTGTCGTAATTGGCCGGTATGTGAAGGCGCTCGAAAAAACTAAATTCAGATTCTTGAAATGTGGGCATGAATGTGATATTACTCCTGCACATGTTCTTAGTGGTAGGGGATGTCCGGAATGTGGGCGGTCCCATAAAGGAGCGTCTCAGCGCTTGACGATGGAGATGTTTTTGGAGCGTCTCCATAAAATCGACCCGAATATTGTTGTCAGGAAAGGCGGAACGTATATAAACAATCATACCTTTATGCCGCTTCATTGTAATGCCTGTGGGTATGAATACGAAATAACGCCTCATGATGTTCTGAACCAACGTGGCTGTCCGAACTGCCACAGATCCTGTACCTCCTTTCTAGAGCAGTTCATATATCACTCATTTGCTCATATTTTGGGCAAGCCTAAAGTAATATCAAGAGAGAAAACTGCGATAGGGGTTGAATTAGACATATATGTACCTAATTTGAAAGTTGCTGTAGAGCCCGGTTCGTGGCATTGGCATAGGAAGCTGGTTACAAAGGACTGGGAAAAGCATCTCTTGTGTAAAGATAAGGGTATTAAACTTATAACTATATACGACCACTATGATGGTAAGACTGCTCCTTTTGAAAATTGCTTGGTGACACAGTGCGATCTTGCCTCCCGTCGGAATACAGATAAATTGATTGAAATGACAAGAACTATTCTTTCTGAGTTCGGATTAGACTCAAACCTTGATGCAAGTGAGTGGGATGAGATTAAAAGGAATGCTCAAATTGATTCGAGAAGGATGAGTACGGAGGAGTTTAAAGAAGAACTATCTAATATTAATGATAAAGTTGAAATTATTGGTGATTTTGCAGGAGCCAATACTAGAATTAAAGCACAATGTAAGATTTGTAATTATGAATGGCATGTGCGGCCATCTTCTTTACGTTTAGGTACGGGGTGTCCTAAATGTGCTGGTACTTTAAAAATGACACATAATGAATTTATTGAAAAATTAAGTCTGCTACAGCCCAATATTATTCCTCTGACAGAATATATCAACATTGACGCTCGCGTAACAATCAAATGTAAAGTGTGCGGTTATATATGGGCTACCCAACCGTATCACCTTTTAGCGAAATTGAATAGAACGGGTTGTCCGAAGTGCTCTAATAAGGCACGAAGAAGCCATGATGATTTTGTTGCGGAAATCACACGATTGTTACCTACAATTAAAATTATAGGAACCTATGTGAGCAGACATAAACCAATATTAGTACAATGTAGTGAATGTAGTAAGATTTGGCAGGCATATCCAGGGAACTTATTGCGGGGAAGCAGTTGTAAAAGTTGCAAAATGAAGAATACAATACAACAAAGAAGTAAGAAAATAAGATGTATCACTACAGGAGAGATATTCAGTACATTTAGGGAAGCTGCTGAAAAATACAATATAAACAGCTCGGCAATCTGTTTGTGCTGTGGTAATAATCCTAAGCGTAAGCATGCTGGAGGATTGGAGTGGGAGTATACTATACTTTCCGATACTCCTTGAAACATATGTAAACTTTCCAATGAAAAATCTCTAAAACCAAAGTAGGAAGAAAACCCCTTCGTTCTCTTCCTACCCGATTCTTTATTTCAAAAGTTTTTTCTTATGTAACAAAGACCTTTTTCATTGTTCCTTGTCCTTTTTTACGGTACTATCGTCGCTTCCGTCACATTCACCGTTACCGTCACCTTCTTAGCCGCATCCGATAGATTCTGGATTTCAAAGGTTGCCGTTGCATTCGCGGGGAATGGCCCTGTTGGGAAATCCTTCGCATTCTGATCCAGTGTCAGGGTGTAGTCCACGGCTTCGGTGTCATGTCCCACCGCTTTGTCAGCTTTCAGCCAGGCGGGCAGACCGGAAAGCTTGCTGCCACCTTTGGCAGTCACGGTCAGCTTCATGGACGAAGTAGTGCCCGCATTCTCCTGTTTTTGCATACTGAGCACTCCGGTTGTCACATCCGGTGTTTCAGTACCCGCAGTGTAGGAATTAGCCCCATCCGGTTCCGATGGCGTACTTGCCGCCGCTGCAACCGTAGGTACTCCTACTGCGGCTTTCACCACAATCTGGCTTTCCTCACGTCCCGCCTTGCTGCGCAATACAATGATGGCTTTCGGAAACAGATTTCCCGTATACTCTGTGTTTTTTGACACCTTGCAGGTATAGCCAACCGATCCGGCACGGGTCACCACATCCTTCGTGATTTCCGTCTTCAGCCATTCGGCACTTCCGCCCGGAGAACTTGTATAGACAATGCTACATTCCGCTTCCGAATTACTGGTGAAAGGTATGCTGAAATATTCGGTTTCATCTGGTGAGACGGTAGCTTCATTATTGCCTGCAATGGTAGTTGCTCCAGCTCCTGCCAGCGTTCCGATAGCTAGTTCATTTTCCGGCTGATACTCGAAATCCCCTCCGTCCGTCCAGTCCGAGACGGTGATGTTCACATCCAGTTTGAACGGGTCGGCATCCGTGATACGGACTGTGTACCGGTGATTGGGCTTCACCTCGATGTAACCGCCCGTACCCGCTACCGACTGTTCAAAATCCACCATATAACTCACGTCCTGCGGCGGGTCCGTCATGTTCAGCGCATACTTGCCCTTGATAATCAGATACCCCTTGTCGGCAATCGGACTGGGATAACTGTAGAAAGCGCCTGTCTGCGTTCCTTTATTGGCATCAACGCCGTCAAAGTCACGGTCGGGATAAGTGATGAGCGTTTTAGCAGGGTCTGCATCCTCCACAGGAACCACCGGGAAGAAAGTAATCCCTTTGCGGCCGTGTCCCATCGATACACTGGTAATGGTGAGATGCGAGAGCTTCTCGTCATTGATAATGTCGAAACGGGAGACGATACGCGAGAGCGTCATGTTGATGCGTGTACGTGAACCCATACTGATGTCCCGCAAATCAAGTGCGGGGCTGTAAGAACCCACCATCGGCAGGGGCGTCAGCAATACGTCAGTGGCTTCGAAAGGGTCCAGCAACGGGGTGGTAAAGGTGAGGAAATCCGTCTCGGTCGGTACACCCGCCTTCGTCACGACGTTGTAATCCGCACCCGGGGAACTCTGTTCCAGCGGGGTGAAGACGGTGTATTCCGCTCCGGCTTTCAGCAATTTCGGCTGGTTGGCAATGCAGTAGAACTTGGTGAACAGGCCTTTCTTGGGGCGAAGGGTGGCGAGTGCCACGTTGTTACCTTCCACGGTCAGGATGATTTTGGTCGCGTTGGGGACGGTGGAACCATCTGCGCGGTAGCAGAACCGTTCCTGATAGGTGTACGGGCCTTCCTCCTTGTCCGAGGAGAACACATAGATGTCCAATGAAGTGATTTCATTCTCTTCGGTGGTGGCGATGGGGGCATCGGCACGGGTGGCGACACGGGTATCGGTGCCCGCCGTCTTTATGTTCAGCTTGTTCTGGAAGCCGAGGATGACTTCGCGGCGTGTGGGGTCACCGGCCAGCGGGTCATCGCCGGGAGTGGTTGCCGGCAGCACTTCCGCTTCGCTGCAACCCGCAAGTGAGAGGGCAAGCAAGCCTATCACCCATGCGGAAAACTGTTTTCTGTTTTTAATCATGATCTTATTGTTATTAATCGGTTATTTACTGATATTTAGCAAGTTATTCATATTGCTGAATTAAGGAGCGACGGGTGCGGCCGGACTTACCAGCACTGTCACGTCTTCCATGCCCGAGATATTGTTTTTCAGCACAATCGGTGCGGCGGTGAAGTCGGTGACGGAATCTTTCACGGTCAGGGTGAATACCTGGCTGCCGGTGGCATCCGTCGGCTGGGTTCTTGCAAAGGGAGTGGTCTCTGCAACAGTGAACCAGGACGACAATGTGCTCGCCGTCACACCCTGCGGGGAAGTCACCTTCACTTCAACGGTGGCTGCGGCGGTGCGGGGCACATCGGTAATCTTATTGTCGGCGTAGGCGGCTCCGCCCGTAGTGCCCGTCAGCTCAATCGTCGTAATGGCAGGGTCAAGCAGTTCCACCGTCAGTTCTAGTTTCTTGGTGTCGTCACCCAGACTGATGATTTCGAACTTGCTGTTCGCGTCACTGGTTGCCGTCACATCCTTCAGTGTGAGCGTATAATACTCCTCTACCGGAGTGGCAACGGATACATCCGTGTCGGGTGTGCCCGTGGTGCTTGGGGTAGGACCTGTGGCAGCTTTCGATACCTCCAGCCAGGGAAGCGTGTTAGGCAACACCAACTTCGTGCCGAAGGGACAGCTTGCTCCGAGCGTGATGCGGCTCTTACTGGTCTTATACATCGTGAGCTTGTTGTTTGCCTTATCGTACAGGTTGAAGTTCCCCGTAGCCGCATCCGGTGTAGCGAAATCCAGTACCGGGGCTGTGGCGGGCGGTACGATGGTCAGCGTAGTATACACCGACTCATCCTGCGAAGCTGATTCATTGGCAAGTGTCAATGTAACAGGAACATACGGTGCATCAGCAGTCAGTGTGTATTTGAAGGTCATGGTGGTGGTAATCACTCCGTCCACCACTTCCGACTGGTAACTGGCAACGTCATGTGTCAACCAGTCGATGTCCCATCCGGTTGTGGTGCTGAACTTCGGCTGTACCTTGCCGCTGGCCGTGGCGGTCAGTGTGATAGTTTTCTCCGTACCGTCGGCCGTCACGCTGATTTCCTTGGTGGTGACGGGCGTTTCGGTTCCTTCCACATTCAGTGCAGTCACCACGGGTGCTGCGTTATCGGGTTTGATGATAACTCCGCCGCCACTGGTCCAGTCCACGATTTCGAAGAAAGCGGTGATGGTGGCTTCCATCACTTCCTTGATGTGCAGGGTGTAGCGGGTGTTGGCTACTACGTCCATGAACGTGGGATCACCGCCGCCTTCGGGAACCCGTTGTATATCAAGATGGTACTCCACCGGAACGGGGTCTTTCTGCATCGGGTTCTGGTATTTGCCCTTGATGATGAGGAACGCCTTGTCCGTATCTTTGAGCGGATAAGTATAAAGGGCGCTTTCCGTCACTCCCTGGTTGGCTTTGGGCAGCATGAGGTAACTGCCTTCGGCGGTGGGGTACTGGATGAGGCTGGCGGTACGTCCGGCAGGATCAAGTTCCGCCAGCGTGCCCGGCATCACGGTGGATTGGTTTCGTCCGTTGCCCAGCGATACGCTTTCGATAATCAGTCCCGTCTTGGCGGATTCGTTGTCGATGTCGAAGCGGCTCACGCGGCGTTTCAGTTCGATGTTCACTGTGGCGATGTTGCCCAGTATCTTTGTTGTACCGCTTCCGGTCATCACCAGCGGGGTGCCCAGTGCGGTGCCTGTCGGGAGTAGTTTGGCGGTGAAGTACTTTTCGAAATCTGTAGCTTTCGTACCTTCGGTCTCGATGGCTCCGGTGGCGGCGTTGGTGGTCACTGCCGTCAGGGGATTGATTGCGGTTCCGTCAGCCTGGTAGAGCGTGGTGCTGTTTGCCACGCAATACAGTTTCAGGTTGGGGATGCCTTTCAGTTCCGTAGGGAAGATGGATGCTTTCCGGTCGGTTCCTGCACCGCTCAGTTTGAAGGTTTTGGCTGCGGTGTTGTCATCCGCGGCGGCCGTCCACTTTTCCAGATACTGGTAGTCTCCGCCGTCGGCGGTAGCGGCAAACACATAGATATCCAGATTATCAATCTGGTTTTCACTCTCGGAAGCGATGGCGCGGGTGTATTCCTGCGACTCTCCTCCGCCACTAAATACGAGACGGATCTCTTTGCCTTGCGCTCCGCCTGTGGGAGTGTCGTCAATGCCCAACTCGTTCTGGCTGCATCCTGCAAGCAGGGCCAGCAGGGCGGGCATCCAAAGCATGTTACTTTTTTTCATCATTTGTCTATACTTTTATTTGAAAGTTAATAATCTTATTATAAGGCTTTTATCGGCCCGTACTGTTACAGCACCCGTAAACGGTCAGTTATGCCGGTCGTAATAGTACTGTTACGCCGCCCGCAAGTGGCCGGTTACGGCACTCGTAACAGTATGGCTGCCGGTTGCTGTTGCTTATTTTATCCCAACGGGTTTTCCTCTATGCTGCCTTCTCCGCCGCTGCTGCTGCCTCCTCCTGAGGGAGCCGTACCGATATAAATGGTCTTCGTCACACTGCGCGGAACTTTCAGCAGCGTCTTACTGTTGCCGCTGAACTGTGTGGTTACTTGCAGTTCATACGTGCCGTCAGCCAACTCGGCGGGGATAATGAATGTCAGTTTCGAAGGGTCGTTCGTTACCCAGAGGTCTTCGGTCACTTTGGTTTCCTTGTCCTTGCTGCTCGTCAGGGTGATACCCACCTTTGGGTCAGTCCCCGCTATTTTCAGCCTGCCGCCCGTAAGTGTGAAAGCACGTCCTGCGGTGGCTGAGGCGTCGAGTGCACGGGTGGAAGCATCCTGCACGCCGCCGATGTACATGGCACTACCTTTTTCGCCGATAATCCCCACGGTGGTTTGCTTGATGGCTTCCCGCAGGTCGGCGCCTACGTTGAAGTTCACCACGATGGAGTTCTTTGCCGGATTCCAGGTGGAGTTCTCTATGATGCCCCGGAAGCTGACGGAAGCGTAGTATAACCCTGTGTTCACGCTCACTCCGGTCATCAGCAGCCGCTTGATGACACGCTTCTGCAGGTCGAAGACGTGGCGGATGGTTTCCTCACGCAGACCGGAGTCTTCGGCTTTCAGTTCGGCAATGATGCGGTTTTCATCCGCGTTGCCGATGGAGACGGGGACGAGGATCATGTCCTCCTTGTTGTCCACGGTCACGGTGTTGTCCGCCAACTGGCCGTTGATTTGATACTTGATTTCGTTTGCCATAATCTCTATGTTTTTATAATTAGTAATGTCGGTAAAACCGTAGTTCTGCCGGGTTGATAAATCAGATAATTAGGGCATGAGGAATGAGTTTCTTGGAGAAAAGCTGCTCAGCGGATTGATAATCCGTTGAAATGGGAGGGTATTTCACAAAAAAATCATTCCAACATGTCAAAGAACGAAAGTTGTGTATCTCGTTCAAACGGATTTGTAATCCGCCGGAACGTACAGAGTTACATATCTTTAGAGGCTAATCAAAACCACATTGCGGCTAATGGCGGTACTATAATAATCCCAATCTCGCCCCCATCGGTTGTTTGGCCGGTCGAATTCGATTCTATGGTTGTTTAAATTAGTGGTACATTTCACTTGTTCATTCGGAATGATATCAGTAAAGATGTTGCTTATACCTGATGGCAAAGTATGCCAATCCTCATCGTCATACCAGTCGCCAACAAAAGATTTCCACTCTTCCAGAGTAGGGAATCTCCATCCACTGTATGTAGATCTTGCCCAACTGTCTGTCATATTCTCAAAAGAGTCTGTAGTTGCTCCGGCATTTGCCCAGAACTTACCTGTCTTATTATCCTTTCTGGCGAAGTATCCTTTGCAAATGGGCAGATAATTAATCATTTTAATCGTATAGTCAGGAAAATAAGTTGACTGATTACTTCTCAATACAATATTACCTATTGGTGTGGAGCTCCCTTGGCCTCCAAGGCAATAGGTATTACCACCAATATGGAAACGAAAGGTATCATAAGGTGCACCGGTAGTCCAGCTGCTGGTGCGAGTTACATCGATATCTCCAAACTTATTTGTTCCGGTAATATTGACACCTGCCGGAGAGTATACTTTGAAGGAGAATTCATATTTTCCGTACAGGGCAGAGTTATCCAGCACATCCAAGTAAGTGAAAGTGTATCCTGACTGAGTATTGAATCTTGTCCCGGCATCACCATTAAAAGTCGGTGTCGCTTTTTCTTGAGCTAACGTAGTGGCAAGTTGTTTGCCAGTGTCTGTGGCATTTTTTAGGTAGAAAGTGCCATTATAGGTAGAATTAAGTTCGTTGGTATTTCCATCCCAATAAATTTCGTATATCTTCTCGTAATTATTGGGAGTACTTACTACCCGTTGATAACACCAACTTCCGGGTGTAGTTAATGTGCTTCCTCCCAGCGAATAAACCTTTATCTGGGCTTTGGATTGCTGTCCGCTCGCGACGCGATACATGTGTAGAGTATTGCCGCTTAGAGAATTCACGCTGGGTGCCATCGTACCGGTAGCTGTTATCGTAGGTGTTTGAAATTCTCTCGTGATATTTACTGTCATTCCTGTACCTCCGGCAGCGTTCGTGAATACGATTTGTGTATCATCGAAATTTGCCGCATCTTCTATCAGTTTGAAGGTAAAACTTATAGCCTTATCCTCCGGTGCGTTACGTATGGTGAGCGGTGTTATATTTTCCAACCACGATGGGCTTTTACTGATGGCCGGTTTGCAATGACGGTCCATTGTGAGGGTGAATTGCCGATCCTTGATAATAGGCATGGTAAGTGTAGCTGTGATAGCCGTTATATCAGAGATACTGATATCCGCTCCCTGATTTGTAATCTGTAAATTATTGATTCGATTAGGCAGTAATTTTATCTTAATATTCTCTATTTTTGTCTCGTCTGATTGATTTTTTAAAGTCACGGTGAACTCCTTTTCTGTTAGGTCGATGGCATCTGTGCCTGCCCACTGGAAAGTATATTCTTGCGTAGTGTGCATGCTCGAAGCCGGTGTGACAGTAATACCTGCATCGACGGGAAGTTCTACTTTGCTGCCGCCTATGGAGGTGATGGTTATCTTGCCCGTAGAAACTTTTGTATCAGCTGCCTGTACCAGATAAAGTGTATTTTCTGCCGCATCCCAGTTGTTTATTCCATCCGGGTTCATTGTATCTCCTGTTGATTCGACGACAGGGATACCGAAAGTGGTATTTATCAATATCACTTCCTCACCGCCTCCCGCTTTGTCTATCAGGCGAAGGATGCCGCGGGGATAGCTATCACCCATGTGGTCTTCATTGAAAGATACTTTGTACTTCACTTGCTGCGTACCGCCTGCACGGGTAGCGGTGACGGGTATTTCTTCCAGCTTCAACCATTCGGTTTCCGTAGTTCCGCCGTAATAGCTTAGTTTTGCCTCTACCCCGGCATTAGAACCTGTGGAAATATTGAAACTGCTGCCTGCCTTAAGTGCCAGTGTGACAATACTGGTGTTAACATCATAGGTGGTTTCACCGTCAGGCAACAGGGCGGATACGGTGATGGCATCCAGTCCGTTGTCGGGCTCATAATCGTCAATATAATCGCCCGTTTCCCAGTCCACCAGACGAATATTGGCTGTCAGTTCAAAAGGATCAGCCTCTGTAATCTGCACCGTGTAGCGATGGTTATGGTTAATTTCAATACGTGTGCCATTACCGTCACTTACCCGTTCGAAGGGGATGCGGTAAGAAACCTCTTTTTTCTCGTCTGTCAGATTCACCGCATACAGTCCTTTCAATATCAGGAATCCGGCATCCATCGCCTTGCACGGATAACAATAGAAAGCTTTGGTAGTAGTTCCTGCGTTGGCGTTCAGCCCGTCAAAAGGGCGGTAGGGATATGTAATCAACTGTCCGGGTGTGGCGGGAACATCACCTATAGCCCGAATGGGAAACAATGTTACGCCTTGTCGCCCGTTGCCCATACTGATGTCTGTAATAGTGAAATGAGACTTTACGGCATCGTTCACCACGTCAAAACGAGCCACGGCTCGGGTGAGCGAAATATTCAGCCGCACATAAGTTCCCATGCTATATTCTCGCAAGTCAACAGGCTGCCCATTGGCACCGGACATGGGCAGTGGGGCAAGTAGGATATCGTTATTAAAACTGGTGGGTTCCAATAACGGGGTATTCAGCTTGATAAAGTCGTTCTCGGTAGGAGTGCCGGGTGTCGTTACTGCATCGCCCGATATGCCTGCCTGCTGTGAACTTTGTTGTAGCGGTGTATAGCCGATGTACTCATGACCTGTCACATCATTCATTTTCGTTTGGTTGGCTACACAATAAAATTTGGTGAATAGACCCTTGCGGGGATAGAACACCACATTCACTTTTCCGGCTGCTTCATCTGATTTCAAGTCGAGCAGAGAAGTGCCTGCGGGCAGGTTACCGGCTTCCGCACGGTAGGCAAAGCGTTCCTGAAATGTGTAAGGACCTTCTTCCTTTTCACTTCCGAAAGCGTAAATGTCGAAACTCTCGATACGGTTTTCATCGTCTTCGGCTATGCCGTCGCGGCTCATAGTAGCACGGCTTTCCGGCGTACCGTTCACCAGAATCAACTTGTTTTGTAAAGAGATTACCACCGAGCGGCGGTTGGGGTCATTGGCTTGCGGATTTTCCGGTATTTCGGGAGTTTCGTCGATTGTTTCCACCTCTGAGGTGCACGCTGCCGTCAGGCATGGTAGCACCGCCAATGAGAGGCGTAGAAAGAAGTTAGCTAATGTTTTCATGACTTGAGCGTTTTATGTAGTTATTATTAATTCTCATTACTTATCCTTTATATTTTCACCTTCATATTTAATTCTTCATACTTTATCCTTAATTTTTCATTCCTCATTCCTTATTCTTCATTTTCTTTAGGTTCTTCCTCGCCTTTTCCGGCTCTATGCCCAATGCCTTGCGGAACCATTCTTCGGCTTTCTTCCGGTCACCCTCCAGATAAGCCAGTACTCCGAAGTCATTCCATGCACGCGGATCGTCCGCTACCTTATCCAGATATTGCCGGGCGCTTATCGGGTCACCTGCCATAATCACTGCCGAAGCGGCATTGATGTTTGCCAGTGCATCGTCCGGAAAGTGATAAGCGGCTATCTCGTAAACTTCACGATACTGCTCCGTGCCGGGACGGTAGAATGCGGCTACCCGATACATTTCCTGCAATGACAGCAAACGGGGATGTGTGTATATCAGGCTTGCCGCCTCTTCAATGTTGAAAGCGCGGGCTTCATAACCCACCGTAACCCGTATACGCCTCAATTGCGGGAAATAGTCTTTCAGAAGCTCCCTATAGACACTTCCCCCGTACATATCCATCAACTGCTTTTCGCGTCCTTCGAAAATGCCTGTTCGTGAAATAAGAGTCAATACCTCGTCACCGTGTTTCATGGGCTGCTGTTTCAGCAGTTCCATCAGTCCGTCCCAGTCTTCGGGTATGGAAGATACTTTATAAAGGTTGTGTCCCGGCACATACGTTGTGCACATATATTCCTTGAAACAGCGGGCACGGTTGGAGGCAAGTATTTCATTGTCTTTGTATGTCCCGTCAGGTGAAGCGTAGCCGCAAATAGAAATATCAGAGATGCTTGCCAGGCTTCCTTTGGTGAGCGGGCGCATCAGGCTGTCCAGCTTCTCCAACTCTGAGCGGTTATTATGAAAATCACGACGGACATCATAAATTCCGGTAGG
The DNA here is from genome assembly GCA_905215555.1 of uncultured bacterium. Classification (GTDB taxonomy): domain Bacteria; phylum Bacteroidota; class Bacteroidia; order Bacteroidales; family Bacteroidaceae; genus Bacteroides. Next base: position 65,750 of record CAJMQU010000024.1, read on the forward strand.
GTAGTCTATATATAAGGTGGCACTTTCTGAACGGTGTTTCAGGGGTTCAACTTCCGGAGTGAGGTAAGTTACCATTGCTGTACACTCGGCGCAGGGCATACATTCCGGGCTGTTTTTCGTTTTCCGGTGGTCGGTGACGGTTTCACGTCTTTCTTCAATAGCTTGCGGAACGTTTATCTGCTCTTGTGGAATCATTGCCTGCCCTTGTGAGTTTGCTATCTGCTTCTGTGGAACCTTGAAAGGATTGTTCACGGTAAGGTCTGCTATCAACGGTTCTATTCCGAGAATCTTCATCCGGCAACAGTCCCGTTGCTCACGCATCAGCACCAGAGAGGCATATTCCATCCACGGACTGTAAGTGACGGACACATGATAGTTGATACTGTCTTTCCGGTTTCGGGCATAAAGCGTGCAGTAAGGAGGAATATAACCGGGTGAGGGTTGGAGCACCTGCTGCCTGTGATCGGCACGGGCACGCCGACGCCCGCTCACCACCACTGCCGGGAGTTCCTGCAAGCGCCCTGCACTGCGCAGCATGGGCGTAAAGCGGTAAGCCTCCGCATTCCCTGCTTTTGTATCGTCCAGATTCAACAGCAGTTCTATATGAAGACTGTCCCCTTGCGTAAAGACATGCGAACTGAGTACCGGAGTTCCGCCCGCCCATGCTTCCGCCGCCAGCAGTACCCCAACCAAGCCTCCTAATATTTTCTTTATATGCCTCATTTTTAATTTTCAACTTTCAATTTATCCGAGTCCTCCTCCTTCCGTCCAGTCCGACGCATTCATTTGCGTTACCACAATCGTCCGCCCTATGGTTACCAGCAGGTCGAATTCCTGTTCCGTGTTTTCGTCCAGACTGACAGGCAGCTTACGAAAGAATAGTTGCAGGTCTATCTCCTTCATAATCCTTTCATTGCCCCGGTAGATACTCAGCAACGGGTGCGAACCCGATGTCAGGCGGTACGTCACCAGTTCCCCCGTCAGTTCGTCATTGTAGTTCATTGCCGCCCGGGTCTGGTGCCACGTCACCGGACTGCCTATGGAGGGGAATGTGAAAGCCCCGTCGCCCGTGGCCAGCGGTATGTCGTAACCAGCCGGAAAACCGTATTCGCAAGGCACGCCCCGCATACGGAGCGTATATCCGCCCGTTCCTTCCGCAGGATAGTAACCGTCTTCCCAATGTACGGTTATCCGGAGTACGGCGTGGCAGTGTGTCAGGTATACGGTCCTGTTCACTGAAACCCCTGTGGCGGGAACTTCGAATGTGCCATATCCGTAATAGAGCCGTTCGGTATTGGTCCGGTATCCTCCTGCGGGTGTTCCCGTGGCCGAGGTCATTACCAGTTCACGGATTTTTGTCACACCGGGTTGCGGCGGGGGTAGTATGTCACTTTCATATCTTTGGTTTCCCCATGCCACGAGGGTGTAACGTCCGGGAGATAATTCTCCCTGCCAGTATTCCAGACTGTCGTCTTGCAACGTCCAAGTATTCACCAATATCCCGTCCGCATCGAAAAGGAATTGCCGGATATTATCCACATACATGGCGAGCTGTCCGGTATCGGGTCTTCCGGCATAACGGTAATTCAGCCGTACATTGTAGGGACACACCTGCGGCTCGTCAAAATTGAACGTGCAGGAGGTGCAGAACCAGAGTATGCAGCAGAGAATTACCATAACTTTCATCGTATGAAATAAATGAGTGACACACCGGCCCGTGTAGGCCCGAAATAATTCCTTTTATAATGTCCCATGCGCTCGCCGCAGCCCGCGCACCGGTATTTGTCATATTCCATGCGGGCGTAGCCGCCGCCTATCACGGCCTCCACGGAGAAGCGGTCGCCCAGCACCCAGTGATAACCGTAGGTGATGCCCCCGCCATACAGGTCGCCCCGGTAAATGATGTCTTCCATGCCCGAAAAAAAGGGAATCTGCCCCACATTATAATAAGCGTAATGTCCGTGCACGCCGAAGAAATGCCCCTCGAATTTGCGGCAGGGCCAATAACGCAACTCCGGTTGCACCAGATAAAGGTTCAGTTTCATATCATTACCGAATTTCCATGCATTGTAAGCACCGTTCAGTACCATTGTGAAATGACGGTTGATGCTGATTTCCACTCCTGCATTCGGAGTGGTGGTTCCCCATAACAGCAAGTCGGTGCGCAATGCCACACGTTGGGCAAAGACAGCGGTACTCACCGTACAGAGTAACAGAATCAGCAGATAAAGTCGTTTCATGGGCAACAGGAATTTATAACATGAATCAGATGCCGGTTGTAGTGGTTCCGGTGATGCATTCGCTGACGGGAAGTTCGGCTATCGAAATCTCCATCAGGTAAAGGCGTGTCATTTGATTGATGATGCCCAGTTTGCGGGCGGTAGTCCCGTAGCAGGAATAGAAATTCTCATCACTGGGGCGGTTGAAGTAGATGCCTTCGCCCAATGCTTCAAGAATGGAAAGGAGGTTGATTTGATGATATTCGCAAGCGAGGCGGTAGGATTCAGGCAAATCATGCGGTTGATTTTCGACCAGTGTTATCAGGTGGCCGGTTGAAAGGGTTTGCAATAGGTATGCAATCTCTAAAGGAGGGTAATGGAAGGAAGTACTCAACTGATAATCCTTATATTGGATGTCGTGCAGTATTGCCAGGGCAAGTTGGGTTCTGAGTGTTAACATAGCGCTTTGCTTTTTATGTAGATTATTGTCTGTTTTGTTAAGGATGTTCCGATTCCCGGTAGGAAACGGAACAAGCGGCGGCGTAAGCATAGGACAGGCGGATAATACTCATCTTTCATTTTAAAAAGGTGGACAATTGTTCGTTTTTTTTTTCTTGTATTCTTCAATTTAATAATGAGCTTCCCCCATATTGAGGTATGGGTAAGGGGAGTCGTATCTCCAAACAAAAAAAGTGAAAGCTTTCTAATCTATATAAAGGACTTTTGAGGCAGTATATCATATTATTACAGCAACATCCTATTTCTTGACATGACTTTTCCGGACAAAATCTAACTTTCAGGATAAGAGAGCTGTTTTTGTCGTGTCTGATGTTGTAAACTAACCGATTTTTTACAGAAAACAGGGAAACTTCGATAAGTATTTCCGGTTTCCCTTGTTTATCTCAATTGAAAACAGTTCCTTTACCGCCGGAATCGTTCCGTTTCCTACCGGGAATCGGAACGCCTGTATGAAGCTCATTTTTAGAGCTTTTTCTATCTTTTTCTTTCCTCTTCCATTCCTTTTCTGCCATCGGATTAACCAATGCTGCCATCTGCAAATTTACCACTGCCAATTGTTCATCAGAGAACGATCTCAAATAAGTATGTGTTATCTCTTCCGAAGCATGGCTCAATCCTGCACTAATTTTAGCCACTGGTATATCCTCATTATATGCTAGAGTCGCCCACGTATGTCGTGCGGTGTAAGTAATATTTAGAAATGCAATAAAAAACAGAATGGTGCGAATTAAACGTAAAACGTTTATAATTAAGCATTTTGCGAAAATTGCATAATAGACAGACCTGCAAAAGAAAACAAAATATTGCAGCGTTTCAGTTACCAGACTGTTAGCCGCCTGTTTCGGAAACAACGGCAGGTAACCG
>CAJMQU010000025.1 GCA_905215555.1 uncultured bacterium
TATTATTATTCTACTGGCAAAGTTTAGTGGAAGTGAGTGCTGTGCGTGAATATATGTAATGATTAGGATATTCGAAAGCCTTTCTCACTTCCCGGTGTGAAAGGCTTTTTTAATGGCAATAATTTAATAAATACTATAAGAAATGAGTGACAAGTTGTTTATTTTCGACACAACGCTCCGCGATGGTGAGCAGGTTCCGGGATGCCAGTTGAACACAGTGGAAAAGATTCAGGTAGCAAAGGCACTGGAAGCACTGGGAGTGGATGTTATTGAAGCGGGATTCCCTATTTCCAGTCCGGGAGATTTCAACTCGGTAATTGAAATATCAAAAGCGGTGACGTGGCCTACTATTTGTGCGCTGACCCGTGCGGTACAAAAAGATATTGATGTGGCGGCGGATGCGTTGAAGTTTGCCAAGCATAAACGTATTCATACGGGTATCGGTACATCAGATTCGCATATCAAGTATAAATTCAACTCGAATCGTGAAGAAATCATAGAACGTGCAGTGGCTGCCGTGAAGTATGCCCGTCGCTATGTGGACGATGTGGAATTTTATGCAGAGGATGCCGGCCGTACGGATAATGAATACCTGGCTCGCGTGGTGGAAGCAGTTATTAAGGCGGGTGCCACGGTAGTGAATATTCCGGATACGACCGGTTACTGTCTGCCCGACGAATATGGCGCGAAGATCAAGTATTTGATGGAGCACGTGAGCGGCATTGAAAAGGCTATCCTTTCCACTCACTGTCACAATGACTTGGGAATGGCTACTGCCAACACGATGGCAGGTGTACTGAATGGTGCGCGTCAGGTGGAGGTTACCATCAATGGTATCGGTGAACGTGCCGGCAATACATCGCTTGAAGAAGTGGCTATGATCATTAAATGCCATAAGGATATTGAGATTGAAACAAACATCAATACACAGAAGATTTATCCGACCAGCCGTATGGTGTCCAGTCTGATGAACATGCCGGTACAACCGAATAAGGCTATCGTGGGGCGCAATGCCTTTGCTCATTCATCAGGCATCCATCAGGATGGTGTGTTGAAGAATGTGCAGACGTATGAGATTATCGATCCTCACGATGTCGGTATTGATGATAACTCTATCGTATTGACTGCTCGCAGCGGACGTGCTGCCTTGAAGAACCGCTTACAAATATTGGGCATTGATCTTGAACAGGATCAGTTGGATAAAGTATATGAGGCTTTCCTGAAATTGGCAGATAAGAAAAAAGACATCAATGATGACGATATCCTTGTGCTTGCAGGTGTCGACCGTACGCAGAACCATCGGGTGAAGTTGGAGTACCTGCAAGTGACCAGTGGGGTAGGTGTTCGTTCGGTTGCCAGCCTGGGATTGAATATCTCCGGTGAGAAGTTTGAGGCAGCCGCCAGCGGAAACGGTCCGGTGGATGCGGCGATAAAGGCTTTGAAGAAGATTATCGACCGCCATATGACGCTGAAGGAATTCACTATTCAGGCCATTAGCAAGGGGAGTGACGATATGGGTAAGGTACATATGCAGGTGGAATATGATAATCATATTTATTATGGTTTCGGAGCAAACACCGACATCATTGCCGCATCGGTAGAAGCTTATATTGATTGTATCAATAAGTTCAAATCATAAGACTAACCTCAATTATAAATCGTAAAATCATAATAAATCTGATGAATACATTATTTGATAAAATCTGGGATGCCCACGTGGTTCAGCAAGTGGAAGATGGTCCCACACAGTTATACATCGATCGCCTTTATTGTCACGAAGTGACCAGCCCGCAGGCTTTTGCAGGATTACGTGCACGTGGCATCAAGTGTTTCCGTCCGGAAAAGATTTACTGTATGCCCGACCATAATACGCCGACGCACGATCAGGATAAACCGATTGAAGATCCTATATCAAAGACTCAGGTAGATACACTGGCTAAAAATGCGGAAGACTTCGGACTGACGCACTTCGGTATGTTGCACGAGAAGAACGGTATAATTCATGTGGTAGGTCCGGAAAGGGGATTGACACTGCCTGGGATGACGATAGTGTGCGGCGACTCACATACTTCTACGCATGGTGCGATGGGAGCGGTAGCTTTCGGTATCGGTACGAGTGAAGTGGAAATGGTGATGGCTTCGCAATGTATTTTGCAGACCCGTCCGAAGACGATGCGTATCACGGTGGACGGAAAATTGGGCAGAGGTGTGACTGCAAAGGATCTTGCCCTTTACATGATGTCTAAGATGACGACCAGCGGTGCCACAGGCTATTTTGTGGAATATGCCGGAGAGGCTGTCCGCAATCTGACAATGGAAGGCCGTCTGACGTTGTGTAATCTCAGTATAGAAATGGGGGCTCGCGGCGGTATGGTGGCGCCGGATGAAGTGACATTCGAATATATCAAGGGACGTGAGTATGCTCCGCAAGGCGAGGCTTGGGACAAAGCGTTGGCTTACTGGAAGACGCTGAAGAGCGATGAGAATGCTACGTTTGATAAGGAAGTGCGTTTTGATGCAGCAGATATCGAACCGATGATTACGTATGGAACAAATCCGGGTATGGGGATGGGAATCTCGCAACATATCCCTACTACCGATGGTATGGGAGAGGCTGCAAAAGCTTCGTTCATGAAATCAATGGATTATATGGGTTTCCAACCCGGTGAAGGAGTGCTGGGCAAGAAGATTGATTATGTATTTCTGGGTGCTTGCACGAATGGTCGTATAGAGGATTTCCGCGCTTTTGCTTCTTTGGTGAAAGGACGTAAGAAAGCGGAACATGTGGTTGCCTGGCTGGTGCCCGGTTCGTGGATGGTGGATGCACAGATCCGTGAAGAAGGTTTGGATAAAGTATTGGAAGAGGCCGGCTTTGCTATCCGTCAGCCAGGATGTTCGGCTTGTTTGGCAATGAATGATGACAAGGTTCCTGCCGGAAAGTATGCGGTTTCTACAAGCAACCGTAACTTTGAAGGTCGTCAGGGGCCGGGTTCACGCACATTGCTTGCCAGTCCGCTGGTGGCTGCTGCGGCGGCGGTGACGGGAGTGATCACAGATCCGAGAGAGCTGATGTAATTTCAGCCTTCCGGATGGAAGTCGTATAATAATTAGTATTTCAAAATCAAAGCTAAAAAACAATGAAACAGAAATTCAATATAATCACCAGTACTTGTGTCCCCCTCCCGTTGGAGAATGTGGATACAGACCAGATCATCCCTGCACGTTTTCTGAAAGCTACGACGAAAGAAGGTTTCGGAGAGAACTTGTTCCGCGACTGGCGCTATGACAAACAAGGGAACAAAATCGACTCTTTCGTGCTGAACGATCCGACTTATGGCGGACAGATACTTGTTGCCGGAAAGAATTTCGGTTCGGGTTCCAGTCGCGAGCATGCCGCATGGGCCATTGCCGATTATGGTTTCAGGGTGGTAGTCAGCAGCTTTTTCGCTGATATTCACAAGAACAACGAATTGAATAACTTTGTGTTGCCTGTGGTAGTGAGTGAGCCGTTCCTGAAAGAACTTTTCGATTCCATCGCTGCCGATCCGAAGATGGAGGTGGAAGTGAATCTGCCCGAACAGACCATTACCAATAAGGCTACGGGCAAGAGCGAAAGTTTTGAAATCAATGCCTATAAGAAGCATTGTCTGATGAACGGTCTGGATGATATCGATTTCTTAGTTGAGAATAAAAATAAAATAGAAGCCTGGGAAAAGAAAAATGAGGAATAATCAGCCCAAAATAGAGATCATGGACACCACACTCCGCGACGGTGAACAGACCAGCGGTGTATCGTTCGTCCCTCATGAGAAGCTGATGATAGCCCGTCTGCTGCTGGAAGAGCTGAAAGTGGACAGGGTGGAAGTGGCTTCCGCGCGGGTTTCGGACGGTGAGTTCGATGCGGTCAAGATGATATGTGACTGGGCTGCACGGCGCAACTTGTTGCCAAAAGTGGAGGTGTTGGGTTTCGTGGACGGGCATACGTCGGTGGACTGGATACATGCTACCGGCTGCCGCGTCATTAATCTTCTGTGCAAAGGTTCGTTGAAGCATTGTACGTGCCAACTGAGGAAGACTCCCGAAGAGCATATCGAAGACATTATCGGCGTGGTGAACTACGCCAATGAGCGCGATATGGAGGTGAACGTTTATCTGGAGGATTGGAGTAACGGAATGAAAGATTCTCCGGAATATGTGTTCCGGATGGTGGATGCGCTGATGCATACAAGCATCAAGAGGTATATGTTGCCGGACACCCTGGGGGTGCTGAATCCGCTGCAAGTCATCGAATATATGCGGAAGATGGTGAAACGCTATCCGCATGCCCACTTCGATTTCCATCCGCATAATGACTACGACCTGGCGGTGAGCAATGTGCTTGCTGCCGTGCTGAGTGGTGCAAAGGGGCTGCATACCACTATCAACGGTCTGGGAGAGCGTGCCGGAAATGCGCCGCTTTCCAGCGTGCAGGCCATTCTGAAAGATCATTTCAATGCGATTACCAATATTGACGAAAGCCGTCTGAATGAAGTAAGCCGGGTGGTTGAGTCGTATTCGGGTATTGCCATTCCTGCCAACAAACCGATTGTGGGCGAGAATGTGTTCACCCAGGTGGCGGGAGTGCATGCCGATGGTGACAACAAAAGCAATCTTTACTGCAATGACCTGTTGCCCGAACGTTTCGGGCGTAAGCGCGAGTATGCCTTGGGCAAGAATAGCGGCAAGGCGAATATCCGCAAGAATCTGGAAGATTTGGGGTTGACTCTGGACGAGGACTCCATGCGTAAGGTGACGGAACGTATTATCGAACTTGGAGATAAAAAAGAACTGGTTACGCAGGAAGACCTCCCTTACATCGTCTCTGACGTGTTGAAGCATGGGGTGATGAATGAGAAAGTGAGACTGAAGACGTATATCGTGAACCTTGCTTACGGTCTGAAACCCATGGCAACGTTGAAGATTGAAATCAACGGGCAGGAGTTTGAGGAGAGTTCGAGTGGCGATGGTCAGTATGATGCCTTTGTGCGTGCATTGCGCAAGATATACAAGGTGACTTTGGGACGCCGTTTCCCGATGCTGACGAATTATGCCGTGAGCATTCCTCCCGGTGGGCGTACTGATGCTTTTGTGCAGACAGTGATAACTTGGAGCTTCGATGACACGGTGTTCCGCACCCGTGGGCTGGATGCCGACCAGACGGAAGCAGCGATCAAGGCGACGATGAAAATGCTCAATATCATAGAAGACGAATATGAAAAGGTGGGATAAATAAAGAAACAAAACATTATAAACTAAATTATATCATGGATTTTAAAATTGCAGTATTAGCCGGCGACGGCATTGGCCCCGAAATTTCCGTTGTAGGTGTAGACGTGATGAGCGCCGTTTGTGAGAAGTTCGGACATAAAGTAAGCTACGAATATGCCATTTGTGGCGCAGACGCTATCGAAAAAGTGGGAGATCCGTTTCCCGAAGCTACCTATGAAGTATGCAAGAAGGCTGATGCCGTTCTGTTTTCTGCCGTAGGCGATCCGAAGTTCGACAATGACCCTACTGCAAAGGTACGCCCCGAACAGGGTCTGCTGGCTATGCGTAAGAAACTGGGACTGTTTGCCAATATACGTCCTGTGCAGACTTTCAAATGCCTGCTCCACAAATCTCCGCTCCGTGCCGAATTAGTGGACGGTGCGGATTTTCTTTGTATCCGCGAACTGACCGGCGGTATGTATTTTGGCGAGAAATATCAGGACAACGATAAGGCGTATGACACTAACATGTACACCCGTCCGGAGATTGAACGTATTCTGAAAGTAGGGTTCGAGTACGCCATGAAGCGCAATAAACACCTCACCGTGGTAGACAAGGCAAACGTGCTGGCATCTTCACGCCTGTGGAGACAGATTGCTCAGGAGATGGCTCCGCAATATCCCGAAGTGACTACTGACTATATGTTTGTGGACAATGCAGCCATGAAGATGATTCAGGAGCCTAAGTTCTTCGATGTGATGGTTACGGAAAACACTTTCGGTGATATCCTAACCGATGAGGGGTCCGTTATCAGCGGTTCCATGGGCTTGCTTCCTTCCGCTTCTACAGGCGAAAGCACTCCAGTATTCGAGCCGATTCACGGTTCATGGCCGCAGGCTAAAGGCTTGAACATCGCTAATCCGCTGGCACAAGTGCTTTCGGTTGCCATGCTGTTCGAGTACTTCGACCTGAAAGAGGAGGGCGCATTAATCCGCAAGGCCGTTGACGCTTCGCTTGACGCTAATGTCCGTACGCCGGAAATCCAGATAGAAGGCGGTGAAAAATATGGCACGAAAGAAGTAGGTGCTTGGGTGGTGGATTATATTAAGCGTAACTAATCTTCGACAAATGTGGCTTCGCAATGTTCGCTCGGAATTTTAAACTCCGGGGGGCATGACTGATACCGAAGCCTTCGAGCCGGTGACAGATAATATGTGTATGTGGTGGAAGTCGTCTGCGCAAGAAATGGCGCGGATGGCTTCCACTTCTTTTTTGCTGAATTTGTGAATACTCTCGACAACAGTGGAGCCTACCGCTACCAGCAGGATAACAGCATTGAGAGATACAATGCCGATTAATGAATGCCTTGTTCAGCGCCCCTGCGTTGTTGCTGTGGCTGTGATGATGGTGATGTTCGTGTTGCACCTTATATGATTAAGGTGTAAGAGTTATACAAATTTTATTATGCAAATTTACGTGATAGAAATGTAACACTTGAGCTGCGAAATGGTTTTTTATCTATCTTTGTGCGAAGATACCTATAAATGGGATATTTAATAATTAGATTGTTATGGCAAGAATAGCAAAAAACCTGACGGAACTTATCGGTCACACTCCACTGATGGAGTTGGTGGAATATAGTCGTAAATATGGACTGAAACAGAACATAATCGCTAAACTGGAAGCGTTCAATCCGGCCGGAAGTGTAAAGGACCGTGTGGCGCTTGCCATGATTGAAGATGCGGAAGTGCGTGGAGCACTGAAACCCGGTGCAACCATTATAGAGCCCACTAGCGGAAATACAGGGGTCGGCCTGGCAATGGTTTCTACAATCAAGGGGTATCACCTGATACTCACCATGCCCGAAACAATGAGTATAGAGCGACGCAACCTACTGAAAGCTCTGGGCGCTGAAATTGTACTGACAGATGGGCTGGCAGGTATGGCGGGTTCCATAGCAAAGGCAAAAGAGCTGAGGGAAGCGATCCCAGGCTCTGTTATCCTCCAGCAGTTTGAGAATCCTTCTAACGCACATGTTCATACGCTGACCACGGGTGAGGAGATATGGACGGATACGGACGGAAAAGTAGACGTATTCGTTGCCGGAGTAGGGACGGGAGGAACTGTCTGCGGTGTGGCGCGTGCTTTGAAGAAACATAACCCGAACGTATATATTGTGGCCGTAGAGCCGGAATCTTCTCCGGTATTGGAAGGCGGAGTGGAAGGTCCGCATCGCATACAGGGTATCGGGGCTAATTTTATTCCTGCAATTTATGATGCTTCCGTTGTGGATGAGGTGTTGCCTGTGCCTGATGACGAGGCGATTCGCGGCGGACGCGAACTGTCGTCCACTGAAGGATTGTTGGCTGGTATATCTTCCGGAGCAGCTGTATATGCAGCGCGTTTGCTGGCGCAACGTCCGGAATTTGCAGATAAGAAGATTGTTGCGCTCTTGCCGGATACGGGAGAACGTTATCTTTCGACGGAACTGTTTGCATTCGAAACCTATCCGCTGGACTGAGTGACTGTTTCATCAAGTGAAACCAAGTGTTTCATGCCTTGAAACAGTTGGTTTCATTGCTTGAAACAATCAGTTTCCTATAATGAAACGAATCGTTTCCCTGTGGGAAACAAAATTTATAAAAGAGTTGAATATGAAAAAGTATATCCTTTCTTTCCTTATATATATAATAGGTGTAACTCCCGTCTTCTCCCAAACTTATCAAGAACTTGCAGACCGTGCCATCGCTTGCACCGAGCAAGATAGTCTGACTCAGGCAGAAGATTATATTCGTCAGGCGTTGAAACTGGAACCTGCCAATCCGCACAATGCCCTGCTGTTTTCTAATCTTGGCACCATTCAGCGTCGGCAGCGTGATTATGAGCAGGCTTTGGAATCGTACACTTTTGCGCTGAACATTGCCCCGCGTGCTGTACCTATTCTTTTGAACCGTGCCGCATTGAATCTTGAAATGGGGCGGAATGACCAGGCGCGTGTAGACTATTCGTTAGTGCTGGATTTGGAAAAAGATAATCGGGAGGCTCTCTTGATGCGTGCCTATATTTATGCGAGTCAGCGTGATGTCAAATTTGCCCGTGCAGATTACGAACATTTGCTGAAACTTGAACCTCAGAACTATAATGCCCGTTTAGGCCTGGCTACCCTGGAACAGAAAGACGGAAACTTGCAGAAGGCTTTGGAGATATTAAATAAGATGCTGGCTGAAAATCCGAAGGATGCCGCTTTATACGTGGCACGTGCCGGAGTAGAACAAGACATGCAGCACGTTGATCTGGCAATGATTGACTTGGAAGAAGCATTGAGGTTGAATCCTTCGCAGACCGAAGCTTATCTGATGCGTGGACAGATTTATCTATCTCAGAAAAAGAAGAATCTGGCGAAACAGGATTTTGAGAAAGCAATCTCTTTGGGAGTGCCGCAGGCAGATTTGAGGGGATTGTTGCAGCAGTGTAAATGAGGAGGTACTTTCTTTTGCCTTGACGCAAAAGAAAGATACCAAATTTCTTTTTGACGCTTCTTCTTTCGGGTAAGTAGAAGAAATAGTATGTTCCCTTTCTTAAATATACTTCCGTATTAATTCGACAAATTCTTTCCCGTATTTCTTCTTTTTATATTCACCGATACCACTGATATTTCCAAATGCCTCCAGTGTTGTAGGGCGGGAGGTACTGAGCAGATGCAAAACTTTGTCGGACAGAACAATATAGGCTGGGAGGGCTTCATGGTCTGCAAGCCGTTTCCGTAATTCGCGTAGAGCTTCGAAAAGTTCTTCACTTTCCGTGTTAGGTAACCCCAAAGGCAGTTCTCTGACCGGAATGGTTGATTTTTTCTTTCTTCCTTTGGCTGGTACTGTTGTCTCATGGCGAATCACCGCAAGCTGTGCCCGTGTCCGTCCGAAGAGGACATCGCTACCGCTGCTTGTTATTTTCAGGTGATTGTTTTCGTTGTATGCAATTTCAAAATAACCCAGTTGCAGCATTTGCAACAGGTAATCTTGCCAGTCGCGGGCAGGTACTTCGCGTCCGGCACCGTAGGTTTTAAGCTGTTGATATCCTCTTTCTGATATTTCCGGACTTATGTTTCCCCGCAAAATATCCACCAGGATACTTGTCCCTATCTGTTGCTCTGTGCGGGCAATGGCGCTTAGAGCTTTTTGTACAATGACAGTTCCGTCGAAACGCTGGGGAGGATTCTTGCAAACATCACAGTTGCCACAATCTTCCGTAGTCGTCTCGCCGAAATAGCTTAACAAGATACGCCGGCGGCAAACATCAGCTTCAGCATATTGCTGCATACGTTGCAACTTCTCCAGATTGATAGCCTGTTGCCCGCTCTCCGTCGCAAACTTCGTCAGCAAGATAAGATCGGCCAGGGAGTAGAATAGCAGTGTGTCGCTTGGCAAACCATCACGTCCGGCACGTCCGATCTCCTGGTAAAAACTCTCTATACTTTTGGGCAGATTATAGTGGATGACCCAGCGCACATTACTTTTATCAATTCCCATGCCGAAAGCAATTGTGGCACAAACTATTTGTACACGGTCGTTGATAAAGTCATCCTGTGCTTCATCCCTCCGGGTGGAAGAGAGTCCGGCATGATACACGGCTACACGAAAACCTTGTTTTTGCAGCATTTGCGCCACCGTTTCTGTCTTGCTCCGGCTCATGCAATAGATGATACCGCTTTCACCGGGGTGTCGGGCGATGAAATCCAGAATCGCTTTACTTTTTTCCTTTTGTTGATATCCCCGCTTTACGGTGAGGCTGAGATTCGGGCGGTCGAAGGATGAAATAAAAACCTTCGGCTGATTGAGGCGTAACTGCCGTATGATATCTTCGCGTGTAATTTTATCTGCCGTGGCTGTGAGGGCTATGACAGGAATGTTTGGAAACATTTCATGTATAAAATCTAATTGTGCATATTCCGGACGGAAATCATGTCCCCATTGAGAAATGCAATGCGCTTCATCAATGGCAAATAATGAGATATGCATATCTCTTAAAAGATAGTTGGCTTCTGCTATTAATTTCTCAGGTGAAATGTAGAGTAATTTCAGCTTTCCATCCGTGCAGGCACGACGCAGAACGGCATTTTCCGTCTCGTTGTTACTGCTGTTCAGGGCACCTGCGGCAATACCGTTGGCGCAAAGTGCTTCCACTTGGTCTTTCATTAGTGAAATCAGAGGTGAAACAACTACGGCAGTTCCTTCGCACAGCAGAGCTGGAAGTTGGTAACAGATGGACTTTCCACCACCGGTAGGCATTAATACTAAGGCATCTCTGCCATCAAGTAACGTGCGGATAATCTCTTCCTGCAAAGGCCGGAAAGTGTCGTAACCAAAATATTTTTTGAGCGTCTGTAGCATTTTCTGGGATAAAGTTTTATCGTGCAAAGGTACATTAATTATTGTATATGAAACAAGTCAATAAACGTATTCATTTTATATCATAACTTCTTTTGCTAAAGTTAAAGTTTCTTATTAAATTGGCCTAAATGCTACTTTTCAACCTTTTTCGTTGTTTATGAATCAAAAATATGTACGATAAAAGTTGCGTATTAAAAAAAAATGTCAGACTTTTGTAAGGTCTAAAGGAAAATCCTTCGGGCTTGCATATTTTAACAAACCCTAACCAGTTAATTCAATGAGTGATTTAGAAAACAAGAATCAGGAAGCGGCTCCCAAGAAGCGCCCTTATAACCTGAGAGAGAAAAAAGAGAAGAATGCCGCTTACCGTTCGTTGATTCGTCCGGAATTGGCAGATGAATTGTATGACAAGATATTGAATATTGTTGTTGTACAGAAGAAGTACAAAGATCCCGATTATTCAGCTAAGGATTTGGCGAAAGAATTGAAAACCAATACTCGCTATTTATCAGCTGTTGTAAATTCTCGTTTTGGTATGAACTATTCATGCCTGTTGAATGAGTATAGAGTGAAAGACGCTAAGCATTTATTGACGGACAAGAGATATGCCGACAAGAATGTAGAAGAAATCAGCACAATGGTAGGCTTTGCCAACCGTCAGTCTTTCTACGCTGCATTTTACAAGAATGTAGGTGAAACTCCTAACGGATATCGTAAAAAACACGCAGATAAGAAATAATAAATTTGCGTTGAAGAATGCATAGATAAGGAAATATTCCGAGGCGTTTGTTTCGGAATACTTCCTTTTCGTCGTTTTTAATACCAACTCAATATCTCCCGACACATGAAGAAACAACTAATGGTATGCGCCGCTTTTGCACTGCTGACAGCTTGTAGCGGCTCAAAGACAACAACTGCCGAGGCAGATAAATTTGATTATACAGTGGAACAATTTGCAGATTTACAGATTTTACGTTACCGGGTTCCCGGTTTCGAAGACTTGTCGCTCCAACAGAAAGAGCTGGTGTACTACCTTACGGAAGCTGCATTGCAGGGCCGTGACATCCTGTTTGACCAGAACGGAAAGTATAACCTGCGTATTCGCCGTGTATTGGAAGCGGTTTATAAAGGATATGGTGGAGATAAGAATACGTCCGACTTCAAGGCGATGGAAGTGTACCTCAAACGTGTGTGGTTCTCCAATGGTATTCACCATCATTATGGTGCCGAGAAATTTGTACCGGGTTTTACTCCCGAATTTCTCAAACAG
The DNA here is from genome assembly GCA_905215555.1 of uncultured bacterium. Classification (GTDB taxonomy): domain Bacteria; phylum Bacteroidota; class Bacteroidia; order Bacteroidales; family Bacteroidaceae; genus Bacteroides. Next base: position 11,905 of record CAJMQU010000025.1, read on the forward strand.
GCTGTGCTGAGTGTAGATGTTTCTGAACTTCCTTTGGTAGAGGGACAGAGTGCGGAGCAGTTGTGTGATGAAATATTCCCGATCATTTTTGATCCTGCGATTATGCCCAAGCGTGTCAATCAGGCAGCAGGGGAAGACTTGGTGCTGACCTCTGCTTGTAACTACTATGATGGTGTGACGCAGAAAGAAGCGGAGGATTTCTATAACGCGATGAAGGATCCGAAAGATGAAACGCCTGTTTCTTATGGACTGAATAGCCGCTTGGTGAAAGAGAACGGCAAAATACAGGAGAAAGTATGGAAAGCGGGTGGTTTGTATGGGCCGGCTATCGATAGAATCGTATATTGGCTGAAGAAGGCCGAAACAGTGGCTGAAAACCAGGAACAGAAGGCTGTAATTACCAAACTGATAGAATTTTATGAAACCGGTGACTTGAAGACGTTTGATGATTATGCTATCTTGTGGGTGAAAGATTTGAATTCCCTAGTAGACTTTGTCAATGGCTTTACCGAAAGCTATGGCGATCCGCTGGGTATGAAAGCAAGTTGGGAATCACTGGTGAACTTCAAGGATTTGGAGGCTACACGCCGCACGGAAATAATCAGCGGCAATGCACAGTGGTTCGAAGATCATTCTCCGGTGGATAAACAGTTCAAGAAAGATGAGGTGAAAGGTGTTTCGGCTAAAGTGATTACAGCTGCTATTCTGGCAGGGGATTTGTATCCTGCAACGGCTATCGGTATCAATCTGCCTAACTCTAACTGGATTCGTAGTCATCATGGTTCTAAATCGGTTACTATCGGTAATATTACTGATGCTTATAACAAAGCGGCTCATGGCAATGGATTCAATGAAGAGTTTGTGTACAGTGATGCTGAACTAAGTTTGATAGATAAGTATGCTGATCTCACTGGTGAACTTCATACGGACTTGCACGAATGTCTGGGACACGGTTCCGGCAAGTTACTTCCGGGAGTTGATCCGGATGCTTTGAAGGCTTACGGTTCCACCATTGAGGAAGCGCGTGCCGATTTGTTCGGTCTGTACTACGTTGCTGATCCTAAACTGGTAGAGTTGGGACTGACGCCGAATGCAGATGCTTACAAAGCTGAATACTATACTTATCTGATGAATGGCCTGATGACGCAGTTGGTTCGTATCGAACCGGGTAACAATGTGGAAGAGGCTCATATGCGCAACCGTCAGCTTATTGCCCGCTGGGTGTTTGAGAAGGGAGCGGCTGATAAGGTGGTAGAGATGGTGAAGAAAGATGGTAAGACTTATGTGGTAGTGAACGATTACGGAAAGTTGCGTGAACTCTTCGGTGAATTGCTTTCTGAAATTCAACGTATCAAGTCTACGGGTGATTATCAGGCTGCTCATGACATCGTGGAAAATTATGCGGTGAAAGTGGATCCAGCTTTGCATGCAGAAGTTCTGGAACGTTACAAGAAGCTGAATCTGGCTCCGTATAAAGGATTTGTGAATCCGAAGTATGAAGCTGTGACGGATGCGGATGGTAAGATAACCGACGTAAAAGTGACTTATGACGAAGGGTATGCAGAACAGATGTTGCGTTACAGCAAGGACTATTCCAACTTGCCCTCTGTTAATAACTAACAGTATCAAAAGTCATTCTTTTATGGACTTACATGAACAACTGAAAGATATCAAGACCCAGCTCCGTCTTTCAATGAACGGAGCTGTGTCTCAAAGTATGCGTGAGAAGGGGTTGGTCTATAAGCTGAACTTCGGTGTAGAGTTTCCCCGTATCAAGGTGATTGCCGAAGGGTATGAAAAAGATCATTCTCTGGCACAGGCTCTATGGAAAGAGGATATCCGCGAATGTAAAATTCTGGCAGGGTTGTTACAGCCGGTAGACAGCTTCTTTCCGGAAATTGCCGATATTTGGGTGGAGGACATTCGGAATATCGAAATAGCGGAACAGACTTCTATGAACCTGTTCCAGCATCTTCCTTATGCTCCTGCCAAATCCTTCCAATGGATTGCGGACGAACGGGAGTATATACAGACATGCGGTTTCCTCACCATTGCCCGCTTGCTGATGAAGAAAGGCGATATGAATGAACGCACTGCGAACGAGTTTCTCGATCAGGCAGTTTGCGCTTTCCTTTCCGGTTCCTATCATGTGCGGAATGCTGCAATGGCATCCATCCGCCGCTTTATGCAGCACAGTGAGGAGCATGCGTTTCGCGTGTGCCGCCGCGTGGAAGAGATGGAGCATGCCGGGACGGAAGCAGAGCAACTGCTTTATAATCTTGTAAAAGAAGAAGTGGGATAAAATATAAAGTATAAGGTGTAAAGTGTGAAGTATTATGGCGTAACCTGTTAATACCTTTATACTTTATGCCTTCTTCTTTCCCTCCTCCCATCACTTTATTTTTAATTTTTTCTTCTTTCTCATTTACTTTCCGCAAAAAAGGCTTAACTTTGTTGGCTGTAAAAAACTGCGCCGCCAAAAAATGGAAAGTCAGAATGTGAAAGATACGGTAAAGCAGATATTCACGGAATATCTTAACGCGAACGGGCATCGCAAGACCCCCGAACGCTATGCCATACTCGATACTATCTACTCCATCGAAGGACATTTCGACATCGATACACTCTATTCGCTGATGGCTGACCAGGAAAACTTCCGTGTGAGCCGCGCGACTCTTTACAATACTATTATCCTTCTCATCAATGCCCGTCTGGTCATTAAGCACCAGTTCGGAAATTCCTCCCAATACGAAAAAAGCTATAACCGTGATACCCATCACCACCAAATCTGCACACAATGCGGCAAGGTGACCGAGTTTCAGAACGAGGAGTTACAGCATGCCATTGGGAATACGAAATTAAGCCGGTTCAGTTTGTCGCACTATTCACTCTATCTGTATGGATTGTGCAGCAAGTGCGACCGGGCCAACAAACGTAAGAAGAAAAGTAATAACCATAAGAAAGAAAAATGAAAGTAGATGTTCTATTAGGATTACAATGGGGCGACGAAGGCAAAGGCAAAGTCGTTGACGTGTTAACTCCGAGATACGATGTCGTAGCTCGTTTCCAGGGCGGACCGAATGCCGGACATACGCTCGAGTTCGAAGGGCAGAAGTATGTGCTCCGTTCTATTCCCTCGGGAATTTTTCAAGGTGACAAGGTGAATATCATCGGTAACGGTGTAGTGCTTGATCCGGCTCTCTTCAAAGCCGAAGCCGAAGCACTGGAAGCATCCGGTCATAATCTGAAAGAGCGCTTGCATATCTCAAAGAAAGCGCATCTCATCCTGCCTACCCATCGCATATTGGACGCCGCTTATGAAGCTGCGAAAGGTGATGCCAAAGTAGGTACGACGGGCAAAGGTATAGGGCCGACTTATACCGATAAAGTAAGCCGTAACGGTCTGCGTGTAGGAGATATCCTGCATAACTTTGAGCAGAAATATGCTGAAGCCAAAGCACGTCACGAACAAATCCTGAAAGGTTTGAACTATGAGTATGACCTGACGGATCTGGAAAAGACTTGGCTGGAAGGTATCGAATATCTGAAACAGTTCCCGTTGGTGGACAGTGAGCATGAAATAAACAACTTGCTGAATAGCGGAAAATCAGTACTTTGTGAAGGTGCCCAGGGTACAATGCTGGATGTTGACTTCGGTTCTTATCCATTTGTAACTTCTTCCAATACCATTTGTGCAGGTGCTTGCACAGGTTTGGGGGTGGCTCCTAACAAGATCGGTGAAGTTTACGGTATTTTCAAAGCATACTGTACACGTGTAGGTGCGGGGCCGTTCCCGACGGAACTCTTTGACAAGACAGGTGATCAGATTTGTACCCTTGGTCATGAGTTCGGTTCGGTAACAGGACGTAAACGCCGTTGCGGATGGATTGACTTGGTTGCGTTGAAGTATGCCATTATGGTAGACGGTGTGACCAAATTGATTATGATGAAGAGCGATGTGCTCGACTCATTCGAAACAATCAAGGCTTGTGTGGCTTATAAAGTGGATGGCGAAGAAATCGACTACTTCCCGTATGATATCAATGAAGGTATTGAGCCGGTTTATGTTGAGTTGCCCGGTTGGGAAACTGACATGACAAGAATGCAGAGCGAAGATGAATTCCCCGAAGAATTCAACGCTTACCTGACGTTCCTGGAAGAACAACTTGGTGTGCCCATCAAGATTGTTTCCGTAGGTCCCGACCGCGGACAGACTATCGAACGCTATACAGAGGAATAGTAAATTGTAATAAGGCTGCCCAAGAAAGTTTTGCTATTGGGCGGGCGAATGTTGATTCGCCCCTACAGGCAATGTCATAGCGCTTGTAGGGGCGAAAAATATTTCACCGGATACACAAGTTATTCTTTTTCAGGCAAACTATTAGTAACCAATTCGTATACTTATGATGAAAACACCTATTATTTTATCTCTCCTGTTTGCAGTCTCCTTTCTGCCTGCAAAGGCACAGACCTACGAACCGTCTGCCGAGAATCTAAAAGCCCGTCAGGAATTTCAGGACAATAAGTTCGGAATCTTTCTGCATTGGGGCTTGTACTGTATGTTGGCTACTGGAGAATGGACCATGACCAACAATAATCTGAACTACAAAGAATATGCGAAACTGGCAGGCGGATTTTATCCTTCCCGATTCAATGCGGCCGAATGGGTGAGTGCCGTCAAAGCGTCCGGAGCCAAATATATCTGCTTTACCAGTCGCCATCATGAAGGGTTCTCTATGTTTCATACCAAATATTCTGACTATAACATAGTAGATGCCACTCCTTTCAAACGTGATATAGTGAGAGAACTGGCGGATGAGTGCCATAAACAGGGCATCCGGTTGCATTTCTATTACTCTCATATCGACTGGTATCGCGAAGATGCCCCGTGGGGGCGTACTGGACGTGGAACGGGACGGCCTAATCCTAAGGGAGACTGGAAAAGTTATTATACCTTTATGAATAACCAATTGACAGAACTGTTGACGAATTACGGCCCGATTGGTGCTATCTGGTTTGACGGCTGGTGGGATCAGGATGGAAATCCGGACTTTAACTGGCAGCTTCCCGAACAGTATGCCATGATACATCGTTTGCAACCCGCTTGCCTGGTTGGTAATAATCACCATCAGACGCCTTTCCCAGGTGAAGATATACAGATATTTGAGCGTGATCTTCCGGGGGAGAATAGAGCCGGACTTTCCGGACAAGATGTCAGTCATTTGCCATTGGAAACTTGTGAAACCATGAACGGAATGTGGGGATATAAGATTACCGACCAGAACTATAAATCTACAAAGACTTTGATACATTATCTGGTAAAAGCTGCCGGTAAGGACGCCAACCTGCTTATGAATGTTGCTCCCCAGCCGGATGGATGTCTGCCGGAAGTTGCAGTTCAGCGATTGAAAGAAGTGGGAGAGTGGATGAAAGTGTATGGAGAAACCATCTATGGTACACGTGGTGGCATTGTCTCTCCGCACGATTGGGGGGTGACGACGCAAAAAGAAAACCGCCTTTTTGTCCATATCCTGAATTTGAAAGATAATGCGCTCTATCTTCCGTTGAACGGAAAAACGGTGAGGAAAGCCTTTCTGTTTAAAGACCAGTCTCCTGTGCGCATTAGCCGTGCCGGACAGGGGATTGTGTTGCAGTTGCCGGAGGTTCCGGCAGATACGGATTATGTAGTAGAGTTACAACTTGTTGGGCAATAGACCTTTTTCGCTAATTCTTCCTAAAAGATAAGGGAAACTGTAGTAAAGCTCACTGTTTCCCTTTATTTTTGGCAAACAATTTGTATTGTATATAAACAAACGACAGATTTTTAATTACTAAAAAACAGAAAAAGAATATGGAAGGAATGATAGGAATACAATGGATTATCTTTATTGGTATAGCTGTAGTAAGCTGGCTGGTGCAAATGAACTTGCAGAACAAGTTCAAGAAGTACTCCAAAATCCCTACCGGTAATGGAATGACGGGGCGTGATGTTGCCCTTCAGATGCTGCATGACAATGGAATTTATGATGTTCAGGTGACACATACACCGGGACAACTGACAGACCATTATAATCCTGCCAATAAGACAGTGAATCTGAGCGAAGGTGTATACGAAAGCAACAGTATCATGGCTGCTGCCGTTGCAGCTCACGAATGTGGACACGCAGTGCAACATGCGCGGGCTTATGCTCCGCTGACGATGCGTAGCAAATTGGTGCCGGTAGTGTCATTCGCTTCACAGTGGATGACTTGGTTGTTGCTGGGGGGGATTTTGCTGTTGAATACATTTCCGCAGTTGTTGCTGGCAGGTATCATCTTGTTCGCTATGACTACGTTGTTCAGCTTCATCACTTTGCCGGTGGAGATTGATGCCAGCAAACGTGCTTTGGTGTGGTTGAGCCGTTCGGGCATTACGAATTCTTACAATCATAAGCAAGCTGAAGATGCGCTTCGCTCTGCCGCTTATACGTATGTGGTGGCTGCATTAGGTTCGCTGGCAACGCTGATTTACTATATCATGATATTTATGGGACGCAGAGACTGATCTTCGTCTTTGTGTATAAAAACTAAAAGCAGACCGTCTGTTCCATGCGAACAGACGGTCTGTTTGCGTTAAGCAGATGGTCTGTTTGACTTCAACAGACCATTTGCTTAGGGTAAATGGACTATCTCTTTTTCACAAAATAACCTTATCTCTTTTCTTATCTCGATAAAAACCTGTAACTTTGCACTTCGTTTTTAAAAGTAATTGAAACTATTATGGCAGCAAAACCAAGTATTCCAAAAGGAACCCGTGACTTTTCGCCGGTAGAAATGGCGAAGCGTAACTATATATTCAACACCATTCGTGATGTATATCACCTCTATGGCTTTCAGCAGATTGAAACACCTGCAATGGAAATGCTTTCCACACTGATGGGAAAGTATGGTGAAGAAGGTGATAAACTTCTGTTCAAGATACAGAATTCGGGTGATTATTTTTCCGGACTGACTGACGAAGAGTTGCTGAGTCGCAACGCTGCTAAACTGGCTAGTAAGTTCTGTGAAAAAGGTTTGCGTTATGACCTCACTGTGCCGTTTGCCCGCTACGTAGTGATGCACCGTGATGATATCACTTTCCCTTTCAAACGCTATCAGATACAACCCGTTTGGCGTGCCGACCGTCCGCAGAAGGGACGTTATCGTGAATTCTATCAATGCGACGCCGATGTGGTAGGCAGTGACTCCCTGCTGAATGAGGTGGAACTGATGCAGATTGTCGATACGGTCTTTACCCGTTTCGGTATCCGTGTTTGCATTAAGATTAATAACCGTAAGATTCTGACAGGTATTGCCGAAATAATAGGTGAGGCTGATAAGATCGTGGATATAACCGTAGCTATTGACAAACTGGACAAAATCGGTTTGGAGAATGTGAACGCAGAACTGAAAGATAAAGGTATCAGCGATGAAGCCATTGCTAAATTGCAACCCATCATTTTGCTGAGTGGTACGAACGAAGAAAAACTGGCTACTCTGAAAGAAGTGCTTGCTGATAGTGAAATCGGTCAGAAGGGTGTGGAAGAAAGCGAGTTTATCTTGAAAACTCTTGCGGCTTTCGGTCTGAAAAACGAACTAGAGCTGGACTTGACGCTTGCCCGTGGTCTGAACTATTACACAGGTGCCATCTTCGAAGTGAAGGCTCTGGATGTGCAAATCGGAAGCATCACAGGTGGTGGTCGCTATGATAATCTGACAGGTGTGTTTGGTATGGCAGGTGTATCCGGTGTTGGTATCTCTTTTGGCGCCGACCGTATCTTCGATGTATTGAATCAGCTTGATCTTTATCCGAAAGAAGCTGTAAACAGCACGCAACTTCTTTTCATCAACTTTGGCGAGAAAGAAGCTGCCTTTTCACTGGATATACTTGCTAAGGTACGTGCAGAAGGTATCCGTTCTGAAATCTTCCCGGATTCATCTAAAATGAAGAAACAGATGGGATATGCAAATGCTAAAAACATTCCGTTTGTGGCATTGGTGGGCGAGAACGAAATGAATGAAAACAAGGTTACCCTGAAGAATATGGAAACAGGTGAACAGAGCCTTGTAACAGCCGAAGAATTGATACAAACTTTAAAGAAATAAAAACTTCATAAAAGAGTAAACTCATTGTAATCCATCTTGGTTATCTTTGTAGTATTAACCTAACAAAGATAACTATTATGGATGTTTTAGAACCGAAGTATTACGCAGCCATTGGTATGGTGATGACGTTAATAGCCGTGATATTCCTTTTCTTGATGGGGAGTGCTTTGGTACACTCTACTAAGATTTTTTGGCAAGGATATTCAACGGAGTTAAGTTGTGACTTGGATTTGGATGTTGAATAGACAGACTTAACATTTCGATTTTATGGAGTTAACTTCTTGTAGTCAAGAATTTAATTCCCTGTAGACAAGGAGTTCACTTCTTGCATGCAAGGTTTTAATTCTTGTAAAGGGGAGATTTAGGGTCAAATATGCGACTCCTATCAAGCCATAAAGCGATTTTTATAAATTTTCTGTTTGCTTAGGCAAACTTCTGTTCATTGTGCTCTGGGAGCCATGTCTGACTGTCTTTCCTGTATTTGGCTTTGAGTCGTTTTTTTGTGTATGATTCATAGAATTACTTTCTGCTATATACAAGTTTCTGCATTACTTCCGAATAGAACAAAATTTCTTTTGCTCGTTTTATAGTGATTTATGTGAGTTATCTTCGTTTCACTATACCTACATATGCTAATAAGATAACATTCATCATCAGCGCATAAATAATGGCGGGTATAGCAATGATATCATTATTGAATATAAACGGACTGCTTGCGATGGCAATACTTTGAGCGGCATTCTGCATCCCTATTTCAATAATGAGTGTGCGCAGTTCCTTCCGGTTCAGTTTCATCAGTCGCGAGATTAAATATCCGCCGCCCATAGCGAGCAATATCATCATGGTGATACACAATCCCAACTGGCCGATCTGTGAGGCAATTGTTTCGTGATGTTGTATAAAGAAGATGGTGGCCAATAGAATCAGTGCGGGAAAGGCCACTTTAGATAATATTTTGTGTATGCGTTCGGCAGCTTTAGGGCAGAAACGTCTGGTCAGGACACCTGTAGCAATCGGGAGCAACATGAGTACTAAATTTTGTATGATGAGGTTTTCAACCGGCAAGTGTATAGTGATTCCGCTATTATTTCCTGCCGCTTGCGTGGCAAATTCCATAATGACGGGGATCGTAAATAATGTGATAATACTGCTAAGTGCAGTCAGCGATACGGAAAGCGCCACATCTCCTTTGGCTATCATAGAGAATATGTTGGAAGAACTACCTCCCGGTGAACAGGCAATCAGTACCAGGCCGATAAAGAATAAAGATTCCAGGTGAAACAGATAGCCTAACGCAAAAGCCAATACAGGCAAAAACACAATCTGCCCCAATAATCCCGCAATTACAGGATAAGGACGCTGACGGAATAATTTAAAATCTTTAATTTCAAGTGTAAGTCCCAGTTCAAACATTAATAAAGTGAGAATGGGCAAAACAATCCATACTGCATTCATGTTCTATCATCGTTTTTGAGGGTGCAAAGATAATGCAAATCGGAAGCAGAACTTTCATGCTTGCATGAAAAAAGTTATGCTGAGATGCCGCTTGTCTTCTCTGAAGATAATGGAATATTGTCTTATTCTTTGCCAATTTGTCAGTTTTATACTGACAGAAGTCCAACTTTCCCGTTTGGCACGCTTTTCGCAATTTGTTTTACGTCTCACTAATAAATGAGATAAAACATTACTATAATATATATGTATAACATAATAAAAAAACAAAAGAACTATGAACATTAAACCATTGGCAGACAGAGTGCTGATACTCCCTGCACCTGCAGAAGAGAAAACGATTGGCGGTATCATTATTCCGGATACGGCAAAAGAGAAACCTTTGAAAGGTGAAGTTGTGGCAGTTGGTCACGGTACGAAAGATGAAGAAATGGTATTGAAAGTGGGCGACACAGTTTTGTATGGCAAATATGCTGGTACTGAGCTGGAAGTGGAAGGCGCTAAATATCTTATCATGCGTCAAAGTGACGTACTCGCTGTGTTAGGTTAATATAGTTATTGTAAAATCATAAAATTGTAAATATCATTATGGCAAAAGAAATATTATTCAATATCGATGCCCGCGACCAATTGAAAAAAGGTATCGATACACTGGCAAATGCTGTGAAAGTAACTCTCGGCCCGAAAGGTCGTAACGTGATTATCGAAAAGAAATTCGGTGCTCCCCACATCACGAAAGACGGTGTAACCGTAGCTAAAGAAGTGGAACTGGCAGATGCATACCAGAATACGGGTGCACAGTTGGTGAAAGAAGTTGCTTCCAAGACTGGTGATGATGCCGGTGACGGTACTACTACCGCTACTGTATTGGCACAGGCTATTGTTGCCGAAGGTTTGAAGAACGTAACTGCCGGTGCTAGCCCGATGGATATCAAACGCGGTATTGACAAGGCTGTTGCCAAAGTGGTTGATTCAATTAAGTCACAAGCAGAAAAAGTTGGTGACAACTACGATAAGATTGAGCAAGTTGCTTCTGTTTCTGCAAACAATGATCCCGTTATCGGTAAGTTGATTGCAGATGCTATGCGTAAAGTTTCTAAGGATGGTGTAATCACTATCGAAGAAGCTAAGGGTACCGACACTACTATCGGTGTGGTAGAAGGTATGCAATTTGACCGCGGTTATCTCTCTGCTTACTTCGTTACCAACACGGAGAAGATGGAGTGCGAAATGGAAAAACCGTATATTTTGATTTACGACAAGAAGATTTCTAACTTGAAAGATTTCTTGCCTATCTTGGAACCTGCCGTACAAACTGGTCGTCCTCTGTTGGTAATTGCAGAAGATGTGGATAGCGAAGCTTTGACTACGTTGGTTGTAAACCGTTTGCGTTCTCAGTTGAAGATTTGTGCAGTGAAAGCTCCGGGCTTCGGTGACCGTCGTAAAGAAATGTTGGAAGACATTGCCGTACTGACTGGTGGTGTGGTTATCAGCGAAGAAAAAGGTCTGAAACTGGAACAAGCTACCATCGAAATGCTGGGTACTGCTGACAAGGTAACTGTTTCTAAGGATAACACTACTATCGTAAACGGTGCTGGTGACAAACAAAATATCAAGGAACGTTGCGAACAAATCAAGGCTCAGATTGCTGCTACCAAGTCTGATTATGACAAAGAAAAATTGCAGGAACGTCTGGCTAAGTTGTCGGGTGGTGTTGCAGTTCTTTACGTAGGTGCTGCTTCTGAAGTGGAAATGAAAGAAAAGAAAGACCGCGTAGACGATGCTTTGCGTGCAACCCGTGCTGCTATTGAAGAAGGTATTGTACCAGGCGGTGGTGTAGCTTACATTCGTGCGCTCGATGCACTGGAAGGCTTCAAGGGTGATAACATCGATGAAACTACCGGTGTTGACATTATCAAACGCGCTATCGAAGAGCCGTTGCGTCAGATTGTTGCCAATGCAGGTAAGGAAGGTGCTGTTGTAGTGCAGAAAGTACGTGAAGGCAAAGGTGACTACGGTTACAATGCACGTACTGATGTTTACGAAAACCTGCACGCTGCCGGTGTGGTAGACCCTGCTAAGGTAGCCCGTGTAGCTTTGGAAAATGCAGCTTCTATCGCTGGTATGTTCCTGACTACCGAATGTGTAATCGTTGAAAAGAAGGAAGATAAACCTGAAATGCCAATGGGTGCTCCCGGCATGGGCGGTATGGGTGGCATGATGTAATACCCCGTTTTTCCCTGGATATATACATAGTAAAGGCCACAGTGTCTCTCTTTAATGAGGGCACTGTGGCTTTTTGTCTGTTTACTGGTTGTTAATCTCTTGTATGTTCTGTATGTAATTACGAAACTGTTACAAATTAGATTAAAAAAGATATCTTTTATTCGTTTTTTGTGTTTTATAAATTAAAAGTGATATCTTTAGGGACAAATAGGATTAACCTAAACAAAATCCCAATCAATTATTTAACCTTTTTAATAACGAAAAGAGATGAACAAAAGCGACATCGGCCTGAACGCAGGCAAAATTTGGGCGTTGCTTAGCAACTATGCCAAATGGGACTATGGGACTTTGAAAAAAAAGTCCGGGCTGAAGGACAAAGAGTTGGGAGCTGCCCTGGGATGGTTGGCCCGTGAGGACAAAATCGTATTGCACCAGGAGAACGAAGAGCTCTACATTTTTTTGGGCGTGAATGTTTACATCGGGTAAGAAATGAAACAAACCGATTGAAAACCTAAACGAAAGCGTGGATTTGGAAAAATCCACGCTTCTTTTTTTCTGCCGACAAATAATATTTTGTTCCTTTGTACATTCTTAGAAAAATTAATGTAATTATGAGAAGTTTTGCTTCAGACAACAATTCCGGTGTACATCCATTAGTGATGGAAGCTTTGAACCGGGCAAATCAGGATCATGCAGTAGGCTACGGTGATGATCCTTGGACAGAAGAAGCTGTCCGTAAAATAAAGGAAGTTTTTACAGTTGATTGTGAACCGTTGTTTGTTTTCAACGGAACAGGTAGTAATGCCGTAGCTTTGCAGTTGGCAACACGCCCCTACAATTTAATCCTTTGTGCGGAGACGGCACATATTTATGTGGACGAATGTGGTGCGCCTGCACGCATGACGGGATGTCAGATACGCACCATTGCAACTTCCGATGGCAAACTTACCCCCGAACTGGTACGCCCCTATCTGAAGAATTTCGGTGAACAGCACCATTCCCAACCTGGAGCAATCTATATATCCCAATGTTCGGAACTGGGCACTATATATACTCCGGAAGAACTGAAAGCATTGACTGCCCTGGCACATGAATATGGAATGTACGTGCATATGGATGGAGCGCGCCTGGCAAATGCTTGTGCGGCTTTAAACCTCAGCTTTAAGGAACTGACGGTGGATTGCGGTATCGATATCCTCAGTTTCGGCGGAACGAAGAATGGGCTGATGCTGGGTGAAAGTGTGATTATTTTCAATCCGGATTTGAAGAAAGAAGCACTTTACGTGCGGAAACAGTCGGCACAACTGGCCTCAAAGTTACGCTACCTTTCCTGCCAATTCACGGCATATCTGACGGATGAACTTTGGAAAGAAAATGCGACTCATGCCAATGTGATGGCGCAGAAACTTTACGAAGGTCTGAAAGCATTGCCCGGAATACATTTCACCCAAAAGATGGAAAGTAACCAGCTATTTCTGACTATGCCACGTCCGGCCATCGACAGGTTGATGAAGTCTTACTTTTTTTATTTCTGGAATGAGGCGGAAAATGAAATTCGTTTCGTGACTTCTTTTGATACAACAGAAGAGGATATCCAATCGTTGTTGCAGGCGGTGAAAGAGGCTCTGTTATAGAACTAAAAAGCTCCGGACCTTCGCAGGCATGGAGCTTTGTTTTGAAACTTTCTCCCTTGGGGGTGGGAGAAAGTTTACTGAAAACAAACCGATTGAATATTTACCTTAAATACCTTCGCATGATAACCTTTAACTAACCTTCTTATTAATAACTATATGTATGGATTACATCCCTACTGCCTCAAGGACAGGTAAGAAGGTGTAACCTTTCCGTTTCAGTGTTTTAATCATTTTGTCCAAATACCCGTTGTAGAACTTGTCCGTGCGGCGGTCGTCCGTGCCGAAGTGTATCAGCATTAAGTGTCCGTTCAGTCCTTCTTTCTTTTCCACTTCCATCACTTTGTCGTAGATGAATTTGCTACTCCGGTATTTCTGTCCCATATCCGGAGTGGTGTAGTCGGCATTAGTCATAGTGCCGGGAGTGTAGTTGATAACCTGGATACCCATATTTTTTGCCCATGCGGCAATCTCCTTATTATAATATTCGTAGGGTGGGATATAAACAGGGGCGTCTTTATACTCGATGCCTGCTTTGCGTAAGATTTCGTAACTCTTCAACATATCCCGTTCAAACTCCTCACGGGTTACCAGTAGCGAGTCGCGGTTTTCCCACGGCATATATAGCAGGTGTCCGTAACTATGGCTGCCTACCAAATGCCCTTCCATACGTAACCGTTTTACTACATCTGGGTAAAGTTCGTAAAATTCACCGGTAAAGAAGAAACCGCCCTTAATGCCATGTTTTTTCAGCGTACTGATGATGGCATCTGCACCGTCTGCCTTATCAGCAGCGGTGAAAACGAGCGTTATCTGTTTTTTTGCCGGGTCGGTACGGATGATACCTCCGTTCACGTATACATTCTTGTCGCCCTGGATGCCTGCTTGTTTCATGCCATCTTTCTGCATGGCAGAGAGATAATAAGTGAGACAAGCTGTTCCGTCCATAGTAGGTTCATTTGTGGAGTAATCGTGGATGGCATCATGATAAACCATCAGATCGGGCTGGAAACGTTCATAATCTTGACCGGGAGTGCCGGGAATACCTGTCATGTTCACTCCACGCAGGCTTTCGAAGATAGTGCGATAAACAGGACCGTCCACCAAACCTCCTGTAGTGTTACCTACGCCAGCATTAAGCAGAGAAGAGTGCGGTTGGGAGGGATAGTCGCCGTAAAGGGGAAGTTCTACAATCATACTGGTGCCCCAGGGGTTACAGCCGAATAACCAGTCGAGCATGGCGGCTTCCATTTCCTTGTAACTGTCGTCACCTGTTGCTTCGCGATACAGACGGCATTGTGTCAGCATGGCAGTTGTCAGATTGTTGGAACACCAGGTATAAGGAATGCCGTGCATGAACGGGCTTTCGATGGCCTTTTCATAAGTACGAGCAATGCCGGTGTGCATATTGCGGATAAATTCTTTACTGAGGCGGTCATTTGTTACAGTTGCCAGGTGGTAGTGTCCCATATTCATGAATGGATACCATTGGTAGTGGCGTGCACTGTCTGCGCCCATCCACGGAGTGACAGGTTCACGGCGTCCGTATTCAACGGCCTGTTCCAAATATTTTAAGTCTCCGGTGCTTTTAAAAAGTTCCATGGCACCAAGTTCCATATCATCTACCCAGTTGTCTTCTTCGTAGATATAGGGAGACTTGACGGATGCCGTCTGGCAAGAACCCGGTTTCTTCACGCCTTCCTGATAGGCAGCATCAGCCTTTGCACCGATTTCGACAGCAAATTCAGGATAGAAATCTTTCAGAAGGCGTGCACCGAGAGCAAAACAGGAAGCAAACTTGCCTGCTGTGCTGGCTACACCGGTAGTGGCATTCATAAATTGGCCACGCACTTGGGGCTCGCCGCTACAGAAATAGACAGGGCGTCCCTTACCTGGCCCGTAACCGTAATCCACTTCGTCCTTGTTGGGCAGACGCATACCGGCATGGTCACGGTCGTCAGCAATCTGGTTGTACAATTCACCGGGTGCCGGATTCATGCGGTTCAGCCAGTCGAGGCCCCATTTTATTTCATCTACGATGTCGGGAATACCGTTGGCTCCGGGAAGTCCGTTTGCATCGTAGGAGTCACCGAAGGCTTCGGGGTTCTCCTGATAGGCGAACATCATCTGATAGATGGCATTGGCAGAAGTTGTGGTATATTGCAGATAGTCGGTAGCATCGTGCCAGCCGCCGCGAACGTCGATATGTTGGCCCGTCTTGGTGGGATGATACAGGATATAGCCGTCGTGCACATGACAACTGTCCTTCAGGAAGGGATTGTAGCCACAACGTTGCTGACGCATGTAGTTCAATAGGAAGTCAGCGGTGCCGTTGTACACATAGTTATTGATGGGAAAATTGGGAGAAACGGCTTTGCCTGCTTTCAGATAATAAGTTCCCGGTTGGTCGAAATCACTGAAATCCAATCGATAGGTACTTTTCATTAGTCCCATCTTTCCGGTGGCTTTAGTGGCGTGGAAGGTGCGGACGGTTTGTCCGGTGAAAGCGTCTACCAATGCATACTCTTGTATGTCAGTCGGTTCTTCGCTCATCAACACTGCCACTTTTACAGCTTGTGGCAAGTAGCCAAGTTGGTTAATACGTATCCATGCATCTGCTTTTACTTGCAGGACGATGAAAGTGAGTGCTACCGTAAGTAGCCAGTGGTTACTTTTCATAATAAGTCAATATATTAAGGTTGTGGGAATTCTGCTCTCTGTAACTGCATTATTTATCTACAAATAAAGTGTTTTCTGCTTATTTTAGGAAGTTTTAGCATGGATAATTAATGGATGTTATGTGTCGTTTACATTGTTTTTGAAATTTAGTAGTGTTAATAAACCTATTAGGGAAAGATTAATTCTTTGAATATCTTTGGTTTATATTTATTGATACTTCTTTTTAATTTTCGTTTACGTATTTTAGTGTTCAAAATACCGGGCTGGTGCGTTATTTGTAATAAGGTATATAAGAAAAACTAAAATTATAGACTATGGCTTATATCGATTATTATCAAGTCCTTGGGGTAGATAAAAAGGCGAGTCAGGACGATATAAAGAAAGCGTTCCGCAAGTTGGCACGCAAGTATCATCCCGACCTTAATCCGAACGACTCTACAGCCAAGGATAAGTTTCAGGCAATTAATGAAGCGAACGAAGTGCTGAGCGATCCTGAAAAGCGTAAGAAGTACGATGAGTACGGCGAGCACTGGAAGCATGCCGATGAGTTTGAAGCTCAGAAGCGAGCCCGACAGGAGGCGGGTGCCGGTGGTTTCGGAGGCTTTGGAGGTGCCGGCTTCGGTAGTTCGGGGGCAGGATATGGCTCGGATGGTAACGGTAGTTATTGGTATTCGTCCGACGGACAGGAGTTTTCCGGAAGTGCCAGTGGTGGTTTCTCAGACTTTTTTGAGTCTATGTTCGGACATCGAGGACGTAGTGGAGGGGCTAATGCCGGTTTTCGCGGACAGGATTATCATGCAGATTTAAGTTTGTCTCTTCGTGACGCGGCACAAACCCATAAGCAGGTTCTGAGTGTGAACGGGAAGAATGTGCGTATCACCATTCCTGCCGGAGTGGCAAACGGACAAGTTATTAAACTGAAAGGTTACGGTGGCGAAGGTGTGAACGGTGGGCCTGCCGGTGACTTGTACATCACGTTTGTGATTGCGGACGACCCTGTATTCAAGCGTCTGGGAGATGACTTGTACGTAGATGTTTCCATCAATTTATATACCGCTCTTTTGGGGGGTGACCAGTTGGTGGACACTTTGAACGGACAGGTGAAACTGAAAGTGAAACCCGAAACCCAGAATGGCACGAAAGCCCGTCTGAAAGGCAAGGGATTTCCTGTATATAAGAAAGAAGGACAGTTCGGTGACCTCATTGTGACTTATTCCGTGAAACTACCGACGAACTTGACGGAAGAACAGAAAGAGTTGTTCCGTAAACTTCAAAGTATGAACTAAAAGGAGATAGCACCATGCAGAACGAATTAATCATAGTCAGCGAATATTGTCGCAAATGCCACATCGAACCGTCATTTATTGACTTGTTACAGGAAGGTGGGCTGATAGATGTAACGACCGAAGACGGTGAACGCTATCTGACGTTCACCCAACTACCGGACGTGGAACGTTACAGCCGCATGTATTATGACTTATCCATCAATATGGAAGGAATCGATGCCATTCATCATCTGCTGCAGCGTATGGAAGAGATGCAACGGGAACTTCATGAGTTGCGCAGCCAGTTGAGGCTTTTCAGATGATATCTGAAAAGAATATTCTTTTACGAAAAGCCAATATTCACCCCGGGGCGTATATTTAGGGTACTTCCGTCGTATACTTAGGGTATCTCTGTATACGACGGAGATAGCCCCTATTTATATGCGATCATAATCAGATTATTACATTTTCTTGTTTAGTTGATAATAAATATAGATAAATAGCCCCCAAACACTTCACTCATTTCGGAGCGGTAATGAATTTAATTCTATTGAAATGCCGATTTTTTATATGACCATCTTCTTTCCGAAGAAGAAAGGAGAGAGACGTGCTTTATCCAGGCAGAATGCTATGAAAATGCTACCGTACAGGGTGGTGGCTGTGGCGGTACAGAGAAAGCATATTCCTGTCGGGTCGAACGAAAAGAAAGGCAGAAAGAGTTTGGACAGTGCGGTAAAGACGGGGGAGAAAAGAAGAATAGGCAATGTGTTCTTTCCGATGAACAGTGAAGCTTGCTTCACAGTATGGGGAAGATGTTTGTAGATGTACAGCGAAAGGCTGATGACCAATCCGGTAATTAATATTCCTCCTAAAGTGCCTCTGTTCAGATTCTCCGGCTGGCTGCACAGAAAAACCAGAGGGATAATGGCAAGAAAAGAAGCGGGGAAACAAGATAGGAACGGACGTTTTCCCAGATGGATAGCAGTGCCTGCCATGAAATAGAAAGCATTGGCAAATGTCAGCAAATGAAAGATGTAAGAGAAGAGTAAAAGAAGACTGCTTGTTACCAGTAGGCGGATAAATGGAGTCGAACTGAGATAAGTATGCACGAAATAATAGGTGGTGCCACATAATATGAATGTGTGCAGATACCAGTACGGCCCAATAGGATCAAGCAATACTTTGCCGAGCAGAACTGAGGCATTGATTTCTTTTATCCCGTCCCAAACGGGAAATAGCATAGACATGCAGGCATAACTGATTTCCATAATGGTGTATGGAATGAATATCCATGCCATCGCTTTCAGAAAAATTTCCGGCTTTTTATGCACGTTAATCAGATAACCCGAAATCAACAGGAAGGCGGGCATGTGGAAAGTATATACGATACTTTTGGCATACGGATACTTACTTCCTATATGGCTCAGGTGAAAGATGATCATGAGTATGATAAACAGGCATTTCAGATAGTCCAGTTCATGGATACGGTTCCTCATAATTGTATCAGGTAAAAGCATGAGGTACAGAAATAATTGCGAAGATGGGGTATCGAACTGATGAGGCGTGGCAATTTACGCGGTTTAAGGTGAAATTTCTGTTCGTAATGCGGATTGATAAACCAGAATTGTTTGTGAAGAATCCGATAGTGGGAGGTGCAGAGAAGTTTCTCGAATAGTTCGATACTTGTCCGGCATTCCCGTATGTCGAGAAGTTCCTCGATGCGTGCCTGGCTTTCGCCGAAGCGGTGCAGTAAACCACTGTAGGCACCTGCAGGGAATAAATGGATGAAAGGCAGACGTGAAACACACCTGTTCCGGCAAATCTGCTGATGCCCGCCAAAAGGCATTTGCCAGGCGGGAAAGCTGATGAAGAGGATGCCACCGGGAGCGAGGAAACACTTGATATGCTCTAGAAAGCATTGTTTTCCGGAGATGTGCTCTATGACATCGTGAATCAGTACGATATCGAACGCTTCTTCCAAATGTGTAATTTGAAAAATATCCGAAGCAATGAAAGTGGCGGGTAGTCCTTTTTCCTGGAAGAACTGGTGGGCTTGCCGGATGCGGTTTTCGGATAAATCAATGCCCGTAACTCGGCAGCCGAGTCGGGCAAAAGGTACCAGGTTTCCGCCTTCCCCACAGCCGATTTCAAGAATCCGGCTTTGGGGAGTGACGGAGGTGAATCGGCGAATGTAGGGAAGGAAATGAAGTTCACTGGTCGCTGCCAGTTCCTGAAAGTAGGTCTTTCTGTTTTCGTGTCTTTGTTGCATATGTCTAATAATTATTTTAATGTAACAAAATTAGGCTAATACGGACAGGGAAAGAAAAAAAACGGATGACATTTGTGTTTTGTAAATGGTTGAAAATGAATAAGATTGTATGGAGATTTATGACATCTTACTCTTCGTCTGCCTCTGCTGTCTCTTCTGTTTCCATTTTTAGCTTCAACCGGCGTTTGCGTTGGGCAACGATGCCGGTGTCGGTGTTGCCAAAGCAGAGGGCAATGGCAAAAGTGCTTAATCCGGCAGAAGCGAGGCAGGAATAAAGCAAATCCGCTTCCGTCAGTTTGGGGTATTGACTTTGCAGTTGGCTGATGTAATCTCCATAGATTTCGAAGATGACTTGTTTCAACTCGGCCTGTTCCTTTTCGGTCATCACTTTGATGTTCTTCTTTTCCTTACTGTTTTGGGCAGCAAGAGTGTCAAGACGGCAGGAAATGGGAGTGCGGCGGAAGGAAACGCTGCGCAACTGGCTGATTTGTTCTTCCAATTGTTGAAGCATGTGCTCTTTCTCGTGGCTTTCGGAGTATAGGTTTCCTTTTAGCAAAGTTATTTTCTCGCGGAGATTTTTCAGTTCGTTCTCGTATTCCAGCCGGATGATACGTTTCCGTTTCCGGAGAATTTGCACGATAAGTAGGAAGATGAAGGCGGCGGTCACGAACACTAAAATGCCTAAGCCGATGTAGAGATGCTGTTTCTCTTTTACCATGCGCACTTTCATTTCGGCCTCGTACTGGTAAGCTAGTTTTTCCAGCTCGGTGGTTTTCTGTTGGGCATAAATGGTATCTGCACTCATGGTGTAGGCAAGCAGATGTTCATAGGCTTTCTGATGGTTGTCGAGGTGCGATTCCAATTGGGCGCTGTAAAAATAAGCCGGCAGCCGTGCATCCATTTCCGGACAGCTCATTCCTTTCTTATAATAGTAACGGGCGGAGTCTGCGTCGCCTTTCATGCGGTATACCTCACCCAGAATGGCATATTGTTTTGATGGAGATTGGTCTGCGGGGGTATAGCGGATGGCAAACTGTATGTAGTGGGCTACCGAGTCCCATTGTTTCAGGTATTGGTGTACATATTCAAAGTGGCTGTACAACTCATAGAGCATGGCAGAGTCGTTTACGGCATGTGCCAGGCGCAGGGCTTTTCTTTGCAGCCGTTCTCCGTTTACGGAGTCTTGCATGTGGTTCAGGGCACTCCCCATACGGTTAAGCCGACTACTCATGGCGGCGGTATCTTTCAAGATAGAGTCGCAGACGTAGGCTTGATGGAACATATCATATGCTTTATCGAATATACGGTCCCACAGATACATTGCTCCTAAATTGTAATATATCACAGAGCGTTTGCTCAAGTCTTCCACTTCCGGAAGCATCTGGTAGTAGATTGCCATGGCTTTCTCCAGTTGTTTGTTCTTTTGCAGTTCGATGGCTTCATTGATGCGTTCATCTACACTCTTTTTGGAGTGCAGACCGCACGAAATGAAACATGATAATAATAGTAGAATAGCAAACTGTTTCATTGGATTGTGTGTTAAAGCATGTTTGCCTTTATTGCTGGCAGCATGGACAATAGTAGATACTGCCACCCAGATAAGCCTCTTTTATGATTCGTGAACCGCACTGTGAGCAGGGTTTTGTATAAGTATTCTTGGAAAGCCGGGTTATGTACTTGCCGGGGATTCCGTAAAAGTCTTTTTCTGTGTCGCGCACTCCTTTTTCAATCATATCCGCCAGCGTGCCTTTGACAGCATGGAAAAGTCGTTTCTTATCTTCGGCGGACAAGGTGCTGATTCTTCGTTTGGGATGAATGCGGGCATTGTACAGAATATCCTGCAATACACCGTTGCCCAGTCCCGGAATGCGTTGTTCCGTAGCCAGCAATGCTTTTACTGAAATGTCTTTTTCGATACCTGCAATCATGCTTTCAAAGAAAGGAAAGTCGAAACGGTCTTCCATCGGGGAAGTCTTTTCCATGCCGCCACGGTAGTAGATATTATCAAATTCTCCTTTAAAAGCATAGATGGCGCCATACATAGCCACTGTGAAGACGAGATAGGTGTCATCTTCAAAAGCGATGAGTAACTGAAATTTAGTAGGACATTTCTCTGTGGCGGTGTAATATTTCATATGGGTACCGTCACCGATGGCCAGATGGGTATCTTCATTGAAACGGATGTCGATAAAAGAGCCATAACCATTGACAGATTCTATGGCTTTTCCTATCAGGAGCTCCGGATATTTTGTTGCGTCTCCATTGAACCAGGCAAAGCGGTGCGGACTGGTGGCGTTTATTACATCGGCAACGATCTTGTCTTTCAATACATCTGTAGCCTGGCGGCTAATGGTAGTGGATTCAGGAATTTCTATCATAGCTGTCTAATTTTAGTTTTGACAAATGTACACGAAAAAATCTGATTCACAGACATGCAGCATTATTTTTTTGATTATTTATTCGTTTGCATATCCAAACTTTCCTATCTTTGCGGCGTGAAACTACAAACTTCGAAAATATCCGCGTAATAACAGCCTGGTAATTCTTCTCTCAGGCTGGACTGTTCTGTTTTGTTCGACATACTTCATGTCTCGGACAAATTTCTTGTACCCTTTTATTTGAAAACTTTACGGAGAGCATTTCTCCGTAACGATTCAATCTATGTATTATTTAAAAACAAAGAAATATGAAAACGAATATTATAGTAAGACAAACAACAGAAGCGGATTATCCTATCGTATATAATTTGATAAAGACAGCTTTTGAAACTGCCGAACACAGAGACGGAACTGAGCAGGACTTTGCCGTAGGACTGCGCAATGGCGGAAATTATCTTCCGGAACTGGACTTAGTGGCAGAGCTTGACGGGCACCTGGCAGGGCACATCCTGTTCACAAAAACATATGTAGCCCAACCGGATGGCAGCAAGTATGACGTCCTGATGGTAGCCCCGCTATCCGTGTTGCTGGAATATCGCAACAAGGGTGTCGGCTCTGCACTGATGAAAGAAGGTTTCCGCATTGCCGAAGCGTCAGGCTACGGGGCGGCTTTCCTGTTGGGTGATCCCAATTATTATCAGAGATTCGGCTATAAGCCATCTCACCTGTATGGCATCGGTCACGGAATTTATCCGGCTGAATACCTTCTGGCTAAAGAAATCATTTCCGGTGCTTTGAAGGATGTTACAGGGACAGTTAATATGTAGTTTACAAACATTTTATATACGAAATATCATGAGTAAAGAAGATATGTTAATCACAGAATTTGATTTTACACTAATTGCCAATTATTTTTCAGCTTTAGACCGTCAGGGACCGGGTGGAAAAGCAGAAACTCTGAAAGCTCTGAGCTTTATTACCGACCTTCCCGCCAAACCTAAAATAGCGGATTTAGGGTGTGGAACAGGTTTTCAAACGTCTGTTCTGGCTTCCAGTATGGATTGCTCTGTTATCGCGATGGACCTGCTGCCCGAAATGGTGGAAGGTGTGAAAGCAAGAATCAAGCGGGACAAGCTGGAAGATAAAGTCACCGCATTGGTAGGCTCGATGACAGAGCTGCCTTTCCGTCCGAATGAATTCGATGTCTTTTGGGCGGAAGGTTCCATCTATAATATCGGCTTTGAAAAGGGACTGACCGAATGGAAAAAGTTTATCAAGCCCGGAGGTTATGTAGCCGTTTCAGAATGTTGCTGGCTGACGAACAAGCGTCCAGACGATATGGATTACTTCCTTCAAAACTTTCCCGAAATAGACAATGTATCGGGAAAACTGCGGATTATGGAACAGGCGGGTTATCTTCCGGTAGCACATTTTGTATTGCCGGAATATTGCTGGGTGGTCAACTATTATGCCCAGATGGAAACCCGTATGCGGGACTTTCTGGAAGAGAATAACAACAGTATGGCGGCGCAGAAGTTTGTTGATTTGATGAAGAAAGATATTCTTGTCTATGAGCGGTATAAAGAGTATTTTGGTTATGTGTTCTTTATAGGACAGAAATGTGATTAAATAAAACGAGAAGAAAAAATGAATAATTTATGGTTATATGGCTGGAACGATAGTCTGTTCCAGCAGAAACAGTCGACGCCTTTTAGCGGCTTGCCTCACGGGCGGGTTACGGTTACTCATAAGACTTGCTATGAGGTGGTGGCTGAGGACGGTTTATATCTCTGCGAACTGTCGGGAAATATTCTTTATGGCAGGATGCCGAACGAATATCCCTGCACCGGAGACTGGGTGATTTTTCAACCGACGGATGAGGGAAGAGGCATTGTTATGGATATTTTGCCACGCAGCCGGACGCTTTGCCGCAAAAAGAGCGGCACTGTGTCGGACAAGCAAATGATAGCCGCCCATGTGGATAAGGCGTTTATTGTGCAAAGTCTGGATGCGAACTTCAATGTGCGGAGGGCGGAGCGTTTCATGGTTCAGGTGCTGGAAGAAGATATTCAGCCTGTACTGATTCTGACGAAGGCCGACCTGGGCTTTAATGAACAGGAAATTGCCGACTCGCTGAAGCATCTGGTAGGGAAAGCACAGGTGTTTACGACTTCCATTCATGCACCGGAAACGATAGAGGCATTGCGCCGGTCTATCGGAGAGGGGGAAACGATTGTATTTATCGGTTCGTCCGGTGTGGGGAAGAGTTCTCTGGTTAATGCCCTGTGTGGGAAGGAAGTGCTGGAAACATCTTTTATCAGTGACTCCACAGGCAAGGGGCGGCATACTTCTACAAGGCGTGAAATGGTGTTGCTTGAACATTCGGGCGTATTGATTGATACTCACTTCCGGCAGTGCTGATGTGCTGTCGTCCATGCTGGATATTTCTGATTTGGAAGGAACGTGCCGTTTTGCGGATTGTACCCATACCAATGAACCCGGTTGTGCTGTGATAGAGGCTGTTGCAAATGGCACTCTGGAACAGGGTGTATACGAAAGCTATCTGAAACTGCGCAGGGAGGCCCGGTATTTCTCTACCTCAGAGCATGAAAGGAAGGGACAGGAAAAGACGCTTTCGAAGGTTCTGAAGCATTATGCCAAGAATTATAAGAAGGATAGGTAATTCGATACCTATGGAAAGATAAGTCTCTGACTTGTATAAACTAAGAAGGCTGTCTCTTCACTTTTGGTAGTGGGAGACAGCCTTCTTTTGCTTATTCGTCAGTCAATTACTTGCGATAGCTTTCCAGTTCCTCAGCCTTGAACTTGCGGATGAAGTTGAAGTGTTTTTCTACTTCTGCTTCTGCATAGTTCAGATAAACAACGGCTGATTTGGCAAACAGTTCGGGAGCTTTGGTCGCATCTTGAATGAGAAGATGGGACATCACGCATACAGCCGCCATTTCGTAAAGGCGACGGGCTACGAAGTCCAGCAACTCCTGGTTCTGTGCTTCCTTCACTGCATTGGTGCAAGCCTCGAACTTGTTCGTCATTTCTTTCAGACGGTCCATCAACGGCTGCATTTCTTCGCTGCAAGGAATTGCTTCGTAATCGCGGAGAGTAGCGGCATATGAACCGTTGGTTACGTAACGGATAGCAGCTACAGTCTGCAACTGTGTAGTACCTTCGTAAATGCTCGTGATACGGGCATCGCGGTAGATGCGTTGGCAAGCATATTCCAACATGAAACCGGAACCACCATGAATCTGGATACAGTCGTAAGCGTTCTGGTTGGCATATTCGGAGTTCATACCTTTTGCCAGCGGAGTGAAGGCATCGGCAAGTTTAGAATATTTCTTCTGTTCCTGGCGTTCTTCCGGAGTCAGTTTACGTTCGCGGGAGATGTCGTCCAATGCTTTGTAGATGTCTACGTAGCGGGAAGTTTGGTACAACAGGGCGCGACCTGCATCCAACTTGGCTTTCATGATAGCCAGCATGTCATATACTGCCGGGAATTCGATGATAGCTTTGCCGAACTGTTTACGGTCTTTTGCATAAGCCAAACCTTCATTGTAGGCTGCTTGCGACAAACCTACCGATTGTGCGGCAATACCCAGACGGGCACCGTTCATCAATGCCATTACGTATTTAATCAAACCGAGCTTGCGGTCACCGCAAAGTTCGCATTTTGCATTCTTGTAAACGAGTTCGCAAGTGGGAGAACCGTGTATACCGAGCTTGTTTTCAATGCGGCGCACGTCTACGCCACCATCGCGTTTGTCATAGATGAACATGGAAAGACCGCGGCCATCTTTTGTCCCTTCTTCCGAACGGGCCAGTACGAGGTGCAAGTCGGCGTCACCATTCGTGATGAAACGCTTCACACCGTTCAGTCGCCAGCAATTTTCTTTCTCGTCGAAAGTAGCTTTCAGCATAACGCTCTGCAAGTCGGAACCTGCATCGGGTTCAGTCAAGTCCATTGACATGGTTTCGCCGGCACAGATGCGCGGAATGAAACGGCTGTGCTGATCTTCGTTACCGAATTCGTACAGCGTCTCGATACAATCCTGCAAAGACCAGATGTTACCGAAACCGGCATCGGCAGCAGCCACGATTTCAGCACACATGGTGTACGGAGTGATGGGGAAGTTCAATCCACCGAAACGGCGGGGCATGGTCATACCGTTCAGTCCGGCTTTCACCATGGCATCCAAATTCTGTCTTGTACCACTGGCATATTCCACGCGGCCGTTGGCACAGTGGGGACCTTCTTCGTCCACGCCTTCGGCATTGGGGTTGATAATCTCTCCGGTGATTTCTCCGGTGATTTCGAGCACCTTATCATAAGAGTCCATCGCATCCGAGTAGTCCTGCGGAGCGTAGTCAAATTTGTCTTTATCTTCGTATCCGCGTTCTTTCAGCTCGCAGATACGTTCCATCATCGGGTTGTTCAGTTGGAACTTCAATTCAGGAACTTCGGTATAAAAATTTGCCATAATCTTTTTATTGTTTTTAGTTATAAACGAAAATTGACGGGGATGGTGAAGTGCATGTTAACCGGATGTCCTTCTATCTTCCCGGGAGTGAATTTGTAAGTCATCGTCAAGAAACCTACCACTCTCATTGCTTCCTTGTCCAGTTCGGGACAAACACTCTTCACAACTTCTGCCATCTTAGGATTGCCTTCCTTGTCTATCGAACATTTTATGAGCACTAATCCTTGCTTTTTATCTTTTACGGCCTGTGGAGGATACTTGGTGTACTGGGCTATCAGTTTTGATAGCTCGGCATTTCCTCCGGGGAACTGAGGTAGTTCCATGTAAGGAATGAAGTCCAATTCTTTGCCATCAATATCATATAGATGCCCTTCGGAAAAATCGCCGTTCATGAGCTCCTCACGCTTCAAGGCTCCATTTTCATAATATTGCTTCAAGTTCAGCTTGCGCCCATTCTTGTAGGTCGATATTAGCCGTATTTGCCCATTGGGATAATACTCTGTCCGTTGTCCTACTAATCTTCCGTTTTTATAGAAGCACACTATGCTGTCATTTCCGTTGGCGTATGAATAGACGTGCTTGCCGTTTTTCGGAATTTTGTTCTGGGCATTCAGCATTCCGCATGCACAGAATAGGCATATAGTAATGATGACTCCCTTCATTTCGTTTATAAATTTACTTACTGTTTTCTTTATAGTATTTAATCATCTTCGGAATGACTTCTTCCACCGTGCCGTTGATTACATAGTCGGCGATGGTGTTAATCGGAGCATTCTCATCATTGTTGACAGAGATGATGATGCCGCTCTCCTGCATACCGGCAATGTGCTGGATTTGTCCGGAGATACCGCAAGCGATATAGAGTTTCGGACGTACCGTTACACCAGTCTGACCGATCTGACGGTCGTGGTCGCAGAAACCGGCATCGACGGCTGCACGGCTGCCGCCTACTTCGGCGTGGAGTTCCTTAGCCAGTTCGAACAGCATATCGAAGTTCTCACGGCTTCCCATACCGTAACCACCGGCTACGACAATCGGAGCACCTTTCAGGTTGTGTTTCGCTTTTTCCACATGGCGGTCGATGACTTTCACTACATAATCCGTAGTGGGTACATACTTGGCAACATCGTGGTTGATGACTTCACCCTGATAGTTGGCATCGAGGATTTCTTTCTTCATCACACCCTCGCGAACAGTAGCCATCTGCGGGCGGTGTTCGGGGTTGACGATGGTTGCCACGATGTTACCACCGAAGGCGGGGCGAATCTGATACAACAGGTTTTCATACGTTACGCCTGCTTTCTTGTCTTCGTGCTCGCCGATTTCCAGTGAAGTACAGTCGGCAGTCAGTCCGCTGGTCAGTGCGGAAGAAACGCGCGGACCAAGGTCGCGACCGATAACGGTGGCACCCATAAGGCAGATTTGCGGTTTTTCTTCCTTGAACAGGTTGATGAGTACGGAAGAGTGGGGCAGTGAAGTATAGGGGAACAAGCCCGGAGCGTCGAAGATGTGAAGACGGTCGACGCCGAAAGGTAATACTTGTTTTTCGATACCTGCAAGGTTGGTGCCGGCAACCACGGCTTCCAGTTGGCAGCCCAGTTGATTAGCTAACTTGCGTCCTTTGGTAAGGAGTTCGAGACTTACTTCGGCAACTATGGTGCCTTCAATCTCACAATATACAAATACGTTATTCATATTTCTTTTAAGTTTTTGAGTTGACAAGTTGACGGGTTAACGAGGACACGCCTTGTTCCCTTGTTCCTTGTCACCTTGTTAACTACCCAATAGTATGGTTAGCAAGTAGTTCAACAATAAGGTCTTCTACATCCTGGTCGCTTCCGGTCAGCGTGCGGCTTTCCTTGGCTTGGAAAGAGATGTTCTGGATGGCTTTCACTTTGGTGGGCGAGCCGCTGAGGCCGCATTGTTCCAGGTCGCCGTTGACGTCGGCTACACTCCATTCGGTGATGTTCAGATAAGGATACTTCTCGTAGAGGTCGGCATAGGGCAGTGCGGCGCCTTCTTTGGTGATGGCGGCTTTCTCCTGTGCACCGAGGGCGCGTTTGTACTTCTGTACCAGTTTGGCATTGCGCGGACGGCAGGGTGCTGCGCTTCCGTTTACGGTGATGACGATGGGCAGCGGGCCTTCTACGGTTTCCACACCTCCGTCAATATGACGTTTCACAACAACGCGTCCGGTGGTCTTTTCAACGCTCAGGATTTCTTCGGCATAAGTAATCTGCGTCAGGCCGAGTTTTTCGGCAACCTGCGGGCCTACTTGAGCTGTGTCGCCGTCGATGGCCTGGCGTCCGCCGATAATGATGTCATATTCGCCTATTTTCTTGATGGCAGTGGCAAGGGCGTACGAAGTAGCGAGGGTATCTGCACCTGCAAAAGCACGGTCGGTCAACAGATAACCATTGTCGGCACCGCGGAACAGTCCTTCACGAATGACTTCGGCTGCGCGTCCCGGTCCCATCGTGAGGATGGTTACGGTGGAGCCCGGATGTGCATCTTTCAGTCGGAGGGCTTGTTCGAGAGCGTTCAAGTCTTCGGGGTTGAAGATGGCGGGGAGTGCCGCGCGGTTAATGGTGCCGTCGGCTTTCATGGCATCTTTCCCAACGTTGCGTGTGTCGGGAACTTGTTTAGCCAATACTACGATTTTCAAACTCATGTTATTAATATTTAGTATTAGTATTTCTCAATGTGTCAGCGCCGGGAATAGGAGTAGTAGGTCATAAAGTCCAGCTACTGAAATTGTCCGGTTAACTAATTATCAGCGTGCAAAATTAGTCAAACTGTTCGTTCTGACAAGAAATGAGGGCAAAAAATGCACATACAGGGAGGTTTTGAGCAAAAGGAAGAGTGTAATTGTACTATGAAAGTGTAGGATAATACTGTTTTGTGCACTTTCGTAGTGCAGAATGTTGGGTATGACCAAATTGCCCGCAAAGCGTGCTTTGTAGGAGGAATTCTTCCGTGTTTTTCAATTCTATCGGGTGGAAAGACTGATACGTACACTATTGTTTATTCCGGTAGGAGAGAATAGCCAAGGATAAGTTTACGGAATATATTAATAGCAGAATGATAAAATGAAAGGGAGGTATGAAGTGTAAGGCATAAAGTATGAAGTATGCCGCGTTACAGAGCAGCTTTATACCTTATTACTTCATACTTTACACCTAATATACTGTATTTTTATTTAATTCCCAGCTTTTTCAACAGCGCCTTAGGCACTGCGTCTTTGTGTACCAGGACGTTGATGGTCTTGTAAGCGACGAAAGGTTTGGAAGCATACCAAGTGCCTTTATACTTATTGTTGGTACCCCAAGAGTTTTTCACCATATAGTATTCTTTGCCATTCTGATCTTTGGCGATACCGTAGATAAGCATACCGTGGTCATCGGTTGTTTCCCAGTTATCAAATGCAGTCTGGCGCATTTCCTGAGTAACAGTGATTTCCGGCAACGGGCGGGAAGTCAGTTCTTTGCGTTTGTCAGCGGCAGTAAGGCCTGTCCAGCGTGCCATGTCAGAACCAGTGAGTTCGGCGCCACGGTCAGCATCGGGCATTACGGCGATGCCGTCACGGGTGAAGCCGTTTTCGCTTACGTCACTACCCCAAGCCACAGTGTAACCGTTGTTAACAGCATTGTCGATAACAGACATGAATTCCGTTAAAGGCAGGTTGTAAGAAAGTGCATTGCGCCAATTATCCTGAATCTCGATGTTCATCTGAGTGTAGAACGGATGGTGAGTGAATGAAGTCAGAGATACATAATCGTCCGGATTGATGCCGAGAGATTCGGCAAAAGTCTTCGGAGTATATTCTTTACCTTGGTAAGTGAAAGTTTCGGGACATTTGCCAAGATAAGTATCATAAATGGCAGATAAACCGTTCTTCCATACCGGAGTCAGTTTGGTCAGTTTGCCTTTGGCAATAGCGTTTACGTAGGCACCTGCCACGGCATCCAGTTCATTGTGCACCGGCAGCGTGTCACCGTACATGATGCCCGGCATAGCTTCCTGCGGAACAAGACCATAGTTTTTCAGGCAGAACATGATGTCGTAGAAGCTTCCACCGGGTGAGAAGGAACTGTCACCATGATAGCGTACGTAGTTCACGCCGCGGTCCATCATTGTGTGGTGCACTACAAACATTTCTGATAAATCATACTCTCCCTTGCCCATGCGCAGCAATTCGCTTTCGAGGAAACCAAGTGCCGAGAAGCTCCAGCAGGTACTCGAACGGTTTTGGTTTTTAACAGAAGTAATCGGGTTTTCTTTAACGGTAGTGAAGATAAAGCCTTCTTCCGTCTTCGGAGTGTCTTGTGCTGACACATTGAAACTTAATAAGCCTAAAGTGGCAATAAGTATTGACTTTTTCATCATGATTAAATTGATTTTAATTGATTGTTACTGGCACAAAGATAGGGAGATTTCGGAAACAAAAGCTATCTTTGAAGCGTTTATTCGGATAATTATGGAGAAAAAGATACATATCAACCCAAAAACAGGATTGGTTCTTGAAGGTGGCGGTATGCGCGGAGTGTTTACTTGTGGCGTGCTGGACAGTTTTATGGATCGTGGCATCCGCTTCCCCTATACTATCGGAGTGAGCGCCGGAGCGTGCAACGGACTTTCTTATATGTCAGGTCAGCGTGGGCGTGCCAAGTACAGTAACATTGATTTGCTGGAGAAGTATCAGTATATCGGTCTGAAATATTTATTGAAGAAACGCAATATCATAGATTTCGACCTGTTGTTTCAGGAGTTTCCCGAGCATATTCTGCCCTATGACTACGATGCCTATTTCAGTTCTCCGGAACGTTATGAAATGGTCACCACCAATTGTGTGACAGGCGAGGCGAACTATTTCGAGGAGAAGCAGGACAAAAACCGGGTGATTGACATAGTGCGTGCTTCGAGCAGCCTTCCGTTTGTATGTCCCATCGCTTATGTAGACAATGTGCCGATGCTTGATGGTGGTATTGTGGACAGCATTCCTCTGATGCGTGCCCGGAATGAGGGCTTCACGCATAATGTGGTAGTGCTTACCCGTAACCAAGGATATCGCAAAGAAGCAAAAGATATACATATTCCGTCTTTTATCTATCGGAAATATCCGAAAATGCGTGAGGCGTTAAGTTGCCGTTGCCGTGTGTATAATGAGCAGCTGGAACTGGTGGAGCGCATGGAGGAGGCGGGAGAAGTTACCGTAATCCGTCCGCAGAAACCTGTGGTGGTAGACCGTATCGAACGGGATATACGGAAACTGACTGATTTATATGAGGAGGGCTATGCGTGCGCGGAGATGTATGATTTTCAGTGATTAATCAAGATAGCGAGACGCATTGCCAACTCATGATTGCCGCTTTATGGCAATCACTAGTTAGCAATGCGTCTCTTTATTCTTACGTTTGTCGGACTACAGACTTTAGGAGGTCTGATATGAACAGTCCGTTTAGTAATAGCTGACCTTCACGTTGCTGACTTCCACACTTCCCGAATAGCTATTAATAGACCACGGATTTTTCTGCATTCCATAGATGCGGTTTGTGTAGGCCACATTATCATTGATGTAAACCACGCAGATCGAGTTGTCCGTACAGATCGTTACATGATATACATTGTCGGAAGGGGTAGGGAACAGATAACCGTCTATTCCGTCAATGAAGCCTTTACCTTCGTCTCCCTCTTCCTCGAAGTTTATTTTTCTCTTGTTATTGTTATCTTCCGGATTAACCACGATCGTGTAGTACTTTTTGGAATCAGTGCCCCGTACCAGAGAGATACCGAATTTATCCGCATTGCTTGCCGTCTTTACGGTAAACGAAATCTTGTTGCGCACATTCAGACGGTTGAAAAGTACATACGCATGGTCCGTCAATGTGTAGCCACCGTTGCTTTCGGATACTCCGTTGCTTTTCTCCATGACCCTAACGGCGGAGTCGATTGTGTATTTCCGGCTGATACCTTCTATCAGCCCTAAAGACAAGGTTCCGTCTTCATGCTGGATGATTTTGTGTGCGACCAGGCTGCCTGCCCATTCCGGTTCGTTGGGAGAAGCTCCTACTGCGGTGTTGTCGTTACCCGAACGGGTAGGGCACCATCCCCAGATATACCGGTCGGTACCGTCCGAAGCAGTTTTCCCGGCATAGAAACCGCGGGAATCGAGGAAACCTTCATGGTCATCGGGCCAGATGCCGGCATCATTTGCCGTGGTGGCTTTCAGTTCGTCGAGGGTGCGTCCTTTGAAGTATTGCACTTTGCGTACGGCTGCGTGCATTTCCGAATAAACCAAGTACCACCAGTCCCCCATTTTGAAGACATCGGGACATTCATAGAAACGGTCCCACATCATGGTCATGAATACGCCTGCATGTTCCCAGGTTTTCATATCTGCCGAAGTGTATTCCGCCAATACACCTTTGCCACTCTTCACGGTGGAAACGAGCATGTGATACTTCCCGTCTTCTCCTTCAAAAACGAAGGGGTCGCGGAAATCGTTTTTGCTGTATCCGTCCGTGTCACCTTTCAGATAGAAAGTGCGGTTCTTGGTCCATGTCTTGAAGTCGGGAGAGGTGGCATACATTACGACCTGTCCATTCTGAGATGAGTTGGGCTGATACTTATTGCCTGTATAGAAAGTGTAGTACAATCGGTCCGAAGGGTTATAGATGGTGCTTCCTGTTCCGATGGCAGCATCCTGTTCCGTCAGTCCGCCGCAGGAGATCAGTTCGCCCATAGAGGCGTATGAGGCGGCATCTTTGGTGCTTACCGCCCATATAGGGTGGTAAGTGCCTGCCTGGTTCGGGCGGTATTCCTGTAGATACATGATTTTGAAGTCGCCTGCTTGTGCATCGTAGAATGGCATCGGGTCACCTACATAACCCACATAAGGTTTGTAGTACGTATCGAAATTCATAGCGTCCGTCGAAGCAAAATAAGTGGCTGTTCCGTCCCAATCCTTTTGGGTCAAGATCGGATCGTTATCATCATTGCAGCTACTGAAAGAAGCGGCCATCATTGCAGCCAGTGTAAGTGAATATATCATTGTTCTCATATATTAGTTTTTTTATTTACCCGTTAAATAGTTGATTGCGTTCTCTGTCAGTCTGCCCACATTGCCGTGATACTTATCTGCTGAAGCGTCTATGCCGTAAGCATACCAGTCATAACATCCCGAACCGATACATATGATACCGCCTCTGGTGCCCTCTGCCGGGTATTCCCATGCTACGATGGCTCCGTCACCACCATAACCCAGGTCGATGCCGCCGTGGTTTGTTCTCCAGATTTCATTAGTGGCATAGCCGCCCCAGTCGGAACCGATGTGCCATTGTGCCGTACTGTTGGTAGTCCGGTAACCGGCATCGAAAGTGTAAACCTTGTCCGTTTCGCCACTGTTCATTATCAAGTTCTGATAGAGTGCGTGAGATTCGTGTCCCTGAATGAAGAAGTTCCAGGCTCCACCGGTTATTTCACCGCTTTCTTCCGATTGTCCCCAACAGTTGTTAGGATTGTTACCGTCTTTGGTGGCACCCAGTTTGGCGGCATAATAGGTAGCGTAGCGGGTGAGCAACAGATTCATACCGTTGTTGTACAGTTCTTTCATCTTCACCAGTGCATTGAGTGCCGCAGGAGTTGCATTATCAAATTTATCCATATTGTCAATGCCGCCGTCTACGTGCAAGTGCCACCACATGAGTTCGCATTCGCTCAGGTCAACTCGTCCTGCCTGCACATCCGCAAAGGAGATGTACTGTGCGTTGGCAACATTGTTCAGCATCCAGGTGGCTGCCTCTTTTTCTTCCGGGTTCAGTTCATCCAGTGTTGCTGCCAGACCTACATATACGGCACTTGGAGCATCGGTCGGGATAACCGTAACCGTATAAACGGCAGTTGCAGTATTGTATGAAACGGTGAATTCCACAGGGTTGGTAAAGTCGACCGCCTGACCGGATGCCGGCATAACTACCGCTCCTGCCGAAGTGGTGATTACAGGAACCAGGTTTCTTACATCCACCGTACTGGGGATGCGCACGGTGATGGTGCGTTTGCTTTGGTCAATCACTCCGGCGTATGCATCATTCAGCTTGAATGAAAGAATTTTGGCTTCGTCATGCTTGATGTTGATCGTAAAGTCCAGAAAAACATCTCCGTTGGTCACTTTTATCACTTGCGGGAACGAGAAGTTCAGCACATCGCCCACCTTCACCGAAGCTACGGCGCCTTCGGACACTTCAATGCCCGTGACTTTCATTGCATCCGTATCATATACCTCGGGAACTGCCACGGTTATGGTCTTGTTTGTCCGATCGATTGTTCCTGCATAATTCTCATCCAGCTCAAAAGCGGTCAGCCATGTGTCACCGTCCAGTTGAAGGTTGGATTTATTGTCATCGCTGCATCCCGGGAGGGTGAACACCAGTGTAGTGCCCAAGAGAAGCATATTTAGTTTATTCAATATTGATTTCATGATATTCTTGTTTTTAAAAGGTTACCAGTTACCGCAGTTCTGTGAATAGTTACCATTGCTGGCGCTCATCTGTGCAAACGGAATAGGCAGATACTCATTCTTGTTTTTGGTGAATGCCGCATTGGTATAGATGGTGCAGTCGGCAGCTTCTTCTGCATAGAACTTGTTCAATACTTCTGCCGCTTCTCCCCATCTCACGAGGTCGAAGAAACGCTCCGATTCCAAAGCCAGTTCCACACGGCGTTCAAACTTCAGCAATTTCAGTGCATCCGCCTGCGAATAACTTCCCGTATAGGGCTGCACGTTGAAGCGTACACCATATTCCATTTCGTAGTCTGCAATGGCTGCCGTGCTTTGTTTGGCACGGTTGCGCACTTCGTTTATCAGGCCGATGGCTTCGTCAATGCGCCCGTCATTCAGTTGAATCAGTGCTTCGGCACGCATTAACAGTACGTCTGAGTAGCGCAGAACGATACGGTTCATCGGAGAACCCCACCAGGAACCCTTAATCAGATAACCGCCATCGGGGTCTACATTGTGTTTCAAGGTGACATAGTAGCCGTAAAGTCCGTTGCTACGGCTCCAGGTGGTCGATTCGTCCATCATATACTTTTTGTTGAATTCATAAGGGAATCCGGGCATACCTACCGTGAGGAAAAGGCGCGGGTCGGCATAATCGGATTGTGAATTGTAATCACGACTGTTGAAAGCATCCAGCAACGGATATCCGTTAGCGTCTGTCCTGAAGGCGTTCACCAGGTTCTGGCTGGGCTTGTAGAAGTCGCAACCGCCATCGGTGACACCTGGAATATTGGGGACAATCAGACCGTAAGACCAGTTACAGTTACCGTTTTTGGTACCGTCATTCATGGAGTATTGCATGGCCCACAGAGATTCAACGCCATTCTCGTACTGAGGTTCCGGACGAAAGTTATTGTGGAAGTCCGATTCCAGCCCGTAACCACCTGCCGACATGATGGCTTTGTCTGTGTACTGCACTACTTTCACCAAGTCTTCCGTGCTGATACTCGTCACTTCATGGTTGGCGGCGTTATCCTGATGATAGGCTTTGTAGAGATAGGTTTTAGCCAGATAAGCTGCTGCAGCTGCTTTGGCGGGACGTCCCTTGTCGGCCTGCTTCACGGGGAGGTTGTCATAAGCGAACTGGAAGTCGTCGGCAATCTGCTGCCAGCCTTCGTCGTTGTTATAGGCAGTATTGGAGAGATAATTATATTCTTCCGGCGACAGATTGGCGTCGTTGGCAAATACAATCTTCTTGTACAGGCGTTTCAGGAGGAAGTGTCCGTGGGCACGCAGGAATCTCATCTCGGCGATGCGCTGTTGTTTCAGTGAATAGGTGCTTTCGTCCACTTGTTCCAGAAGTTGCAGGGCTGTGTTGACGCGTGAGATACAGTTGTACAAGCGTTGCCACATGTCACTGATGTTCCATGCCGTAGTCATGATACCCTGCGAGATGTCCAACGCATGGAATACGTCACCGTCTTCCGTACCGTTTCCACCTTTGTAGGCATCGTCCGAGCGTACGTCGTAGTTCCACATGGAGAAAGAAGAGTTGATATCTTCGGCGGTGATCCACACGGCATAGGCTGAGATTACCAGATTGTCGATGTATGCCGGGTCTTTCAGTTGTTCGTCACTGATGGTTCCCTGGGGGAGCTGG
The DNA here is from genome assembly GCA_905215555.1 of uncultured bacterium. GTDB lineage: Bacteria > Bacteroidota > Bacteroidia > Bacteroidales > Bacteroidaceae > Bacteroides. Next base: position 48,582 of record CAJMQU010000025.1, read on the forward strand.
TCTTCCAGGAAGTCAGTGCAACTGCCGCACATCAGGGAAAGACCTAAAACTGCTGTATATATTAATTTTTTCATAAGTAATTGCTTTATTGATTTAGAAACCTACGTTAACACCGAAAGTCAGATTCATGGGGATAGGATAACCATAGTTGGCATTCTCCGGATCCACTCCGGTAAATTCCTTGCTCTTGATGGTCAGCAAGTTCTGGGCACTTACATAGAAGCGCAGACGATCCATTTTCAGTTTTTGCGAGAAGGCCTTCGGAACATTGTAACCTATCTGTATGTTGCGCAGTTTCAGGAAAGAACCATTTTCTATGAAATAAGTTGAAACACGTTTCTCATTGTTTATATCGCTGCGCGACAATGCCGGAATGTTCGAGTTCGGATGGGTGGGTGACCAGGCATCAAGCACCCGTTTACCCTTGTTCAGGAAACCGATGTTGAGGCCGCTCCAAAGGTCTGTTTCTTTCTTTAGGTCGCTGATTACGTCTACTCCCTGAACACCCTGCCAGAACATGGTGAGGTCGAAGTTCTTATATTCAAGGTAGATATTCAGACCATAGCTGAATGCAGGCGTAGGGTTGTATATCCATTTTTGGTCTTTCTCATTGATGACGCCGTTACCGTCCAGGTCACGCCAGCGGATACGTCCTACTCCGGCACCTTCTTGGGTGGCATGGTTGTCAACTTCCTCTTGCGATTTGAAGATGCCGTCGGCTACATAGCCCACCTGCGAACCGTTGGCATGCCCGATCACACTCTGTACGCCGTTGCCGCCGAAAGTGCCGTTGGCTGCTACGGTGGCCGGCAGTTTGGTGATTTCATTCCGGTAGGTGGAGACGTTGGCGTTCAGGTCATATTTCAGTCCGAATGAAGTTTGGTTGCGATAACCGAGGTTGAGCTCTACACCCATGTTTTTCATTTCTCCGGCATTGATCCATTGGCTGCTGCCTTCGCCCATGGCTGCGATACCTGCCATCTCTACCAGGATGTCCGTTGTCTTTTTGTAGAACCAGTCGAACGAACCGTACAGGCTTTGTTTGAACAGTGAGAAGTCGATACCCAGGTTGGTTTGTGTGGTTGTTTCCCATTTGATGTTGTCATTGCCGATCTGGTTACGCTTGAAACCGGACTGAAGAATACTTCCGCCATTGGTTCCGGCAATGTCGTAAGAAGTACCGTAACTCTGACCGCCTGATTCTGCCACACCATAATTGGGAACATAAATCGTGTGGCGGGCGATATTGGAGATTTCCTGGTTACCGGTCTGTCCCCACGAACCGCGGACTTTCAAATCGTCTATCCAGGTGAGGTCCTGCATGAACTTTTCACGGTTCAGACGCCATCCCAGCGACACGGAAGGGAAAGTGGCATAGCGATTATTCTTACCGAAACGTGAAGAACCATCGTGGCGAACCGTTACCGAGAACAGATATTTATCATCGTACGTATAGTTCAATTTACCGAAGAAAGAAACCAGCGAATACCCCTCACCGGCACCATAAGCCTGGGCAGTACCCGAACCGGCATCCGGCCACATATAGTCGGGGGTCAGGATGGCATAGCCCTCTTTATAACCGGAGAAGTGAATGTCATCTTCGCGATTCAGCTCCATACCGATCATGGCATCGCCGCGGTGTTTGTCGATTTCCAGGTTGTAAGTAGCAATGGCGTTCCACATCCATTTCGTCCAGTGTTCCTGCTTGGCTTCCACGGCATTCTTGTCATTTGCTACGTTGCCTTCGGTGATCGGATAAGTGAAGGCACGTTGCGATTTCTGTGCATAGTCCAGGCCGAATGTGGAACGTACATTGAACCCTTTGAAAGGATTCAGGTTGATGTAGGCGTCACCGAACATACGCCAGTAAGTATAGCGGTTATCAGAGTTACGTTCCAGACGTGCCACCGGGTTTTCACGGTCGGGATATCCGCCCACCGGACCTGCATATTCTCCGTTGATGTCATAAACCGGCAGTGAAGGGTTGAACTGCAATACATTTTGCAGGAACCCACCCGGTGCCTGTACTTCCGAAGTACGGTTCAGTGTGAAGTGTTCTCCCACGGTCAGCACTTTACCAATCAGATTATAACTGGAGTTCATGCGGGCGGAGAAACGTTCAAAGTCACTGTCCTTGATGATACCCAGATTCTTGTAATATCCCAGAGAGAAGAAAGAGGAACCTTTCTCCGAACCGTTACTTACAGATACATTGTATTGCTGAATCACACCTGTGCGTGTCGTTTCATCAAACCAATCCGTATCGGCAGCCGGAACCGTATTGGCAGAATCCAGATACTTGGACATGCTGATACCGTTCAGTTGGGGATAGCCATTGGTATCATAACCCCAGTTGTATTTGTAACCCAGTGCATTTGTGTTGGGGTCCTGTCCTTCATTCACATAAGCTTGCCACATGGCGCGGCCATACTCTTCTGCATTCAGCACTTCCATTTTATTAGTGTACATGGAAGCTGCGACGGATGCATCGAAGTTGATTTTCACCTGTCCCTCTTTACCTTTTTTAGTGGTGATGATGATGACGCCGTTTGCAGCGCGCGAACCATAGATGGAGGCTGAGGCTGCATCCTTCAATACCTGGATGGACTCGATGTCGTTGCCGTTCAGTTCGTGCATACCCGATTTGGTGGGCACACCGTCTATGATATAAAGAGGGTCATTGTTGTTCAGGGTTCCTATTCCGCGGATGCGTACCGTGGTGTTTCCACTGGGATTACCGTCGGCTGTGATGTTCATACCGGGCACGCGTCCCTGTAAAGCCTTTATCGGGTTGTTCTCGTTCTGTTTGGCTATTTCGTCCATGCTGACTACGGAGATGGCTCCAGTCAGGTCGGCTTTGCGTTGGGTGGTGTAACCGGTGACTACAATTTCCTGTAACATTTCAGATTCTTCTTCCAGAGTGATGTTCAGTGAAGCTTGTGCTTTCACGTTTACGGTCTTGAAGCCTATATAAGAAATAGTAAGCTCTGCACCCTGGACTGCGGATAATGTAAATTCACCGTCAATATTGGTGATGGTACCGTTGGTGGGCTGATTGGTTTCTATCACTGTCGCACCGATGATGGGCTCTCCATCAGTTTTAGAAACCACTTTTCCCTGCACCGTCAGGCTTTGAGCCTGTACAAGCGTGCACATAAGAAGAAAAAGTGCAAATAGAAGTGATTTTTTTATGCCTTCCATGTTTTTAGATTTTAATTTAATTGTTTACTTTGTTTGTAATCGCAATGGATTACCTCTCAAAACCGGCTTTCCCGAGTCATGTTTTGATGTTGCAAATAAAGGGGATTTTTGTGAAAGCAACTGTCATTTATGTTTCGGATGCTGGTAAATTTGATACAAAATTGAAAAAAGAATGAGGTGAATGCTCATTGGGATTTTAGACATGAGTTTCATATCCTAATAAAAAAGCACTAAGCTGACCTCGGACTTCCCTCTGGTATCAATTTTGTTAGTTTGTGAAACATAAATGACAGCTTCTTTCCCTGAAAATCTCTTCCTTTGCAAAGTGCTTTCCCGGGCAACTTATTATTAACTGTTTTTTTAATACCAAGAAACATCATGAATCTAAAAAACTATTTGTTAACAGCACGATGGACTTTCGCTTTTATAATAGGTACTGTATGGTCTGTTTTCTCGTGCCAGGCTATTAATCCTCCTTTCGTGATTCAGCATTTAGGCGACGGACAAAGCATTGTCCGGATTGAGAATCAAAAGAAATTCCTGTTACTTCCCGTAGAAGAAACTTCTCCGGAAGCCAAACTCTATATGATTGCCGACAATGACGTGGTGCGCAACATGAACGTCCGTCTGGCTATAAATAAGGTAGACTATTTTGTTCCGGTAGATCTTTCCGGATTTGACAATAAATCCCTTTCCTTTAACTTCCAGCTCATCCCCGATACGGCCATTTGCTGGGATGAAATGAAACTTTCCGATACTTTCGATACCGCCAATCGTGAAGAATTCCGTCCGCTCTATCACTTCACGCCCCAATATGGATGGATGAACGATCCGAATGGTATGGTTTATAAGGATGGGGTATATCACCTGTTTTATCAATACAATCCATATGGCTCTATGTGGGGAAATATGCACTGGGGACATGCCACCAGTACCGACCTTATTTCTTGGGAGCATCAGCCGGTAGCCATTGCTCCCGATGCGCTGGGCACCATCTTCAGTGGCTCGTGCGTAGTGGATAAGGATAATACGGCAGGTTTCGGCGCCGGAGCCATCATTGCTTTCTATACCTCGGCAAGCGACCGCCAGGTGCAGAGCATGGCTTATAGTCTTGACAACGGAAAAACCTTCAAGAAGTATGCACGCAATCCGATACTGACTTCCACCCAACGCGATTTCCGCGATCCGAAAGTTTTCTGGCACGATGCCACAGGCAAATGGATCATGGTGCTCGCCGTAGGACAGGAAATGCAGTTCTACTCTTCTGCCAACCTGAAGGACTGGACTTATGAAAGTAGTTTCGGTGAAGGTCAGGGCGCTCATGGCGGTGTTTGGGAGTGTCCCGATCTGATTGAACTGCCCATTGAAGGCACTGAACTGAAAAAGTGGGTATTGATTTGCAACATCAACCCCGGAGGACCTTTCGGGGGAAGCGCTACCCAATATTTTGTAGGAACATTCGACGGAAAGACCTTTGTGAACGAATCTCCGAAAATGACGAAGTGGATGGACTGGGGAAAGGACCACTATGCCACTGTAACCTGGAGTAATGCCCCCGAAGGACGACACATTGCCCTGGCATGGATGAGCAACTGGCAGTATGCCAACAATGTGCCGACCACGCAGTATCGCAGCGGAAACTCCGTTCCCCGCGACTTGAGTCTTTATACTTCGGATGGCGAGACTTATCTGAAGTCATCTCCTTCGCGTGAACTTCTGACGTTGCGCGGAAAAGGAGAGAAGAAGCGTTCTTTCAAGGTAGACCGTACCTATAATATGGATAAACTTCTCACCGACAATACCGGTACGTATGAGATAGAGATGACCATCAAGAACAGAAATGCGGAAGTCATCGGTTTCCAGTTGTTCAACTCGAAAGGCGAAGAAGTGGATATCTATTATAATCTGGTAGAAAAGAAGTTTGCAATGGATCGCACTAAGAGCGGAATCGTATCGTTCAGCCCGGATTTTCCGGTGGTGACGCTCGCTCCGATAGAAGATAACTATGAGATGAAACTGCGTATCTTCGTAGATAAGTCCGGTATCGAGATATTCGGTGATGACGGACGTATGGCGATGACAAACCTGGTATTTCCTTCGGAACCTTACAACCGTATCAGCTTCTATGCCAAAGGAGGAAGCTATACGGTAAGTTCTTTCCAGGTTTACAGGCTGAAGTAAGATTGTTCTGTTTCTCTTCTTCCCTATTACCCGGACTGCATCAAAACCGTATCGTCTCCGTATCTTTATGTTTGGACTTGATACGGCTTTGACGCGGACCGGATACAGGGAAGACCTTTAAATTGTTCCGTTTCTCTTTTATTCCTCTATCTCAATCGTATATTTTCCTCTGAATGTTTCTTCGGGTTGCAGATGCTGTACCCAGTCCTTATCCTTATACTCACCTGTGTAGTGAGCCCTGTCACACCGCCCATACCACGGTTCGATGCAGACAAACGGAGCATTCTTTGCCGGTGGTGACCACAATCCCACCACAGGGGTGTCGAAATGCAGGCTAAGGTAAGGTTTCTTCTCCTTATTATATAGAGTTACCCGGCGCACCTGGCTGCCTTCCAGTATCAACGCATCCTTATCGAATGTATGTGTATCCAATGGCAAGAGTTCATCGACCAGTTTCAGCGGATATTCAGTGTCCGGGTCTGCACAGCCTTTCTCTGAAATCAGGATATATTTCAATCCGCTTTTCTTGTTGAATCCGAGGAATCCCCGTTCTTGAGTTTCTGCATCGAAATCCGGATAATAGAATGCCGGATGCGCACCTATCTGGAAATGCATTTCCTTATCTCCAGTATTCTTCACTTCCCACATGACGTCGATCTTCTTGTTGTGGATGCGGTAACCGATTTCAAGGCAGAACGGGAAAGGATATTTCTTCAGCGTTTCTTCGTTGCTGACCAGTTGATAACGCAGTTCGTCACTCTGTTCTAATATTAATTTGAATTCCATGTCGCGGGCAAAGCCATGTTGCGTAAGCACATAAGCAGTGCCTTCATTCCGGTATTCGTTTTCCCAAACGCTGCCCACAATCGGGAAGAGTACCGGTGAATGGCGTTTCCAGAATTCAGGTTCGGCTTGCCACAGGTATTCCTTGGCGTTGGAAAAAATGCTGCATAGTTCTGCTCCATGTGCAGAGACCTCGATGCTTAGTCGTCCATTAAAGAGTGTTTCCATATTGTTGTTTAAAAAGTTTCTTTCTATAATCTCCTACAAAAATAAACAAAAAGACAGATAATCCCCCTCAAATGGGCTTAAAAAAGAGCTTAGTATCATAATTGCTACTCTTTGTAACAAAATTGCTACCCTATTGTCTTGAGATTCGCTTCCTTTGCAACGTGCTTTCCCGAGCAGAATATACTTAAATTAATACCATAGAACAATGAAATCTAATTCTTCGTTATCTAAGCTTGTCCCGGTGATGCTTTGTTTCTTCGCCATGGGATTCGTGGATTTGGTGGGCATTGCCTCCAATTATGTAAAAGCCGATTTGGGTCTGACAGACTCGCAGGCTAACATTTTCCCTTCGCTGGTTTTCTTCTGGTTTCTGATTTTTTCCGTACCGACCGGTATGCTGATGAGCCGTATCGGACAGAAAAAGACGGTACTTCTTAGTCTGGTGGTGACGTTTGCTTCTCTTTTGTTACCCGTTTTCGGTGATGGTTATATGTTGATGCTGATTTCTTTCTCTTTATTGGGAATAGGCAACGCGTTGATGCAGACTTCACTGAATCCGTTGCTCTCTAACATCGTCAGAGGTGACCGGTTGGCAAGCAGCCTCACTTTCGGACAATTTGTGAAAGCGATTGCTTCTTTTCTTGCACCTTACATAGCCATGTGGGGAGCCACGCAGGCCATTCCGTCTTTCGGTCTGGGTTGGCGCGTGCTGTTCCCTATTTATATGGTGATAGCTGTGGTTGCAGTTTTGGGGCTGGGGCAGACACAAATCACGGAAGAGAAAGAAGAAGGAAAACCCTCTACGTTTGGCCAGTGTCTGGCTTTGTTGGGCAAACCGTTCATTTTGCTTTCTTTCATCGGCATCATGTGCCATGTGGGAATTGATGTCGGCACGAACACTACCGCTCCTAAAATTCTGATGGAACGTCTGGACATGGGACTGGATGACGCTGCATTTGCTACGAGCCTTTATTTCATTTTCCGTACGGCAGGCTGTTTCACGGGTTCTTTTATTCTGCAGAAGATGAATGCGAAATCATTCTTTGCCGTCAGTAGTTTTCTGATGTTGATTGCAATGGTCGGGCTTTTTGCTTTCCATTCCAAAACAACTATTTATATTTGCATAGCGTTGATAGGTTTTGGTAACTCGAATATATTTTCGATTGTCTTCTCACAGGCGTTGCTGTATATGCCGGGCAAGAAGAATGAAGTTTCCGGGCTGATGATTATGGGACTTTTCGGTGGAACCGTATTTCCGTTGGCAATGGGGCTGGCAAGTGATGCGGTGGGACAAAGCGGTGCGGTGGCAGTAATGACTATCGGAGTACTTTACCTGCTGTACTATACCTTGAAGATTAAAAAATGACTTTATATCTAACCATAATTCATAATTAAATCAGATATCATGAATAAAATTATCGTAGGAATGGGTGAGGCACTTTGGGATGTGCTGCCCGAAGGAAAGAAAATAGGCGGTGCGCCTGCCAACTTTGCATATCATGTTTCGCAGTTTGGTTTCGACAGCCGCGTGGTGAGTGCCGTCGGTCGTGATGCTGACGGACAAGAAATATTGGACGTATTTGCCCAAAAGAAGCTGACTTGCCAGATAGAGCAGGTGGATTATCCTACCGGTACGGTGCAGGTCACTCTTGACGCTGTGGGGGTTCCTTGCTATGAAATCAAAGAGGGTGTGGCTTGGGATAATATTCCGTTTACAGAAGAGCTGAAGCGTCTGGCTCTTTCTACCCGTGCCGTTTGTTTCGGTTCGCTGGCACAACGCAGCCCTGTCAGCCGTGCCACTATTCAGCGTTTTCTGGATACCATGCCCGAAGGAGAAGGTCAGATAAAGATTTTCGATATCAATCTTCGCCAGGGATTCTATACGAAAGAAATTCTTTGTGAATCTATGCGCCGTTGCAACATTCTTAAAATCAACGATGAAGAGCTTGTTACTATCAGCCGCATCTTCGGTTATCCGGGGATTGACTTACAGGATAAATGCTGGATACTTCTGGCTAAATATAATTTGAAAATGTTGATTCTGACTTGCGGAACGAATGGCAGTTATGTGTTTACTCCGGGCGTTGTATCTTTCCAGGATACTCCGAAGGTTCCGGTAGCCGATACGGTTGGTGCGGGAGACTCGTTTACTGCGGCTTTTACGTCTGCCATACTTAGTGGAAAGCCGGTTCCCGAAGCGCATAAGCTGGCAGTGGAGGTTTCGGCTTATGTCTGTACACAGAGTGGAGCTATGCCGGAGTTGCCGTCTGCTTTTAAGAGCCGTCTGGAGTGAGTTTCCGAGGGATGGCAGTCAGATTGTTTGTGGGTGTGGTGAAAAAGATTTTCGACACACCCACTTGTTCGTTTTGACATTTTGCTTTTTATGCATGAAGGGAATGCGATAGTTCTGCCCCGGTGCTGGGAAGAAAGAAAAGGAAAACGAACGTAAAACTGCATTTTGCTGATTGATAAATGGATATATAAATGCGTACAATCCTGATGAAACTTCAAATCCGAAAAAGAAGGAGCTGATTTCCACTTCAGATTCGCATATTTAATCTATTTTTGTAGCAGAATTAATCGAACACCATGAAAAATTTACTTGTAACTCTCTTTGCATTCGCATCCCTGACGTATGCTGATGCAGCGGAAAAAGAAACCATCCGCATCTCTACGGACAACACCGACCTGGTGCTCCGGGTAGGCGAAAACGGTCGCTTGTATCAAACGTATCTGGGTGAGAAACTTCTGCATCAACAGGATTTGCAGAATTTCCGTTGGAACATACATGCCGGGTCGGACGGCAGCGTAAGCAAGCGTGGCTGGGAGGTGTATAGCGGTTCCGGCAATGAAGATTACTTTGAACCTGCCATCGCCATCACTCATAATGACGGCAATCCGTCGACAATTCTTTATTACGTTTCTTCCTCATCCAAGCCTGTAGAAGGCGGTACGGAAACCGTGATAAACCTGCGCGATAACCAGTATCCGGTAGACGTGACCCTGCATTATGTGGCTTATCCCAAAGAGAACGTCATCAAGACGTGGAGCGAGATAAAGCATCAGGAGAAGAAACCTGTCCTGCTCTCTACCTATGCCTCCACCATGCTCTACTTCAATAATTCCAGCTATTACCTGACCGAGTTCAGCAGTGACTGGGCGAAAGAAGCGCAGATGAGCAGCCAGCAATTGCAGTTCGGCAAGAAAGTGATTGACACGAAGCTGGGAAGCCGTGCTGCCATGCACACCCATCCGTTCTTTGAAGTGGGGCTGGACCAGCCGGTGAACGAACATCAGGGTGATGTCTTGATGGGTACGCTGGGCTGGACGGGCAACTTCCGTTTCACTTTCGAAGTGGACAATGTGGGCAACCTGCGCGTAATCCCTGCCATCAATCCTTATGCATCGAACTACGAACTGAAACCCGGTGAAGTGTTCACCACCCCCGAATTCATTTTCACTTTGAGTTATGACGGTGCCTCGCAAGGCAGCCGCAATCTGCATGAATGGGCGCGCAACTATAGTCTGAAAGATGGCAGAGGCAGCCGTCTGACCCTTCTGAATAACTGGGAAAATACAGGCTTCAATTTCAATCAGGAAATTCTTGCCGGGCTGATGGAGGAAGCCAAACATCTGGGAGTGGATATGTTCCTGCTGGACGACGGCTGGTTTGCCAACAAATACCCGCGTAAGAATGACCATGCCGGTCTGGGCGATTGGGAAGTGACCCACGATAAACTGCCCGGCGGTATTCCTGCCTTAGTAAAAGCTGCCAAGGATGCGGATGTGAAGTTCGGTATCTGGATTGAGCCGGAAATGGTGAACCCCAAGAGCGAACTCTTTGAGAAGCATCCGGACTGGGCCATCAAACTGCCTAACCGTGAAACGTATTATTACCGCAATCAGTTGGTACTGGATCTCAGCAATCCGAAAGTGCAGGATTATGTGTATGGGGTTGTCGAAAATATCATGCAGGAAAATCCAGAAATAGCTTTTTTTAAATGGGATTGCAACAGTCCCATCACCAATATCTATTCTGCTTATCTGAAGGACAAACAGGGGCAATTGTACATAGACCATGTGCGGGGTGTCTATAATGTGATGAAGCGTGTGAAGGCGAACTATCCCAATGTACCGATGATGCTTTGCTCCGGCGGCGGTGCGCGGTGCGATTACGAAGCGTTGAAGTACTTTACGGAATTCTGGTGCAGTGACAATACCGATCCGGTGGAACGTATTTATATCCAGTGGGGATTCTCCCAGTTCTTTCCCGCAAAGGCTATGGATGCCCATGTGACGAGCTGGAACAAGGCGACTTCCGTGAAGTTCCGCACCGATGTGGCGTCCATGTGCAAGCTTGGTTTCGATATCGGTCTGAAAGAACTTACCGCTGACGAACTGACTTATTGCCAGACAGCGGTGGCCAACTGGAAACGTCTCCGGAATGCCATTATGGACGGTGACCAGTACCGTCTGGTTTCTCCCTACGATGGCAACCACATGGCACTGAACTATGTAAGTAAAGATACAAACAAAGCAGTTCTGTTTGCTTATGACATTCACCCCCGCTTCCAGGAGAAGCTGATGGCTGTGAAACTGCAAGGGCTGGACCCGAACAAACAGTATAAGGTGGAGGAAATCAACCTGATGCCTGCTGCAACTTCCGGATTGGCAGCTAATGGAAAAGTGTATTCCGGTGACTATTTGATGAAAGTCGGGCTGGATGTATTGGGCTTGGCACAAACTCAGAGTCGTGTTGTTGAGCTGACAGCTCAATGATAGGCTGCCGGCGGAGTTTAAAACAACCGAAAAGACAATGAGAAGATACAATGTTTACTTGTTGCTGACTTTACTGTCCCTCTTCGGACTGGCAGCTTCGTGCGGCCGGCATGAACCCCGTTTCCGTATCGGGGTGTCGCAGTGCAGTGATGATGAATGGCGCCATCAGATGAATAACGAGATGCTGCGTGAAGCACTTTTTTACGATGGGGTAGAGGTAGACATCCGCACCGTGAAGGATGACAATGCCCGTCAGATAGAAGATATCCGTGGTTTTATTGAAGAAGGCGTGGATTTGCTTGTAGTCGCTCCCAACGAAGCCGCCCCTATTACTCCGGTGGTGGAAGAGGCCTACGACAGGGGGATTCCCGTCATTGTGTTCGACCGTAAGATACTTTCCGACAAATATACCGCCTACATCGGCGCGGACAATTATGAGATAGGAAAGGCGATAGGCCGCTACGTGGTTAATATGCTTCAGGGACAAGGCAATGTAGTGGAAATATCCGGTCTGACAGGCTCCACACCGGCGATAGACCGCCATCAGGGATTTGTCTCAGCCATTTCCCCTTATTCCGGCATTAAACTCTTGGCTCGCGAAGACGCCGGATGGTTGCGCTCCGAGGCAGGACAGAAAATGGATACATTACTGGCGCAGTTTCCTCGGATAGATGTGGTGTATGCCCAGAACGACCGTATGGCGGCAGGGGCTTATACTGTTGCCCGGCAGAAAGGGCGGGAGGGAGAGATGCGCTTTATCGGTACGGATGCCCTGCCCGGTGAAGGTTATGGCGTGGAGCAGGTGTTGAAAGGCGAACTGGATGCTACGTTTATTTATCCCACCGGCGGCGACCGGGTGGTGCAGATAGCGATGGATATCCTGAATAAACGTGACTTCCCGCGCGAAACGATATTGAGCACTTCTGTTGTGGATGGCACTAATGCCCAGATTATGCAGATGCAGACCACGCATATCGCCACCCTTGATGGAAAGATAGAGACGCTGAACGGAAAGATGAATCATTATCTCGACCGTTACGCCACACAGCAGGTGGTGTTGTTTGGCAGCTTGTTGGTGCTCCTGCTGGTTATCGGTCTGCTGATTGCCGTTTATCTCTCGTTGCGCACCAAGAATCGCCTGAACCGGGAGCTTTCTCGCCAGAAGGAGAAACTGGAAATGCAGAAGCAACAGTTGACGCAGCAGAAGGAACAGCTCATTCAGCAGAAGGAACAACTAATCCGGCAGAAGGAACAGTTGGAACAACTGTCCCATGAACTGGAAGCGGCCACCCATGCCAAACTGGTCTTCTTCACCAACGTCTCCCACGACTTCCGTACTCCGCTGACGCTGATTGCCGACCCTGTCGAGCAACTTCTTGCCGACAAATCCCTCGGAGAGCGTTCCCGCCGGTTATTGGAACTGATGAAGAAGAACGTCAACATCCTCCTTCGCCTCGTCAATCAAATTCTTGATTTCCGTAAAGTGGAGAACGGACGTATGGAACTTCATTTGGAGCCTTTCGATTTATTAAGCAGCTTTCGTGGCTGGAACGATTCTTTCCGCATGGCTTTGCTGAAAAAGCATATTTCCTTCTCCTTTGAGGCTATGCCCGACATCGACTTCCGCATCATGGCCGACGGTGAGAAGATGGAACGTATCTACTTCAACCTGTTGTCCAATGCCGTGAAATATACTCCTGAGAATGGAAAGATAACCATAAAGCTGGAAGGCGATGCTATGAGCCTGCGCTTCTCCGTCTTCAATTCCGGCAGTCACATTTCTTCCAAAGAGGTGGATGCCATCTTCGAACGTTTCTATCAGATAGACGGGCATCAGGCGGGCACGGGTATCGGACTGGCTCTTGTCCGTGCTTTTGTAGAGATGCATGGCGGGCAAATCACTGCTCAGAGTGATGAGCGGGGAACTACATTTACTGTTCTTCTCCCGGCACAGAGCATTTCCCGGTATCATCCTACCGTGGTGACGCTGCCTGCTGAAGAAGCGGAAGTTGCTTCCACTTTAGTGGAAAGCGAGTTGCCGGCGGATGAAGAAGCACCGGGAGTGGAAGGGCGTCCCACAGTGCTGGTCATTGACGATAATGCCGATATCCGCCATTACGTGAAGACATTGCTCGCCGAAGAATATCATGTGCTGGATGCACCGGAAGCGGCTACTGGCATACGCCTCGCCATGAAGTACGTTCCCGATGTGATAATTTCCGATGTGATGATGCCCGGCATGGACGGTGTGGAGTGTTGCCGCCGCTTGAAAACGGAATTACAGACCTGCCATATTCCTGTGATTCTTCTCACAGCCTGTTCGCTCGATGAGCAGCGCATCCAGGGCTACAATGGAGGTGCGGACTCTTATATTTCCAAGCCTTTTAATTCGCAGTTGCTCTTGTCCCGCATCCGCAATCTGATAGATTCCCGCCGTCAGCTTCGCCAGTTCTTCGGGGATAATCAGACGTTGGCGAAGGAGAACATCAGCGATATGGATAAGGACTTTGTTTCGCGCTTCAAGGCTCTTGTGGAAGAAAAGATGCGGGAGCCGGAGCTCAATGTAGAAGACCTGGGCAAGGATATGGGACTCAGCCGCGTGCAGCTTTATCGTAAACTGAAGTCGCTCACCAACTATGCCCCGAATGAGTTGTTGCGTCAGGCACGTCTTAAGAAAGCAGCCTCTCTGCTTGCCTCTTCCGAAATGACGGTTGCGGAAATAGCTTATGAAGTCGGTTTCTCTTCGCCCTCTTATTTCACGAAGTGCTACAAGGAGCAATTCGGTGAAAGTCCTACGGATTTCTTAAAGAGAAAGAAATTATAGTTTGACAGGGGTGCGAAACAATAATAATTGCCTACTTTTGCAGTCTGAAAAAAGGAATAGATTTTTTATGAAATACAATCTTTGTTGCATCGGATATATTACTTTGGATAAAGTAGTTACTCCGAAAAAGACAGTGCACATGCCAGGGGGGACGTCTTTCTATTTTGCACATGCCATCAAACATTTGAGTACGGAAGGTTTTCAACTTGTCACTGCCTTGGCGGATAGCGAAATGCCGGTAGTGGATGATTTGAGGAAAGAAGGTATTGAAGTGGAAGTGCTTCCGAGTGCCCGTTCCATTTGCTTTGAGAATATTTATGGCGAGGATACCAACGAACGGAAACAGCGTGTGACGGCGAAAGCCGATCCTTTCACGGTCGAAAGCCTGCAGGACGTGAATGCCCGTATTTATCACTTGGGCAGCTTGTTGGCAGACGATTTCTCGTTGGAGGTCATCAAGTCTCTTGCAGGCAAAGGTTTGCTCTCTCTTGATGTGCAAGGCTACTTGCGTGAAGTGCGGGAGGAAGAAGTGCTGGCTGTGGACTGGACTGAAAAGGAGGAGGCTTTGAAGTATATCCATATCCTGAAAGCCAATGAGCATGAGATGGAAGTCCTTACGCAGTGTGTGGATCCTTATGATGCCGCATTGAAACTGGCGGATTGGGGAGTCAGAGAGGTGTTGCTGACATTGGGAGATAAAGGTTCGCTTATTTATGTCGACGGACGTTTTTATGAGATACCTGCCTATCCGGTGGAGAATGTGGCAGATGCTACCGGTTGCGGAGATACTTATATGGCAGGTTATCTTTATATGCGTAATAAAGGCGCTTCTTATCAGGAGGCCGGTTGCTTTGCCGCTGCCATGTGTTCGGTAAAGTTGCAAAGTTACGGGCCGTTCAGCGGAACGGAAGAGGAAGTGCTGGAACTGATCGGTAGGACGGTTATCAGCCGGTAAAATAGGACTGAATGGAGGTGTGTCAAAAGTCACTTTTGACACACCTCCATTGTTTACGGCAGCACTTGCTCATTTCAGTATTTGTGGCAAGTTTTCCCTTCCCCAGAAGTAATAGACGGCCAGGCCTACCCAGCTGGTCAGCAATACAAGGATGGCAACCAATAGTTTTTTCACTCCATCCACATTCCATCTCATAATTTCGAGTACTGCTTTGACGGCAAGTACCACACCAATGATCCAAATAATAAATCCAATCATAATGTCCGTTGTTTTAATTTGATTTAGAAACAAATAAAGGCTGTATCCGGTTCGCGGGTACAGCCTTCGTTTTTAAGAGTTTATACTTTCTTATTTCAATTATTGAAATTATTCAGCATCTGTACCCCAGTTTTCACGAGCCAAACGCTTGTAGCTGTTGTAACGCCACTTAGCATTGTCTTCGGCAGCCTGGAACAACTCAGCAGCTTCTGAAGGATATTGTTTCATTACTGATGAGTAACGAACCTCGCTCTTCAGGAAGTCTTGGAAGCCACTCCAATCGGGCTCTTTGCTATCCAGCTGGAACGGATTCTTGCCTTCAGCTTCCAGAGCCGGGTTGTAACGCCACAAGTGCCAGTAACCGCATTTAACGGCCTTTTCTTCCTCAGCCTGGCTCTTGCCCATACCCAGCTTCAGACCGTGGTTGATACACGGAGCGTAAGCGATGATGAGTGACGGTCCGGGATAAGCTTCAGCTTCGCGGATTGCTTTCAGAGTCTGAGCCTGGTCAGCACCCATAGCAATCTGAGCTACGTAAACGTAACCGTAAGTAGTGGCCATCAGGCCGAGGTCTTTCTTACGTACACGCTTGCCGGCAGCAGCAAACTTAGCGATTGCGCCAACCGGAGTAGCCTTAGAAGACTGACCGCCTGTGTTAGAGTAAACCTCAGTATCCAGAACCAGGATGTTGACGTCCTTACCGCTGGCTATTACGTGGTCGAGGCCGCCGTAACCGATATCGTAAGAAGCACCGTCACCACCGATGATCCACTGGCTGCGTTTTACCAGATATTGAGTCAAGCCCTTCAGTTCCTTGCTAATCGGGCAACCGGCAGCGATGCCTTGCTCGATGATAGCCTCAATCTGAGGTGCAAGTTCCTTAGTCTTGTCTGCATCATACATATTTTCAATCCATGACTTCAATACTTCCTTAGCTTCAGCAGGAGCATTTTCGCCTTCCAGAATCTGGTTGAACAGCTTCACGATACGTGCACGCATCTTTTCGTTGGCAAGTTCCATACCCAGACCGAATTCGCAGAAGTCTTCGAACAGTGAGTTGGCCCATGCAGGACCTTGACCCTTTTCGTTCGTAGTATAAGGAGTGGAAGGTACTGAACCGGAGTAGATGGAAGAACATCCTGTTGCATTGGCTACCATTTCGCGGTCACCGAACAACTGGGAAATCAGTTTCACGTACGGGGTTTCACCACAACCGGAGCAAGCGCCTGAGAACTCGAACAACGGAGTAGCGAACT
>CAJMQU010000026.1 GCA_905215555.1 uncultured bacterium
CAGGTAGAGCTGTTTTTCAAATGGCTCAAGCAGCACCTTAAAATCAAAAGATTTAATCAACGACTCGGAAGCAATATCTTCGGCCGCCAGGTCGTCATGAACGTATGATTTGGCAAAGAAGAATGACTTCTTATAATAAGAAGTATAGATCTCATTAAAAGAACTTGCAACAGCATTGCTCATTTGTATGTCAGTTGTACTTTTCATTTCGGGTTTTGATTCATCCATATGGCTTTATGCATAACAGTTAGAAAATCATTAACTTTAATAATACGATTTAGCTAATGTGTTATCTGTCAATGGGCTGCATTTACCGGCAGTTTTCCTTTTAATGTAAAAGTCATTACTGCCGGATGTAACGGCCTTTCCCCCTTATTGTAACGGTCTTTATCTCGGTATGTAACGGCCGTTACCTCGGTATGTAAATGAAGTTACCATTCGGGGTAAACGGCGTAACAGTGAAAGGAAACGATTGTTACTATAGCTTGAAACAGTGGGCTACGGCTTCTGCACACCGTTCTCCGTCGATGCCAGCCGATACGATTCCGCCTGCATACCCGGCTCCTTCCCCGCAAGGGAACAGCCCTTTTATTCGGACGTGCTGCAAGGTGTCCCTGTCTCTTATGATTCGTACGGGAGCTGATGTCCGTGTTTCTACGCCAATCATGACTGCTTCGTTCGTGAGGAATCCATGACTGTATCGTCCGAATTGCTGGAAACCTTTACTAAGCCTTTCTGTCAGGAATGAGGGCATCCAGAAGTGAAGCGGAGAAGATATTAATCCGGGGGCGTATGAACTTTCGGGGAGGTCGTAACTCAGCTTTTTGCGTGTAAAGTCCAGCATACGTTGTGCGGGGGCTGTTTGTCGCATATTACCTTGCTGCCAGCAGGTGGACTCTAAGGATTCTTGAAAATGCATCATGCTTAACGGAGAATGATCCTTATTTTCAAGGTCTTCCGGCCTCAACTCTACTACCATTCCCGAGTTGCTCCAACGCGACCCACGGTTACTGGGGCTCATACCGTTCACTACAATCTGTTGCGGGCCGCTTGCGGCGGGGACAACGAATCCACCCGGGCACATACAGAAACTGTATACTCCTCGTCCGTCTACCTGTGTCACAAAGCTGTATTCGGCGGCGGGCAGATACTTTCCCCGTCCGTTCTTGTTATGGTATTGTATCTGGTCAATCAATTCCGAAGGATGCTCCAGACGAACGCCTACCGCAATGCCTTTTGCTTCAATCTCTACATTATTGTCCGCCAGCCAATGGTATACATCCCGTGCGGAATGTCCTGTTGCCAGAATCACGGGGCCGAGGATCGTTTGTCCTGTATGGGTTTCGATACCTTTTATCTCATCGCCTTCTATGATCAAGGCATCCATGCGTGTTTCAAAGTGTACTTCTCCGCCACATTCAAGAATCGTATTCCGCATATTCTCTATCACACGCGGCAACTTGTCCGTGCCGATATGAGGGTGCGCATCCACCAATATGGCTGTAGAAGCACCGTGCTGGCAGAAGACGTTCAGAATCTTATCCACATTGCCGCGCTTCTTGCTGCGGGTGTAGAGTTTGCCGTCCGAGTAGGCTCCCGCACCTCCTTCGCCGAAACTGTAATTGGACTCCGGGTTCACCGTATGCTCCCGGCTGATGAGCGCCAGGTCTTTCTTGCGTTCTCGCACGTCTTTGCCGCGTTCCACAATGATGGGACGTAGCCCAAGCTCAATGAGTTTTAATGCTGCGAATAATCCGCCGGGGCCGGCACCTACTACGACCACCTGCGGCTTTCCTTCCACATTCTTATAGGTTGTACGCTGAAACTCGTCATCCTTGGGCATTTCGTTCTGATAGACCCGTACGGTCAAGTTGACAAAGATGGTCCGTTGCCGGGCGTCGATGCTACGTTTTAATATCCGCGTGGCGGTGATGTCACGTGCATTCAACCCTTTTTCTTGTACGAGGTATTCTTTCAGTCGTTGCTCATTGGCTGCCACTTCGGGGAGCACACGTAGTTGGTATTCTTGTATCATATATCTATATTAATCTATTTCCACATCTATCTTTTCTTTAAAAGCTCAGTGCTATACTATTTTGTGACTTCTGTGGTGAATCAACCGAACAGTGCCCGGAATGCTTCCTCCACCTTTCGCACCGGTATCAGTTCTATTTTAATCTTCTTTGTATCAATCCCCTGCAGATTATACTTAGGCAGCACAAACTGTTTGAATCCTAACTTCTCCGCCTCTCCTATACGTTGCTCGATGCGGTTCACCGGACGTATTTCTCCGGACAAACCGATTTCTCCTGCCATGCAGACTTCCTGTTCGATGGCCGTATCCATATTGCTGGAAAGAATGGCGCTGATGACTGCCAAGTCTATTGCCGGGTCGTTCACCTTCAATCCTCCTGCAATATTGAGGAAGACATCTTTCTGCGCCAACTTGAAGCCCACCCGTTTTTCCAGCACAGCCAGCAGCATATTCATCCTGCGGAGATCAAATCCAGTGGCAGAACGTTGCGGATTGCCATATACCGCACTGCTCACCAATGCCTGTGTCTCGATAAGGAAAGGGCGTATCCCTTCTATGGCTGAAGCAATGGCTACACCACTCATTCCTTCGTGGTCTTGACTTAGCAGCAGTTCCGACGGATTGCTGACTTGCCGTAGCCCATCCTGCCGCATCTCATAAATACCCAGTTCCGCCGTACTTCCAAAACGATTCTTGATGCTACGCAGAATGCGGTACATATAATGCTGGTCACCCTCAAACTGCAATACCGTATCTACGATATGTTCCAGCACCTTCGGTCCGGCGATACTGCCCTCCTTGTTTATGTGTCCGATAAGCAGCACTGGTGTGTGCGTTTCTTTGGCAAAACGAAGGATGCTTGCCGAACATTCACGTACTTGCGCGATGCTGCCCGGTGATGATTCGATGCTTTCTGTTGATATGGTCTGTATAGAGTCGATGATAACCAAATCCGGACGTGTGTTTTTTATATGGACAAAAATCTGCTCCAATGACGTTTCGCAAACAATGAGGCAATCAGTGGAGGTGTGTGAAAGACGGTCGGCACGTAATTTCAGTTGACGGGCACTTTCTTCACCGGAAACATAGAGAACGCGCTTTTCCGGAATATGCAACACCGTTTGCAGCACCAGCGTTGATTTACCGATACCCGGCTCACCACCGATGAGTACTAAAGAGCCGGGAACCAATCCACCTCCCAACACTCGGTTCAATTCCTCGTCGTGTAGGTCGATACGTGGTTCGTCATCCGCTTCTATTTCGCTGAGAACAATAGGCTTTGGCTTTTCTGTTTCTATTCCGGATACCGGACGTTTGTTTACGACCTCTTTCCGTACTATCTCCTCTACATACGTATTCCACTCTCCGCATGACGGACATTTGCCTATCCATTTCGGAGAGTCTTGACCGCAGTTAGTGCATACATAAACTGTTTTTTCTTTTGCCATATAAGAAAATGTCTTGCTGAATGATTGGTCAAAGATACGAATTTAGCTGTTTATGAGGCAGAAAAACAGAACAATTTATTCCACCTCGTAGCCTCTTTATACCTCCTTCGTACCCTCTTCGTATCTGCTTCGCTATTTTCATCCTTCTATAGAAGCGAAGGGGATGCGAACCGAGTGCAACGAGAGAGAACTTTTGATCAGATATTAGTTTTTTCTTTGGCATGTGGTATTTATATTCAATTTTTTTATTCTTTATTGAAAATTCTTTTCTACTTTTGCCTGCCATACAGACACAGTGTTGTGCCGGTTTTACTTCAGTCACAACTGTAAAACGAGCTAAAAGTATATCTTATGAAATTATTGAAACTATTATCATTGCTTGCCGTCTTCTTTTGTTTGGCAGCTACGAAACTCTCCGCCCAGAATGTATCAGGAAAACTATTGGACGAACAAGGAAATCCTTTGCCATATGCTAACATTGTAATGCTCGCTTTGCCCGACTCAGCTTTTGTGGCGGGTACGGTCAGCGATGATAATGGCACGTTTATACTTCAACCATGTGATGGGCGAAAGTTGCTGCGCATATCTTCTATTGGTTACACTACGGTTTACCGGAATTGTGAGGGTCCGGACATGGGCGTTATCCAACTGGAAACGGATGCGCAAATGTTGGGCGAGGTTGTGGTGAAAGGTGACTTGCCCAAGACCCGCCTGAAAGGTGATGCCATGATTACGGGAGTAGCGGGTACCGTACTCGAAAATGTAGGTACGGCAGAGAACTTGCTTGATAAAATTCCCGGCGTGTCGGCAGAAGAAGGAAGTGTCAACGTCTTTGGACGCGGTGAACCGGAAATCTACATTAACGGGCGCAAGGTGCGCGACAACTCGGAACTGGACCAGCTTGCTTCGGATAATATCAAGTCAGTGGAAGTGGTGAAGAATCCGGGGGCACGCTATGCCGCTTCGGTGAAATCAGTCATTCGCATCGTCACCAAAAAAGCGTTGGGCGATGGTTTTGGTTTCAATAACCGTTTTTCTACCCGCTACCGCTATAAGTGGACAGTGCTCGATCAGTTTAACTTCAACTATCGCAAGGGTGGCTTCGATTTGTCGGGCATGCTGTTCGGGTATGACGGTCATATGGGTGAGGACAAGGCTGTCTATCAGAATACTTATCTGGACAAACATTGGAATCAAAGCTCCACTTTGACAGGACGCGGACGCGAACAGGATTTCTCCGGTATGTTGTCGATGAACTATCAGCTCAGTGAGAATCATGTAATGGGTATACGCTATGATTACGACCGTACCCCCAAGGACGGATATACACTCTATATGCCTACAACAGTAACACAGGACAGTCAGCTATACGAAGAATCCGTCAGTTCCAGTGGAATGGATAAGCGGGCGACAGATCAACGCTTGAATATCTATTATAGCGGAAAAGTGAACGACTGGAGTATCGACTTCAATGCTGATGGACTTTGGAACAAAAATAACACTTCTTCTCTTGCAGACGAAAGTACCCGGTATGCCGATGGAGGCTCTGACCAACGTTTTGTTTCTACCTTTAGCAAGAAAGAAAATACATTGTATGCTGCCAAGCTGGTATTTTCGCATCCGCTTTTGGGTGGTGATTTATCTTTTGGCGGTGAGTATTCACACACCGCCCGTACGAATGTATATCTGAATCCGGAAGAAATATTGGACGATGACGACAGTAAAATTGAAGAAGGGGATTTGGCCGCATTTGCAGAGTACAGCCGCTCGTTCGGTGATGTAAATGTGCAGGCGGGAGTGCGCTATGAATATGTGAACTTCGATTATTACGAATATGGCAAGCGAATGGATGAACAGAGCAAAGAATATAATAATGTGTTCCCTTCAGTAGCGGTATCTTTCCCCATCGGCAAAGTGCAAATGCAACTGAGCTATGCTGTGGATATAAGACGTCCGTCCTACGAGGAACTGAGGGGTAATGTCACCTATATCAACCGGTATACGTACGAAAGCGGTAATCCTTTTCTTGATCCCACACTGACGCAAAACTTCATGCTGAACAGCTCTTATAAATGGGCGCAACTCTCGGTAGGCTACCAGCACATCAAGGACGGGATAACTAATTACACTCAGGCTTATTCGGAAGAAGGCCCGACCATTGCTTTGGTGGGACTGGTGAATTTGCAGGAGTATGATAAGGCTTTTGCTTCGCTCACACTTTCACCCACTATCGGCATCTGGACGCCGCAGTTCAGTGCTCAGGTAGAGAAACAATGGTACACGGCCGATACTCCCGAAGGACCTCGCAAACTGGACAATCCGATGGGAAGTTTCTCCTGGAAGAATAATCTGAAACTGCCCGCCGGATTTCTTCTGGATGTGGATGCGGCAATCACTACCCGTGGGTATGACGGGAATGCAGGATATACCCGTAAGTCATGGAGAACGGACATTTCTCTTTTCAAAGGATTTATGAATGACCGTTTATCGTGCCAGTTTCAGGTGACAGACCTTTTTCAAACACGGAAGAACTGGATACGAATGTACTGCGGCATACGTACGGTAGATGTCAACATGGACCCGAAGCGGGGTTTCAACCTTACCGTACGCTATAAGTTCAACAGTGGGAAGAGTAAGTATAAAGGTACGGGAGCAGGCAGTTCGCAGAAGAGCAGAATGTAATTTCGTTTTAGGTTGATGCCACGATTTCGTTTTGGATAAATAAAATGAGTGCCGTTTTCGGAGGGAATCCGAAAACGGCACTTTTCTTTATTTATATAGCTCAGTAGAGTATTGTGTTATTTTTGAGTGGTTTTATGTTATTGCCTTATGTCCTATAACGGTACATTTGCATCGGCTCTCTTTGATAGAGAAGAAAAATGAATTCGTCAACAAAATTATTATTCTAAATAAGAATCTGATTGACAATCAATTTAACGGGCTTACCAGCTATGGGAAGACTTTGGAACTGTTTGAGATATCCGGAGACAATAAGGTATTCCATAAAGCGGATGCCTATATTGACGAAGAGAAAGGTACTGTGGTAGTCACATGCAAGTATGTGGCAGAGCCTAAAGCTGTGAGATATGCATTTAAGGATTTTGTAAAAGCGGAATTATTTGGTACGGGTGGTCTGCCGGTATCTTCCTTCCGCACTGATGATTGGGACTAATTAATAATATGATACTATGCGAAAACTATTGATTTTATTCGTATCGGCTTTGCTCCCATGGTTATCTGTCCGGTCACAAAAACCGGTTTATAAAGATGCGGAACAGCCTATTGAAACCAGAGTGAAAGATTTGCTGAAGCGGATGACATTGCATGAAAAGGTGCTTCAGCTGAATCAATATACATTTGGGGAGAATGATAATCCCAATAATATAGGCACGGAGGTGAAAAATCTTCCGGCGGAGATTGGTTCGTTGATTTATCTCCATACCGATCCGAAATTGCGTAATCAGATTCAGCGTAAGGCAATGGAAGAGTCTCGCCTGGGAATACCTATTCTCTTTGGATTTGATGTGATTCACGGGTTGCGTACGGTGTATCCGATATCATTGGCACAGGCTTGCAGTTTTAATCCGGATTTGGTGACTCAAGCTTGCGGGATGGCTGCTAAGGAATCTGTTTTGTCGGGTATCGACTGGACATTTTCTCCTATGATTGATGTGGCGAGAGATCCCCGTTGGGGGCGTATTTCCGAATGTTATGGAGAAGATCCCTACCTGAATACAGTATTTGGTGTAGCATCGGTAAAAGGTTATCAGGGCGAGAAACTGTCTGATCCGTATTCTATCGCAGCTTGCCTGAAACATTATGTAGGCTATGGAGTATCCGAAGGCGGGCGGGATTACAGATATACGGATATATCACCCCAAGCTTTGTGGGAAACTTATCTACCGCCTTATGAGGCCTGTGTGAAAGCAGGTGCCGCCACACTTATGAGCAGTTTTAATGACATTAGCGGAGTACCGGCTACCTCAAACCATTACATATTAACCGAGATCCTGAAGAATAAGTGGCAGCATGACGGCTTTGTCGTATCCGACTGGAATGCAATAGAGCAGCTAATTTATCAGGGGGTTGCCAAGGATCGCAAAGAAGCTGCGTATAAGGCTTTCCATGCGGGTGTGGAGATGGATATGCGTGATAATATTTATTGTGAATATTTGGAACAATTGGTTGATGAACGGAAAATACGGATGTCACAGATAGACGATGCGGTTGCCCGTATACTTCGACTCAAATTCCGCCTGGGTTTGTTTGATGAACCTTACACGAAAGAATTGACCGAGCAAGAACGCTATTTGCAAAAAGATGATATTGCTTTGGCAGCACGTCTGGCGGAAGAGTCAATGGTATTATTAAAGAATAAAAATAATCTGTTGCCTCTTGCTTCGACGGTGAAAAGAGTCGCAGTGATAGGACCTTTAGCAAAGGATAATTCTAATTTGTTAGGTGCCTGGGCTTTTAAAGGTCAGGCTGAAGATGTGGAGACTATTTATGAAGGAATGCAGAAAGAATTTGGTGCTAGGGTTCGGTTGGATTACGAACAGGGATGTGCACTGGATGGAAACGATGAATCAGGATTTACTGCTGCCCTGAAAACGGCTGAAGCATCTGATGTTGTAGTACTATGCTTAGGCGAGTCCAAACATTGGAGTGGAGAGAATGCTTCCCGTTCTACAATTGCTTTGCCCGATATTCAGGAGAAGTTGCTTCTGCATCTGAAGCAGGCAAATAAGCCTATCGTACTCGTACTTTCCAATGGGCGTCCTCTTGAATTAATCAGGTTGGAATCCCAGGTGGAAGCTATCATTGAGATGTGGCAACCCGGTGTTGCGGGAGGAACTCCCTTAGCTGGTATATTGTCAGGCAGGGTGAATCCTTCAGGAAAATTGTCGGTAACGTTTCCCTTATCTACAGGACAGATACCCGTTTATTATAACATGCGCCAGTCTGCTCGTCCGTTCGGTGCAATGGGCGATTATCAGGATATTCCTACTGAACCTTTGTATCCGTTCGGTTATGGATTGAGTTATACTACCTTTACCTACTCTAATGCAAAACTCTCTTCTCGGACAACAAGAAAAAATCAGAAGATTACAGCTGAGGTAACAGTGACTAATGTGGGCGGGATGGAAGGAAAAGAAACAGTGCTATGGTATGTGTCCGATCCGTTCTGTACCATTTCCCGGCCAATGAAAGAACTTAAATTCTTTGACAAACAGACGTTAAAGGCTGGTGAAAGCAGGGTCTGTCAGTTTGAAATCGATCCCATAAGAGATTTGAGCTATACGAATGCAACGGGGGAGCGTTTTTTAGAATCCGGAGAATTTGTGGTATTGGTAGGTGATCAGAAGCTTGTTTTTGAAGTGATAGACTGAATATTTGGCTAAATAATTAGATTTTGATAAGATAGATGTGATTGTTATGAATAGAATAAAAATGAATATCCTGTTACTGTTTTTGTGCGGATTCCTTCCTGGAGTGGCACAGAATGTATCTGATGGGTGGAATAAGAATAGAATGGCGAGATTGACCAAACCGATATTTGTCTATAACAATTGGTCTGCCTATGATGAGTTGTCTGATCATATTCCTTTGAATGAGGCATTGGCGATGAAAGAGCTGGAGCACGCTGTGCGTTTGAAAAAAGCGGGCGTGCAGATAGACTATTATATGATGGATGCATTTTGGTTTGATGTGAATGGAGGATATCGTAAATGGCGGTCGGACTGTTGGCCGGAAGGTCCGAAACGTTGGCTGGATGCTTGTAAAAGAGAGGGAATAAAACCGGGGTTATGGTTTTCTACTAATCTGTTGCGTATAGGCGGAGAGTCAAACTCAATGAAGGTTATTCCTGAATGGAAAGGTTCTGTGGCGGAAGACGGAACGACTCTTTGTCTGTTCAGAGGAGGATATTTGCATCATCTTATGGAGACATTGCAGATGTATGCGGATATGGGTGTCAAAATGTTCAAATTTGATTTTGCTTATTTTGATGCGGCAACTGCTGATGCCAAATGCACTATGCTGCCTGCTGACATTGAGGAACGGAATAAGGATGCTTTTATCTCTGCCGTAAAGGAATTCCGTTATAAGAACCCGGATATACTTTTTATTGGCTACAATGGTTTTGGAGGCGATATGGAAAATACAGTCGCACCATTTCGTAAAACGGTAGATTTACGTTGGCTGGAAATCTTTGATACAATGTATTGTGGTGATCCCCGGCTGTCTGATGTACCGATGATGAACTTCTGGCGTTCACAAGACTTATATTCGGATCACATGAACTTTCAATATCTGTTTAATGGAGTACCTGTCCGGCGTATTGATAATTGCGCTTTTATGATTGGCACCACAGGAACTTGTTATAACAGAGCGTTAAATGCATGGAGAGGCATGATGGTTCTGACGATGGCGCGTGGAGGTTGGTTGAATGTTTGCCACGGGAATATAGACTTGTTGAGTGACGATGATGCCCATTGGATGGCTAAAGTGCAGCGATTGTACATGAAAGTTCAGCAGTATGGGCAGACTTCAACGTTCGGTTCTATACCGGGTCAGGGGCTCCCCTATGGATATGCAACTTTTACGGAGGGAGGTAGTCTTTATACACTGGTGAATGCGTCACAGCAGAAAGCCAGAGTTGTACTGCCGGACGCGGCAGGAGAAGGAAGAGTGCTTTTCAGGGATAATGGCTTTATGCCTGTTCTCCGGGGGGATAGTGTGGAATTAGGACCAGAACAAATGGCAGTCGTTGGGTTTGGAAAATTCAATGCGCCAATGTATGATTTGGGTATTGAAAAGGATATTGTTATACCAGAGGAAATCAGACAAGTGCGAGTCAGTCTTCGGAAGAAAGACGAACATACTTTGCAGACACGGTATATTCCTTCAAGTAGGAAAACTGTGCGTATCCTTTTTCAGCAATTGGATGGACAGGGGAAAGCATTTCGTTCATGGGGAGGTGCGCCTCCGTCTGGCCTAAAAATGGATCATTTCTTCAATATCGAGGTACGGCAAGGCAAACGATTGCTTCCATTGAATAAATCACATGATAAAGTGATTTGGTGTGGGCTGTCCTGGGCTGTTGCAGAAGTTCCTGCCAATGTTATAAAAGAGAATCAGCCTTTAGAAATTAGCTGTACTACCATAGATGGGGATAGCGAACATAGTTTGCTGAAAGTATATGAAGTAGAATACCCTACCAATAAATAGCATTATAAGAAAGGGATGTCCGAAGCTGTTTTGCAGACATCCCTTTCTAATTTATCTGTCTCCTTTCTTCAAATCCCTAAAGTTTTTAGGAGTTTCATTATATACTTCCTTGAAACATTTTATGAAGTAGTGAGCCTGGTTGAAACCAGTCAGATAGGCTATTTCTGCAATTGACAAATCACTGTTAATCAGTAAATCAGAAGCCCTCCGGAGCCGGATTGCCCGTATGAACTGGTTAGGAGTTTGTCCGATAAGCATCTTGAACTTTTTATGAAGCACTGTTTTGCTGATGTTCATGGCTATTGAGAATTCCTCAATGTTGAAATCTGCTTTTTCCAGATTTTCTTCTATCACTTTTATGGCTTGTTGCAGAAAGACTTCTTTAGAGTTGAACTCGATATTATTACTGTCTTTGGCAATCAGGCTCTTCAGTAATTGTTCCTTTCGTTTCTGACGTGTATTCAGGATGTTCATAATTTGGCTAATCAGCGCTTCTGTGTCAAAAGGCTTTTTTATGTAGATATCAGCTCCCTCCTTATATCCCTTCAACTCGTCTTCTGACGAAGTCTTGGCTGTCAGTAAAATAACAAAGATATCAGCATACAGGGAATTTTCTTTTATCCGGCGGCACAGAGTCAATCCATTCATGCCTGGCATCATGATATCGGATATCACAATTTCTGGAAGATATTCACCTACACACTTCAAGGCTTCGTCTCCGTTGGTTGCCGTTACCACACTAAAATGCTCAGCTAATTTTCCGGACAGATATTTCAGTATCTGTTTGTTGTCTTCCACTAATAATATTGTAGTACTGTTGTCCGGATTAGTGGCAAGCGTTTTAAGTTCTGTCATGGTATCTTGCTCCGTGGACTCTGCAATAGTTTCTACCGGTAACTTGATGCAAAGGGTAGTACCTTCTCCGGGATGTGAGTCGATGGTAACTGCACCATTCATGGCTGATACGAACTTTTTCACTACGTAAAGTCCTATGCCCAAGCCATTAGGAGTATTTTCCTCGTTATATTGCGGTTCCCGGTAGAATTTATTGAATACGCTGGTCTGATATAGCTGGTTGATGCCGGGGCCTGTATCTTTTATGAAGACAGACAATTGCCCGTCTACGTATTCTAGCATGACAGATACACTTCCGTGGTCAGGGGTGTATTTGATGGCATTGCTCAACAGATTATATAGAATCCTTTCAAACTTTACGGTATCTATCAGTATATGGATAGAGGGGATATTAGCTTGGTAAGAAAGGTGAATGTTTTTAGAGTTTGCCAGATAATTAAATGCATTTACTATGATACGGCAGAAAGAGACAATCTCTATATTCCGGTTATTTATTTTCACTTCCGAGAACTCTACACGTTTGAAGTCGAGGATGGTAGAGAATAAATCGGATAAGAATGCGGCATTCTTGGTGATGATAGTTAACCTCTCATGCTGGATATCATCTTTTGGGGTTTCGCGCAGCATGTCATTAGCTGGTGCAAGGATCAGCGATAATGGTGTAATCAGGTCATGGCCGAGGCTTTCGAAGAAACTTTCTTTTTCCTTTAGCAGTTCTTCTTTCTTCAGAGTCTCCATTTCCTGAATCTTTTGCATGCTTTTCCGTTTGTAGTGTCTGATGATTAGGTATATAAGTGCTGTAATACCCAATAGGACGACTAAGAAAGAGATGAAATAGAATAAAGATGTTTGCCACCAGGGAGGGGTGACTATGATAGTCATCGACCAACAAAGTTTGTTACCTGATTCTTCACTGTATTTCATGATTTCCAGAGTGTATGTTCCAGGGTTGAGCTGTGAGAAAGTTAATGGAACAGACATATCGAGATATTGCCAGCTGTCAGTGAAACCTTTCATCCGGTACAGATACTTATTAAGATAGTTAGCCTCCCCTATCTCGGTAAAAGACAAGGATATCCATTTGGAAGCATAAGATAAGGTAATGGAGGGTACATATTCTGTATTCTCTTTTAAAATTACCCGGTTGTTTATTGTGTCTCCCACATGGATTTTCTCATGATTTATTTCTAAATCAGTCAATATGAGTCTTGTCTTATCGTATTGTTTCAGAGCCTTTTCTACATCTACAATCATGAGTTGTTCTGTGTTACCGAACAGAATGTACTCTTTCCCTTCGTAAGTTATCTTCCCGGCGGAAAGAATGGAAGAATTTCCCCAATAGCTGATATTAGGTTCGCAGATACGTTGCTCACTGCTGATGTAGCAGAATATCTTTTCACCTATAAAGAACCATAGGTTGTGATTTTCATCAAGTAGCAATGATTTGATTGCTCCCTGCGGCAAAGGATATGTGGGGAATGCAGTGGATACTTGCAAGGAATCATTGTGCAATTCCATCTTCAGCAAGTCATTTGAAGTTCCTATCCACCAGCATTTGTTACTTTTATCCTCTATGATAGAATAGACGATTTCATTGTCTATAATTTTATCTTTCAGGGTGACCTGATCGGATGCGTTGAAAATGGAGAGGCCGTTGTGGGAAGCAATGAACAATTGGTTGTCCCGGTAAGGCATGATGGCGTTTATTCTGTCCCGGCTGAAAGAATCATAATGAATATAGTCTTTTATCTGGTGAGCCTCTTTGTCCAGGCATACGGACATCAGTCCGTTTTGTTTAGTGCCTATCCATACTTTAGTATCTTGGATGTAAAAGGTAGTGATTTTCTCTAACTCATTACTTGCTCTGAATTCTTTCCACAGAATCCTTTGGTTTTGGTTATCAAGAAAAGAATAGAGTAATCCGATGCCGTCATGCCCTACTAAAATGACGTTATTATCCTGTCCGATGGATAAAATATGGTCTTTGAACTTATCGTTGCTCTTATAGTTCTCTTTTTCAATAGCTGTATGCATATTGTAGTGATATAAGCCATCCCCTAAAGTCCCCAATAATATTTTATCGTGTAATAATGCAATGGAAGTGATGGGGGAATGTATTTTTCGGATGGAGAGCAGTTGATTGATTCCCCGGTCTGCTGGTGAATACTTGTAGAGTCCTTTGCCATACGAGCCTATCCAAATATTGTCGAGGCTGTCTTTATAAATGGCATTGACGAAAGTGGTTCCTAAATGTTCGGTACCCGGTAGTGGATATGCCTTTTCCTGTTCCTTGTCATATACCTTTATGCCTTCTCCCCAAGTGCCGACCAGGAGTTTGCTTTCTTTCCCTTCTATGCGATATATAGGGGTATTACTATTGTGTAGGAGGACCGCTTGAGCTTCCTCGGGATGCATATCCCATTTCAACTCATAGAGTGCATTATCCCATGAGGAGTAGTAGAGCGTGTTTGTCTCTTCTGTGTCATGTATCTGTGTGATTGTCTGATTTTTGGAAGTCATATCTTTCCATGTCTGTCTTTGGGAGTCATACATAATGAGACCGGTATAAGTACTCATCCATATATGTCCTTGGGGCTTTTCGACGAAACTGGATACAATGGCTCCCCAATGACTGCGTTCAACCTTAAATCTAGTTCGTTCTTCATTATCGGGAATTAATTTACATACTCCCTCTTCCCAACTCCCTAACCATATATTGTGTCTGGAGTCTTCGAAAATAGAAATAATACGGTTAGGAATAGCTTCTGAAACCCATTCGTTGAGGTGCTTGAACTGGTCTGTCCGTGGGTCGTAGATATCTACTCCACCTGTCTTGAAACCAATCCATAATAATCCTTTCGAATCCAGAAATAGTGTCTCGATATTATTATTTTTCAAGTTATTGCTGGATTTTGATTTATAGACTTTAAAGCGGTGTCCGTCAAAACGGTTGAGCCCGTCTTCTGTGGCAATCCACATATAGTGGTCGTTTTCACAAATAGAAGTGATTTCGGAACTTGACAATCCATCTGCAAGGTCATAATGGAGTAGTTTCTGCGCTTCGACAATATGGGCGAAACTAAGGAAGAATATTATAAGCAGGTATTTTCTCATGATTTTAGTGTTTAGGACAATGCATCATATATTTTTCGAGAAGAGTTTCCACCTCTTTTGCCGGCAGAGATGCTATTAACCGGATATGCTTCCCTGTCTCTGTTGCTTCCCAGGTATTATTACCTTCGGAATCTATAGATATGATACCCCGTTCGCTTGTATAATAAGGTGTATGCCCCTTGATTGCTACCCAGACCGTGGCCTGATCCCAGCTCCATCTGCCTTGTGGTTCTCCTTGTGCCATACTAAGGGCAAACACATCTTTTACGGGATGGTTTTCCGTGGACATCTGGCTTACTGCACGACCGGTTATGATATTATACCCAATCTCAAATCCGCAGAAAGTAATTTCCGTAGGCCAGTGTTCGATGACAAAGGAAGAGGAGGAGGCATCACAATATACATTATATTCTCGTCCTTCGGGAAACATTCCGGCCATGGAAACCAGATGTTTAACTTTTCTGCGTACAAGTTCCAAACCCGTTTCTGATGACAGTTCATCTCCTGCTGACTGCAACAATGCTTTCAGGTTTGAGAAGGCACCGATGGTGCAGATAGTGACACTGCTATCCGGTTGGGTACACAGAACAGAACGGTATATCTTGACAGCATCGGGGGCATCTGACGATTTTGCAATGCGGTGAGCGTACTTCTGGGGGAGAATCTCGGTCCATTTCTTTGTATGCGGGCATTCCAGAGTGACAGCACTCTCGCTTTTAGCTACGCCGACAGGGATGTCGGGACGATTAAAGAAAGTATTGATGATTTCAATACAAGGTATTGTCAATTCTGATTTATTGGAAGATACGGTAGCCAATATGTCCACGTACCCGCTGTCTGCCAGTGCGTGCATCACTGCCATGGCTCCCACATCGTCATAGTCAGGACCTAAGTCCGTATCTAAAATCAATCGGACTTTATCATCATGTTTTGTAATGGAAGAGCTACATCCATAAAGGGCGAGCGATAAAAAAAAGTAAAAAAACAGATTAACGTTTGCCATAGCATATTGAGGTTTAATTCCAAAGTCAAAAGTAGGAAAAAATAGGCTATACCTTCTTACTGGCAAAGAACAAAAAATATAAAAATCGTGCCGATTGATAACAAATTCCTGTTTTTAACATCGGATACAGGAATTTGTTATTCTTTTGTGCTTTTCTGTTATCCCGTTTTCTTAGAAACAGGGACTTTTGCATCAGTAACTTTTTAATTTGAAATATTATGAATAAACAACATGTTTTGCAAAGACGAATCGTCTTCGGATTGCTATTCCTTGGTGGAGTGTCTCTCTCTTATGCATCCACGGAAAAAGATTTCGAATTTTCTGCGTCAGCTATTACACAACAAGCCGTAACTGTACAAGGTTCGGTGAAAGATGCTGCCGGTGAAGCGATAATTGGAGCCTCGGTAGTGGTAGAGGGTACTACGAATGGGCTGATTACAGATGTAAACGGACATTTCTCTATTCGGGCATCAGTGGGGCAGAATCTCGTGATTTCTTATGTAGGTTATGAAACGCAGGTCGTGAAGGTGGCCCGGGTGAATCAGCAAATTAATATTGTATTAAAAGAAAGTTCGGAGTTGATTGATGAGGTTGTGGTAGTGGCTTATGGTACGCAGAAAAAAGCGAATCTGACGGGAGCTGTAGCTTCTGTAAAAGTCAATGATATTAAGGATATTCCGGTATCTAATACTTCCAGTTTGCTGCAAGGACGGATGAGTGGGGTGACTGTGAGTTCCTTCTCAGCGCAGCCAGGTGCAGAGGGGGATGTGGAAATTCGTATTCGTGGTATAAATACTTTTGGAGACAGTAATCCTATGATACTGATCGACGGCGTGGAAGGAAGTCTCAATAGTGTCTCTCCGAATGATATTGAAAATATATCGGTTTTGAAGGATGCGGCTTCCGCTTCTATATATGGTGTGCGTGCCGCCAATGGTGTAGTTTTAGTTACGACGAAACGTGGAAATACAGATAAAAAGACTTTGTCCTACAGTGGATCGTATGGCGTTCAGAAGGCTACGATTCTTCCTACCTATATTAATTCTTGGGATTGGGCTACTCTTTATAACGAGCAGAATGAAGCTATGGGGGATGTAACAACAAATTATACTCCTGAAATGATTCAGCAAATGAAGGATGGCTCCAGACCTGATTTGTTTGCTAATACTCGTTGGTCAGATAAAATATTCCGTTCTGCGCCTATTCAGACACATCACTTATCTATGTCGGGGGGAAATGCTGCTTCTCATTATATGGGTTCGGTAGGATATATGGGACAGGATGGTATCATGGAAGGTACGAGCACAGACCGTTTTAATTTCCGCTTGAATGCTGATAGTAAATTCATTGATATAATCACTTTGGGATTGAATGTCTCTGGTAACCATGAAGAAGTGGAAGAACCTACAATAGGTACTTATTATGTATTTGAGCAAATGAAGTGGCATTCCCGTCCTTCTGTACCCTACAAATACAGCGATGGTGAATGGGGATTTGTGGATGGGAACGATAAAATGCAGGCTATCAAGAATCCGGCTTATGCTACAACCATAACCTCAAAGAAAAAATACAGCCGTTTTGACGGTAAGGCTTTCTTGGAAATAGAACCGATCAAGAATCTGTCTATCAAGACCAGTTTCGCTTATCAATATAACCAGTGGAACAGTATTAGTGCTGAACCAGCTTATATCCCTCATGATTCAAATGGTAACCCTGTAGGTGGTAGTGGGAAAAATTATCTGACTGATGCTTATTATTCCGAGACTCAGTGGATCAATGAAAATCTTATTACTTATCACTTTGATGTGAACGGTCATGCTTTCAACTTCTTGTTGGGCCAGTCTAACCAGTATAATAATTTCCGTTCTACCACTGCAACGGGTGAAGATCTTCCGAGTGATAATATCTCTGTATTGAACGGTGCATTAAGTACTTCTGCCAAGGGGGATGCTGCTGAGGCTGCATTGAGATCTTTCTTTGGCCGTGTGAACTATAATTATAAAGATCGTTACTTGGCTGAATTCAATCTTCGTCGTGATGAGTCTTCCAGAATACCTAAAAAGAATCGTACCGGTTATTTCCCGTCGGTGTCTGTCGGCTGGAACATTGCGCAAGAGGCTTTTATGGAGAAATATAACTTTATCAACCAGTTGAAGCTGAGAGGTAGTTGGGGTGAACTGGGTAATCAGGAAATCGGTTACTATCCGTTTGCACAATATATTGGTTTGGGCAATAATTACGTATGGGGGGATAACAAAGTCTCCGGAGTGGCTATTTCTTCATTAGCTAACCCTGATATTAAGTGGGAAACAACTGCTACTACAGATATAGGTATAGATGCTGCTTTCTTAAACAATAAGATAACTCTTACTGCCGATTATTTCTATAAGAAGACTTCTGATATTTTGCTGCAATTGCCTATTCCCGGGATTGTGGGTATTGCTACTGAACCTTATGTGAATGCTGCATCGGTAAAGAATGAAGGTTGGGAGTTTGCTTTGGGGTATAATGACCAGTGGGGTGACTGGAAATTCGGTGCAAATGTTAACTTTAGTAAGGTAAAGAATGAAATTCTTGACTTGCACGGCAAAGACTCTTGGATTACTGATTGGTCAATTAATCTGGAAGGTCATCCCATTAATTCTTATTATGGCTATGTAGCTGATGGATTGTATCGTACGCAGGCTGAAGTGGATGAAGCCAATGAAAAGAATTCTGTGGGTGGTGGTGCTTTGAAGCTGGGTGATATCCGTTATAAGGATGTTAGTGGCCCGGATGGCAAACCGGATGGAGTTGTGGATACTTACGACCGTACAGTAATAGGTAATCCATTCCCTGATTTTACTTATGGCTTCGGCTTGAACGCTGCATACAAAGGGTTTGATCTTTCTGCCTTTTTTCAAGGTGTAGCCGGTGTAGACCGTGTTGTGATGGACTATCCTACTATTTCGGGCAACGTCACAACAGTATTTCTAGACCGCTATTCTGAAAGTGCTAATCCTAATGGTAACTTTCCACGTTTGGGTAATGGTGACTATAATAGCCGACCTTCTTCATTCTGGCTGAAAGATGCTTCTTACCTGCGTCTGAAGAACATTGAATTGGGGTATTCTTTCAAACAAGAATGGATTCGTAAGGCAAAACTGGAGCGCTTGAGAATATATGTTTCTGCACAGAATATCCTGACTATTACCGGTATTGATGATTATGATCCTGAAAAGTATGGTAGTGATACTCGCGGTCATGCCTATCCTAATGCCAAGACGTTTTCTGTCGGTTTAAACATTACATTATAATTTAAAAAAAAGAAGATCATGAAAAAAATATATTATTCAGTTATTTTGTCGTTGGCCTTTTCACTCTTTTCTTGTTCAGACTTTTTGGATCGTGAGTCTTTGTCTGAGTTATCCAATGGTAATTTTTGGAATACAGAGGCTGATGCGACTAAAGCATTGG
The DNA here is from genome assembly GCA_905215555.1 of uncultured bacterium. Lineage (GTDB taxonomy): Bacteria > Bacteroidota > Bacteroidia > Bacteroidales > Bacteroidaceae > Bacteroides. The sequence goes on from CAJMQU010000026.1 coordinate 19,142, forward strand.
TAGGTTGCTACGATGCTTTACAGAGTGAAGGTAGCTTTGGATTCTGCTGGCCGGGTGGCCGGACTTGTAGTTTGCGTGAACTGGAATTTGCTACGGATAACGGTTATTTCGCTTGGATTCCATGGGTAGGGCCTGATGTGATTACTACCAATACCATGAGCCCTACATCTACAGTTGTTGAGGCCGTGTGGAATGCTTCATACGCAGGTATTGCACGATGCAACAATGTTATCGAGAAAGTACCTCAAATGTTGGAAGCTGGTAAAATAGGTGAGGAGGCAGGTACAAGAATCATTTGTGAAGCCAAGTTTATCAGGGCTTTGTTTTATAATCATCTGACCAGCTTGTATCGCGATGTCCCAAAGGTTTTTAATGTGTTGACTACTGAAACGAGCCAGGTGGCTAAATCGCAGAAATCAGAAATAGTAGCCGATATAATCAAGGACTTGAAGGATATTACAGCCGAAGGAATGTTGCCTGTTACGGCTGATAGAGGGCGTGCCACCAGAGGTGCTGCATTGGGATTGCTGACCCGTGTATACCTGTATAACGAGATGTATAAAGAGGCTGCTGATGCAGCTTTACAAGTTATTGGCCTGAATCAGTATGAGATAGACCCGAATTATAGTACTCTGTTCTCAGAGGCTGGCGGTACCAGCAAAGAAATTGTATTTGCCATTCGCTTTAAAAATACTGACCAGCAAAATGGTGAAGGTGGGTTCTTGGCTTATAATTATGGATATCCGATGGAGTGGCAGTTACCTTATCCGAACTTGGCTAATGATTTTTACTGCAAGGATGGAAAACCTATTGCTACTTCAGGAATCTATGATCCGGATGATGACTCTACCCGTGACCCACGTTTGACGTATACCTTGATGACTAAGAATGGGGATACATATGCTGGTAAAGTAAGTGATGCATGGTGGTCTTGGAACAGCCCATTCCAATTGTTTATGCGTAAATATCAGAACCAGCCGACTACCTGGGGAGCTGATAATCAGGATATGTATGTCATTCGCTATGCCGATGTGCTGTTGATGCGTGCTGAAGCTTTGGCTAAACAAAATTCTGATAAAGATGAAATCATGTCGATGGTGAACCAGGTGCGTCAGCGTGCTGACGTAATGATGCCGAAAGTGGAAGATGCTGAAGGAGCAAACCTTTCTTATGACCAATTGCTCGATGTGGTGAAACATGAAAGAAGAGTGGAATTGGCTTTGGAAGGTACCCGTTATTTCGACCTTTTGCGTTGGAGAGAAATGGATAAAGCTTACGAAAGATGTCGGGCAGACGGTGGTGCAGGTTCTCATATCTTTGATTCTTCTAAAGGATATGTATGGCCTATTCCGCAATCAGAACTGGATAATAACAGAGCTTTGGTACAAGCACCGGAATGGGGTGGTAAATAATTGAAATAAATTCCAGATAAAGGCTGGCTGGATGAGAGTCCTGTCTGAAGGCTGGCCTTTGTACTGCTAAATATGATGATATGAGAAGTATATACAGCCTATTGTTTTTGTTAATAACGTTGGTAGTGAGTAGTTGCAGTGAAAAGGGAACTACACCTCGGGAGCAATCTTTCGATGAAGAATGGTTATTCCATCGTGGTGACATACCTGAAGGTGAGAAATCCGATTTAGACGATTCGCAATGGTGTCAGGTGAATCTTCCGCATGACTGGAGTATTGAAAATATTCCAGGAACAAACTCTCCTTTTATTGCCGATGCTGTCACGGAAGTCTCTGGGGGCTTTACTGTGGGGGGAACAGGCTGGTATAGAAAACATTTCCATGTGGATGAAGCCGAAAAGGGAAAATGCATTGCTGTCGCTTTTGATGGAATTTATATGAATGCAGATATTTGGGTGAATGATAACCATGTAGCTAACCATGTTTATGGATATACTGCATTCGAACTGGATATAACTGATTATGTGCGTTTTGGAGCAGAGAACCTGATTGCTGTCCGTGTAAAAAATGAGGGCTTGAACTGTCGTTGGTATACGGGTTCAGGTATCTACAGACATACTTCTTTGAAAATAACTGATCCTCTACACTTTGAAACTTGGGAAACGTTTGTTACTGCTCCTATTGCAACGGTGGATAGAGCTGAGGTACATGTGCAAAGTGTTTTGGCGAATACTGAGAAAGCGACCGGAAAGGTGATTTGGGAAACGCAGATTGTAGATAAAGAGAATCGCACTGTTGACCGAAAAGAGCAACAGGTGACATTGGATAATGAAGAGAAGATAAAGATTAGTCATCTGCTGGAAGTGGCTTCTCCACAATTATGGTCTACAGACAACCCTTACTTATATACGGTTGTAAACCGGCTTCTGCAAGATAATAAGATTATAGATGAAGAACGTATTTCAATAGGTATACGCAATATTACATTTAGTGCTGAAAAAGGTTTTCAGTTAAATGGTAAATCCATGAAACTAAAGGGCGGATGCATCCATCATGACAATGGTCTTTTGGGTGCAAAAGCTTTTGACAGGGCAGAAGAAAGAAAAGTCGAATTATTGAAGGCTGCTGGATTTAATGCGCTTCGTCTGTCTCATAATCCTCCTTCAACCGCTTTGCTCAATGCATGCGACCGTTTAGGAATGTTGGTCATAGATGAAGCTTTTGATATGTGGCGCTATGGTCACTATAAAGGAGATTATGGAGACTATTTTGACGACCGGTGGCAAAGTGATATGTATAGTATGGTGGCACGTGACCGGAATCATCCTTGTGTTATTATGTGGAGTATCGGTAATGAAATCAAAGATAAGGAAACTGCTGAAGTAGTAGATATATGCAGGGAACTGGCAGATTTTGTTAAGGCACTTGATACTACACGTCCTGTTACAGCTGGGGTTAATTCTGTTGTTGATGCAACGGATGATTTTCTGAACACTTTGGATGTCTGTGGATACAATTACTGTTTGAACCGTTATGAATCGGATGCCAAACGTTATCCGGAACGTATTATTTATGCTTCGGAATCTTATGCCTCCCAAGCTTATGATTATTGGAAAGGGGTGGAACAGCATCCGTGGGTGATCGGTGATTTTATCTGGACAGCATTTGATTATATTGGTGAGGCAAGTATCGGTTGGTGTGGGTATCCGCTTGATAAGCGTATCTTTCCCTGGAACCATGCTTATTGCGGAGATCTTAATCTTTCAGGAGAACGTCGTCCTCAATCCTATCTACGGGAAACATTGTGGAGTGAAAATTCTGTATCATATATTGTGGTTACTCCTCCTGTTCCTTCTTTCCCTTTGAATCCGGACAAGGCGGATTGGAGTGTATGGGATTTTCCTGATGTGGTGGATCATTGGAATTTCCCTGGTTATGAGGGGAAGGAACTGGCAGTGTCCGTATATTCCAATTGCGAACAGGTGGAACTCTTTCTGAATGGTGACTCTTTTGGGAAACAAATAAATACTGCTGATAAAAAGCATGTATTGACCTGGAAAGTTCCTTATGCTTTCGGAGTACTGAAAGCGATTAGCTATGATAAAAATGGGGAAATGCATACCACTACTCTTGAAAGTGCCGGTAAGGTTGAAAAGATACATCTCTCGGCTGATAGAACGGATATCGTGGCTGACGGCAACGACTTGAGTTATGTGACATTGGAATTGGTGGATGCTAAAGGTATACGGAATCAGCAGGCTGAGGAATTGGTGGAATTTTCTATTGAAGGAGATGCAACTATTGAAGGCGTAGGGAATGCAAATCCGATGAGTACGGAAAGTTTTGTGGCAAACAGCCGGAAAACTTGGCGCGGAAGTAATTTGCTGGTAGTTCGTTCCGGTAAATCATCTGGTCGGATAATTGTAACGGCAAAGGTACAGGGACTTCCGGTAGCAAGTATTACTATAAACCAAAAAGACTGAGGTTTCTCTTTTAAAATAAATATATATGAAGTTGAAAGCATTAATAAAACGATATATGTTTGCCATCACAGGCTTGTTGTTCGTAACGGCATGTAGCCAGGAGGCAGATTACTCCGCACGGAAAACGAAGTTTGATCAAAGTTGGAAGTTTTATCATGGCGAGATGGAAGGTGCCGAGAAAGAATCTTATGATGATTCAAATTGGCGGATTTTAGATATACCGCATGACTGGAGTGTAGAACCTTTGGCTCAATCGGATAGTATGTCGATAGGCCCTTTTTTCAAAGGGAGTATTGGTGGTTTTGCTACCGGGCAAACCGTGGGTGGAGAAGGCTGGTATAGGAAAACATTCGTCATTGACCGTAAAGATGCTCACAAACTTCATTCACTTTATTTCGAAGGTGTATATGCCCAGTCCGAGGTGTGGGTGAATGGGCGGAAAGTGAATTTTAATGCTTATGGTTACTCTTCATTCAGATGTGATATAACTCCTTATTGCCATCCGGCAGGTGAAGTCAACACTGTTGCCGTAAGAGTCGTGAATGAAGGGAAGAACTCGCGGTGGTATGCGGGTTCCGGCATTTACCGGCATGTATGGCTGATAAAGACTGACCGTGTGCATTTGGATGAATGGGCAGTTGCTGTTCGTACTATGAATGTGTTGGAAAATGAAGCGTCATTGACGATATATGCGGATGTGTTGAATGAGACTACAAAGGGTGAAAGAGTGAATATGGCTGTCAGGATAATATCTCCTGAGGGGGAAGAAGTGGGGAAAACGGAGCAAGCTGTGAACGTAAATGCGGCAAGTAAGCAAACTGTTTCCGTCTCTTTGCCTGTAAAAAGCGCAAAACTATGGTCGGTTGATCACCCACATTTGTATAAAGTACAGATTACTGTCAGTTCAGGAACGAAGATGTTAGACCGGATTTCTATTCCTTTTGGCATCCGCACTCTTTCTTTTAGTGCTGAAGAAGGATTTAAACTGAATGGTTTACCGCTGAATTTGAAGGGGGGATGTGTGCATCATGATAACGGCTTGTTGGGTGCGGTTTCTCTGGATAGGGCGGAAGCGCGTAAGGTGGAGTTATTGAAGGCAAACGGGTATAATGCAGTCCGGTGTGCTCACAATCCGCCTGCAGAAGCTTTTCTGCGTGCTTGTGATGAACAGGGGATGCTGGTGATTGATGAGGCCTTTGACCATTGGCAGAAAGAAAAAAATCCTCAGGATTACCATCGTTTTTTTGACGAATGGAGTGAAAAAGATATTTCTGCAATGGTACTGCGGGATAGAAATCATCCCTCTGTCATTATGTGGAGTATCGGGAATGAAATTCAGGAACGTTCGGATGACACAGGTATCAAGATTGCGGAAAGGTTAAGAAATATAGTAAAGGCATTAGACCCTTCGCGCCCCGTAACTGCGGCTATTAACGATTACTGGGACAATCCACAAATGAAATGGAAGGAAGATGCTTCGAAAGCGATGCAGTATCTGGATGTGGCAGGTTATAACTATATGTGGTATGAGTATGAGAACGATCATAGAAAAGATTCTACCCGTGTGATATATGGCAGTGAAACTGTGGCACAGGAAGCAGCTGTCAATTGGAGTCTGGTGGAAAAGCATCCGTATATCATTGGTGATTTTGTTTGGACTGCTCTTGATTATCTGGGTGAAGCAGGAATCGGACATACTCTGGAGTTGGATAAGGGTGAAAAAAATCCGCAATTCATGGACTGGCCCTGGTATAACGCCTGGTGTGGAGATATTGATATTTGTGGTGAAAAGAAACCGCAATCTTATTATAGAGATATTGTTTGGAATGAAAGAGAGATAGCTATGGCTGTGCAACCGTTACCGGCTCCTGGCAAAGTGGAGGACGTAAGCTATTGGGGTTGGAAGAATGAGTCACTTAGCTGGAATTGGAAGGGGTTGGAAGGCAAGCCGATAAAAGTAAATGTATATAGCCGTGCACCTAAGGTGAGGCTCTATCTCAATGATGAATTGGTGGGTGAAAAAGAAATCTCGAAGAAAGACTATACAGCTACATTCGTAGTGGATTATCAGCCGGGCAAATTAAAGGCTGCCGCTACCTATGGTGACAGTGAATCTTCATATGCTGTTCTGCAGACTACGGAGGCTCCGGTACGGATACGTTTAGTGGCGGATAACAAAGTCATTCGTGCCGACCGGGATGATCTGGCTTATGTCACGATTGAACTGGTAGATAAGGAGGGAAGGGTAGTGCCGGATGCTGATACAAAAGTAACCCTGCAAGTTGTAGGAAATGGTGTGATTTGTGGTTCCGGGAATGCTTGCCCTACCGATATGGACAGTTTCCGTTCTTTGACTCCCGAAACTTTCAGAGGGAAAGCGATGGCTATCTTGCAGTCTGACGGTACTGCTGGTGAGATAACTCTGAAAGTTTCTGCAGAAAGCATGCAAGGAGCGTTTATTACGATCAAGACAATAGATAAAGCAATGCCTGAACAACAGGGCAAAGATTTAGTAGTCTCTGGCAGTATATGGAAAGATACGGAAGGTAATTCGATAAATGCGCATGGAGGCGGTATTCTTTTCCATGAAGGAGTTTATTATTGGTATGGTGAGTTCAAAGGAGATTCTACCTATCGTCTGGATTGGGTGAAAACCTGGGAGTGCTGGAGGGCGGAGGCTGGAGGAGTAGCTTGCTATTCATCCAGGAACCTGATAGACTGGAAGTTCGAAGGAAGAGTATTGCCGACTGTAAATGATGACCCGAATTCTGATCTTCATCCTTCTCAGGTGATAGAACGCCCTAAAGTTATTTATAATGAGAAAACAGGTAAATTTGTGATGTGGATGCATGTTGAAAGCCCCGATTATGAGAAAGCGCATGCAGGTGTGGCTATTTCTGATTCACCGACGGGAACATTCACTTATTTGGGTTCATTCAAACCGAATGGAGCGGATAGCCGTGATCAGACTGTTTTCAAGGATGATGATGGGAAGGCTTATCATATTTGTTCGTCAGAATGGAACAAAACGTTATATATCAGCTTGCTGAATGATGATTATACAAAACCGTCGGGAACTTATGTCCGGAGATTTATCGGGCAGTCACGGGAAGCTCCTGCCATTTTTAAGAGAAACGGTCATTACTATATGCTCTCATCTGGTTGCACCGGGTGGGATCCAAACAAGGCCAAATGGGCTGTATCTGATTCAATGTTGGGAGTCTGGGAACTGAAAGATAACCCCTGTATGGGACGTGATGCTGATAAGACATTCTATGCCCAGAGTACCTATGTACTCCCCATTGAAGGATGCCCGGATCAATATATGGCAATGTTTGACCGATGGAATAAAACGGACTTGATAGACTCACGATATGTTTGGCTTCCGATTGAATTTCATGGAGATAAACCGATTATCCGTTGGGTGGATAAATGGGATATACAGAAGATGGAAGCTGTTTATTAACCTGAAAATGTAATGTATATGAAAAGAATAAGTTCATTACTCATTGGACTTTGTCTGTGGACGGTTTTACCGGCACAGGAGGTCTACAAGTTGGATGCTTCGAATGTAATGGAAGTTCCTGTATATGGACATTTTAAGATGGGTAATCCGGGAACTGGGGATAAGGCGATAGAGATAAACAGCCGGTATATGACCATTGGCGGAAAACCTGTGTTACCCGTAATGGGAGAATTGCATTTCTCCCGTGTTCGCCGGGATTTGTGGGAGGACCGCATTTTGAAAATGAAGGCTTGCGGTGTAAATGTGATTGCCACTTATCTGTTTTGGAATCATCATGAAGAGATAGAGGGACAGTTCGAATGGGAACATGAAAAGGATTTGCGCTGCTTCATCAAATTATGCCAGAAACACGGACTATTTGTAGTGCCGCGGTTAGGACCGTGGTCGCACGGAGAGGCACGTAATGGGGGAACACCCGACTGGATATTGCAGAAAAAATATCTGAAAGACCGTTCGAATGATGTGGTTTATCAGAATTACGTGAGGCGTTATTTCGCTCAGATTGCAAAGCAATTGGAAGGACTTTATTATAAAGATGGAGGAAATATTATCGGTATTCAACTGGAAAATGAATATTGGTACGGGAAAGCGGGTGAACCACATATTCAGTGGCTGAAAGACCTGGCTTTGGAGAACGGGATTGATGTTCCGATGTATACAGTCACAGGATGGGGGGACGGCTCTGTTCCGCCTTTCGAGGTGATTCCTTTGTGGGGTGGTTATGCGGATGCTCCCTGGGTGGAACATGTAGGGAAAGAGTATCAGCCGGGAAACTTCATTTTTGACTCTTTTCGGGATAATAAAAACATCGGTAATGATCAGATAGACCACCAGGGAGTGTATATGACGTATGAGGAATATCCTTATTTCACTTGTGAGATGGGAGTAGGCGTACAAAATACATATCACAGAAGGCTCTGCATTGATCCTTTGGACGGTTTAGGTATGATCATAGCCAAACTGGGGTCAGGATCCAACTTATTGGGATATTATATTTTTGCCGGTGCCACTCAATTTACCGGTAAACTTTGGTCTACGGAAGAAGATCAGGTGAAAACAGGATATTGGAGCCGTTTGCCGGTGAAGTCTTATGATTTTCAGGCAGCTGTTAGGGAGTCGGGGGAAATTGCAGAATCTTATAAAAGAGTTAAGAAACTGCATTATTTTGTCAATGAGTTTGAGAAGGATTTAGCTCCTATGATGCCGGTTATTTCCAAATGGGAAGAAGATGGGTTGCAGGTAGCGGTACGCTCCAATAATGAGACTGGGTATTTGTTTGGAATCAACTATTCCCGCTATCATCCGAAAAGAGAACAGAAGAATGTGAAATTTGAGGTTAAGCTTCGGAATAAGATCCTTCGTTTTCCTCAGAAAGGCATTGAAATGCAAGATAGTACTGTTTTCATATGGCCCTTAAACATAGAACTGGATGAGATACGTCTGAATTATGCTACGGCACAATTGATGGGAAGTGTGGATAACTGTTATTTGTTCTTTCAGAACAGACAGATACCTGTAGAATTTTCTTTGGATAAATCGACAGTGAAAAGTGTGGAAGTGGCTCAGGCAAAGATAAAGGAGGAAGAGGGCAGTTGGTTGATAAATGGGTTGAAACCGGGAAAAGACTGTATGCTGAAAGTGCAATTGAAGAATGGGAAAGAGAGATATATCATAGTCCTGACGGAGAAAGAAGCGGATAATTGCTGGTTGCTGGAACAAAATGGGCAGAAAAAGTGCTACCTTTCAGATGCAGGCCTGTATAGCTCACTTGGAGATATTTATATGTTCTCCACTGATAAAAAAATGATTTATAGCAAACTGCAAACGGGGGCAAATCCAGCGTTTAAGCGAAAAGAGATTGTATTCAGCTGGCCGGATATCGCGATTCCTGTTCATCCTAAAGGTATCTTGGAGGAAGCACAATGGCTGGAGACTGCAAACTTTAACAGGATTGAAGCTTACCGGCAGCGTTATCGCCGCTTTTTCTTCAAAGAGTTTAATCTGGATAATCCTTCTGGGATAAAAAAGGTGACTTTGTTATTGTATCCTGAGTCAAAATGTGTGCTCAATTTGAATGATACCTGGGTAAATCAGGAGGTCAAACCGAATCAGTTGAATGAGATAGACCTTACGGGATATGCCCGAAAAGGAGTTAATATGTTGTTTACAGGATTCCCCTTCGTGGAAGGGAGGAAGCTATTTGCCGCACGTGTCATTGTAGAGTATTATAATTACGACCGGATAGAATTCGGTACGGATTCTTCCTGGCTGACAACAGATTATTACTCTAATCCTTCGCTTACACGCGAGTTTCCAAGACCTGTTGCTCCGGTGATCGTGGACAAACCGGAATATGCTGATGGTATTACTTACGATACATTTAAGGAATGGAGTGTGCAAGTACCGGCGGATGCGTTGGAAAATCTGAATAATATTTATATGCGTATAAAATATTCCGGAGATAAGGCCGAACTGTACAATGGGTATATGCTTTCGGATGATGATTATAACAGTCATGCCACCTGGACGGTCGGATTGAACAGACAGGAACATTCGGTAGAAGGAAAGAACCTGAAACTTGTGATTTATAGGCTGGATAACGATGAGAAAATTTTCTTTGATTTGCCGGTAAATGGCAGTGACGGGAAAGTTGAGATAAAAGAGCTCGGATTTAATTTTGAACGTATACAAAAAATAGATTGATAGTATGAAACGACTGAATGTGATATTATTCTTCCTGACTTTAATCATATTGGCTATTGAAGCGAAGAATCTGAAAGTTGCCGGTATCTTCGGTAACAACATGGTTTTACAACAAAAGACAAAAACTCCGGTTTGGGGATGGGCAGATATAGGGACTACCGTCATTGTCACTTCGTCATGGAATGGTAAAAGCTATTCGGTCAAGGCTGGGAAAGACGGTGTATGGAAGGCGATGATTGAGACTCCGGAAGCAGGAGGCCCTTACATGCTGACTGTAACAGCTGATGAAACGATAAACTTCAATGATGTATATATAGGTGAAGTTTGGTTGGCAAGCGGGCAATCGAATATGGCTATGCAGTTGAAAGAGTGCTATGAGTCTACTAAAGCTATTCTGGCATCCGGAAAAAGTAATATTCATTTTGTAAATGTGCCACCACTCGGAAGTTACAGACCACTTACTGATGTCAAAGCCGACTGGGTATCTGCCGCACCTGAAAATGTTGGGGAGTGTAGTGCTGTAGCTTGGTATTTTGCTCATTTTATTCAGAAGAATCTGGATATACCTGTGGGGATTATCAATGCGAGTTTCGGAGGTTCCATTGTCGAGACATGGATGAGTAGGGAGACTTGTTCTACCTTGGGAGACATCTCTGTTCCGGAGTTAAGTGATGGGACAACGGGATGGGTCGCTAATATTCCTACTACCATGTATAATGGAATGTTGAATCCTATTATTGGTTATGGCATGCAAGGTTGTATTTGGTATCAGGGAGAATCTAATGTTTATAATGTTTCTCAATATTCGGACCGCCTGGTGGCTATGGTTGCGGAGTGGAGAGATAAGTGGGGAAAAGATTTTCCATTCTATTATACACAGATAGCTCCGTTTAACTATACGACTTGGAATGTACCCAGTGAAGTGGGCGAACATGTAGGTGCTTACCTGCGTGATGAGCAGCGGAAATGTGTGGATAGAATTAAGAACAGTGGCATGGCTGTTATCCTGGATGTGGGAGAAGTGGAACAGATTCACCCTGTACGTAAAGAGAAAGTTGGCGAGCGTTTGGGATTGATGGCTTTATCGGAAGTCTATGGATTAAAGGGCTTTGAATACAAGAGCCCGGTTTATGACAAGATGGAAATAGAAGGTGATAAGGCTGTGATTTATTTTAAGGACCTGTATTTCGGACTTACAAGCTATGGGAAAAAGCTCAGTCTGTTTGAGGTGGCTGATGATAGCAGAGTTTTTCATCCGGCCGAAGCCTATGTGGATGAAGAAAGGGATGTAGTAGTGGTATATTCTAAATATGTGAAGGAGCCTAAGGCAGTCAGATATGCTTTTAAGAATTATGTGGAACCGGAGTTATTCAGTCTTAGCGGACTTCCGGTTTCTTCTTTCCGTACTGATAACTGGTAATGTTTAACAGATAAATAATATATATGAAAAATATAAAGAAAATCCTTTATGGAAGTTTGGTCTTGTTATTGGCGTCTTGTTCTTCGCAAGTGACGACAACAAATTATTATTTCGACCCGGTGAATGGCGATGATGCCAATAATGGAACTACTGCCCGGACTCCTTTTAAATCTTTGGCTAAGCTTAAGCAATTGACATTTAAGGGTGGAGATAGTATTTTGCTGAAATCCGGAGCTGTATTCATGGAGAAACTTTTTCTTTCATGCAGTGGAGAAGAGAATAAACCTGTTGTACTGGGTAAATATGGCGGAATAGAGAAACCTCATGTAAAGGGTAATGGAGTCGATACGGCTGCCGTCCATATTTTTAATTCTACGAATCTGGTGGTACGTGACCTTGAAGTGTCTAATAAGGGGAATGCTCCGAAGGCTGGTTTGTTTGGATTGTGGGTGGAACTGAATAAGTTTGGCGAGTCGCGTAATATGAGGATTGACAATCTGTATATACACGATGTATATGGTAGTACTGTCATAGAAGAAGGTGGCGGCATGGGAATGTGTATTCAGAATGGCCGGGATAATGATAGTATCTCGAATCGGTTTGTTGGTATGACTATTGAGAATTGTTATATAAAGGATTGTCAGAGAGATGGTATTAAGTTCAGAGGTTACTGGATCAGAAGTCAGTGGAATCCTAACCTGAAGGTCGTCATCAGGAATAATGTATTGGATGGAGTACCGGGTGATGGTATTGTTCCGGTGGGTTGTGACGGTGCGTTGGTAGAATACAATGTGATGAAGAATTGTCCGAAGGCATTACCTGAATCTGAGGCTTGCGATGGTATCTGGCCTTGGTGCAGTGATAATACACTGGTACAGTTCAATGTCGTCAGTGATCATAAGTCTATCATAGACGGTTATGCATACGACTCGGACTGGGGATGTAGGAATTCGGTTTTCCAATATAATTTGAGCTATAATAATGATGGGGGCTTTATGCTGGTAATCGGTACGGATGGCTGGCCTGAAGATTGGTGTGTGAATGGTAATATTGAAACTAAAGTGCGTTACAATGTTAGTATAAATGATGGTTTGCGTAATTATCTGACGAATGCCAGTCATAAAGATGCTTATTTTTGTCCTGTCATGCATTTCACCGGATATACGCAGAATACATTGGTAGAGAATAACCTGTTTTATCTATTCCCTAAACCGGAACCGCAGATAGACCGGACCTTGTTCCATTTTACTAAGCATGATTCGTCTTATGGAAAAGGAGATATCTTTAGGAATAACTATGTTTATGCCTCGGAGACGACTGTGGCAGTAAAAGAAGAGAAGGCTGTTGATAATCGATATTCAGGGAATGTATATGTAGGAACTCTTCAAATTCCTACAGCCGGATTTAAGAAGCACGAAGGAGGCTTTGATAAATCATTATGGTATGATGCGGAAGATAAAAATTGGGATATTCTCCTAGATTTTTTGAAAGATAAAACCGTGCCAATCAATGGTAGGGAAATGAAGGTACTTGATGTTATCGGTGCAAACTGAAATATTTGTTTAAATCATTAAATACACTTTTAATATGAATTCATGTAGATTATGTATAGCGAATTTGGTTATGTTATTCTTGTTGGTAGCTGTTACCGCAAGGGGTGCCGATATTATTCCCCAACCCTCTTATGTGCAAGAGAAGCAGGGACGTTTTGACCTGACTCATAAAAGTAACATCTTGTATTCGGGAAGGCAGCAGGAAGTAAATGGCGTAATTACCGGCTTTATAGAGCAGGTAAGGCAGGATTATGGTTTGAATCTGCAAGCGGATAAAAGTAAAAAAGCAGATATCATATTGCAGGAAAAGAATTCGTTGGATAAGGAAGCTTATGAACTTTCTGTCACCAGTGGTAAAGTTCTCATTAAGGCTTCTGCTCCGGCAGGTTTTTTCTATGCGCTCCGTACCATGAATCAGTTAATCTTGGCTGATGACAATCATACATCTGTTCCTTGTATTTTTGTAAAGGATGCTCCCCGTTTTTCTTATCGCGGTTTCTTGATTGATGCGGGGCGGTATTATTTACCTCTGGCGGATGTGAAGAAAGCGATTGATCTGGCTGCGAACTACAAGCTGAATCGTTTTCATTGGCATCTGACCGATGACCAGGGGTGGCGATTGGAGATAAAGAAATATCCGCGTCTGACCGAATTTGGTGCCACTCGTCCTAATTCGGCTATTGGTACTTGGGATCAGTATTATCCCCGCCATTATGATGGAAAAGAACATACCGGCTATTATACACAGGATGAAATCCGGGACATTGTAAAATATGCTGCAGAAAGACAAATAACGATTGTTCCTGAAATAGAGATGCCTGGACATGCTCTGGCGGCTTTAAGCGTTTACCCGGAATATGCATGCAGTTTCCACTCTTCTCTTGCTTTGATGGCGGGAGCCGGAATTTCTGATCAGGTGTATTGCCCAAAACCTCAGACTTTTCGATTCATACAGGATATTCTTACTGAAGTGGCAAGTTTGTTTCCCGGAGAATACATCCATATTGGAGGCGATGAGTGCCCTAAAACGTCTTGGGAACAATGTGCCGATTGTCAAGCTTTGATTAAAAGGGAAAATCTGAAAGATGAATTTGAACTTCATGCTTATTTCATCCAGCAGGTTGAGAAGATCGCAGAAAGCTTGGGACGTAAACTTATCGGTTGGGATGAAATTCTGGAGGGTGGTCTTCCGCTGAAGTCTACGGTGATGTCGTGGAGGGGTGAAGCGGGAGGCATAAAAGCTGCTCAGTTAGGTAATAATGTGATTATGACTCCTAATACTTATTGTTATTTGGATTATTACCAGGAAAACCCGGAGTTCGCACCATTGGCTATCGGTGGTTTTATACCGTTGGAACGGGTATATGATTATGAACCTGTTCCGCCAGCGCTTAATGAGGAAGAAGCTAAACGCATCACAGGAATTCAAGGAAACATCTGGGGAGAATATGTGTCTACTATCGAGAAATTCGAATATATGGCTTTTCCTCGTTTACTTGCTATTGCAGAGGTGGCCTGGAGTCAGCCGGAGAATAAAAACCGGGAGCTTTTCATTGCTCATCTGAAGAAGGAGTTCTCTTTTTTTCAAAAGAGGAATGTCAATACATGCCGTGAATATTTCAGACCCCGTATTCAGGGTGGTTGGGATAATGAGAAAGGAAAATATGCTGTTGTGTTGGAGACGATATGTCCGGATGCAGACATCCGCTATACGTTGGATGGTTCAGAGCCTACTTCTGATTCTGAAATTTATAAGGGACCGGTTTATCTGACAGAAAATACTTGTGTAAAAGCTATTGTAACGGATAAAAATAAGCAGGTGTTAGAGACACCTACGGTGAAAAATTTCGTCGTTAATAAAGCTACAGGCTGTAGTTATACACTTTCTACTGATGCCTGGAGTTTGGATTGGTACGACGTGAAGCCGACCTTGTTCACTGATGGGGTACAAGGATTCACTCCTTCGAACTACGAATGGGCAGCTATTGCTTCCGGAGTAGAGATTGTCATTGATTTAAAGAAAAACACAAAGGTATCCGGCATAGGTTTTGGCACGATGGTGGCACCTATCAACAGTACGCTTCCGGCTAAATCGGTGGAATGTTACCTTTCGACGGATGGTAAAGAATATCGGCAGATCGGACAGAGTACTTTTTCATATCCCATATATAAGGGAATGAAAGAAATCTATCATAACTATGTGAAAACGGATGGTAGGGAAGGACGGTATTTGAAACTTGTGATTAACGGTCAGACGGAATTGCCGGCAGATTATCCTTATCCGGATGCTTTACCTTCGATTGCACTGGATGAAATAGAAGTTTATTAAAGTACGGAATTATGCATAAATTATTGATATTACCTATATTGTTGTTGGTCTGTGTAGTGAGCTGGGCTAATGGTACAAGGAATTTCTATGTGAATTCTTTCAGTGAAAGTAAAGTGGCGGACGGTAGCATAGAATCTCCTTTTAGAAATCTGAATGATTTGGAGAAAATCAAGTTCCTGCCAGGTGATTGTATTCATTTGGCGGGGAATCAGATATTGACCGGTACAATCAGAATCAGAGATTTAATAGCCACTCCGGAGAAACCGCTGACTGTTACTTCTTATGGTACGGGAATTGCACATATTTATTCAGCCGATGCATCAGCAATCATGATTGAGGGTTGTGAGAATATTCATGTGAAGAATGTGCTTGTGAAAGGCTCGGGGCGTAAGAAAGGGAATACTGGAACAGGTGTTGAAGTTATAAATTCAAGATTCATAGAGATTGACGGGGTAGAGGCTTCCGGTTATCAGATGAATGGAATCGGTATTGTCGGTGGCGGAGATATCCGCATAACGAACTCTTATGTACATGATAACGGTTATAATGGGATTGAAGTTACCGGTAAGTGGGGAACAAAATCTGTACATAATGTTTATATAGGTTATTGTGTTGCCGAGAATAATGCAGGTAGTCCGGCAATTCTGGATAACCATAGTGGAAGTGGAATATTGGTAGGGCATGCCACTAATGCACTGATTGAGTATTGTGAAGCTATGGGTAACGGTTGGGATATGCCTAGGTCCGGCAACGGTCCGGTGGGAATATGGGGATATGAAGCTGACCGACTGACCATTCAATACTGTTTTTCTCATAACAACAAGACTTCTCCTAAGGGATTGGATGGCGGTGGATTTGATTTTGACGGAGGAATTACCAATTCGTTGATGCAGTATAATCTGGCAATGGATAATGAGGGAGCTGGTTATGGGTTATTCCAGTTTGGTGGCGCTACAGAATGGAATAATAATATCATACGCAATAATGTAAGCATTAATGACGGTATTAAGAATTCTCATGCAGGTATTTATGTATGGTGTGATCCATATAATAAGAATATACCACTTTGCGATACTAAAGTCACTGACAATTTGATTATCAGCAATCAGGGACATTCCATCTCATTCAACACCGGCTTTTCTTCCGGGTTGGAATTCTCTAACAATACATTTGTGTTGACTGACGAAGGAATGGAACATCTGCATGGAGATGAAACCAAAGGGATGGCTGTCTATAGAGGTAACCGATTCTGGTCGGAGGCGGCAGAACGACAAGGAAAGCCTCAGCCTCAGGTATCTGGTGATCCTGAGGCGAGCTACGGAAAGGTGGAATATACGCTTCCGATGAATATCGATATACTGCGGTTGAAAGATATTATATCCGGGTTATTAACTCAAAAGAGATAAAAATGATGCATAAGAAGCCGTTTTTGCTTTTCTTGTTGTTTGTCGGTATAAGTGGATTTTATAATCAGACGAATGCACAGACAGCCTACGAAATAAATTTGGATGTAGCTGACAAGGAAATAGAAACCGATTATTTATCGTTGGGGGGGACGTCTCCTGAGGGTGGTTCTATATCGGTAAATAGCTATTATGTAGAATTGAACGGACATCCTTTTATTCCCATTATGGGTGAGATGCATTATACGCGCATTCCGCATGAACAGTGGGAAGAACAGATATTGAAAGTTAAGGCTGGAGGAATAAATGTCATTTGTACTTATGTTTTTTGGAATATGCATGAGGAAACTGAGGGAGTGTTTGACTGGAGTGGTGATAAAGACCTTCGCAGATTCATCTCTCTTTGTCAGAAGCATGATATGAAAACCATAGTCCGGTTAGGTCCCTTCTGCCATGGAGAAATCAGAAATGGTGGAATACCGGATTGGATTTACGGACGTCCTTTCCTTATTCGTACCAACGACCGGGAGTATCTGAAATACGTGGATCGGCTGTATGCCGCTATTGCCAGTCAATTGAAGGGATTGTATTATAAGGATGGAGGCTGTATTATTGGTGTTCAGTTGGAGAATGAGCTGCAACATTCGGCTGCTCCCTGGGCTATCCGGTATCCTGATCAACCGATAGATTATACTGTTGCTGATTATGATGTGCAGAATACCAAATTCGGTGTATCTGTGCAAGAACAGGATATACAAAGTCCTGAATCGGGGAATCGGCATATGAGGACTTTGAAAGAGATAGCTTTATCCCATGGAATAGAAGTTCCATTATATACGGCTACCGGTTGGGGAAATGCGGCTATCATACCGCAGGAAGTAATTCCTGTGACTGCTGCCTACACATATCCTACATGGGCGGAGATTGCCCCTTCTCCATTCTACTTATTCAGGGATATTCATGCAACTCCCGATTATTCTCCGGTACGCTACGAAGGGCATCGGTATCCTTCTTTTTGTGCTGAAATGGGAGTTGGCATTCAGATGACTTATGGCAGAAGACCCCGTATTCCTGCCGAAGCAGGTGAGGGATTGATGATACGTTCGCTCGGAAGTGGAGCCAACGGGATAGGATATTATATGTATCATGGTGGTATTACTCCGCAAGGTCAGAACGGTTTTGGGAGTGATGAACCTTCCGGCGTACCTAAGATGTCGTACGATTTTCAAGCTCCGGTAGGAGAATTTGGACATACTCGGGGGGCTTATCATACATTGCGCATTATCCATCATTTTGTAAATGATTTCGGCTATTTGTTAGCTCCCATGGGAGTGATACTTCCGGAGCATAGTGATACTATCACTCCTTCGAATACCCATACACTCAGATATGCGGTACGTAAAAAGGGAAATGCAGGTTTTGTTTTTCTGACTAACTATCAAGATCACTGTGAACGTAGAGATCTGGCGGACATCAGTCTTACCCTAAAGTTGACAGATGAGACAATCCGCTTTCCGCAACAAGGAAGTGTTACAATCAGGAAAGAAATAAGTGCCATTCTTCCTTTCAATATGGAGTTGGATGGCTTACGATTGAAGTCTGCAACTGTGCAGCCACTTGCTAAACTTTATAATAAGGGAACCACTCATTATTTTTTCTTTGCGCCCGATGGCTTGAAGCCGGAATATATTTTTGATGAGAATACACTAAGAGGCGGAATGAAGAAGTTTACACCGACTCCCGGATTGGAAAGTACCGTAAAATTGCGGTCGGTTGCCGGAAAAGAAATACTGATAACCACCTTGACGCGGGAACAAGCATTGAATGCTTGTAAGATTACTACCGGAACGGGAGAGAAACTGTTGATAACTTCGGCTGATGTATTGCAGGAGAATGTAGAAGTCCGACTTCAATCGACGGATGCTGCAATGAAGGTAATTGCTTTTCCCGCTACGCCTATTTCTTCGGATAGACTGTTGAAATTCAGAAGGAAGAAGTATTATAGTGAAGCAATATTTACTGAAAAGGCTGTATCCGTTACTCCGGATATTTATGCAGTAAGTGAGAGGCGCTTCCAGATTAATTGGCCAAAAGAAACCTTTAAAGATGTAAGTGATCTTATCCTTTCTATTGATTATATTGGAGACACGGGGGCGGCATTTATGAATGGCAGGATGATAGCTGATAATTTTTATAATGGGAGTCCATGGCGGATAGGATTGAAACGTTATGCTGAGGTTTCTCAAAAATATGGTATCTATTTTTATTTGCAACCATTGTATAAAAGTGCCACTTATTTGCAGGATTTACCGGAAAATATCAAACTTGATTTCTCTGGAGGCGATATTTGTCGGTTGAACGACATACAAATAATACCGGAATATTTTGTAACTTTTACCATTGAAGATTAAAAAAGACAGACAATGAAACATTCTAAGTTTTATCTTAATTTTATGATTGTAATGTTAGGAATCAGCATTCCTTCAGTTACTTGTTTTGCTCAGAGAGCAAATCCTGTTGTGTGTATGGAGTATAACGAAACAATCCTCACCCATGTATTGACTCCGGCAGGGCTGGTTCCGACAGCTATGGATGCTGACGGTGTCTATCCGTATGTTAGTTACAGTGAGACTTCTAATCGCCCAGTTCCTCAGATTTATCGGATGGTATCTCTTGAAAATGAATTTGTTAAAGTCGTAATTTGTCCTGATTTGTGTGGTAAAGTTATGTCGATGGTACACAAGAAGAGTGGTAAGGAAGTTCTGTATAATCCTCAGGTTGTCCGGCATACGCGTATTTTACCACGTTTTTATTTTGTAGCCGGTGGTATAGAGGTTAGTTTTCCTATCTCTCATACCCCTACCCAAAATGAACCGGTGCGTTATCAGATAGACAGAACGGATGACAGAGTCTATGTTACCTGTGGTGAAAGAGAGTTACATTATGGTATGCAGTTTTCTGTAGAATATTCTTTGGGAGTGAACGATAATTTCCTTACGCAACGTGTCAGAATGCATAATCCCGGAACGCGAGCCTATCCATGGATGTCATGGACGAATGCAGCCGTTCCTTGTATGCCCGATACGGAGTACAGCTTTCCGCAGGGAGAGGTCTTAGTGCATGCTTCAACTTTAGATACGATAGACTGGAAGAAGCAGGGACCTAAGGTAGAAAAAGAGATAAAAGAAATGACTGGCTATTTTTGGAAGACAAAAGATGTGAACGCCTTTGGCGCTTATACTCCCTCTTTGGGATATGGACTTTATCACATTGCCGAAGAACAAAGTGCGCCTGGTATTAAATTATGGAGCTATGGAGTAAAAGAAGATAAGGAATGGTCGTTACTTAGTACGAACGCCAGACAAACTTATGCTGAATTGCAAGGTGGTCCAATCAGTGACCAATCTATTAAACTGGAATTACAACCAGGAGAATACAGGGAGCATACTGAGTTTTGGATACCGGCCGACAAGCGGTTGGACATATACAAACTTATTGTGCCGAAGGTTGCTTTACGTCCTATAACTGAGGTTCCTCTCTTTGGCTGGGCTAGAACCGGTGAGGTCGCTGCTTGGATTGGTTTGCTGAATGCTTTCGAATATGGAACGGAACTTCCACGGCTAGATCCGCTCACTGCTACTTGGGCACCTTCGGGGATGGAGAATCTGGATAAAGCTTTTCAGTGGGCTATTGCAAAGTCCTGCAATGAACAGCAGACGTACTGGACATATTATTATGGTGCATGGCTGGCAGGACGCGAGAAGGTGAAAGAAGCTATCGGATGGTTATGTAACGTAGATTTTGGTCTGGCGCAAGCTCTGTTGGCAAGATTGTACGAATCTGAAAAAGAATATGAAAAGGCTGAGGCGGCTTATGATGCTATAAAAGAGGAGTGGGTAGCGTTACATCCACAGGTTGTAGTGGCTCGCGACAAATTGCTACGTCGTCTTGGTAACCATACGCTCGTTAAACGTGAGAAGTGGTTGGATAAGGTAGATGCTTCGGCTGATGAATGGATTGCGGAAAGACGCGTACAGTTACTTATCGATAAAAAACAGTATAAGGATGCAAAGGCATTATTGCTTTCTATCAAATTCCAGAAAGTACATCAGACTTATACCCGCACGGATATGTGGAGACAGATTTGTAAGGCTTTGGGAGAATCATCAAAGGTTGTTCCTGTTACATTGGGTGAGGATCGTCTGGCACGATTTGGCGCATACCGGGAATTTGAATAATATGTCTTCTATAATAAAATTATAACCATGAAAAAGAATCTGTCGATAATAACAGCTTTAACTGCAATTTTACTGACCGGGTGCGGACAGAAGACTAAAGATACGGTATCAATTACTGTCTTTCCAGATAGTATTGTGAGTGATGTGTCGAATCATCCGGTGGGAATCAATTTGAATTTCATAATGGATGGTGGACGCTTTCCTGATGCACAAACAAATGTGGCGCAGGCTGTAAGGAAGATGGGGACAAAATATCTCCGGTATCCGGGGGGTGAAAAGTCGGATTTATATCTTTTCAGTATACCTCCTTATGAAAAATCGCATACATCATTGGCGCGGACCATCGGATTGGAAGATTATCCCGGAGTTTTTAAGGAAGGAGATTTTGTTTATGACCCTTTGGACTTTGACGAATTTATGCAGATTTGTAAGGAGGCAGGGGCGGAGCCTGTATTGGTAGTTGCCGCTGATAATTATTTGCGTAAGCCTGGAAAAGGTGAACGGGTATCAAGTCGTGAGGAATTGATAAAACATGCCGTCGAATGGGTGAGATATGCCAATATTAAGAAGAGATACAATGTACGTTATTGGATGATAGGGAATGAAAGTTGGAATGATAATAATGTGAATTCTACAGTTGACATTTATGCCAGAGATGTCATCGACTTTTCAAAAGCTATGAAAGCGGTAGACCCTTCTATTCTGGTTGTCCCTAACGGAGATAGTGATGAATTCTTTAAAACGATTATTACTAAAGCTGGAGATTACATCGACCGTTTGTGTGTGAGCAACTATGGTGTCTTTAATTTCAATGCTGGATATGAAAGTTATAAAGACACTGCCCGCTGTCTGATATGGCCGGCACAGACGGCCCTCAATGCAATGAAGAAATATGCCACTCCAGAGCAACTTTCTAAATGGAAGTTGATAGTGGCTGAATATGGAACGATAGATTGGGCCGGACTTTGGCATGGAACGAATGACATGGGACATGCCATTGTTAATTTCGATATGACAGGACAATTGTTGCTGGAACCTCAAATCGAATTTTCATGTTTCTGGAATACCCGTTGGCTGAACAACGAAGAACAACCGCAGACGGATCATGATGCTATTGATCCTAGCGGGAATATTAATCCTACGGGATATTCTTTATTGATATGGAATAAGTTTATGGGAGAAAAGATGATTAAATCTGAATCAAAAGGTCGTATTGTTTCCTATGCCAGTTACTCTCCGCAGAAAGGACTATTGTTTGTTTATCTTATAAATAAAGGAGATGAACCGGAGAATGTGCATATCGTTATTCCTCATGATAATGCGGCAAAAGTAGTTCAGTGTTGGGAATATTTCGGTCAAGATGATAAGGATATTGCTCCTGTATGGCAACAAAGAGAGTTAAAGGGATTGGAGATTAGTCTGAAGAAATATTCGATAACTGTAGTCGAGTATCATCTGATAGACTAAATGATGAGGCTTTGAGTTGAAAAGGATAATGAATTGAGAAGAGGGTGTACAAAGTGATTTTGAAGTGAACACCCTCTTTGAAATATCAATGGAGCATTTATGTTTATTCAGATGGTGATTTCTCCTGCCATGGGCATATTCATCTGCTTTCGTACCTCATCAGGCGTATAGCCGTGTCCCAACAGAAACATGAGCTTTGTGACCGCAGACTCTGTAGTGCTGTCGTAACCGCAGACTACACCTGCCTGCATGAGTTGGTAGCCCGTTTCGTAGCGTTCCATCTCTACGGTTCCGGCACTGCACTGGGTGACGTTGACAATCACAATTCCTTGTTCGCAGGCATTTCGCAGACGGCGTATGAACCATTCCTTGCGGGGAGCATTGCCCGAACCATAGGTTTCGAGTACGACGGCTTTCAGTCCGTCAATGCCAAGTATGCTCGATACTACATTCTCCTGAATACCCGGAAAGAGTTTTAGTACGGCAACGTTTGTATCCAATAGATAATGTGGTTTCAGTTCTCGTTCCACCTCTTTGAAACGGATTTGCACATTATTATATTTAATATGTATACCGGCTTCTGCCAATACAGGATAGTTGAATGAGCGGAACGCGTTGAAATTTTCAGCGTTCATCTTGATAGTGCGGTTGCCGCGCATCAGGTGGTTCTCAAAGAATATGCAGACTTCGGGCACAAGTGGATTGCCTTTCGCATCGCGTGCACTGGCTATTTCAAGGCTGGTCAGCAAGTTTTCTTTGCCATCTGTGCGGAGTACCCCGATAGGCAGTTGTGAACCTGTGAGGATGACAGGTTTGCTTAAACCTTCCAGCATAAAGCTGAGGGCAGAGGCGGTATATGCCATCGTATCAGTGCCATGTAGAATAACAAAACCTGTATATCTGTCATAATGGTCGCTGATGATATGCACCAGTTTGCGCCAGGCTTCCGGATCCATATCCGAGGAGTCCATCGGCGGATCGAACTGATAAGTATCGATATGGAATGTGAAGTTTTGCAGCTCCGGCACATGCTTTTTTAGCTGCTCAAGATTGAAATTCTCTAAAGCACCTGTTTCGGGATTTTCTATCATTCCGATGGTTCCACCGGTGTAGATTAGCAAAATGGAAGTTATATTTGGACTCATACGCACTCTCTTACGGTAATTTAGCGCAAATATAATGATATATATTGAATTTAATATCAAAATGTTATAAAAGTGTGCTTTGGAAAGTGGATTTTTGTACTGTCAGGTGTGAAAATGTCACTTCTTACTTTTGCATTTTTCTGCCTGTTTTTCTACCTTTCTATGTTTTTATTACAAAAAAACCACAAAATGTGATAGATTGAATGTTTTTATTATTACTTTTGCGACACTTATCAATAAAGGAAGAAACAGAGAGTATGAACAAGTACTATCAACATACAGTCACATCCATGTGCATGACCATGACCCTTAGGGGTTAATGGATAGTATTTGTGTTTCTACGTGTTACACTATTTTTCAGCAGTTTTTCTTATTTACAATGTTTTATCCGTACTGTGTTGACGAGAGTATCTGTCATCCTGAGCGTAGTCGAAGGATCACCCCTCCCGGCAGTTGGATGCGATAGGAGAAGAAATGCTTCGACAAGTTCAGCATGACAGATAGTGGAAGGTTGTCGATAGTATAAATTAGAATATTTAAATAGTTATATAATGAAAGTAATTAAATTCGGTGGAACGTCCGTAGGTTCCGCGAACAGTATTTTGAGCGTCAAGAGAATTGTAGAAGCAGTAGAAGAACCGGTTATTGTGGTGGTATCCGCGCTGGGCGGCATTACAGACAAACTAATAAATACCTCGAAAATGGCTGCCACTGGTGACGCTGCCTATGAAAATGAGTTTCGTGAGATCGTTTACCGCCATGTGGAAATGATTAAGGAAGTGATTCCTGCCGGTGCGGCGCAAGTGGAACTGCAACGCCAGATAGGTGAATTACTCAATGAACTGAAAGATATTTTCCAAGGTATCTATCTGATAAAAGACCTTTCGCAAAAGACTTCCGATACGATTGTCAGCTATGGTGAGCGTCTGTCGTCCATTATCGTAGCAGAGCTGACAGGGGCGAAATGGTTCGATTCCCGCAAATTCATCAAGACGGAGAAGAAACACTCCAAGTATGTGCTGGATACGGATTTGACGAATGAGTTGATCCGCGAAACATTCAGCGAATTGCCGAAACGTTCATTAGTGCCGGGTTTCATCTCTACTGATAAGGTGACGGGAGATGTGACGAATCTGGGGCGTGGCGGTTCCGATTATACGGCTGCGGTGATTGCGGCTGCACTGGATGCCGACCAACTGGAAATCTGGACGGATGTGGATGGTTTCATGACTGCCGACCCACGTGTGATTTCTACGGCATACACCATCAACGAACTGAGTTATGTGGAAGCAACGGAGCTTTGTAACTTCGGTGCTAAAGTGGTATATCCGCCGACTATTTATCCGGTTTGCCATAAGAATATTCCTATACTGATAAAGAATACGTTTAATCCTGAAGGGACAGGGACGATTATTAAACAAGAAGTTTCCGATCCGCAAACCAAAGCGATTAAGGGGATTTCTTCTATTAACGATACGAGTCTGATTACCGTGCAGGGGCTTGGTATGGTAGGTGTGATTGGTGTGAACTACCGTATCTTCAAGGCGCTGGCTAAGAATGGTATCAGCGTGTTCCTCGTGTCTCAGGCATCTTCGGAGAATTCTACGTCTATCGGTGTGCGCAATGCGGATGCCGACCTGGCATGTGAAGTACTGAATGAAGAGTTTGCCAAGGAAATCGAGATGGGAGAGATTTCTCCTATACAGGCAGAAAAGAATCTGGCTACGGTGGCTATCGTAGGCGAGAATATGAAGCATACACCGGGTATTGCAGGAAAGCTATTCGGTACGCTGGGGCGTAACGGTATCAATGTGATTGCTTGTGCGCAGGGGGCTTCGGAAACGAATATCTCGTTCGTTGTGGATGCTAAATCATTGCGTAAATCGCTGAACGTTATCCATGACTCGTTCTTCTTGTCGGAATATCAGGTGTTGAACCTGTTTATTTGCGGTATCGGTACGGTGGGCGGTAGCCTGGTAGAACAAATCCGTTGCCAACAACAGAAGTTGATGCTGGAGAACGGTTTGAAGTTGCATATCGTGGGGATTGCCGATGCAGACCGTGCTATGTTCAGCCGTGAAGGTTTTGATTTGACTGACTTCCGCAAGGAATTGGCAGAGAAAGGGAAACCAAGTACGCTGGAAACCTTGCGTGATGAGATTATCGGCATGAATATCTTCAATTCTGTATTTGTGGATTGTACGGCAAGTGCGGCAGTAGCTTCTTTATATAAAGATCTGTTGTTGCATAACGTTTCTGTAGTGGCTGCCAACAAGATTGCCGCTTCTTCAGAATACGAAAATTATCGTGAACTGAAACAGATTGCCCGCCAGCGTGGTGTGAAGTATCTCTTCGAGACGAACGTAGGTGCAGGACTTCCTATTATCAATACAATCAATGACCTTATCCATAGTGGTGACAAGATTCTGAAGATTGAGGCTGTGCTGAGCGGTACGTTGAATTATATCTTCAACAAGATCAGTGCGGATATTCCTTTCAGTAAGACCATCAAGATGGCACAGGAAGAGCGTTATTCCGAACCGGACCCGCGTATTGACCTCAGTGGCAAAGATGTGATTCGCAAACTGGTGATTCTGGCACGTGAGGCCGGCTACAGACTGGAACAGTCAGATGTGGAAAAGAACCTGTTCGTGCCCGATGATTTCTTTGAAGGTACACTGGATGACTTTTGGAAGAAAGTGCCGAGTCTGGATGCAGATTTCGAAGCCCGTCGTAAGGTATTGGAAGCTGAGAATAAGCACTGGCGTTTCGTTGCCAAATTGGAAAATGGCAAGGCATCCGTCGGTTTGCAGGAAGTGGGTATAAACCATCCGTTCTACGGGTTGGAAGGCAGTAACAATATCATATTGCTGACTACGGAACGATATAAGGAATATCCGATGATGATACAGGGATACGGTGCCGGTGCCGGTGTGACGGCAGCGGGGGTATTTGCGGATATTATGAGTATCGCAAACGTTTAATTAATGAAGAATGATGAATGAAACATATAATTATATTAGGTGACGGCATGGCGGACTGGCCTGTAAAGTCTTTGGGTGACAAGACATTACTGCAATATGCCAAGACGCCGTATATGGATAAGTTGGCGAGTATGGGACGCACGGGACGGTTGAAGACTGTTGCCGATGGTTTCCATCCCGGCAGCGAGGTGGCGAATATGTCCGTTCTGGGCTATGACCTGCCGAAAGTGTATGAAGGACGGGGACCTCTGGAGGCTGCCAGCATCGGTGTAGATTTGAAGCCGTGCGAAATGGCAATGCGTTGTAATATTATTTGCATTGAAGGTGACTACATCAAGAATCACTCTTCCGGACATATTACGACCGAAGAAGCTGATGTGCTGGTGAAATACTTGCAGGAACATCTGGGCAATGAACGCATTCGTTTTCATACAGGTGTTCAGTACCGTCATCTGTTGGTTATCAAAGGGGGGGATAAGCGTATCGACTGTACGCCGCCGCATGATGTGCCTCTGAAACCTTTCCGCCCATTATTGGTGAAGCCTATGCCGGGCACGGAGAATATAACCGTTCCCGAAGGCAATGCTGAACTGACTCCTCAACAGACTGCGGATTTGATTAATGATCTTATCCTGCGTTCGCAGGTACTTCTGAAAAATCATCCGTTGAACCTGAAGCGTATGGCAGAAGGAAAAGACCCTGCCAACAGTATCTGGCCTTGGAGTCCTGGTTATCGTCCCAAAATGGAGCGGCTGTCTGATAAATTCCCGCAAGTGAAGCGTGGTGCGGTAATTTCGGCTGTGGACTTGATTAACGGAATCGGATATTATGCCGATTTGCGTCGTCTGGCAGTGGAAGGGGCTACAGGATTATACGACACTAATTATGAGAATAAAGTGGCTGCCGCACTGGAAGCCTTGAAGACGGATGATTTTGTTTATCTGCATATCGAAGCCAGCGATGAGGCCGGACATGAAGGGAATGTGGAACTGAAACTTCTGACTATCGAGAATCTGGATAGCCGTGCCGTAGGTCCTGTTTATGAGGCTGTGAAAGATTGGGACGAACCGGTAGCTATTGCCGTATTGCCCGATCATCCTACACCGTGCGAACTTCGTACGCATACCAATGAACCGATTCCTTTCCTCATCTGGTATCCCGGCATTGAGCCGGATAGCGTGCAGACTTTCGATGAAGCATCAGTCTGTGAAGGAAGTTACGGATTATTGAAAGAAGATGAGTTTATTAATGAATTTATGAAGTGATTATGAAATACTACAGTACCAATAAACAAGCTCCCGACGCTACTTTGGAAGAAGCCGTAGTCCGTGGGCTTGCAGCTGATAAGGGGCTATTCATGCCCTATACCATCAAGCCTTTGCCGCAGGATTTTTATGACAACATCGATACTTTTTCTTTTCAGGAGATTGCCTATCGTGTAGCTGATGCTTTCTTCGGAGAAGATGTTCCGGCCGATACGTTGAAGGAAATCGTATATGATACGTTGAGTTTTGATGTTCCTTTGGTGAGAGTGACGGAAGATATTTATTCCCTCGAACTTTTCCACGGCCCGACGCTTGCCTTTAAAGATGTAGGCGGACGCTTTATGGCCCGTCTTTTGGGATATTTCATCAAGAAAGAAGGTCAGAAACAAGTGAATGTGCTTGTTGCTACTTCCGGTGATACGGGAAGTGCTGTTGCAAATGGTTTCCTTGGTGTGGAAGGCATTCGTGTATATGTGCTTTATCCCAAAGGAAAGGTCAGCGAAATACAGGAAAAGCAATTCACCACTCTTGGACAGAACATCACCGCCCTCGAAGTAGACGGTACTTTTGACGATTGCCAGGCATTGGTGAAATCAGCTTTCATGGACAGAGAATTGAATGAACACCTGCAACTGACTAGCGCCAATTCTATCAATGTGGCGCGTTTTCTGCCACAGGCTTTCTATTACTTTTATGCTTATGCACAACTGAAAAAAGCCGGAAAAGCTGATAATGCCGTTATTTGTGTTCCCAGCGGTAACTTCGGCAACATCACTGCCGGATTGTTTGGCAAACGTATGGGACTGCCTGTGACACGCTTCATTGCCGCCAATAACCGTAATGATATCTTCTATCAATATTTACGGACTGGTGTGTATACTCCGCGTCCCTCTATCGCCACTATTGCCAATGCTATGGATGTGGGGGATCCGAGTAATTTTGCCCGTGTGCTCGACCTTTACGAGGGTAGCCATAAGGATATCACTGCCGAGATCAGTGGTACCACCTATACCAATGAACAGATTGCCGAGACGATGCGCGAGACATGGAAAGGCTGCCATTATCTGCTCGACCCACACGGAGCCTGCGGCTTCCGTGCTTTGAAAGAAGGATTGAAACCCGGTGAAACGGGTGTCTTTTTGGAAACGGCACATCCGGCTAAGTTCCTGGATACTGTGGAAGGGATCATCGGTGAGGCTGTGGAAATTCCGGCGAAGTTGCAAGCTTTTATGCAGGGAGAAAAGAAAAGCTTGCTTATGACAAAGGAATTTGCAGACTTCAAAAAGTACTTGATGTCACTGTAACAGCTAGTTCGGGACATATACTATTGAGGGGGAGAGGCGATTGTTTCTCCCCTCTTTTTATGCTACAATTTAGTTCAGATACAACATACTATCAGGAAAAATCAATCCTGAAATCAAAAATAGCAGACTGTCTGATAGAGGTACATACATCATCTGTTTTCGGAAGATGAAGCAGAAATACTCATTGGCTCTCCGCTTCGTTAACGTTCAGTAAATGTACTCTTGACAAATATAACCACATTTATTCTTTCTTCTGTATCACTTTCAGTTCTCCCGACTTCTGCCTGTTGTCCCACAAGACCACCACTTCTATCTTTTTCAGACTATGCCGATAGAAAAGCGTATAGCCGGGATGGGGGATAATGTAGCGTATGTTTGCTACTTCGGTAGGTTGTCCGATGAACGGATTGAGGCTGATGCGGTGTAAGGTATTCTGCAATTGAATGTAGAGTGCCTCACTCAGTTCACTGTTCCCATTTTTAAGATTGAGAATCTGAATGGTTTCTTTCAACTCTTTCTTGGCGAGTAGTGACCATATCACTTGTTTAGCCATTCTTTCGCCTCCTTAATAATGGTTAGGTTATTCTGTCCTTCACTGTTGTCCAACTGGCGGCAGGCAGTTTCAATGTCCCGACGCAGTTGATGCGAGAATACGAGCACTTGTTCTTTGCTCTGGGGATCGTCCGGCGTCTGAGTACGCGGCGTCAATTTTTCTTTGTTGTTTGTCATAGGGTTATCCTCCTTAGTTTTTCATAGAACATCCTAAAGATACGAATAGTTTTGGAATATCCATGCGGTCTGAACATTTTTCTTCTCTCTGCGTTCTCTGTCCTTGAAACCAAAATTGCGATATCCGAATGAAAGATAAGAAACTGGAAGCTAACCTAAGTTTAGTAGGCTCGCGTATATTGGCGGGATTGAATATGAATGCCCTGAAATATCTGCTCCCTGTGTGGATGGGAGCATTGACGGGAGTCACAGTACGTTGTACTTTTGCTGCTGTGGCATTCTGGGTGACAGGCTGGTTTGTGAAAGAAGCGCCTGTCACACGACGGCAGCGTATCGGGCTACTTTGCTTGGGGGCGTTCGGCATGTATGGCTTTATGTTCTGCTATCTGCTGGGCATCAGTAAGACGACGCCTGTCAGTAGTGCCATCTTCAATTCCCTGCAACCTATTTGGGTGTTTCTTATCTCTGTTTTCTTCTTGCACGAGCGGGCTACGCTGATGAAAATCATCGGTATCTCTCTCGGTTTCGGCGGTGCGTTGCTTTGCATATTAACGCAGGGGGACGATGATCTGGCGCACGATGCACTGACGGGTAATATGCTTTGCTTGCTCAGTTCGTTTGTTTTTGCCATTTACTTGATACTGAGTAAGAAGCTACTGGAGGAAATTGGTTTGGTGACCGTAATGAAATATGTGTTTGGGGGCGCGGCGCTATCCGGTCTGGTGATATCTACTATCTTCGGGTGGGACGCGCCGTTGTTCGCCGACGCTGTCCACGGCACGTGGCACTGGATGCCGTGGTTGATATTAACCTTTATCCTTATTTTCCCCACCTATCTCAGCTATTGGCTGATGCCTATCGGACTGAAATATCTGAAAACAACCGTAGTGGCTATGTACGGATATCTGATATTGATTGTGACCAGTATAGTTTCTTATATTGCCGGTCAGGATCGCTTCACTTGGGAACAGGGAGTGGCTATCGGGATGATATGCCTGAGCGTGTACTTTGTAGAGGTGGCGGAGGGGAAGGTTAATAATTGACAATTAGTAAATATTCTCCTTCTGCGTGAATGGTGAATTCTGTTCCTGTACATTCGTTCAGTGTGCCTTGCCACCAGTTGGTGAAGTCGCTGAGGGGATAAACCAAGCCTTCGCCATGCAGGCTGTGGGCATTGAAGTTGATGATGGAGATTTGCTTTCCCGGTTGGCAGGGAAAAGTTTGTGTTCCATGACAGGGGATGAGGATGCTGTAATCCGTGAATGTGCGGACGTTAGCGCCGGCACGCATATAGTCGATGAGAAGGCTGATGTTTCCTAATGTGTGATCTTCCCGTTTGCCGGTGGCTCCGACGATGATAATGTTTTTTTTTCCCTGCTTCATGAGAAAATTGACAGCTTTTGTCTGGTCGTTCGTTTCCTGTTCGGAGACATAATGAAGGATAGAACCATATTTTCGGCGGTTTTCTTCGCTGAGTGAATCGCCGTCACCGATTATTACGTCCGGCACATGACTATGTGCTATGTAAGCATCCGCACCGCCATCACAGCATACCACATAGGGGGCGTTTGCTAATATTTGCGAGGGGATGGGGTGGGTAGGGTAGTCACCATTTGCCAGGATTACTGCTTCTGGTTCGCCCCATAGGGTACAGAACTCTACTGAATTCTTATTATTATCTTCTTTCATCAGCATTTGTTTTATCACCTTATCACTTTACTACCTTATCATTCTATCACTTTGTTCATCATCTTTTTCCATTTGAAGTAGCCAAAGATAGCGATTATTGTATAAAGAGCGTATAGGCCGGCAGTAAAATCGAGCCCTTTATAGACATATAACCCGGCGCTGACGATGTCTACTACAATCCATGCCCACCATTGTTCCACATATTTACGTGCCAGCATCCACATGCCGACGATGCTGAGGGCAGTGGTGAATGAATCCAGCCAAGGGACGTTACTGTTGGTGAATTCTATCAGTATCCAGGCAATGCCGACGAAAGTAACGGCAAATACAATGCTGAGAGGAAGATAGTGGCGCATGGGCATGCAGGTGATGGGAAGTTCTTGTTTACTCTCTTCTATGCAGAGATGAAGTTTCCTCCTGACAAAGCTGCCGTATTTCCACATCATCCAGCCATATACTGCCGCGCCGAGATAGTAGATATTGATTCCGAAGTCGGCATATAGTCCGGCATCGTAATAAACGAAGATGTAGATAGCGGGCATGATGATACCCGCTATCCAAAGATAGATACTCGCCCGGTATTCCAGCCAAAGGTAGACAAGCCCGACGATTGTTCCTATTATTTCAAGATTTTGCTCCATATACTAAAAACTCAGCGTAATATGTGCCAGCGCGTTAATACCTGCATTGGGATAGTAGGCTGCATAATTGGAGGTGCGGAGTAACTTACTATCTTTATCCTTTATCTGGTTTTTACCGTGACCTTCGTACACAGCACTTCCTGATGCATAGCCGTTGCTTTCGTAGGTTTCGTCAAATAGGTTATAGACTGTCACACCTACATTAACAGATTTCAGCCCTTTCAGTTTGAAAGTGTATCCGAGGTTCAGGTTACTTACACAGTAAGCGTCCAGTGTACAGTCTTCCTGATGGGCATTGTTTAAATATTGCTTGCTGACGTATTGTGTCTGCAAAGATGCATTAAAACCTTTATAATCCAAAGAGATGAGGCTGTTTGCCATGAAGTCCGGTGAGAAAGAAATGGGGGTAGTGCCGATATAGCGGGTGGTCTGCGAGATACCCCAACTTTCGCTATACATATCTTTTCCGTCCTCATTCACATCACTCAGATATTCGGTGTAATTCTTGATGCGGTTACGGCTCCAGGTTGCATTGACATCCCAGCGCAGCCAGTTGGCGATGCGGGCGCCTGCCATCAACTCGATGCCCATACGGTAACTGTCCTTCACGTTTTCTGCTACGGGTTCTCCGATTTCGTTCAATTGTCCATTCAGAACCAATTGATTCTTATAATCCATATAGTACAGGTTGACGCCTGCATTGAACCAGCCTTTGCGGAAGGTGTACCCCAGTTCATAGTCGAACATCCGTTCTGATTTGGGTTGCGCGGCAAACAGGTTGTCGGTATAGTTGTTACGTGTCGGTTCTTTGTTTGCCACACTGAAGGAGGCATAAAGATTGTTATAGGGATTAATTTTCCAGAAGATACCGGCTTTAGGATTGAAGAAGCTGAAATCTTCGTCAATATTCAACGGTTGCAAGTGTGCCGGATCGGCTGTCCAATCCCACTTATCGTTATTGCCGTTTATCTTGTAGCGCAGATAGCGATATTGCATATCGGCATATAAACTAACCCCATCTAGTAGCTCATAATTTACCTTTGCATAGATATTGCCATCTGTTTTCCGTCCGATGTTGCGGTAATATTCGTGATCGGGGGCAAGCTCCCCCAGATAATTCTTCACCCATACCACTTTACCGTTGTGGGTGTTCTTATAATAATTCAGTCCGCCACCGATGGAGGCATCTAACTTGTTGCCTTTATAATCAAAAGAGAATATACCACCACCGAAACCACTATCCACCAGTTTGCGGCGTATAAGGTCCGATTTCTCTATGGTGATGCCGTTTGTTTCAAATGGTGTCAACCCATACTCCACCAGTGTACGTCGATTTTTGTATTCCTCATAGTAACCGTAACCGTCAGTGTAGTGCAGTGCTATGTTCAGTTTCCATGAAGAAGACAATATTTGGTTCAGTAATAATTGGTAATGTGTCTGGCGGTAGTAATCTATCTGGTTGTCATAGAACCCGATTACATTGCCTTGGGCATCTTCTATGGCACCGTTGGGATTGTATTTACGGTCGTTTTCCAGTGTCTTTTTATCCAGACCATCCCAGGCATGATATGTTTCTTCTTTTCCGCCGAAGCTGATGAATTTGACGGTGGTCTTATCGCCGTAATATCCGCCTTGCACAAAATAAGATTTCAGGTCGGCACTGGCACGGTCACGGTAGCCGTCACTGTGGATATTAGACAAACGTGCATCGAATCCCCAGCGTCCGTTGATAAGACCTGTACCTGCTTTTACCGTTTCCTTATGTGTGTTGAATGAACCGTAAGAGCCTGAGAACTCTGCATATGGTGTGGGCAGAATGCCTTGTGTCTTCATATTGATACTGGCTCCGAATGCTCCCGCACCATTTGTGGAAGTTCCTGCACCACGTTGAATCTGCAAGTCCTGAAGTGAAGAGGCTAGGTCGGGAGTATTTACCCAAAATATGGAATGGCTTTCCGCATCATTCATCGGTATACCGTTGGTGGTTACGTTGATGCGTGTAGCGTCTGTTCCGCGTACTCGGATACTGGTGTAGCCGATACCTGCACCTGCATCACTCGTTGTCAGTACGGACGGTGTGAACGACAATAGATAAGGAATATCTTGTCCGAAGTTCTGTTTCTTAAGCTGTTCTTTACTTACATTGGTAAATGCCACCGGAGTGGTTCCGGTGGCGCGGGTGGAGATAATTTCTACTTCCTGCAGGTTTATCATCCGCAAGCTGTCTTTCTCATGCGTTTGCGCACAGACACTCAGCGTCGCCGTCAACAGGCAGGCCGCCATTGCATGTTTTCTCATTACAATTTTAACTATTAAAGATTAATACAGAAAAGGGGAACTTTTCTTCTTTTCCCTACGTCGGCACTACCCGAATCAGGTCAATGGGTATGATCTCAGCCCGTCATATTAGGGCACCCCTTAGTTGAAATCGGGAGCAAAAGTAGCCGTTTTCATCGAAACCTGCAAATGGAGTGAACGATAATCGAATATATTTGTTAATTTTGTAATTCGGTGGATAATTCTTTATCCCGTTTTTAAATAACTATTTTTATTAACATCAAACGAATAATATTATGGTATTATTATTACAAGCAGCGGCTCCAGTCGCTGGAACAGTAGTGGAAGATAGCTTCAGTAAATTACAGATCTTCCTTCAGCAATTAATAGATTGGGGAGTGAATGCAGGCGGTCATATCATTGGCGCGGTGTTGATCTTTATCGTCGGACGTTTTGTGATTTCTTTTCTTAATAAGATGGTGGCTCGCTTGCTGGCCAAACGTCATGTAGATGCCAGTATCCAGAGTTTTGTCAAGAGCTTGGTGAATATTCTGCTGACTATCCTGTTGATTATCGCCGTTATCGGTAAGTTGGGAGTCGAAACTACTTCGTTTGCTGCTTTGCTGGCATCCGCCGGTGTGGCTATCGGTATGGCGTTGTCCGGAAATTTGCAGAACTTTGCCGGTGGTCTGATTGTCTTGTTGCTCCGCCCCTATAAAGTGGGAGATCTGATTGAAAGCCAGGGCGTGACAGGCACAGTACGTGAAATTCAAATTTTCCACACCATCCTGACCACCGGTGACAACAAAGTGATTTATATTCCGAACGGGGCGTTGAGTAGTGGTACAGTGACTAACTATAGCCGCGAAGATACCCGCCGCGTAGAATGGGTAATCGGTGTAGAGTATGGCGAGAACTTTGATAAAGTAGAAGAAACTACCCGCCGTATTATTGCCGAAGATAAGCGGATACTCAATGATCCTGCGCCTTTCATTGCCCTTCATGCGCTTGATGCAAGCAGTGTGAATGTTATCATCCGTGTTTGGGTGAAGAGTGAGGATTACTGGGGAGTTTATTTCGATATGAACAAAACCATTTACTCCGTATTCAATAAGGAGGGAATCGGTTTCCCTTTCCCACAGCTGACGGTACATCAGGTAAAAGACTGATCATCATGTAAATGAAGAGGAGCATTGCACTTACTGTGATGTTCCTCTTCATTTATTATTACTTATCTACGAATATTGTTATTTCCTTTATATCTTGTATACTCCGAGTTCTTCTTCTATTTCTTCACATTCATTCTTTTCGATATGTAGTAAATGGTTGATTTCCCTTCGTTTCTCAAGATCAGTGAAGTAGCTTTCTACTACAGTGTACAAGTCAAAGCCTCGGGTGGAACCTGCCGCCATGTCCAGTGACTCTACCATTTTCTCTACTGCTTGGTGAATGCGTTCCTTATTGATGAAATGCAATTCGTTACTATGAATCAGATACTTTTCCATGATAGTTGTGTTTTAAAGTTCTTGTTGATATAACATTTGTTGCGAATGGTTAGTTCATACATTAAAAATAATAAATCATTTCCTAAGTTAATATAGAATTAATCGCTTTTTTGTTTATGAGGGAATTGAAATGAACTGTTGGTTGTTTTCCTTGTGTCTTTTAAAAATAGATTTTATAGCTTATATTGGGGATTAAACCTGTGCCGTCAACCTTTTTGATTTTATTAGTTTTCTCATTATATTCATAAAAATGCATTCCGGTGCGCATGCCCACATTCAGCAGTTTGATGGCAAACTCGTGCGATACCTTTTTCTTATTAATCCGGTAGCTGAAGGAAATATCCCCGTTGATGGTCGGGGAGAACTTTTCGCTGTATGCCTTCGTTTCGTCGAATACGATATCATGTTCTATCATGCTTTGCTTCCTGTCCACCGGGGTGTAGCGGTCGCCTCCCTGGAAGTAGATGCGTCCGTTAAGGCTGAGTACATTTTGTTTCAGCCGGCCCACCATCCATTCTTTTCCGGCAAGGACGTTCAGCAGGTAGTTTTTGTCCAGTCGCGTATTGCGCCAGATGTTGTCTCCGCCTTTATAGCGGGATTTGAACAGGGAAGCTGTTATCATATAATAGAAGCCGTCTTTCATATATTGTTCCAAGGTGATGTCGATACCATAATTCTTGCCGGCTCCTTTGTTCTTGAGTATCTTTTCCAGATAGAAGTCCTGGTGGTTGATGATGGAAAAGGAAGAATTCTCTTCGATGGGGATGCGGAACAGATACTGATAATAGGGCTCTATCTTTAGGTGCATGTATGGGTTGATGTTCCAGTCATACGTAAGTCCGAAGTGATGGGCTTTGGCAAAATCCAGATATTTGTTGGATTCGGTTTTGCCGTTGACGGTGCGTTCCACGAAGTAATAATCCAGTTTCTCCCGGCGGCTGTGCAGTCCGTAGGCTGCTGCCAGAGAATGCTTCGGAAGGAAAGACCATTTGATGGCTGCCCGGGGCTCTACGGACCAGTTCTTGTTGAGGGTGAAGTATTGGGCAGTGAGGCCCAGACTGGCGGTGAGGCGGTTGCTTAAATTGATGACGGAACTGCTGTATGCCGAGAGTACGGCGCTTTCTCCATTACCTTTTGAGATTTGTTCCATGGGGATGTCCAGTCCGAAGTAGGGGCTGACTTTATAGTCCAGGTCATATTTCAGCCCTGTGAGGGTGATACCCGTCCTGTTCACATGGTTGGGACTGAATTTCTTATTCAGATAAGAGTTGAAGACAACGTCCCATTTGGAATTCCGGATATCTCCTACGGGGACTATCCGGTCATCTTCCGTCTGCTGATTGGCTATCGTGTGGTCTTGGGAATAGGTGGCGGCGAGTGACGAACGGATATAAGTGTCTGCATTGATGAGGTATTTGTGAGTCACACCTGTGGCGGCTTTGTCCAGGTTGGTCTCGCCCGATTGGCGGTCGGCTTGTGTCTCCCATTCCTCCCGTTTCTCGGCTTCGGGCTTGTTGCGGTCTATCAGACCGATTCCCCATAAAGAGAAGGTACCGGCTCTCTTTGTCGGGAAGTTCAGCTTGAAGGCAAGGTCCTGGTATTTCATGTTTATATCGTTACCGGTGGCTAAGGAAGTTGTGGAGAAGCGGTAGTTGAAGATGTAGGAACTGCCCTGTTTCTTGCTTATCGGGCCTTCGGATGCCAGGTCGATACCCATAATTCCTAATTGGAAGGTATGCTCATACTTCTGATTGTTTCCGTTGCGGATGTGCATGTCGAAAACGCCCGATAAGGCATTGCTGTATTCGGCAGGGAAAGCACCGTTATAGAAATCGGAGTTGCCCACGACCTGTGTGCTCAGGGCGGACAGGAAGCCGCCGCCCAGACCGGAGACGTCAGCAAAGTGGGTAGGATTGGGAATCTCGACGCCTTCCAGCCTCCACTGCGTGAACTGGGGGGAGTTTCCTCTGATGGCTATCGCGTTTGTCCCGACGCTACCTGCCACGCCTGCAAATGCAGTGGTCAGTCGGGCGGGGTCGTCGAAGCCGTTGGCAAACCTGCCGGCTTCTTCCATGCTAATCATGCGTCCGCCGGTGATGGCCATGGTGTTCAGGGGCTTGTCTTTACGGACTTCGGGGTGTATGACGACCTCGTCCAGTGAGTGGACGTTTTCGTCGAGAGGGATTTCGAGGTACACTTCTTTGGAGGAAGTCACGGGGATTTCGTTGAGGATGCTTGCGTTGTAGCCCACAAAAGAGGCTTGCAGGTTGCAGCGCCCCACCAGAACGTGCTCTATCCGGAATCTGCCTAAACTATCAGTGGTGGTTCCCAGCGAACCGCTACCCATGATTCTTACGGTGGCAAATTCTATCGGCATGTTGGTTTTGGAGTCGATAACGACGCCTCTTATGGTTTGAGTTAGTTTTTGTGTCTTTTCTTTGGCGGACGGTTGTTGTCCGTCCGCTGAGGTGATGATGATGTGGTAGCCTGTTATTTTGTAGGTATAGCGGGTGCCTTTCAGAATTTGGGATAATGCTTTGTCTATGCTCAAGTTCTTGAAGGAAAGGGAGAGTTGTTTTTTTACGTCTAAGGCAGATAGTTCATAAGCCACGCTGTAGCCGGTTTGTAGCTCTATCTGGGCAAAGGCTTCTTCCAGCGAACTATTTCTATTCTGTATGGTGATTCTTTTCCCTTCATCCTGCGCGGTGGCGGCGAGGGAGAGAAGGGTGAAGAGCAGGAAAATAATGTTTTTATTTATTTGCTTATTAATGCTTATTCGATTCATGTATTGTACATTTTTATAAGATAAGCTGCATTTCGGCATAACTTTTTTATGCAAGCATGAAAGTTCTGCACTCAATTTGCATTATCTTTGTAGGGTTAATACTTTATTGTTAGTTTGAAATTAAAAAAGGATTAACATCTCAGAACCGGGTTGAGAGTCTCAAGCTACAATCCGGTTCCTTTTTATTCCATAGGCTGCTGGGTTTTATGGGTTATTACTCAATTCTATTTCGTTGCCCTCCTGCCGGTAGCGGAAGCCAATCATTTCTTTCAGTACGGTTAATATCTCGTCCAGATTCTCGTTTTTCAGGAACCTGACGGTGTAGCGCTTGGAAGCAGGGATGTTGACGGAAGTGTTGAACGTTACGTTGTACCGTCTTTCCAGTGTCCGGATGATTTCGGTGAAAGGTGCATGGGCAAATATCAGTTTGCCGGTGATCCAGCTATCGGTGTCATTGGCGGGGATTTCCGTAATGCTGATGTCGGAGGTGCGCTTGTCATAGGTCAGTTGTTCGTTGGGTTTCAATATCCGGGAGGTCTGGGCGGGGGAGGTGACTTCTACCTTGCCGCTTATCAGGGTGGTAGTCACTGAATTGTCATCTGCATAAGCCTTTACGTTGAATTTGGTTCCCAATACTTTGACGGAGAGTTGCGGAGTATTTACGATGAACGGGTGAGCGGCATCTTTTTTGACGGAGAAGTAGGCTTCGCCGTTGAGGTGCACGGTGCGTTGGGAGTCAGAAAACCGTTTGGGGTATTTGATAACGGTTCCGGCATTCAGCCATATTTCGGAGCTGTCGGGCAGGAGTAGGTGCTTCTTCTCACCGTATGCTGCTGAAATCTCAATCAGATTATTCTGGGTGGAGGTATGGTAAAGATAGCCTCCTGCTATGATGAATAGCGGGATGAGTACGGCTGCGATGCGGCTGATTTTTTGACGCAAGGAGAGGGGACGCATCTTTTGATGCCCGATTCTTTTGTTCACCCGTTCCAAGGCGAGGTAAGTGTCCGGATCGGCTTTCGCTTCTACTTCATTCCAATAAGCGAGTGAGGCTTTCTCTTTTTCCTCCGGGTACTTGTCTTTGATAATCCATCTCTGAACCTGCTCCTCTGTTTCAGGCGAGAAACGTCCCGACAAATATTTTCGTATGATTTTAACGATATGATTTGTTTCCATTTTTACTGCTTTTGGTATATATACAGTTGAGATGGGGAAAGCTCAATAAGAAAACTGATATTTTTTTCAAGAGAAGTTATTCATGAAGATTTTGCTCATTAGCGAAACGAATAAGAGTTTTTAGATAGAAGAACATTAGAACAAAAAGCGAAACAGGGGCAGCAAATCAGGAAAAGACATTTACCGCTGTATGTAACGGTCTTTACCTCCTATTGTAACGGTCTTTACCTCCTATTGTAACGACCTTTACCTCGGTATGTAACGGTCTTTACCTCGGCGTGTAAATGAAGTTACCATTTGGGGTAAACAGAATCACCACGTGAAGAAACAGCCACGTACTTATAAGGTAAAAGAAGATAATTCATATCCGAATAGAATACTGTATCGGAAGTTATAAAAATACTACGAAGAAACATGAGATTGTTTTCCGTATCTCTTTCAAGGCAAGGCTCAATTGGCTTTCTACATTTCTTTTGGTAGTGTGCAGCCGTTCGGCTATTTCTTCATTGCTCAATCCTTCGTTCCGGCTCAATACATAAATCTTCCGTCGTTGCTCCGGCATGTTTTCCACCGTCTCGTCAATCTGCAACCCCAACTCTTTTGCTATCATATCCTCCTCGGAAGTAGAACCGTATTCTTGCCCCTGAACTGTGCTCAGATAAGCCTCCTGCACATATTTATGCTTCAAAAAGTTGATTGCCGAATTCCTTGCCATCGTATGCAGAAAAGAATCGAACGATTTGGCATTGTCTATATCCCGGTGTTTCACCCAAAGATTTACAAATAAATCTTCTGCCAACTCCTCGGCATCCGCTTCGGACTTGACGTAGCCGTATATAAACGCCTTTACTTTTCCGTAATAAGCCAGAAAAACAACCTCGAATGCCTTGTGACATCCCTGTTGCAAGGCTTCAAGTGCTTTCATATCCATCTTATTACTCATGTAGGGGGCTGTTTTGGTTCTTGGTGGGAACAAAAGAAGTGATTATTTATCTTATGAAGTCCTCCTTTTCGAATAATTAACCATGTCCTTTCTATTTTAGCATTTCTCCGGGGCTTGGGCATATCTCGGAGATATGGTATATTTGCAAAGTAAACTTTTTAATCTTGATGAACCCATGAAAAGGAGAATAGCTTGCCTGGCGCTGGCTCTTTGCCTGGCATTGACCGCCTTTACCGGCAAACCCGCTTATCTTTTTTCTTACTTTATCGGTAACAGTGAAGACGGCCTGCATCTAGCCTAAGTTATGACGGCCTGACCTGGACGCCACTGAACGAGGGACGCTCTTTCCTGACTTCCGCAGTGGGGAAAGACAAACTGATGCACGAACCTACTGCACATAATTGTTGGGCACCCGAACTTTTCTACGATGAACCATCGCATGTACAGTGTGACTACAAAAGATTTTCATACTTTCTCCGAAACCAAGATGTTCTTCAATCCTGATTTCAGCGTCATCGACGCCGCTATTGTGAAGGTGCCCAAGAGCGATGAGTTGATTATGGTAGTGAAGAACGAAAACTCCAATCCGCCGGAGAAGAACCTGCGGATTACGCGTACAAGGAATATCAGGGATGGATTTCCGGTTGAAGTATCTGTTCCCATCACCGGCGATTACTGGGCGGAAGGCCCTGCTCCGCTCTATGTGGATGATGCGCTTTACGTTTACTTCGATAAATATCGCTACCATCGTTACGGGGCGGTCCGCTCATTGGATAATGGAAAGACGTGGGAAGACGTGTCCGACCGGGGTTTCTTTCCCGAAGGGAACACGTCATGGAACGGCTTTCAAAGTCGATGCCTCGGTGGTGGAGGCCTTGCTTACTTCAAGTACTTCTTCAACGGGCAATCAGTAGCCTTTATCCCTTCTGCAATACTCCGTGCATTCATGCGTGCACCCTTTAGCGAGGTGTGCGTGTGGTCGGTGTTGTAGAAAGCGGGTGTTTTCTTGGATCCCATTTTCTGTAGCTTATCTGCTGATAGTTTATTCAAATCAATGAAGTAGGCACCGGTCATTTCTGCCGCCTCGCGCGTCCACTTGC
Organism: uncultured bacterium; assembly: GCA_905215555.1. Classification (GTDB taxonomy): domain Bacteria; phylum Bacteroidota; class Bacteroidia; order Bacteroidales; family Bacteroidaceae; genus Bacteroides. Next base: position 61,219 of record CAJMQU010000026.1, read on the forward strand.
CATAACTGTTCGTATTGCGTTCAATTTCCCCGTCTTTCCATTTGTTGCGGGGTGTGTGGCTCAGTACGATGGGGATGGCCCCCTTTTCCTGTGCATCCATAATGAACTTGCGCAGATACCAGCCGAAGCTATATACCACCTGATATTTTCCTGTTTTTTCCATCAGGAAAACCTTGCTTTCGTTTCCCGAACCGTGCAGTTCGCCGCGCGCTTTGCCTACGTTGATGTCTCCTCCGTCATTATGTCCAAACTGGATAAGTACGAAATCACCCGGTTGCAGGGCATCATAAACCTTGTCCCAACGGCCTTCGTCCAAGAATGTGCGTGCGCTGCGTCCTGCCATGGCATGGTTCTCAACAGTCACCTTTTTCAGGTTGAACTCGTCGGCTATCACGCTGCCCCAGCCCCACATGCCGTCTTTATCGTCATCTTTATTCTTCACCGTGCTGTCTCCGATGGTGAACACTACCGGACAACCTTCTTTCCGGCTGGCACCGGTGAGTGTCTCTTTCTCTACTGGTTTCAGATAGTTTGCCAGCTCCAGGCCTGCGCACTCCCGAATACCTTCGGCGGCGGACGCTGCGTTCACTTTAGCACCGAAAGCACTGGTGTGGATGCGGTCCAGATAGAACATATATTTCACCTTCTCTTTACCGAATTTCTCGAATTTACGGGCGGTGATGTCGTTCAAGTCGATAAAGGGCACTTGTTGTTCTTCGGCTATTTGCTTTGCCCATAGCCCGAATGTCTTGTGGACACGTGTCACAATCGTGCTGTCTTTATCTTCCCAGGCATTGCGGGGCGTCAGTGAGAACAGGATGGGGTGGGCGCCTTTCGCTTTCACTTCCTGCACAAAACGGCGCATGTACTCGCCATAGCTGTATACCGTTTCTTTTACTCCGGTTTCCTGGATGGTTATGTTCAGGCTGTCTTTACCAATTCCGGGAATGGAGGCGCGTGCACGTCCGCTATCGTAAGGACCATTGTCGTTGTGGCCCAATTCGATAATCACCCAGTCGCCCGGGCGCACTCCCTTAATGACATCCGGCCATAAATGCTTGTAGAATGTGCGGCTGCTTGTTCCGCCCAACGCGTGGTTTTCTACCGTTATCCGGTCCTGGTCAAAGTGGTCTCCGGCGTAATATCCCCAGCCCCATTGGCCATTGTTGCCGTTGCCCAAGGTGCCGGTGCGCATGGTGGAGTTTCCTACTAAAAACAAAACCGGATTATTGCCTTTGCGGCTGGAGCCGGCTATCGGCCTTGCTGTCCGGGCTTTGTTTAAACTATCCAGTGTATTGTCAATTACCTGGTTGACGTCCTTCATGGGTGCAGCCACCTTGTTTTGGGCTTGCATCGGCAGACAGAATGCGAATGCAACTCCCAAAATCAAGTAGCTGCAAAAAGTGTGTCTATTCATTTTCTTATTACTTTATGCTATGTTTTCTGCAAAAGTAGGCGAAATCTTACTTTCTCCGAATGAAATATTATTCATATTAATGTCTTTTTGTCTCGTGGCGCAGGCTTTTCTAAAGCATAACCCCTAATTTGATTGAAATCAGGTTGTGGTGGAGCTTCTCAGAAATAACAAGAGTATAAGGATCATCTAGAAGTTTAAACATTTAAGTGAACCGTAATGTTATATCAATAAAAAGACAATAGACATGCTTACTACCTTCTTAAATACACTGGCAACGATAATTAGTGTGACAAGTCTTCTCATTGTCACCTACGGAGCACTAATCAGCATCATATCCTTTTTTAGCAATGAGTTCAAGAGATTTACAGGCAAATATTCAACGACCAATATCCGGAGGTTGCGTGCTACCTTCGGGACTTACTTATTGTTAGGACTTGAATTCCTCATAGCATCGGATATACTAAAGACTGTATTGGAACCTACTCTGAACGAATTGGGTATTTTAGGAGGGGTAGTTGTTTTGAGAACGATTCTCTCTGTCTTCCTGAATAAAGAAATTAAGGAATTAGAGATAGAAAGTGAGAAAGATGAATGAAGCTGATGTATTTCTTAAATATGCAGTCTGTGTTATGTTAATTGTTAACATTGGGATGCCGGGTAGTTAACGACTTCCTTAATTCTATTAAACCATGTTATAAAACTCTCCGTTTGCCCCTGAAAATTTGGAGATATCCCTAAAGTCCGTATCTTTGCAATGTGTTTTTCATAGTATTAGATTTAAGGTTAACAAA